>JBCBJQ010000048.1:0-42604 GCA_038523235.1 Cyanobacteria bacterium J06626_4
GGTAAAGGTTAGGTATGTGTGTGTATGGCTTTTGAGTTTTGGTAGGAGCGGTCGTGTGTGAGTACTGCCAGCCTGCTAATGATGGTCTGAGTCTGAAATCTGAGTGCTTGGTGGATCTAGCTATCATAGAGTTGGATAATTGTGTTGTTGGCATTTCAACAAGTGTCGATGCCACAATATCTATGTAAACGTTTAGGACAGATTTAGGACAAAAGCCTTTCAGCTCATCTTTGTTCCTAAGTATCTTTTAGCGCTGTGTGCACTTTTGAACGGGCCTGACGGGATTCGAACCCGCAACTTCCGCCGTGACAGGGCGGTGCTCTAACCAATTGAACTACAGGCCCTTAATAAGGACGATCTCTATCTTGTCTGCGAAACGACACTTTGTCAAATATTTTTCGGCGCGATCGCCCAGCATCACGCCGAGGCCGTGAGATAGGTGGCAGCACTGGCCTGCCAGTGGGGCTGAGCAAACTCCGTTAGCCACTGTTTGACGTGGTATGTCGCGCGGCAGTCGTCTTCGTTATACCGCAGAATGGCATCTAGGTAGGTGCGATCGCCGCTGGTCAGCCATTCGTTATACCAACAGATCGACTGTGCCCCATTGGCATCGCTATCGCGCCATTCAAAGCCCATCCAGCGAGCAATATGTTTGAGGGCATAGCTTTCGACCGGTAGCGTCACCGATTCCGTCACACACCAGTGAATGTCGACAAAGCGATTAATCAAGCGCTGCAGTTCATCTGGAGGCAGACTGCCGTAGTGGCGAGTCAGCTTGCGAGCCGTTTGCGCTTCGTAGGGGCAAAAGTGGTAGATCGGCGCTTGAGGATATTGCAGCACCAAATCTAAAAACTGTTCCCAGGCATCCCGCTCTTGATCCGCCGCTTCGGCCAGCAACGGATGAAACTGCTCGGTCTGATGACCATGATCCACCACCAACACCCCATGCAGGTAAATGACATCGACATCAGGGGCAGCTTCAATATCAAAGTACAGCTCGACGTCGGCACTGGGCAGGTCGTGAGGCGACAGCACAAACTGTTGAGTCTTGGCGGGGAGGCGAGCGATCGCGCGATCATAGAGCGTCGCCTGCGCCTGGTGAATCAGCCGACCGGCGACGGCATCGCCAAACCCAGGCAAGTACGCGAGCTGACGCGGGTGGGCGCGGGCCAAATCGGCGACCGTCATTAGACTTTGCGCTTTGAGATGGGTATAGCGGGCGGGCGTGACGCCAGGGAGCAACGAAAGGTGTGACACCTCACGCGCCGTTTGATAGCACTGGCTAAACCACTGGCACAGGTCACAGCGACTGTGGGCAATAAATACTTCGGGCGCGATCGCGCCTTTGAGATCGGCCAGGCAAGCGGCCAGCACCTCGCCAAACTTCGGCAACTGCTGCTCTAAATCTACCGAGTGATAGCGGCCCTCGCGCAGGGCCAGCCAGCTTTCATGGGGCCAACTGCCTTGACTGTGAGCCAGCACAGAGGCGTGAAACGCGGCCACGATTTGATAATCAAGCTTGGGCTTTTTGCCGAGTTTGATATCAACGGGGGCATATTGCCAATCGCCCCAGAGCGACCAGCCACCCTGCTTGACCAAAATGTCGGGGCAGCTCACCAGGTAGGTGTCGTGCTCCACCGCTTCGAGCAGGACCCCACCGACGATGTAGTCAGCCCCTGCAGCCATCAGCGCAATTGTGGCTTGCGCCCCCGCCCGCCAGTCGCCCCGCCGATAGTGGGGCCGCTGAAACCCGTCATAATCTTCCAACACGAGCGTGCGGTGCTCGGCGCTATCTTGCTTGATCTTTTGTAAATAATCGCTGGGCGGATCAGCCTGGGTGCGATCGCGATGGGTATCTAAATAGGCCCGCCGCGCACAGCGCTGATACTGCAGTAACAGATGATCGGTGATCCACGTTGAGGGGGAAGGAATATTGGCTGGTAGAGGGTTGGCAGCGTCTAAGCGCGGTGGCGTCGTCGGGGGAGTTGAGTGGCCATCCCCAGACACAGCGTGGTGTGGTAGGGGGAAGCTAGCAGACAACAGTAACGCTGGAACGGGTAAAGGGAGGCAACTGGCGGGCTATCAAATCAGGCATCCTCATCGTCGGCTTGAGCCCATCTTGCACCAACGATTGAACGGCCCGATTGGGTCGCATTCGCAGCAGCGGTGAGTGACTGAGAGAGGCTAAAGCCATGAAATTGTGAGACGAGTAGTCGGGCTGCGGGCCGTCAATTGTCTTGCACTGAACAGCGTTGACGGATACCAGCGGGCCTGAATGTTGAGCCGCAATCTATTGACAGTTATACAGCATTATGGGGGTTGACAGCGTGAAGTTGAGCCTTCGATCCAGGTAGATTACCGCCGTCAGCGCTGGGCCAGATGGCAGTAGCGGCCTAAAATCCCCTGATACAGTAGAAAGGCCAGTTTTTCTCAGGCCTATGGTTTCTCGCCCTTCTTCCGATTTCACCGACCCGGCTCAGCAGTGGCAGCAGCAGTTCCCGGCGTTGGCCCACAAACATTATTTCAACTTTGGCGGTCAGGGGCCGATGCCTCAAGCGGCGATCGAGGCAATTTATCAGGCTCATCTCCGGGTCCAAACCGAAGGGCCATTCTCTGGTCGCATTTACCACTGGATTCAGCAAACGGCCACAACTATGCGGCAAACTTTTGCAGAAGATCTGCAAGTGCCGACGGATGCCATTACTCTGACCGAAAATGTCACCGTGGGCTGCAATATTCCGCTTTGGGGCATCGATTGGCAGGCGGGCGATCGCATTTTGTTGACGGATTGTGAGCATCCCGGTGTGATTGCCGCCGTTGAGGAAATTAGCCGCCGCTTTCAGGTGGAAATTGATATTTGTCCGATGTTGGCCACGGCTCAGGGGGGCGATCCGCTGGCAGTGATTGAGGCGGCTCTGCAGCCCCGGACGCGACTGTTGGTGATCAGTCATCTGCTGTGGAATACGGGGCAGGTCTTGCCATTGGCGGATATCGTGCGCAGCTGTCACGGACAGTCTCAACCCGTTTGGGTGTTGGTGGATGCAGCACAATCGGTGGGCATGATGCCCCTCGATCTGACCGCGACCGAGGTGGATTTCTATGCCTTTACTGGCCACAAATGGTGCTGTGGGCCAGCGGGTTTAGGCGGCCTCTACGTGCGTCCGGCTCTGCGCGACGCGATCGCCCCCACCTTTATTGGCTGGCGCGGCATTACGACGAATGCCCAAGCGATGCCCACCGGCTGGGAACCCACCGGTCAACGCTATGAAGTCGCCACCTCTGACTATCCGCTGATGGTCGGCCTGCAGACGGCCATGGCCCTACACCGCGACTGGGGTACAGCCACTGAACGCTATCAGCACCTCTGTCAGCTGAGTGCGCAGCTGTGGCAGCATCTGCGGCAGCTGCCTCGCCTGCAAATGATTACTGCCACGCCTCCGCCATCGGGGTTAGTCTCGTTCCAAATTCTGACAGCCGAGGGCACACCCTCGCCCAAAGCCCATACCCAGCTCGTGACGGAGCTGGAAGCGGAAAACTTTCTGCTGCGCACGTTGCTGCATCCCCACTGTGTGCGGGCCTGTGTGCATTATTTCACGTCGGCACCTGAGCTGCAGGCGCTGGGCGATCGCATCGGGCAGTGGCTAGCCGCCCATCCTTTAGTTTAAATACCGGCCTGCTGGGTGCATCAGCGGTTGAGCCCCTAGCGACTACTCGACGCTGACAAAGGGCTGGTTGGCCAGGTGTTCTAGGTCTACTGACTCTAGCAGTTCGGCCCAGCGGGCTTGCAGGTCAGCATCTTCCGGGGCCTCAGCTTGCAGCGTAGCCAACTGATCAACCACATCAAACCAGTAGCCATTGCTGGCATACAGCGCCACTTTCTCAGACTCAGAAGCCATCTCTAGCGCCGCAAGCAGATCTTCATCCGGGGCTTGTCGCTCGACCCAACCTTCGATCTGGAGGTCCCCATTTTCACTGACGGGATTGCAAAAGACGGCGACTTGCCAATGGTAGCGATCGCCCGCCTCTAGGGCTGGCAGGCTCACGGTATCTGGTAGCTCTAGGCTCATGATGCCTGGCTCACCCGTGATGGCAAATTGCGTGCGATAGATTTCTTCAGCACTTTCCATGCCCTCGGTGTCTTCTCCCATTTTTTCGAGAGTAAACCGCACAAAACTGGCCTGAGTGGTAGGCATATACCAATAAAACCGAGGATAAGCCGCTGTCGTGAGCCCCACATTATCAGTCGGCATCAATGCGATCAGGTTGGCGGGATTGCCAAAGGCGCAGCCGCGCGTCCCCGCACTCTCGCGACGACCAGGGGCACCTAAACCAGCGGGCGGCACATAGGGTTCTGCTAGTGCTACTGCCCCAGTCCCCACAACTAACAATACGGTAAGCGTTTTAAGAACGGACGGATAAAGCACTTTGACGATGTCCATAACGATTTTCAGGCGGAGGCAGGATTTTAAAAAATACAGCAAAACTACTCTGCAATCCCTTTTATTAACTTCAGCACAGTAGCGATAGAATCCGCAAAGGAAACGATAAGGCAAAGTCCCCAGGATGCTCACGAATGGTGCGATCGCTAGCTGCTAAGGGTAAATCAAGCTGAGGATGAATAGAACCACAATTGTTTTAATCCCTAGTCTCAAGCCTAATTTTAAGTATGACCGTCTAACTGTAGAGACCCGAAAAACGTCAAAAGGTTGCAATATGGTTCGCTGCCAGTCTGAATCTGTTACCCAAGGCAAAGACGGCAGCGAAAGTCGAGACAAGTGCCACCAATACTAGAAACGGCGAGAGTCGTGTAGACCCTCGCCGTTGAAAAAATGTAGTCCCCTTCAAGGCTGATAGAAAGTAATGACTCTACCGCTTGAGGAAACGGCAGCCGCCGACTGCACCCACCACGAGCAGACCCAGTAAAGAGGCGGGTTCGGGCACATCTTTGGTATCAACGCCATTGACCGCAATCGCATTAACGTCAAACCCATCTCGACTGTCTGCTTTTTGAGTCGTTTTATCGACTACGAGCACATAGTTAAAGATGCCTTCTGGTGCTTCACCGGCATTAGTTGCACCTTGAGCTGTGTTGTAGGCGTTGTCTGCGATGTTGAGAATCTCACCCGCATAGGTCCACTGGTTCAGGTCTTCTGCCAGTGACTCCCAATCAGTGACTGAGTCAAAGTTGCCGTAGTAGATATCGATGCGCTCGTCATAGGACTTCTGGCTAGATTTGTTGCCCCAGGTCGTTTCCCAAATGGTCACGTCACCCGAGAAGGATTGCCCAAAGTCAAACACGGCTCGACCGCTGATGCCCAGACTGAGAAAGTCTTTGTTGCCGCTGTAACCGTTGCTAGAATCTTCGGTCAAGCCCGGAGAGCCCAAAGCATTCTCAACATTGTCGCGAAAGCTGGCCATGCTAGTGCCGTTGTTGTCGTAATACACGACGTCAGTGGCGTACAGCTGAGCAGCTTGAGCACTGCCTGCAGCACAAATGATGCTGGCCGCGATCGCACCAGCAGGTGCCCATGGCAACATCCGGCTCATGGCAGAAGAATTTTGAGTGGTTATTGTGTCAGTCATTGAAGGGATCTCCTAAACGGGAATGCAAACTACATTTCAATCCTATGGAGTGCCCGTGGTGACGGCGATGGCGCTTTTGCTGAACTTCTGCTTGGGTGGTCTTTGTGGCTGCTTTATTAAAGTCACCCATCAGTCGCTGCTTTGTAGAGTTCTGATTAATACCTGCCGCCATTGATTCTGGAGCAACTGCGAAATCATGGGGTAAAACACCCATTCTTAAAGGGATTTCGAGTTTTATCAGGGGGCGAGTGAGTGGCAGTGGGTTGGATTGGTAGGATTGCTGACTATGGCTAAATCTTGGGGAGTCGGCAGCCTGTTAAACCGGCTAAAACGGACAGCGATCGCCAAAACTCGTCACAATACTGAAAGCATTTATCGGTGAGGCCAAGCTATGACGACGGGCGTTTGGGTATTGGGCGATCAGCTTTACGCCGGGCAGGCAGCCTTAGCCAATCGTCAAAATCAGCAATCGTCTACGCCGGTGCTGATGATTGAGTCGCGCCAGTATGGGCAGCAGCGGCGCTACCACGCGCAGAAATTGGTACTGGTGTGGTCAGCCATGCGGCACTTTGCAGCCGCACTGCAGCAGGCCGGTTGGTCGGTGAGTTATGAAATCGCTGCAGACTTCGAGACGCCGCTGCGCCAGTGGATTCAAGACCAAAGCATCACCACCCTGCAGGTCATGGAGCCCAGCGATCGCCCTTTTGCTCAATTTCTGCAAACCCTGGACTTATCCTGCGACATCGAAATTATCCCGAACAACCATTTCCTGTGGAGCGTTGCTGACTTCCAGGATTGGGCCAATAGCCGCAAAAGCCTCTTGATGGAGAGCTTCTATCGCGAAGGCCGCAAACGCTTCGATATTTTGATGACGGGCAAAGACCCCGTCGGCGGCCAATGGAATTTTGATAAAGAGAATCGTAAACCGCCCAAAGGCCAACTCAACACGCCCGAACCACTGACGTTTGCCCCAGACGACATCACTCAAGCCGTCATTGAAGCCGTTCAAAATGCCAACTTTGACACTTTTGGAGAAATCGAGCCGTTTCGCTGGGCTGTCACCCGTGAGCAGGCACTGCAGGTGCTCGACGAGTTCATTAACGTTCGTTTAACCACCTTTGGGCCTTACCAGGATGCGATGGTGACGGGCGAAGACACGATGTGGCACGCTCTGCTGTCTCCTTATTTGAACCTTGGTCTACTGCAGCCCTTGGAAGTGATCGAAGCCGTGGAGCAGGCATATCACGACCAAGACTTGCCTTTGAATAGCGTGGAAGGGTTCATTCGTCAGGTGATGGGCTGGCGAGAATACATGCGCGGTCTCTATTGGCATGTGGACGAGGAATACTTCGATCGCAACTGGTTTGACCACGATCTCCCCCTCCCCGACTTTTTCTGGACAGGCGATACCGATATGAATTGCCTGCATCAGGTGATCAACCAGGTCAAGCGGACGGGATACGGCCACCACATTCAGCGGTTGATGATTCTGGCCAACTTTTCTTTGATTGCGGGTTTGCAGCCGCAGGCAGTCGAAGACTGGTTCCATGCGGCATTCATTGACGCCTACGACTGGGTGATGCAAACTAACGTGATTGGCATGGGATTGTTTGCTGATGGTGGGGTGTTGGCCTCGAAACCCTACTCGGCTTCAGCCAACTATGTGAACCGCATGAGTGACTACTGCAAGGGCTGCCGCTATAATCACAAACAAAAAACGGGCGATGACGCCTGCCCCTTCAACTTCTTTTATTGGGACTTTTTAGATCGCCATCGCGACAAGCTGCAGTCGCAAGGTCGCATGAGCTTTATTCTGAAGAACCTGGACAAGATGCAGCCGGAAGATTTGCAGGAGATTCGCGATCGCGCCCAGCAGTGGCATTCTGAATCGTCTGCTTTAGCGTCTTAGTCTTCAGTCACATGCTCACCAGTTCGCTGTCTGGTTCTAGACTCCAGTTCGAACCGCGCTCCCGTGCTATCGATATATCCGCCATCAGCTCCCCGATGACGGTCAATCCCTTGCAGTAGCCGGGTTTCACCTGCTCACTCATCAAACGCGAGAACAGTCACCTCACCGTCGGGGAGATCGAGAAACTGCTGAGCAGCGGTTTCAATTTTCTGGAGCTGACCTAGGGCGCGACCGCAGGGGAAGCCGTACTTGGCCTGAACGCGATCGCTGGCAATTTTCAGTGATTCCTGAGAACGCTGAAGGAAGTCGGCCACGGTATAGGTTTCGCCGGGTTGAAAGTATTTTTTGACAATGAGCGAGGGAGAGTAGCAGGTTTCTTGCTGGCCGTTGGGCCATTGGATTTGAAAGTGAATTTCGGGCATGGCTGTAAGAGATTAAGCGTGGGTGTGTCGAGCGTCTTGAGGGCTTAGGGCGGGTGGCAACTACGGAGCGGCTTTAGGGCGGCATCACCAACTGGTGATACAAGGTCAGATGCATCTCGGCGGCAGTGCGCCAGCGATAGCGCTGGATGAGGGATGGGCCGTTGGTGACGAGGCGCTGGGCAATTGTTGGGTCGAGCACCTGTTGTAGGGCAGTTGCGATCTGGCTAACTTTTGGCTCCACCAGCAGCGCCGTCTCGTCCGACAAAAACTCGGTAAATGGCGGTTGGTTAGAGGTTACCACCGGCACCCCCGAGGCGATCGCTTCTAGCACCACCAGCCCCCAACCTTCTTGAACTGAGGGAAAGATGAAGGCATCCGCTAACCGGTACAGGGCCGGTAGGTCGGCATCGGGCACGACTCCCGGCAGCACTAGCGCCCCTTCAGGCAGCGATTGGGCCAGGGCCATGAACTCTTCGCGGTAGTCGCGGTAGTCGAACAGGGTCGCTCCCCCGGCAATGACGAGCTGGGCGTTAGGCAGGTGGGTGTGTACTTGGCAAAACGCCTGGAGCAGGGCAATGGAATTCTTGCGGGGCTCAATACCGCCGACCGTCAGGAAAATCGGTTGGCCCGTAAGTCCGTAAGCCTGGGCGATCGCTGATTCTGTGCCGCTGGATTGGGGCGAAAAGCGATCGCTGACACCATTGATCACTCGATGGGCCGAGATGCCATACTCATTTCTCAACACGGTCTGCCATAGGTCACTGACGCACAGGCAGCGATCCGGCTGAAAAATCGATTTATCCTGACAGTCGCGCAGGTAGGGGCTGGTAAAAGCTTCAATGTGGTGAACGGTACGCACAAAATGAGGAATGCGGTTTTCTGCCTTGAGCTGAGCTAGGGCATTAGCGCTGAGACAGTCCTGGGCGTGGTAGATGTCGTAGGAATCTTGTTGAAGATGCTGCCGAAAGAACTGCACAAATTCACCAATGCGCTGCTGTACGAGCTGATCGGTGCCTCCCGTACAAGCGCTGGCGGGGATGGCCGTCGCGGCAAAAGTCACGCTGCGGTGGAAGCCTTGACCGTCTTTATCCAGGGCAAAAACGTGGGGTTGGTGCCCCAGATCTGCCAGCGCCTGGGCCAGCTCTAGGGTGTGAATCACGCTGCCGCGCGGCTTAGTGGCGTAGGTCAGTAGAGCAATCCGGAGTGACATTACCGCCCGTCCCTGGAGCTGAAACCGGTCAGTGGCGTGGCCAGATCCCACAGTAGCCAACGCTCAGCCTGGTGCTGAAGCCACACCTGCGACCCGTTGGTCACAGTACCTACCCGCTGGCAGATCAAACCATGGGGAGCAAACAAGGCCTCGACCTGGGCCATATTAGCGGGCGGCACGCTGAGTAAAAAACCAAAGCTGGGGAAGCTGGTGAGCCATCGGTCTAACGGCACTCCAGTGGGGCTGGGCACCTGATCGAGCACCAGCGTGGCGCCTACCCCCGAGGCTTCGGCTAGCATCAGCAACGTACCAGCCAAACCACCCATGCTGATATCTTTACCGGCGTGGCACAGGCCAGTTTGGGCCAGTTTGGGCAGCAGCGCTAAGTGCTGGCGCAACTGAGCGGGTTCGGCTGCTGTCGCCGCGTTCCAAAAGGGGTAGTCGCCGTAGTACTGTCCAGACAGGTTGACAACCATCATCAGCGCGTCCCCGGGCTGGGCCACGAAGCTGGTGATTAGCTGCTGCGCTCGGCCCAGCACCGCTACAGCCAGGCCGTTGTAAGGGCTGTGGCAGTTGGTGTGGCCACCCACGATGGGCACGCCATAGACCCGCGCCGCCGCCGTGAGACCGGCCCACAGCGGCTGACTAATCGTTTCCGATTGACTCCACAGGGCATCGACCACCGCGATGGGCGTGCCCCCCATGGCGGCAATGTCTGACAGGTTCACCATGACCGCGCACCAGCCGGCAAACCAGGGTGATTCATTCACTAGTTGAGGCCAGATGCCCTCAGCCGCCAGCAGTAGGTAGCGATCGCCATCGGGTACGGCGGCACAGTCATCCCCCAGACGAATGGGCTCACCGGTGACGCCCCGGACGTACTGGCCGATGGCCGTCGCCGCCGTCTGAATATCGCGCTTGTCCAGAATGCTCAGGGAGCCCTGGAGCGAGGTGATCAAAGCCGTTAGATCGACTGCCACTGACGCTAGGCGACCTGCTGGTTGGGTAAGGTCGGGCGGGGTTGGTCAGTGGGCGGATAAAAGGCCAGGTCGGCCTCCATCAGGTGATGGGGACGGTCTACAATGTCGATTTGCTCTAGGCTCTGCCAGTGTAGCCGGGTAAAGAAGCGCACGTTTTGCAGTTGGACGGTGGCGAGAAAGCGATCACATCCCCAGGTGTTGGCGGTGGTTACCGCTTTTTGGATCAGGCCCTTGCCGATGCGCCCGACCCGCCGAAACTCAGGATGCACGCCCAAACGGCCCCCGTACCAGAGGCGAGACTGTGTTTCGTAAATGCGCACGACTCCCACTACTTGGTTGGGCTGGTCGGCCTGGTGAGCAATGGCCACGATGGGGTAAGCCACAGTATCGAGGTCGTCGCGATCGTGTGGTTCAAACAGCTGCTGCTCGTCGCAAAAAATCGCTTGGCGCAACCGAAAGTAGTCAGTCCGGTCGGCCTCTGAAAGAGCGAGCTTAAAGCTATAGGTACGTTTAGTCATGATGTGGGTGGCGGGTCTGGGCTGATGATGAGAAGGGGCGTGGGGAGGAGTCTAGTCATTTTCAAAGAGTGACAGGGCGGAACAGGCCCCGCACTTGGCACAACCTGCTTTCATGTCGCTGGACAATAAATTGGCCTGGTTGAGCTGTTGCCCGATGGTCTGATACAGCTCGTACATAAATTCGCTGCTGGGGGCGGGGTGTTGGGCCAGCGGGGTCCCCACAATGGGGACAAACGGTACGACAAAGGGGTAAACCCCCAGAGCAATGAGCTGTTCGCTGACGGTCAACAGCGTTTCTTTGCTGTCGCCCAGCCCTGCTAACAGGTAGGTGCTGACCTGCCCCCGACCAAACACCTTAACGGCAGCAGCAAAGGCCTCAAAGTAGTAGGACAGCGGCACTTTCGCCTTGCCGGGCATGATCGCGGCCCGCACGGCGGGGTCAGCCGCTTCGAGGTGCATGCCCAGGCTGTCTACCCCGGCGGCGTGCAGCCGCTCAAACCAGCGAAAGTCGTCGGGGGGTTCGCACTGGGCCTGCAGCGGCAGATCAACTCGGGCGCGAATGGCCGTCGCACAGTCAGTCAGGTAAGCCGCGCCCCGGTCGGTGACGTTGGGCGTGCCAGTGGTCATAATCATGTGCTCGACCCCGTCTAGCCGGACGGCGGCTTCAGCCACCTCAGCGAGCTGGGCGGGTGTCTTTTGGGCAATGGTACGATCGGCCGCTAGAGACTGACCGATGGCGCAGAATTGGCAGGCAGTTTTACGATTTTCGTAGCGGATGCAGGTTTGTAGAACGGTTGTCGCGAGGACGTTGTGACTGTGGAGTAGGGCAATCTTCCAGTAGGGAATGCCGTTGGCGGTGTTGAGCCCGTAAAAGCGGGGCTGATGGGGAAAATCGAGGGTAGCAATGGGCTGCTGATCTTTGACCAACAGATGTTCGCCAGTCGGTGTT
Organism: Cyanobacteria bacterium J06626_4; assembly: GCA_038523235.1. Taxonomy (GTDB): domain Bacteria; phylum Cyanobacteriota; class Cyanobacteriia; order Phormidesmidales; family Phormidesmidaceae; genus Halomicronema. The sequence goes on from JBCBJQ010000048.1 coordinate 11,572, forward strand.
GAGCGCAGGGAATAGGGTGACTGTGCAGCGCCGTCAGTGTAGACCGGCACCATCACGGTCGTCTCGCCCAGGGTAATGGCTTTGTGATCCGACGGTCCCGCACCGCCTTTACGCCCTAAGGCCCCAGCCTCGGAGACCAGATTGAGCCCCTGGGTTTGGAGTTCGGTAATGACCTGTTGTGAATTCATAGGACGTCAATAGGACAGTGAGCACGTCAGCCTTCGTTGTCTGACGAGAAAAAAACTGTGAATATCATTTTTTGACCGCTTGTGACCGAGGCAAGCTAGAACCACCTACGGCAGGCTCGGTACCGACGCGGCGGATTCGAGGGACGCCGGGCGTTCGTCAGGGATTGGGTCGCAGGGAACGGCGGTTGGTCCGGTTGGTCCTGGACTACCGATGGGGCTGCTGGTCGGCTGATAAGCCGTGGTGTTGAGCTGCAGCTGTAGCAAATCGGGACGGGCGTAATGCCCGACGGAGTCCATCATGCGCTTGCGTTTGGTGATGAGGGAGAAATCGAGATCCGCGATCGCGATGCCTTCCCCTGACCGAATCGGTTCACACAGATGCACCCCTTCGGGGCTGATGATGGTTGTGTAGCAGCCGCCCTGCAGCACTTTCTGTAGGCCCTCGGAGGGGGCGATCGCCGCCACCTGCTCTGGCGTCAGCCAGCCGGTGGAATTCACCACAAAGCAGCCAGACTCCAGAGCGTGGTGTCGCAGCGTCACTTCCGTCTGCTCCGAAAAAATATTGCCTACCATCGACCCCGGAAACTGGGCACAGTGAATCTCTTCGTGGCCCGCCATCAGGCTATAGCGGGCGAGGGGGTTGTAATGCTCCCAGCAGGCCAGAGCCCCGACCCGACCCACCGCCGTTTCACACACCTGCAGGCCACTACCATCCCCTTGCCCCCACACCATGCGCTCGTGGTAAGTAGGCGTGATTTTCCGTCGCTTCAGCAAACACTGACCATCGACGTCGAAAATCAGCTGGGTGTTATAGAGGGAGCCGCGATCGCGCTCATTTACCCCCAGCACCACCACCATCTGATGGGTTCTGGCCGCCTGACTCACCGCTGCCGTTTCCGGCCCCGGTATGGTCACCGCTTCCTCATAGAGCTTCATGTGCTCCTGCCCCATCAGCACCGGTGGCAGCACAAATGAAAAGTAGGGGTAATAAGGCACAAATGTTTCCGGAAACACCACCAGCGAAGCGCCCTCCAGGGCCGCCTCGTCAATCGCCTGCAACACCTTCTCCATCGTCCCTGAGCGGCTATACAAAACCGGTGATAGCTGCACCGCCGCCGCCCTTACCGTTTGAGTCGCGTCCATACTTCCCCCTATGCGGCCTCTTCCTTCTCCCGTCTGGCTACATCGTCCAAGTGTCGAGAATAAACGCGCCATCCTTACGGTGCATGAGGACAATGTCGAGCACATCGAGCGGGTTGATCGGCGTGATGCCAGGAATCAGCGAAGGCTCGCCGTGACCGTAGAGGGCTTGGAGGGCAAACCGACAGGCGTAGACCTTGCCGCCTTCTTCCATCACTTTGATCAGCTGGTTGTTCATCGCCAGGTGACCGGGGAACGCTTCATCGCCAATCTTCGGGAAGCCGCGCTGTACGCCCAGAGTCACACCAGGGCCGTAGAGCAGCACTGAGGTCTCAAACCCTTTGCGAATCAGGCGGGTGGCCTGCAGCAGGTTAACTAGACCAATGGAGCCTTCAAAGGCGACGGTGTGGAAAGTGACGAGGGCTTTTTCGCCAGGCTCTGCCTGAACATCGGGAAAGACTTTTTCTTCATAGTCAACAAAAAAGTCACCGGTCTGATGGGCCGGGGTCGTTACTTCAGGCATTTTTAATCACTCCCAAGATGAATTTGGTAGCAGAATAGGCGGGCTCCAGCCGCTTTCTCGTATCTGTTGTTACAGAGTCAGAAAGCCTGACAATTGGGACAGTTGGGCATTTTGGTTTGGAGAAAATAGAGCGATATTTGGGCGCAAACCTGTCTAAAAGTGCAGGGATCGCGTTTGGGCTGAACCGATTGCCGGTGGGGGAGCCTGTCTGTCGAACGAGGTTTTGGGTTTTAGTAGTGACTGATACAGGAAGCCTGGGGTGACCTTTCTATGGTTGCAAACACGAGGGTGATCAGGGTTTTGCCTGATTTGCGATCGCTCTGTCTATGCTTTTTTCTGTTTTTTCCTATGGCCTCACATACTTCGGTAATTGTTGTCGGTGGTGGGCAGGCTGGGCTCTCAATGAGTTACTGCCTCAAGCAGCTCAGGATCGATCATCTGATTTTTGAAAAAGAAAAAGTTGCCCATTCCTGGCGATCGAAGCGGTGGGATACCTTTTGCCTGGTGACCCCTAACTGGCAATGCACGCTGCCGGGCTATGCCTATCCGGGCAGCGACCCGCATGGGTTTATGCAACGCGACGAGATCGTGCAATACGTCGAAGACTATGCGCGTTCTTTTGATCCACCGCTGCACGAAGGGGTGGCCGTGGAACAGGTGCAGTACGACGCGGCCACTGGTCACTTTGCCGTGACGACCAGTTTGGGTGACTACACGGCTGACCAGGTGGTGGTGGCCACGGGCGGCTATCACCAGCCGAAAGTGCCTCGTATGGCCGAGCGACTACCTGCCGATGTGACGCAGCTCCATGCTTCGCAATACAAAAGCCCCGATGCGCTACCCGAAGGGGGCGTGCTGGTGGTGGGTACGGGGCAATCGGGCTGCCAAATCGCTGAAGACCTGCATCTGTCGGGGCGACAGGTGCATCTATGCGTGGGCAGTGCACCGCGATCGCCCCGCCAATACCGGGGTAAGGACGTGGTGGACTGGCTTGATCAGATGGGCTATTACGACCTACCCATTCACGAGCACCCGCAAAAAGAGGCGGTGCGGACTAAGACCAACCACTACGTGACCGGGCGGGGCGGTGGCCGTGAAATTGACCTGCGCCACTTTGCCCAAGAGGGCATGCAGCTATACGGCAAACTAGCCGATATTCAGGGGCCGCTGCTGACCTTTGCCGACAACCTCAAACGCAATCTCGACCAAGCTGACGCGGTGGCCGAGAGCATTAAGCAAACCATCGATCGCTATATCGACGCGAACCATATTGACGCGCCGACTGAGCCGCTCTACCAGCCCGTTTGGGAGCCCGCAACCAGTCCACTGCAGCAGGATCTCCAAGCGGCCAACATCCGCACGGTGATTTGGGGCACTGGCTATCTTATGGACTTTAGCTGGATCGATGCGCCGGTGTTTAACGGGCGCGGCTACCCCGGTCACGATCGCGGCGTCACTGCCGTCGACGGGCTCTACTTTTTAGGGCTGCCCTGGCTCTATACCTGGGGGTCGGGCCGGTTTTCGGGCGTGGCTCGCGATGCGCAATATCTCGCCGATCGGATTGCTCTCCGGCACCAGCTGTCCCACCCGTCGCCCACCTGTGCCGCCTACGCCGCTGACGAGCTGGCACTAGGTGGCTACATCATGGGGGTTTAACGCGGGCGTTTAGCTATTGCTGGGGGCAGCGGGGCGGTCAAGCCACCCGGCTTGAGCCACAGTGTAAACAGCCTGAATACGAGTTTTAACCTGCAGTTTGGTCAGCACGTTTTTAACGTGGAACTTGACGGTGCGCTCACTGATATAGAGCTGCTTGGCAATGTCGCGATCGCGATGTCCAGCGACCAGCAGCTGAATCACTTCCCGCTCCCTTTCTGATAAGGGTGAAGGTACGTCACGGGGGGATACCGGCGGCTGTAGCGGCAGTTGCAGCCGCACCTGCACAATGGCCTGGTTGGCGTCTGACTGCATCTTGAGGGTGCCGCCGCTGAGCTGAGCACTGTGGGTGATGTCTTGGAGCTGATCCGCCAAATCTGGCTGGGCATCTACCAGCATGGCTTCTAAGATCACTTCGTCGACCCCATAGACCAGACGACAATATTGACAAGATAACTGGGCCAGCTGGTGACCGAGCTTTAAGAGCAGCTGAGTCAGAGCAGACGGGAGGGGTTGTTCGGTACCGAGCAGGCTCAGCTTTTGTCGCCCTAACAAATTGCCTAGCTGTTCTGACAGGGTCGTTGAATCGGCAACTTTCAACCTGCTTGAGAGGGCTGCCTGGTGATTGACGGCGCTGGCTAGGGCACCGGTCACCGACAGGCTCAGCATTTGCAGCACTTCTAAAAACTCCGGCCCCATCGGCTCGTGACTAAACACGGCCAACACGCCAATCGCCTGCCCCTGAGCCATTAGCGGCAGACCGGCAAATCCTTGAATGCGCTGTTCGATCGCCCAACTGCGATCCTTGACCCAGACTTCATCGGCCAGACAGTTGCTGAGAAAGGGAATACAGTGCTGGGCGATTTTGCCCACCTTGAAAGAACCCATCGGTACCCGCGCAAATGAGCCGTCGAGCCGGGTGTAGAGTCCCGAAGACGCCATCAGCCGCAGGGCGCTACGATCCGCTTCGACCAGCCACAGGCGGGCAAACGCACAGCCAAAGGTGGCAACCAGCTCATCGGTAACGCAGGCCGCGATCTCGTCCGCCTGGAGCCACCCTGTAAACCGATTCACCAGCTCGCCGCACCGCTTCAGGTCAAACAAAAGCCGAGCGACATCCAAATCTTGGGACGCTAAACGGGTCACAGGCGATATCCCAGGTTTAGGGCCACTTTTATTAAGGGCGCATCTGTCTCAGCAGTTCTGTAGTTGCTGATACTCAAAGCAATGGGCCGCTGAGAAGCTGATTGCCTACGGATTGATACCGTTCTTCTGAATTTGCAGACGGTTTGCGATATCGCTACCAGTAGTTTATCGAGCCAACAAAGACTCGCTCCCCCTGGCGGCCCGGCTCAATTCGGCCACCTGAGGCGACTCGGCTGGGGGCTTGACTGGAATGCGAATGAAGAATTCTGTCCCGACGCCCAGGGTCGAGGTGCAATCGATCATGCCGTGGTGAATCTCGGTGATGATTTTATGGCTAATCGACATGCCAATACCGGTGCCGATACCGACGGGCTTAGTGGTGAAAAAAGCGTTGAACAGCTGGTCTTGGGTATCTTCTGTCATGCCACCACCGGTATCTGCGATCGCGATTTCAACCCAGCCTGGTTGCCATTCGCGGGTGGTGAGGGTGATGGTCAAGGAGACTTGATTGGCATCAGCGTGATGGCGTTCGTCCAGGGCGTCGATCGCGTTGGTCAAAATATTCAGCACTACTTGATTGAGTTGTCCCGGATAGCACTGCACTGGGGGGAGCTTACCGTAGTGGCGATTGACCGTAATGGCTGGGCGATCAGGCTTGGCCTTGAGGCGATGCTGCAAAATCATCAGCGAGCTTTCCAGCCCTTCATGGAGATCAACGGTTTTGCACTCGGCCTCGTCTAAGCGCGAAAAGTTGCGCAGCGACAGCACAATCTGACGAATGCGATCGGTGCCGACGCGCATTGAGCTGAGAATCTTACCCAGATCCGCTTGAATGAAAGCGAGATCAACGTCTTCATAGGTTTGTTCAAGTTCCGAGATCGCATCGGGATGTCGGGTTTCTAGCTCACGGATGATCAGCATGACGTCTTCGATATGCGTTCTCACATGAGCCAGATTGCCATGAATAAAGTTCACCGGATTGTTGATTTCATGGGCCACTCCCGCTACGAGCTGACCCAGGCTTGACATTTTTTCTGATTGAATCAGCTGAATTTGCTGTTCTTCCACCTGCGTCAACGCCGCCGACAAATCAGTGTTTCGCTGCTCCACTTGGCTCAAGAGCTGCTGCACCTGCTGAATGAGCAAGTTCAGAGAGCTGGCGAGCTGACCCACCTCATCTAAGCGGTCCACTGGGGCCTGCAAACTAAAGTCGTTTTCTGTCGTGACGCGGCTAGCGACGTCAGTGACTGCCATGAGGGGACGAGTAATGGTGCGACTGCCATACAAAGCAACGGCCATCGCGATTAACACCGATAGTCCTGCACTGCCAAGGATGATGAGCGCTTGCAAGACTGCCGCCTGTCTTTGAGCGGTTTCGGCGGCTTCCTCTTGGCGAGATATGTGGTTTCTTGCCAGTGCCAGCTGATCGGCGAAACCAATAAAGTTGGCAAAGGTTTCCCCCTGGGTCAGTGCCAGCAGTTTTTGGCGGGCCTGAGCCACCGCTTGCGGCGTTGTGCCCAAGTCGTTGATCTCATTCAGGAGCTGCTCTGTCTCGATATATAAGTCCTCGACAGTGGGGGCAAAGTTAGTCAGCAAAGGATGCGTATGATTGAGATAAGCCTCTGGGCCACGATGGGTATGCTTGGCATGCTGTAAAGCGTCACTGTGAGCAGTGTGGGTGGAAGCTTCAGCGGTCTCTGCTGCCATCGCGATCTCTAGCTCCGTGATGATCTCATGGTGCTGTTCTGTATTGGCATGCAGTTTTTTGTGAGTTTGCAAAGTCTGTTGAAGATTTTCCAACCGATTGAGCATCAGCTGCCCCTGCTGCTGAAACTGCGCCGGCTCTTCAATGTAGGGGCCTAACTGGCGATTAGGCCGGTGATACAAAATTTGAGTTTGAATGTCATCAATGAGCTTGCGTTCTGCAGTCGCTGCTTGAGAGGACTTAAAAGAGCGCTCATAGGCCAAATGACCCACAATGAGGCCAGCTGTAGTGCCCGTAAAAGAGATTGCCAACACAATTGCATAGCCACCCGAAATACGGCTGCGGATTGATATCGTTTTGGGCATAACCAGCTCTTTTGCTTGCGACCTGCATGATCTAAAGTGCCCAGCCAGATCAGGCTGTTAAAGCCGTATATTCACGTGATACCAGGCGTTATCGCGTTTTTTGCGGTGTTTTGGTAACTCGGGTTGACCGATTGCTCTCGAGGATCTGAGCTGTTCGCTCATTGAACCTGGCGGTGATCGCTCACACGGGTCATCGATGCCCAGCGGTCACAACGGCTCCTGCGGCAGTGATCAATCTTGGGTAAAACGAGCTTTAGGGGTAAATAAACAACCGCTTAGCAGCGCGGGTAAAGGCGACGTAACACAGTTGGTTCCGCTCGATGATGTTGCGGTTGGCATGCATGGAGGGCAGATCGACAAACACGTCCTGAAAGGTCGAGCCTTGACTTTTATGAATGGTCAGACTGTAGGCGTAATCGACCTCGTGGAAATGTTGTTTGAAGTCCCAAAACTCCATCCAGCGTTTTTCGCGAGCGAGCAGATCGAGCTTGAGCTTGAGTTCACTTTCCCCTGACTCGTGCAGCACTCGCAAGGTGCGAAACTCCTCGTCTTCGGTCTGCACTGATAACAGCCAAATCGGCCATTCGCCATCGCGACTGCGGCGCGCTTCGAGCACTTCACATTCGGCGGAGGTAGGCAAAATAATCGCCTCATCATCTAAACAGGGATTCAGCGCAATCAATCGCTCGCCGGGCACAAACCGTAGGGCCGTAGGGCCGTAAATGGCGCGGCGAATCTTTTGGTTCAGCTGCATAACGCGGCGATTGGTGTAGGCTAAGGCGCGCACTTGATCGGGATTGATTTGATAGGCATCGCTGGTAAATGCTCGCAGCATCAGCCGCTCCCAAGCAGGGCGGGGCAAGACAAAGCAGCCTTCGGTCTGGTCGTGATTCGTATCACTCTGAAAGCGTGGAAAGCGATCTCGCTCTAAGTTACGACGAATGTCTTCGGCAATCACGCCGATCGCGCCGCCATAGCGCACCACCTCCGTCAGTTCTGACTTGTGCAAAATTTCGCGAAAGCAGGCTGACTCTGACTCGTTGACCGGCGGTAACTGGGCCGAGTCGCCGACAAACAAAATCTGGGTGCTGCCGTAGAGGTTCGACACGGCACTGACCAACAGCCGCCATAGCTCCTCGTTCACCATCGAGCATTCGTCCACGATGATCAGACGGTAGCGATCGACCTGGCTGCCCTGTTGGCGATCGAGCTGAAATTCTTGATTGCCGGTGTCTTCATTCACCACGGGCCGCAACCCGAGCAGTTTGCAGCAGGTCATGGCGTCAATTTCGAGCTGCCACTGATCGGCCATGCGAGCCAAGACTTTGGTGGCTTTGTTGCTAAAGGCCGACAGCACAATGGTGCGATCGTCCCCCTGCTCTCGCAGCCCCTGGACGAAAATTTGCAGCAGGGTGGTTTTGCCCGTGCCCGCATAGCCGGTGAGCAGGTACAGCTTTTCGGTGCTGTGCACAAATTCGTTCAGGGCATCCAGCGCGGCAATCTGTTCGGCGGTGAGGGCGATCGCCTCATCGTCAATATCCGTTGGGCTGGCCTGCAATCGCACCATTAGTGAGAGAGGAATGCTCGCAAGTGAGGAATATCCCTATTTTGAACGGCGAAGGGGCGATCTGGGGATTTAGCAACAGCTCACTGCTGCCGGTTTCACAGCGGGAGAAACTGCACTTGTCCGCAACAGTCTGCTGGATCACACGCTTTAGCAATCAATTCTAAATCTCTGACACAGTCACCAATACTGGCCATTTGGGGATGAGCATAGATCACTCCGGTGAATGGCGAACCTTGTTTTTGCAAGGCATGAGCAATCGCGACCAAATCATCATCCCTGGAAAACAGGACTCGCTCTAGTTCCGTTGCTCGCCGCAAAACTTCAGGATCAACTAGACCGGAGCGGCCATCGGTTTGAACTGTTATTACATCAATGCCGCGTAGTTTAAGCCCGGTGGTGATTTGCCTGGGTACATTTTCGTCCATATAGAAACGGACGCTCAAGGCAACAATCCTTGGGATTGTAATTTTGCCGCGATCGCAGCAGGGACTTCTTCTTTAAGGGCCGCAACGCGTTCTAACCGTTGCTGCATGTCGGCATCCATCGCCTGTTGATGATCCCAGTAATAGGCGAGCGCGGAATAAACTTGACTCAAGCTGATGTGAGGATACTGAAAATGCAGCTCCTCGGGGCTCCAGCCATAGGCCAGATGAGAGATGATCAGCTCGACCACTTTCATGGAGCTACCAGCAATCATTGCCGTACCCGCTGCGTCTAGTTGAATGTATTTGTACTCGGTGGCGTTCAAAGTCATGGCCGAATCCTCAACTAGACGCTTTGTCTTTATGCTAGTCGGGATGTTCCTAGCCAGCACCAGACTGTTTAAGTAACGCTAAAACAGGGTCAGAATCGCTGGCAGCAGAGATTGGCAGACTTCTGCTAACTTCGACGCCTCCGTCAGCGGTTCCGTGATGGATTTGAGGGCGTCGGTAGCCCGTTTGGCCATCCGCTGCATCGCGTTGTCTTTTGGATTTGTCCCGGCTTTTGCCAGCTTCGCCACCTCGCCCAGGGCCTCGGCTTTTTCGTCGTCGGTGAGTTCGATATCGGCTGCGGTCGCTTGCTGCAGTTGGGTCAGCAGGCTTTTGAGATTGGGCTGATCGCTATCGGGAACGGTATCCGGCAACTGATTAATTTGCACAGTGATCTGACCGCTGAGTTCTCCCAGATTGACGACGTTGCCCTGCATGCTGCCTGTATTAATGAAGCCCCCGTCGCCGGTATTGATCGGATTGTTCATATTGGTGATTTGAATGGAAGACAGTAATTGCCCGAAGCCTAACGCGACTTCTTTCACATCATCGGCCCGCTGAGTCTGGCCTTCGAGCAGGCCACTGTTGTAACCTTCTTTAAGCCCGCGCTGATAGCCGTCATCCCAACTGCGCTCGACCTGGCCTTTGTCAATGCCTTCTGGGACTTGCAGGGTGAGCAGCACATCATCGCCCTGCTTTTCCATCGCTTGAACCGATTCGCGAGTAATTGCTGGATTGTCTGCCATCACCTGCTCGAAAGCCGCTTTGAAAGCGCCGGGATCGACGCCATTGCGGATGAGAATCTGTACCGTGTCGAGCATCTCTTTGAAAAATTTCTCGAAGTCGCCGGGTTGAAAGATTTTGTCAGGATCGTGGGGGCGGCGTTCGCGATCGCCTTGAGCATCGGGCTCTGCTTTTAAGAACACATACTGGCAGTCGATGTCTCTGAGAATGGTGGTGTCGTCGATATTCCAGGCTTCGAGGCAGGCTCCGGTGAGTTGCGCGGCGGTGAAGTCGGTGCCGATGCATTGGGCCTCAGTCAGGTTGGCCCCGTGGAGTTCGGCCCCGGCGAGGGTGGCCCCGTTGAGGTTTACGCCTTTGAGAGTGTTGCGGTGCAGCTGAGCACCAGCCAGGTTTACGCCCTGCAGGTCGGCATTAGTGAGGTCTTGATCAATGCCGTTGAGGCTGGTGAGCAGGATGCGGACGCGACGATCTTGCAGGTTGTTGATGCCGAGGCGGGCGCGATCAAGTTTTTGAGCATCATGCCAGCGGATACCAGCGAGAAGCGTAGAGCGCTGGGGAGAATCGGCAAAGTTAGCGCTTTTGAGGTGAGTCCGGATGAAGCTGCTCCCGGTGAGATCGGCACCGCTAAACGTCGTGCCGCCGAGAGCGATAAAGGCAAGACCAATCACGCGAAGATTAGCAAATCTGGGGTCGTCTTGGTGGATACGGCGATTAATATACAGCGACAGAAAAAAGACAGGGCCAGCGAAAGTGACAGGACCAGCGAAAGCGGCAGGACCAGTGCCAGTGTTAGCGAAAACAAAAGCGACAGCAACAGCGGCAGCAACAGCAACAGCAACAGCGGCAGCGACAGCGCCAGTGAAAGTGGCAGCGACAGCAACAGTAACAGCGATAGCGATAGCGAAAGCGGCAGCAACAGCGACATCGCCAGTGACACTAAAAGCGCCAGCGCCAGTAAAAGCGAAAGCAGCAGCGAAAGCGAAAGCGAAAGCGACAGTGACACTCCCCATCGCTTTGAGAGTAAAGCCTTGGCGAGCGATCACAAACAGCATGATGACAATGAAGACAATTCCTGTGATCGCAGCTGAGAAATTTGTAAGGCTGCCTACGACTAACAGAAAACCAAGCCAAGCGCCTGCAAACCCCTGCAAAACTCCTGACATGGCCGCAGTTATCATTACTAAGGCTAGTTGTCCGACAAACCACCGTCGCTGTAAGCCTGCTTTAGCCTGGCAAAACGTCACCCCTTGCAGGGTTGCCTCGACAAACTGGGCACTGCGAATATCGGCACCGCTGAAGTCAGCTCCTGACAAATCTGCACCGCTAAAGTTGCCGCCCCGCAAAATCGCACCGCGAAAGTCACGCTCTCCCACTGCATAGAGCTGCATGACCTCTTTGGCTTTGAGCCACTGCCCGTGGTATTTGCCCGGTTCTGTCATGCAATGAGAATTTGGAATGCGGTGGTTGGAATGCAGAAATGCAAGATCAACAGTCTAGATTTGGGCCTTTCGACAAATTTTCTTTATTTAATCTCACTTTCTAGGGATCAGCTAGCTGTTGAGCCGGTCAAAGTGGCACATGTCCGTTGCCAAGTATCATCCTCAAACAGCACCACACAGTTACGTGGCTCTATGAGGTCTGCGAAGTTGGAAATCGGGCATTGACCTTGATGGTTCAACCTCAAAATAATCCGATGGGGAAATCCGGGAGAGGATTGTCGCTGAAGTGAGCATGAATTGCCGCTGCCGCTGCCCAGCCTGACTCTAAAGCCGTATCGAGCTGCCGATCGCCCCCCCAATCACCACAGGCTACCAACGGTGCCGGGGTTGAACTGGTGAGGACGCGATCACGACAGGGAGTGGTGACTCTGGCGTAGCGCCAACGATGGATTTGCCAGCGATCGGGATGAGCTAGCCACGGGGCAATCAGCTTTCCCGCCTGCATCAACAACGCTTCTCCGGCGGGCTGTAGGTTGGGGGCCTCTAGCCACTTGTTGGCAAAGTGAGCGCTACTATGCAAGACGACATTGAGTCCTGGCACCTGCCGCTTACTGCTGTCGAGCCCGACCCAAAAGAACGGCGTCTCATCATGACCTGCGACCATCCAGGGGGCAGTGGGCGGACAGGGCAGCGGAGCTGGAGACTTTGAAGTGAATGGGGTTGAGTATTGGGCCATCACCGTTAGACAGGAAGCGTAGGTGACGGCAGTGATTGCCTGCTGCATTTCAGCGATGGCGGCGATCGCAGACAACGGGGCCAGCAAATCGGCAATCTGCGGGGCTGGAATGGCTAAGACGAGCGACTTAGCGTGATGGGTAACAGTGGCCCCATCGTCGGTGCGCGTGGTTGTGATCGTCCAAGTTGCATCGCGCTCCGGGGCGATCGCGGTGACGCGCTGCTGTCGGTGCACAGTGAGGCCAGTGGCCAACGCTTTGCCCAGGGCTGACATGCCCGCAGGGGCAACATAGCAAGGGCTGGCTAAGCGATCAGATTGGAGCTGGCCGGAGCGATCAAGGCTATAGGTATGGGGTTGCCAGGGGGTTAAAAGTTGCTGATCGAGCCAGTGCTGCGTCAGCGCCCGGAGCGGTTCGCTTTGAGGTTGCACGTAGCGCGCGCCATGATCGAGGGGGCTGCCGTCAATGCGCCGTGTGGCCATGCGACCGCCCAGGCCGCGAGACTTTTCTAAAACGATGACGGCGTAACCCGCCTGTTGTAATCGCCGGGCACAGATCAAGCCCGCGAGGCCGGCCCCCACCACTGCCACATCTTGAAGGGTCATGTTGTTTTGCTGAGCACGGCTGCTTCATACGCTATCACCTGATTCGAGCTGCATCGAACATTTCGCATCCTTTTGCGCGGGTTTCAGCTGAGTGCTTAGAATAAGACAGACGATTTTGACACAACCGGGTACCTTGTCGTGGATGAACTGCGTTCTGCCCTTGAGCTCGCGACGGATGACGAACTACAGGCGCTGACAGAATTATTGTTTCGCCCCAAGTTGAACCCTCTGGACTATATGTGTGCCCCCCAACTGGCAGACGTGCAGCGGGCGGGACGGCAGGCTTGGCTGGATCAGCTCGAAGCACGGTTTCGCTACCTGGCCGCCGATGGCCTGACGGTGATTGCGGGGGGGTGCGATCGCGTGTCCTATCGTCAGGCGTTGATTCAGGTGTGCCAGCATCTGAGGATTGCTTACTCTGACTGCCTCTCGACGACTGATTTAGAGGCCGAAGTGTTTTTGCACGTGATGGAAAAAGCCTGGAAACGACTGCCTAAATCGGAAAAACGGCTGCTGCAGCGCCAAGTTCAAAAATCCATCGTAGGCAGTGCGGAATATCAGACGTTGCCCCTGCCGCTGCAAAAAAATCCTCTCGGGCTGTTGGTAAAAGGTAGCGGCGCGATCGCCGTGAGTACGGTGGTGCGCCCTTGGTTGCTGCAGCAAATTGCTCGCCAGTTCGCGGTGCAGATGGCCCGGCGGCAGGTAGCCGCTCAAACATTGAAGCGGGGCGGATTGACGCTGGCCGGGCAGATTCACAGTCGGGTCGCTGTTAGCATGGCGTCGCGAGGCATGGCGATGAACGCGGCGCGATACACCGCGACCCGCAGCTTTTTTGCGGTTTTGGGACCAGCCATGTGGGCTTGGTTTTTTGCCGATTTAGGCTGGCGGGCGATTGCCACCAACCACGGTCGCGTGATTCCGGTCATTTTTGCCTTAGCGCAAATTCGCCTCACCCGCGGAGAGCATTACGAACTGGCCCAGTGTTAGCGAGGGCAGGCGATGACCAACCAAGAGACCGCCCCCAATCACTACATCCTCTTGCAGGTGAGGCCGACCGCTTCCCCGCAGGAAATTCGGCGCGCCTATCGTGATCTCAGCAAGCTTTATCATCCGGATACCACAACGCTGTCGGCGGCGATCGCGACCGAAAAGTTCAAAGTGTTGAACGAGGCCTATGCTACCTTGAGCAACCCTCAGGCCCGGTTAGCCTATGACTACAGCATCGGTATTTCAAAGCTATCCGTCATGCAAGCGCCGAATTACCTCAACCGACCCGCCTCAGAACGCCGCCAATCGGCCAAAGACAGCGCCTATCTCGACCCGACAGATCGCCCTCTGTCACCAGGGGAAATGTTTGCCTTGTTCATCTTAGGCGTGACGTTTGTGGGGTGCTTGGTGCTGGTCTTTACGGTCGGCTGGGCTAAAGGCACCATCGTGTTGCACCCTGATGTCAGCCAACCCACGGTGTTAGCTGCGCCGCCAACCCCAGAAATTGCCCCCGTTTCACCGTCACTAGCGCCCACTGTTGATGCCGAGCCGCCAGCGCCAGCGCCACCGATGCGCCCCCTGGATGATACGAAATCTCGTCCACCCTTGCCGTCAAATAGCCTTTCTCCGAAAATAATTTAAGTTCACTTCATAACCGTGTGTTTGTGCCCTATGGTCATGCCCAGCGCTGAGACGCCCCTCTATAACCATCCCCTGTCGGAAATTGAGCAGTGGTTACGCGAGCAAGGGTGCCGTCAAAATCCTGAAGAACTTCACGAATGGCATGTTGAAAAAACTGACTGGACTGCCGACATTAGTCTGGAAGTGGATTCAATTCTCGTACGCTATCTCAACGCGCCAGCCAGTAGCGAAGACGTACAGCGGGTGTTCAAATATTCGCTGAGTCGTCAAGATTTAGAAGAAGCGATTTTTTCCGGACCGTAGCTGTCTAGTTTGCCGCTTCAGCCAGAGTCCGATCCACAGATTCCCAGCAACCCATTGGTTTGATTGAGCACTGTATGAATGCACCGTTTCAGTCTGCCCCACAGGTGATCTCGCTAACTCCCGATGGCCCGACGATTCCAGCACTGGGGGTAGGCACTTGGGCGTGGGGCGATTCCCTGTTTTGGAGCTATGGCAAAGACTATACCGAGGCCGATTTATATGAGGCGTTTGCGGTCGCGATCGCGGCCGGAGCCAACTTTTTTGATACTGCTGAAGTGTATGGCCTCGGAGAATCAGAACGGTTAATTGGGCGCTTTTTGCAGCGCACTGACCAGCCGGTTTTCTTGGCGACGAAATACTTTCCTCTGCCGTGGCGCTGGTCGGCTCAGGCCGTTGCTGAGACGTTGACGGCTAGCTTGACCCGTCTGCAGCTAGACTGCGTTGATCTTTATCAGGTGCACTGGCCGCTAGACTTTTTCCTGGGCCAAAAAGACCTCATGAATGCCCTAGCCAATGAGGTGAAACGAGGACGCATCAAAGCGGTGGGGGTCAGCAACTACTCTGCAGCACAAATGCAAATGGCCCACGATTATCTGGCTGAACGGGGCGTACCCCTTGCCGTCAATCAGGTACAGTATTCGCTGCTGCATCGCCAGATTGAGACCAACGGCGTGCTAAATAAGGCCCGTCAGCTGAATGTCAACATTCTGGCCTACAGCCCGCTGGCGCAAGGCCTGCTCACCGGCAAATATACGGCGGTCAATTATCAAGCTCCTGAAGGCGCCCGAAAACTCAACCCTCGCTTTAGCAAATCTGGCCTGACTAAAATTGCGCTGGTGCTTGAAACGCTGCAGGCGATCGCTCAAGCCCACGACAAAACTCCGGCTCAGGTAGCGCTCAACTGGCTCATTGGTGGCGGTAATGTGGTGCCAATTCCCGGCGCGAAGAACGCTGAACAGGCGCGCCAAAATGCTGGAGCCCTCGGTTGGGCCATGTCTGCTGCCGAATATGAACAGCTCAGCCGCGTCACCCAACCCTGGCGGTAAGAGATCTGCTCTTAAATAATCTCCCCAAGAAAAACAATTTTCGGCCAGGGTTTGGCAGTCCAAAACCCTGGCAATCGGGGACGCTACTTTCAAGCAACTCTCGAAGTCTTTTCACTTTAAAGAGCAGGCTTTCTGGAGCAGTCGCCAATGCAGCGAGGACGGAGGTGTCGAAATAGGGGAGTGCTCTAGACCACCTCTACCGTCATGTTCAACGCCGACAGCTACGACCGACGTCAAAAAGTGCTTGAGGCGATCTCACGCGATGGTTTGAACACGAGCGAAGCCAGCACCTGTAGCGCTGGCTACTTAGCTGAGGACACCGAAACGCACGCTGACCCTCAGCGCATTCGCCAAGTAGCTCCGCAGTCTTGTCCTACCCGAACTGGTGACTGCTATAGCGCCATCAACACCACGCAAGAACGGGCTGCTAGGAGATATTGGCGGCTTTTTACTGCTTCTGTCGTGCCATCAACAATGTCATTGGGGGCGGGGCGAGCCGTGTTGACGATGCGATACCACTGGCTATGGGGATGAGGCTGCGGCAAGTCGAAACACAAGGGTTCCCAATAGGCATTGAGCATAATATGAATCTCTTCTTCCACTGCGGGGTCATATAGGGTGAAGGCCAAACTGTGGGAATGGTCTGACCAATCTGGTTCAAATAGCTTGACCCCATGCCAAATGAGGTGAGGTGCTTCGATGAAGGACTCGGTCACGGTTAACCAATTCTGTTGCTGAAACAGCTGCAAATTCTGAATCAGATCAACCATCCGTTGAGTGAAGCGGAAGATTTCGTGGTGTTCATTCAGGGCATCCCAATTGAACCAATTCAAAGCATTGTCCTGACAATAGGCGTTGTTATTCCCCTTTTGAGTGCGTCCCGCTTCATCGCCCATGAGTAACATCGGCGTACCCTGAGCCACGAGCAAGATGGTAATCAGATTTTTGACTTGCTGCAGCCTTAATTGGCGCACGGTGATCTCATCGGATGGGCCTTCTGAACCGCAGTTCCAGCTGAAGTTGGCATCGCTACCATCACGATTTTGCTCGCCATTCGCACTGTTGTGTTTGCCGTTATAAGACACCACGTCACTGAGGGTGAAGCCATCGTGGCAGGTAATAAAGTTGATGCTGCGATTGGTTTCGCGTTGCGGATCATCCACAAATAAGTCAGGGCTGCCTAAGAGCCGTGCGGCGAGTTTACTGACCGTGTTGTTGTCGCCTTTGACAAACTGCCGGACATCATCCCGAAAGGGACCGTTCCATTCGGCAAAGCGATCGCCAATAAAGGAGCCCACTTGATACAATCCGGCAGCATCCCAAGCTTCCGCAATAAGTTTGGTGCGAGCAAGCACAGGGTCTGATTCGATCGCCCACAAAATGGGTGGATCATCCTGGGGGCGGCCTACCCGATCGCGCGACATGACCGAAGCGAGGTCAAAGCGAAAGCCGTCAACGTGCATCTCCGAAACCCAGTAGCGGAGACTGTCAAGAATTAGCCGACTCGCTACGGTATGCCCCGATTTGACCGTGTTGCCGCAGCCACTGTAGTTGGCATACATCGAGGCATCATCGGTTTCTAGAATGTAATAGGTTTGATTGTCGATGCCGCGAAATGACAGGGTTGGGCCGCGATGATCGCCCTCGGCAGTGTGATTAAACACCACGTCTAAAATGACTTGGATATTGGCCTTATGGAGGGCTTTGACCATATCTCGAAACTCATCGACCGGGCCAGCGGGATCTTGCCGAGAGCTGTAGGCCCGGTGGGGCGCAAAGAAGCCGATGGTGCTATAGCCCCAATAGTTACTGAGCCCCAAGGGGGCGTCACGCTCATCAAATTGATGCACCGGCAGCAGCTCGACGGCAGTCACCCCAAGCGATTGCAAAAACGGGATTTTTTCAATCAGGCCCGCAAACGTGCCCCGTTTTTCAGCGGCCACGCCAGAACTGGGGTGGCGCGTAAACCCGTTGACGTGCATTTCATAGATCACGGTGCGGGAGTAGGGGATATCGAGAGGCGTATCGCCTTCCCAATCGTAAGTTCGCAGATCCACGACGACATTACGCAACGCATAGGGGGAATTTTCACCCGGATGGCAGGCGGCCTGGCGATCGTAGTTTTCTTGCCCCACGACGGCTCGCCCATAGGGATCAAGTAAAACTTTGGCGGCATCAAAGCGTTGCCCCCGCTGGGGATCATTCGGGCCGGTCACTCGATAGGCGTAAACCTGTCCGGCTTTGATGCCCTTAACAAAGGCATGCCAATAGTTAAACGACCGATGATAGCGCGGGTCGAGATGAATCGTATGCTCTGGATAGGGCGCCTCAGGCGTCGCATATAGGAGTAGATCAACACCGGTCGCTTGTTGCGAATAGAGGCAAAAGTTGACACCCTTGCCGTCTACTGTGGCACCGAGAGGATAGCTGTTCCCCGGTGTGATTCTGAGTGACATGGGATATTTTCTACTCAAACTCTAAATGTCTATCCTTGAGTTGCTGCTGCATGACCGCTCGGATTAAATCGACTTCATCGGCGGAGATGTGACCATCGGCCATGAGGGCGTCTCGTAGTTCCTGCGCTTCATCGGCGGAGATCTTGCCATCGGCCATGACGCGCTCAACGAGCGCTCGCAGCCGCGAGAGATGTTGCCCATCATCGGCGGGCAGTGAAGGCGAATTAGCAGGTTGAGCCGTCATCGCAGATTACCCGATACCGTTGGTGTACAAAAACACAACATTTGCATAATAGCGAGGGGCAAACGTAGATAGTGATCGCAAAAAATGACTTAACATCTTGCCCTTCACGTTAACCAGGACAAATGGTTGACCACTGATCAATGTCTGACCGGGCATCTAATAGAGACGACAATTCACCTCGATAGGTCACTAACCGACTGCGGTCGAGAGAGTCAGCGGGCACTAGGGTAATCATTTCGTCAACCGTCGCTGCCGCGCAGGCCCAGTCTCTCGCGGTGACTGCGACGTCAACCCGTCCCCGCAGCTCTGCTAATCGCTGCAGGCGAAGCTGATCGCGGCGCTCGGCTTCAATGTAGGATTCCACATTGCTAATGGCTCTGAGCGCATAGACGTCGCCAGGACGCTCATCTAAAGCCCGCCGAAAGTTGATCAAAGCCGTCTGATAGTCAGCTTGTTCCGTCGCTGCATACCCAATCAGCATTGCCTGGGTGTAAGCGGCATTCGCGCCCTCGGTCACGGGAGTGGTGGTCTCTGCGCCGGTTTCAGTCCCTAACGTGACGCCAGGGATGCCATCCGCGATCGCGGATGAGCTGAACAGGCTCCCCAGGCCTACCATCACTACGGCACTGCCCCAGAGGCAGTTGCGGACAATTGGGCTCACTGGCTTGAACATCTCAGGCCCTCAATTCATCACTTAGGCAATTCTGTGCTCTTAAGGATAGCGGAGATCTGACATTGCGAGAGGCTCAATTCACTGCCGGAGTCAACAATTGGGGACAATGAATCTGAGATAATTGCCGTAGTTTATTAGCAACGTTGCTTCCTTATGGCCAACTCCGTAGAGTGGACTCCAGCCGCCACCGCTCGTCTGAAAGAAATTCCTTTTTTTGTGCGACCAGCCGCCCGTAAAAAAATCGAAAAGTTTGCTCGAGAAAAGGGGCTTAATTCAATTACAGAAGCGGTGTATGAAGAGGCGAAGAAACAATTTGGCTAAGCGTTCTCTAAAAATGAGTTCCTATAGTGAGGCGGCAGCTCTGACAGTTGTCAGTAAGTTACCTCAGTCAATATTGCGGCGCTAGCCGCGATCGCCACACCATGCCCGCAGTCGTCTGGCGATCGCTCTCCCCTGGTGTTTTACTCCAAGATCGCTGACCCAGTGGCTGCATGACGCAGCCATGTTGACATTAATTTAATGACAGCAGATTCGCAGAGGGAACTGGGCAGTTTAGTATTGACGAAAGTCGGCAATGGGCTAAACCCTTACATAAAGGCGATTGAGGTTGATTGCACGATTGCTCTGGCACTTCATTACGACAGACGGCCATCAGTAAACATTGATATTAGCCCGTGAAACAACTGCACCGCAGTCTCCATGTTTTGAGACGACGTACCCAGACAGCCATTCGTAGTTCTTCGTTGCACTTGGCGTTTACGTTACCGGTCTTGGTGCAATTGTTTGCGGCGGTTGGTTTAGTGGGCTATCTTTCTTTTCGCAATGGTCAACAGGCGGTGCAGGTTTTAGCCTCACAGTTGCGGAGTGAAGTGTCAGCCCGCATTGAAGGTGAGTTAGAAAGCTACTTAGGTGATCCCCATGCCATCAATCGCCTCAATGCAACCGCATTTTCTAACGGCGATTTGGATATTGAACAAGCAACCAAAGGGGAACATTTGCTATTTCAGCAAATGAGAATCTACCCCAAGATCGCCTTTGTGTATTGTGGCAGTGCTCGCTCAGGAGAATTTTTTGGCATCTTAAGATCGCCTGAGACGGGTCGGTTAGAGCTGTCTTACAGTAATCCCGACACAAATTTTCTTCGCCAGCACAGCAGCTTAGATGTAAGAGGCTATCGCCAGCATTTTTTAGGTCAGACCGAGCCCACGTATGACGCTCGGGTGCGGCCCTGGTTTAAATCTGCCATCAACACCGAAGGCCCGACTTGGACGGAAGTCTATCTGGCCTTCACCACGGGCTTACCCAACGTGACGGCCAGTCTGCCGGTTTATAGTCGCAATGGTCGCCAGCTGTTGGGGGTCTGTGCGACCGATGTGGTGCTGCCAGAAGAATTTCGAACTTTTTTGAAGCAGCTAGAAATTGGGCAATCAGGACAGGCCTTTGTCATTGATCGTCAGGGCAACCTGATTTCTAGCTCAACGGACGAACCACTCATGTCAGCGGTGGGGGATGAGCCTGAGCTGTTGGCGGCGACCCAAAGTCAAAATGCGCAAGTTCAGGAATCCGCTACCTATTTGCTTAATCGTTTCAGTTCCTTTGGCCGTATTCAGCAGAGCCAGCAGCTCACGTTTGCCCTCAACGGGCAACGCCAGTTTTTAGAAGTCTTGCCCTTTAATGATGGGTTTGGTTTGGACTGGCTGATTGTGGTGGTGGTGCCCGAATCCGAATTTATGGGGCAAATTCAGCTCAACACCCGCATTACGATTGTGCTGTGTGGCTTAGCGCTGGCGATCGCCCTCGCTGTGGGCACGCTTTTGGCGCAACGCCTGACGAGTCCGATTTTGCAACTCAATGCCGCCGTCAAAGAAATTGCCGCTGGGCGTTGGCAGCAGCGGGTTGAGATTAATCGCACTGACGAACTGGGAGAACTGGCCGATTCGGTGAACCAGATGGCGGGGCAAATTCAACAATCGTTTGAGCGTCTAGCCGAACAGCGCAATGCCTTTTCGCGATTCTTCCCGCCGGAATATCTCCAGTTCATGAAAAAGCAAAGTGTGACCGAAGTCAGACTCGGTGATCACGTCAGTAAAGAGATGACGGTGATGTTTTCCGATATTCGTGGCTTTACCAACATGGCCGAAAAGATGAAAGCGCGCAGAACGTTCCAATTTATCAATACCTATCTACAGCGCATCTCACCGCTGGTGAGAACGCACAGCGGGTTCGTGGTGAAATATATGGGAGACGGCATGATGGCCGTTTTTCCCTATGCGGCAGAAAATGCCATTGACTCAGCGATCGCCCAGTTTCAAAAAGTACAAGAACACAATCAGCAGATTGATACCCAATCACCCAGCACCTTTGCGATCGAAATCGGCATTGGCCTACATTTTGGCAAAGTCATGGCGGGCATGATCGGTGAGCCCGACCGGATTCAGCCCGATGCCTTATCTGACACGGTTAATCTGGCCGCCCGCTTGGAAGGACTCTCCAAAGTTTATGGTGCGGCACTGATCATTTCGGAAACCGTGCGCCGTCAATTGAAAGACCATGACCGTTATCAACTCCGGTTTTTAGACAGGGTCATTGTCAAAGGGCGGACTGAAGACATTGCCGTTTATGAGGTTTTAGACGCTGAGCCTGACCTGAGGCGACGCCAAAAACTAGAGACCCTGCCAGCGTTTGAAGCCGGCATCACCGCCTATACCAATCAGGATTTAGACACGGCTGCCCAGCATTTCCACACGGTATGCACCCAACACCCTCAAGATAAAACTGCACAGCTCTATCAGCAGCGTATTCAGTACTTACTCCGGGAGGGGATGCCCAAAAACTGGAACGGGGCCTGGGAGTTGGACCATAAGCGATGAGGCCGCAAAGGCCGCAAACCAAGCTGGAGAGGGGTAAGGTGATTTTGACCTGAAGCACCGAGCTGTCCTGACCGAATTTGAGCGCAAATTGGACGATTGCAGACGACAGAGGAGCGCAGGGCTAATTTTTGGGGCTCGGAGGAATACCCTTATCGCTAACTGTGTTACATTATGTAACAAGCAGTTGCGCTACGTTGGCCCATAATCTGTTAGGAATCAATCACCATGGAAAGCGAAAACAAGTTCGGTTTTGTTAACTTTGCTGAGACCTGGAATGGCCGTCTGGCTATGTTGGGTTTTGTCATTGGCCTCGCCACTGAGTACCTCACGGGTCAAGGCATTCTTTCACAAATTGGCTTGATGTAATTACGACTGATTGCATACAGTCTGAGTGCCGGGGTGGCGATCGTCATCCCGGTTTTGTTGTTTCAGTGGGGCAGGCCTTATCCCAGTTCTACAGATTACAGCTACCCAGACAAATCGGCTTTCTCCCCGTAGGAGACACTGCGTGTTGGCCTGGCCTGCCCGTTGGACTGCCGCTGCCGCTCAGCCGACGTTCCTTGAGTGGCGTCGAAAGGCGGATCTGTAGTCCAGTTTCAGAGAATGGGTATTAACCACGGTTTCCTCACCAGAGGAGCCGGGCGGCTCATCGGCCTTCTAGAAAACTTGACTGACGGGGGCACGACCTATCAGATATGCTCAACGCGGGCGGTTGCGACGGACTCAGTCCTTTCAGCAGAACCGCCTTTCGCAAAGAATATTATGATGGAAACTATCGCGACTTTTGGCAGTAGCTTATGACTTCAGTGGTTACCTCTAATCAAACTCAAGGCATGGAAGACGCCAAGCATGGCATGCCGGTTACCATCATTACGGGTTTTTTGGGCAGCGGCAAAACGACGTTACTGAACCATATTCTCAGCAATCAAGACGGCCTCAAGACGGCGGTGCTAGTCAACGAATTTGGCGAAATCGGCATTGATAATGACTTGCTGATCACCGCTGAAGGCGGCGACGACACGATGGTCGAGCTAAGCAATGGCTGCATCTGCTGCACGATCAACAACGATCTGATGGATGCCGTCTATAAAGTTTTAGAGCGGCAAGACAAGATTGATTACTTGGTCGTCGAAACGACGGGGCTAGCTGATCCGTTGCCGATCGCGCTCACCTTTTTAGGCACAGAACTGCGAGATCTCACGCGTCTCGACTCTATCGTGACCGTTGTGGATGCCGAAAACTACAGCCTCGACTTGTTTAACAGTCAGGCTGCTTACAATCAGATTGCCTATGGCGACATCCTGCTGCTGAATAAAGCGGATTTAGTGGACACAGCGGCTCTTGATCAGCTGGAGGTCAAGATGCGTGAGGTGAAAGAAGGTGCGCGCATCATTCGCACAACGAAGTCAGAGGTGCCCTTACCGCTCATTTTGAGTGTGGGTTTATTCGAGTCAGATCAGTACTTTGGCCAAGATTCTGAGTCTGGACACGATCATGACCACCATGGCCATGAGCATGGGGCACATGATCACGAAGACCACACTAACTGCGACCATGATCACGACCACGGTGAACATGATCACGAGCATGAGCATCATCACCACGAGCATGAGCATCACCACTCCGATCATCTCGCCATTGATGGGTTCACCTCCGTTTCGTTTGAGAGCGATCGCCCTTTGGCAATTCGCAAGTTTCAAAACTTTCTCGATAACGAGCTACCCGAAAATATTTTTCGCGCCAAAGGTATTTTGTGGTTTGACGAAAGCCCCAATCGGCACATTTTCCACCTCAGCGGCAAGCGATTTTCGCTCGACGATGATGAATGGAAAGGCAGCCCTAAAAATCAAATGGTACTGATTGGTCAAAACCTTGATCATGACAAACTTCGGGAGCAATTAAATAGCTGTGTTTGTCTGCCGTCGGCCAATCGCGCCAAAGGCTTTGACCAATAGAAATAGCCATGCAGAAAAACGGTGACGGCTGGAGTCGGAGCAGACGACTGATAGACAGGCATTGGCTCCACGTAGGCAGTGATCACTGGGTTGACTCTCGGTGAGCGTCTCATCTAGGCGGAGAGGACGGTTACCCAAACTGCCTAGTCTCAAAACTGACTAGCGGGTTTGACTGATAGAACGTAGGCATCAGAGCGATCGCTGATGCGGCAGCCGGATATCCGATGGCGATCGCTCGGTTTGTAACAGACCTTGATCGATGCGACAGCGCTACCAGCGGCAAATCGTAAGATTGTCCTGTCACTGACCAAGTCGACAATAGCAATGGCGTCTTGCCGCGATTTTCAGATGTCTCACCCTCCTCTCAATGCTCACCAATCAGTGCCTGGGTGCCTAGCCTGTCAAATGGTCAATGGTGAGCTCAGCGCACCTGGCGGTATCATCGCTGAAAATGCCTGGTGGATCGCCGATCACTGTTTGGGTAAACATGGCGCTGGAGCCGTGATCGTTAAAACTCGGGCTCATCGAGAAAATTTTTGGCAGCTGACGCCCAATGAAGCGGCGTCACTTGGCCCTTTCCTGCAGCAGATGACCTATGCGATGCAGGCCGCCCTCAAGGCTGAGCGCATCTATATCAATTCTTGGGTTGATCAGCCGCCTTATCACATCCATTTTGTGTTGCAGCCTCGTTTTGCTGGTAATCAAGAGCTGGGACTGCAAGGACTAGAGCTACAGATCTATCGATCGCTCCAGGCTGAGCCCAGCGAAGCAGACGTCATCGCCATTGCTAACAAAATTCGTCAGGCGTACCAAACGGTCAGTCATCAGTCGTCTCTGAGTCGTCGATAGACGTATGCGGGTCTTAGTGCAGCGGGTCAGTCATGCTCGTATAGCGGTAGAAGGGCAACTTAAAGGCGAAATTACTCAGGGCTTAACCCTACTAGTGGGCATCACCGACACCGACACGCCTGCTGAAATTGAATGGATGGCAAAAAAATGCTTGAATTTACGCCTCTTTTATAACGACGCGGGCGATCGCTGGGCTGCTTCTGTGCAGGATATCGGCGGGGATCTTCTCGTTGTCAGCCAATTCACCCTATATGGTGACTGCCGCAGAGGTCGCCGACCTTCGTTTGAGCAAGCGGCCTCACCCGATAACGCAGAGCCCCTCTTTGCACAATTTGTCACCGAACTGCTCAAAAGTGGGCTTACTATCATCACCGGCACCTTTGGGGCCTCAATGATGGTGGATATTCATAATGATGGGCCCGTGACCCTCTGGCTGGAACGCGAAGCTCCGCCCCCACTTTGACAGTCAGACTTATTCAAGGCGGCACAAGCAATAACTAAAATTTATGTAAGACTGGTTATTAGTCACAGCATTTTTGAGATGAGACTGCTACAGTTGAATGGCATTGCAACAATCTGTAACAAAAAGTAAGATTACTTGTCTTATGCAGGATGTTATTAGTCGATTACCGCTTCAAGTTGCCAGCGTTGCCCGCCCATCGGGCCTGCTGCCACCAGGGAGTACGCTTTTTTGCGATTTTGACGGCCCGATCGCCGATGTTTCCAATCGCTATTACAACACTTACCAGCTGGCTCTCACCGCGACGCAAGCCGACTACGCGACTCAGGGAATCTCGCTGCCCATTCGGCGCTTAACGAAAGGGCAGTTTTGGTATATGAAACAAAACCGCCTGCCAGATACGACGATTGCTGATTGGTCGGGATTGTCGGGACCGCAAGTTAAGGATTTTCTTGCTCATGTTGCTCGGTTAGTCAACTGCTCTAGCTTGCTTGATCAAGACCTGTTGCAGCCTGGGGTCAGAAGTGCCTTAACCCTGCTGCAAGATCAACAAATCAGAGTCGTGATTGTGACGCTGAGGCAAGCTTCACAAGTTCTCGACTTTTTGCATCAGTACGATCTGGCGACGACGATCGGTCAGATCTATGGGCCGGACAGCGCTGAAATTGCCTACGGCAATCGCACACAACATAAAGTCAGCCAGCTAAAAGCGGCGATCGCTGACCAGAGCCTATTGGGTGCCAATACGGCCCATAGCTGGATGGTTGGTGACACCGAGGCAGATGTTTGTGCCGGTCAGACGGTGGGATTACCCACCTTGGCCCTGACCTGTGGCATCCGCAGCTCGATCTACCTCAAAGGATTTGCCCCAACGGGTGTGCAGCGTGATCTCTACAATGCGGTCTGCTATCTCACCAATCCTATTTAGAGGGTTCCAGCGAATGACTGGCTCAAACCCTCGCAGGAATGATGCCACTCTCAGATCCTGAGCTGAGTCAGCACCAGCAGCGGTAAGCGGGTTTCTAGACGGAATCCTCTTGGGGGCGCGGCAACGCTCTGGGCGCTAGGCGATCTCTACGAAATCATGGCGTTGAGTCGAGAGTTGACGGTCGTATCAGGAGAGGTTTCGACCTGAGTCTCAGAATTCAAGTGGTTGAGCGTTTCTGTAAAGTCTTGAATGCCCTGAAACTGTCGATACACAGACGCAAACCGAATGTAAGCAACTTCGTTAACGGTTTTCAGACGTTTAAGCACCAGTTCGCCGATCTCAGTGCTTTCGATTTCGCGACGAGCCCGTTGCTGTAGATCCGCTTCAATATCATCAACCAGTGACTCTAAAGTGTTGGCGACAACGCCAGTCTTTTCGCAGGCACGTACGATCCCCCGCAGCACCTTGGAGCGATCAAACGACTCGCGATCGCCACTTTGCTTGATCACCGTGATGGGCACGTATTCGATCCGCTCGTAGGTGGTAAAGCGACGTTGGCATTCGAGACATTCGCGGCGGCGTCGAATGCTTCTGCCACTCTCGGCTGAACGAGACTCTAACACACGGTTATTGGGATGCTGGCAGAAGGGACACTGCATGCAGCTAAATGTCTCCGGTAGAACTCAACGGGTTTGACAAAGCCCTGAATGCTTTAAGTGAATGTGATGTCCACCTTCAACTTAAAACAGTTTTAGGATGTACGCCTTCACCAATAGTATCTAAATCTAGAAAAATGAAGCGACGACCCGTATAAAAACAAGTCGCCGCAGCTCAGTCATATTCAAGCATCAACAAAGCGTGCCTGCCGAAGCAAACACCATTGTGTGATTAATCTTTCGAAATCTTGGGGGGTTCACGGAAGGCGATCGCAAAGAACAGCGTTCCGATTACACAAGCAAAAATGAAAATGTAAGCAACGGCTTCCATTAACAGAGCCTCCTACTATACGTAAGTTACTTTCAGTCTAAGGGATCTTGATAAAAATAGTCCGACCACTTAAGCACCTTGCCGTAAGGGCAAATGGTCGGACACCTAAACCATGACCAGTGATGGATCAAAGACTGTTAGACAGTCTCTTTGCTACGGCTAGAGCGGTCACCCACCTTCTGGAAGAAGCCCCATTCCACCTGCTCGGCAGAGAGTTCGGGGTCAATGCCGGCAAACACATCACGGTAGAGGGTACGAGAACCGTGCCAAATGTGCCCGAAGAAGAAGAGCAGTGCAAACACCGCGTGGCCGTAGGTAAACCAACCACGAGGGCTAGTGCGGAACACACCGTCAGATTCTAAGGTTTCACGGTCAAACTCAAACGGCTCACCGAGCTGCGCCTTACGGGCAATTCGCTTCACCTGAGCAGGGTCAGTCACGGTCTTACCCGCTAGCTCACCCCCCGAGAAAGACACCGTCACACCGGTCTGCTCGAAGCTGTACTTCGACTCGGCGCGGCGGAACGGAATGTCAGCCCGCACAATCCCGTCCTTATCAGTCAGAACGACTGGGAAGGTCTCGAAGAAGTTGGGCAAACGACGCACGTTGAGAATGCGACCTTCACCATCTTTAAAGACAGGATGTCCCAACCAGCCACGGGCAATGCCGTCACCTTCATTCATGGGTCCCACGCGGAATAATCCACCCTTAGAGGGGCTGTTGCCGACGTAGTCATAGAAGGCTAGCTTCTCAGGAATCGTGGCGTAGGCTTCTTCCGTAGAGGCCCCAGCGGCAATCTCAGATTGCGCCCGACGCTGGATTTCCTCTTGGAAGTAACTGCTATCCCACTGGTAGCGAGTCGGGCCGAACAGTTCAATCGGTGTAGCAGCATT
This sequence comes from Cyanobacteria bacterium J06626_4, assembly GCA_038523235.1. Classification (GTDB taxonomy): domain Bacteria; phylum Cyanobacteriota; class Cyanobacteriia; order Phormidesmidales; family Phormidesmidaceae; genus Halomicronema. The sequence continues at coordinate 39,423 of JBCBJQ010000048.1, forward strand.
GCCGTACCACATCGTGCCAGCGACCACAAAAGCGGCAAAGAAGACAGCAGCAATACTACTCGACAAAACCGTCTCGATATTACCCATCCGCAGCGCTTTGTAAAGCCGCTGAGGCGGACGCACGGTCAAGTGGAACAGACCCGCGATGATGCCCACAATGCCAGCGGCAATGTGGTGAGCCACAATACCACCGGGATTAAAGGGATTAAAGCCATCTGGCCCCCATTCTGGAGCAACCCCTTGCACGTGCCCCGTGACGCCATAGGGGTCAGAGATCCACATGCCTGGCCCCCACAACCCCGTCAGGTGAAAGGCACCGAAACCAAAGCACAATAGGCCAGAAAGAAACAAATGAATGCCGAACATTTTGGGTAGATCGAGCGCCGGCTCACCCGTGCGCGGATCACGGAACAGATCCAAATCCCAATAAACCCAGTGCCAGCAAGCTGCTAAAAACAGCAGACCTGACAAAACGATGTGAGCTGCAGCCACACCTTCAAAACTCCAGAAGCCGGGGTTAGTTGCCGCTTCACCCGTAACGCTCCAGCCACCCCAGGATTGGGTCACCCCTAAACGCGACATAAAGGGAAGAACAAACATCCCCTGACGCCACATGGGATTTAGAACAGGATCGCTGGGATCAAAGGTCGCCAACTCAAACAAGGCCATGGAGCCAGCCCAACCCGCCACCAATGCAGTGTGCATCAAGTGGACAGAGATCAGACGACCGGGGTCGTTTAATACGACCGTATGTACTCGGTACCAGGGCAGTCCCATCGACTACTCTCCTCCTCTTACTTTCGACAGTTCTTTTGCAGATTTATTAAGAGTCATGATTATAGACAGCCTACCAGACTTGCACCCCCTGCAGCGTCTAAAGTGAGCACAGGCAGCTTGTTTACACGATGAGCAAAATTGGTTGAAGTCAAAAAAAAGTTTCGTGACTAGCCAGCTTACACTCGTGATGATAAGTCTTGTAGGCGAGATATAAAGAAGTGTAACCAGTGTCAGATCCCCACGCAATGAAGCGCGCGATAGTTGAGCTGATTTTGCCCCTGACAGCAAACAATTGAGTCGGCTCAGCGCCCTCATAAGCGGGTGAAAGTCAACGGATTAGACTGGTTTAGTTCCTTGAGGAGAAAATTGATGGCGGTTATTAAGTTTCTTGAAGAAGACAAGGAGATCATCGCTGCAGATGGGGCCAATCTGCGATTTAAAGCGATGGAAAACGGCATTGATCTTTATACCCTCTTGGGAAAGATGACGAATTGCGGTGGCTATGGCCAATGTGGCACTTGCGTCGTCGAAATTGTTGAGGGGATTGAGAATTTATCGCCGCGCACCAAGGTGGAAGAACGCAAGCTCCGTAAGCGTCCAGCGAACTGTCGGTTAGCCTGCCAGACCATCGTGAATGGCCCGATTACCGTACAAACCAAGCCGAAAAAGTCGTGAAGGGAGTCAAACTGGGCAACGCTCGACTCAGATTGACCGGTGGACATGGCCAGCCATGTTCATGGGGGATTTGCCGTACTGCGTTGAGATCCAAATGACCCCGAAGTGCAGGCTTTAGGGTGACAAGAATACAGTTTTATCCAGCCGAGTTGGTGCAAGCCCAAGTACCGTTCTCCTCCTAAAACTGCGGCAAAGACGGTGAGGCACAGCCATGAAGCGAGCGATCATCCTGGTTTTTCTGACGGTTTTATGGGTCAGTGTTGGCTGTGTAAGCCTTGCTACTGAGGGTGAGAGTTCGCCAGGCGGGTTTGAAACCTTTGTCGAGTGGTGCATTCATCAAGACAACTTGCCCCCAGAGGCTCAGCATACCGTTGGCATACTATTGGCGGCAGTTGAGACGCCGGACTGCGCCCAGGCTGACGAGCAACTAGTTGCCAAGACTGAACTGGTTCTCGATGGCCGTGCGATCAGAGACGTGACCCCCTTAGCGAGCCTGACCCAGCTGACAGATCTGCGGCTGACGAATAACTACATTGTGGATGTGGCGCCGTTGGCGAGGCTAACGAATCTGGCTACCCTTGCCATCAGTGCGAATCCCATTAGTGATGTCACCCCACTCGCCCGTTTGACCAACCTGCAGGTACTTTTTCTGAGTGGCAATCGCATCGCGAATATCGCTCCCCTTGCCAGCTTGACCCGTTTGACCAAGCTGGCGCTGCAAGATAATCAAATCTCAGATGTCACTCCCCTTGCCAGTTTGACTCACCTGACATCGCTTTCTCTGATCAACAATCAAATTGCAGACGTGACCCCCTTGGGGCATCTGAACCGTCTAAAACAGCTTTGGCTCAATCGCAACCCCATCACTGATATCACTGCGTTAGCGGAGTTGACCCATCTGGCGCGCCTGTTCTTAATAGAAACGCAAGTTACTGATGTGACCCCCTTAGCGGAGCTGCCCCAACTGGATGAACTGTCTCTCATGAATAATCAAATCACCGATGTGGCTTCATTCGCGCGTTTGACCAACCTGCAGGTGCTTGACCTAGACAGTAATGCCATCAGCGATGTGGCCCCGCTAGCGCGTCTGACCAACCTGCAGGTGCTTGACCTGAGCAACAATCAAATCGTCGATGTGACTCCATTGGGCAACCTGACCAGCTTAAAAGTACTTTCCCTCGGCCATAACCAAATTACAGACGCCACTTCATTGGGTGGTCTGACCGATCTCCTCAGCCTCTCTCTTGATGGCAATCTGCTTGCAAGTCGCACTTGCCCTGTGCAACCTGAGACCATCTGCGTGTTTTGAGCCAGCACCTTGTCAGTTTTCGGGCGATCGCCCCCAAAATCATTCGCTAAGTTGATCGCAAAGCGATGAGGAACCGCCATGAAGCGGGCGATCTCACTGGGTTTGTTGACGATTCTATTGGTCATTGGGGTTGGCTGTTTCGGCACACCTCAGGGTGAGATTGCGCCAGACCAGTTTGCAACCTTTGCCGACTGGTGTCGCCACCGCGATCTCTTACCCCGAGCACCTCGGCAGACGGTCGATAAGCTGCTAGGGGAAGCCGGAACAAAGGAGTGCAACCAAGCTGAGGGTAGATTGACCCATTTGACTGAGCTGTATCTTCCTAACAAGCAAATCGTGGATGTGGCACCCCTCGCCAGCCTCACCAATCTGATTTTGCTTTACCTCGATGCCAATCAAATCGTGGACGTGACCCCCTTGG
>JBCBJQ010000049.1:0-42481 GCA_038523235.1 Cyanobacteria bacterium J06626_4
AAAATCGGAAATGACGGAATTATTCTAATAAAAATATGGGTCATGATTATGACCCGCATCAGCATGAAGGAACGTGTGTGAATAGTCTATGAAAGCTCACTATCATCGCTTTGCCATCAGAGGGGAAAAGTCGAAGCGATTGCTGTACCATTTATATTCAGAGCATTGGCGTATAGCTTGATGAAGCCCTGAATATAAATGGCAGGCGGCAGGCAGCTGACATCTCCCATTTCAATGGCCTCTAGTTGATAGACCTGAATTTTTGTTTGTACCGAAATATGATCAATCAGAATCTCCTGTTCTCGGCGAAGTTGGGATAAGTATTGGCCGATTTCTGCGAGTCTGACTTGCTGAAGTATTCTTAGCTCAAGTTTCTCCATCTAGCATATTTTCCCTAACTACAGATAATGGGGTAGACTTTTTCATGAAAGGCGACTCAACACCGATTTTTCATGGCTGCCAACACCAATAAACTCAGAGAAGTTATGCTCAGTTAGACCTCAATTTTGCCACCCTGAAATGCTAAGGTCTGGTTCTTACAGAAAGTCATATCAGTAACTGAATGCCAAGGCATATTGATATGAAATGCGGAACAAGTCAATGTCCCGCATGCAGTCAAAGAAATTCATGAGCGGAACTTCTCTGTCAATATCTAAGCAAATCAAGCAGGAGAAGTAAAGTCGGAAAAATCGGTTTTTTCCAAGTTCACAAAAACGATGAAATTGTCGATCTCAAAAAATTCGACAATTTAAAGATCAAGCTGCTGCTGAAAATAGGATCGATAGACTTCACATCCCGGCATTGCCCGATAGCCATTAATTTTAATGAGCCCTAGGCTTTCCAAGCGATACATCGTAACCGCATCTAACTCTGCACCGGCTTGTGTAGAAACAACTTGATGCATTGCCTGTGCTAAATTCGGCGATTGTTTGAGGATCGCTAGATAGTTACGCAGATGAGCCCCGTAGATGCCAGAAGGAGTGGCGGCGACTTCGAATAACGTGTCTGGTTGTGTCGATTCAGTGACTAGATGATAGAAAAAAACATTGACTAGATAGGGATGGCCGCCCAACATCTCGAAAATTCTTTGAGCCAGCGCCCTATCAATAGTCTTCAACCCATAATGCTTTGCGAGTTCGGCAACTTGAGCCGCCGTAAACCCTGGCAACTTAATTGCCTGGCCAATATTAAAAGGTGATTGATGAATTTTTAAGGGCACATAAATTTCGGTGGCATGGGCAATGACCATGCGTAAAGTTTGCCAAATAGAACTCCACCGAGCCTTTTCATGCCAATAACGCAGCAGCGGAAAAAAGTCCTGAGCAATTTGTGAATGCTGAATAAGTTCCTCAGCTGCAGAAATAATCAGCACAATAGGCTTATGACTTTGCCCTAAAATGTGCTCTTGGAAGTACAGTTCGCTACTGACTTTGTAGCCCATGGACGAGTCCCAATATGTATCAAGCTCTGGGAAAATGCCGAGTTCTTGACTAACGCGCAGACAAAACCATTTAAGGAACGTTTCGGTGTTGACGAAGATGGCCTCATCAATCGTTTGCAAGTCTAAATGGGCTGTCTGATATCCTTGCGCTTGTGCCGTTTGCATAAGGCGGAAAACCAGCGATGTTTTACCCATTTTCCGAGGGGCTTTAACTCTCAGAAAACCGCCAGGACGCTGAATTTCTCGATGGGCAATGTCGTCATTGGGAGGACGGTCAACATACAGCGGCGAATCTGGCGACAGCGGCCCAGAAGGATAGGGCACTTGAGATAGGGTGTTCTGTGTGACCTCTAAAACTTCTGATTGCGAGATATCTGCAGCATTGTCAGCCTCAGCAGCGATCTGCTGCATATGCTCCTTCAGCACAAACAACAAACTTTTTTTGGTGACCCGTTGTCCTAGAACTTGAGAGATCTCACGCCACAACTTATAGCCCGTGTCTTTAAGGTGAGCATCACCATAGCCTGAGTGCCTGGCCATCTGTTCATAAGTTTGTTTGTTCCAGGTTTGCCCCAAAACAATTCTTTCGGCAGGATTCAGCTTTCGTTTTAGGAATCGATTCTCAATTGACAGCAGGACTTCTTCGGGATCCATGCAAGAGGTTTCATCAACTAAAATCATTAGTCAACAGTCGTTAGCGTTATTTTCTGTATATCCAGTGGAGTTTTGAAATCGATAGAAGTTGAAATCAATGGAAACTGAAATCAATAGAAGTAGATAAATAATATAAATTTACGGCACGTGCCATAAGCATTGAGGTGAAGTGAAGTCAACATCAGGAACTCCGAGGAATTACCTAATCACCTTCGCACAAAAATCTTGTAACGAACACGACTTCCCGGAATTTTTCCGTCTTTTCCGTCTTTTCCGCTGTCTTCTTTGGTTGAGTCGTCTATTTTTCGAAAGATTGTTGGATGCGTAGTTTTTTGTTTATACAGATGTTGTTTATGTCTAGACCAATATCATCTTTGTCTAGACTAATTCAAATCTTTTCGATTTTGACAAATCGGACGATTCAATAAAATCCTATGTTATGGGATGCCGTCACAGAGTGCGCGATCGCCCTCAGCAACCTCACTATTCGTTCGCAAATAATCAGCAATCCAGGCGCAGGCATATTCCAGCTCGTTTAACGCCAACACCTCCTCTAGATTCCATCGGGCCAGGGTGCCATCTTCAGCCACGGTTATCAGTTCTCCGGTAGCGCTAAATTTTACGTCCTTAAAGCCCGGGCCGTGACCATACAGCGTTTTGATTTTTTCTCCGGCTAGAGACCATAAGATCACCGTATTATCGGCACTGGCAGTCGCTAGCATTTGACCATCGGCGCTAAAGTCCACCCCAAAGGTTTCATTGGTATGCCCTTCAAAGGCTCTGACTAAGGTGCCGTCCCAACGCCATAGCTTGGCAGTCGAATCGCTACTGGCAGAGGCAAAAAATTGACCATCAGGGCTCACTGAAAGGCCAAAGACAGCCGCATCGTGACCCTTAATCTCATGGAGCAGCGTGCCGTCAGCCTGAAAAATCTGGAGTGTACCGCTGCCACTAGAGGCCACGAGCCGCTGACCATCGGGGCTAAATTCGACCCGCAGCCCCAGATCTTTATTACCCTGAAGCGTTTGAATGAGTTTGCCCGCTGTAGTCCACACCAGAATGCTGCCATCTTCGGCGATGGCAGCGAGCCGCTGACTATCGGGACTGAAGCTCACACTCCAGGTTTGTAACTCGTCGGGGCCTTGCAGGTCTTGCAAAAGCTCTCCGGTGGGACTCCAGAGCTGAACAGTACCGTTAGCACCGGCGGCGGCAATCAGTTGACCATTGGGGCTGTAATCAAACCCAAATAGTGTGTCTTGTCCGGCATCCAGGGTGGCCACGATTTTGCGATCGCGGTTCCAAACATAAACGATGGGACTGTCTCCAGAAATGAGACGTTCCCCATCTGGACTGATGGCGATATCCCAGACATCGTCATCCAAAAAGATCGTTTGCAGCAGCGGGGATTCCCATTGCCTCAGTTGAGCGGTGCTAGTGCTATCGATCGTCACCATGGTTTGCGCATCGCTGTCGGGAAAGCTAATGCCACGCATATCCCCTGCTGTTTGGAGTACGCGCCAGGGAGAGCCGTCGATCCCCCGCATCCAGATCGTGCGGTCTAGCCCGGCGGAGGCGATCGCCACACCATCAGGGCTAAAGTCGATACCACCGACCCGCTTGGTATGGCCGGCCAACGTTTTCATCAGGGTGCCATCCGGCTGCCAAAGCTGCACCATCCGGTCATCGCCACCGATAGCGACCGTGTCGCCAGTGGGATCAAACGCTCCACTCCAGAGGCTGCCGCCGCTAGTCGCAGCAGGTAACGTACTCAAAAGCTGCCCGTCAAACGTCCAAACTTTGGCAATGTTATCGAGGCCGGTTGAGAGAATCAGCTGCTGGGTGGCATTAACCTCAACTCGCAAAACCCCACTTTGATGTCCAGACAAGGTATTGAGTAAGGTACCGTCTAGATCCCACACTTTCACCGTTTGGTCAGCCCCGCCTGACAGTAAAACCTCGGTTCCATCACGATGGACACTAAAGATGACATCCCAAGCCGGGCCGGTGTGAGCCTGAATCGTTCGAACGAATGCTTTATCAGTCGTGTCCCAGAGTTTCAAGCTGCCATCTAAATTAGCGGTTGCCATGAGCGGTCGGTGGGGATGAAACGCCACGCCATAACTGTCACCGGCATTTTCAAACAGGTGTAATAGCTGACCATCTTGAGCCCAAAGCCTGGCGGTAGCATCTCGACTCGTCGTGCCAATCAATTTCCCGTCTGGACTGTAGGCAACCGCGAGAATCGATGTCACATGTCCCGATAGCCGATTACGTTCATTCATCCAATAAACAATCTGATGCAGTGCGCGATCGGCGGCCGCTTCTAACTCTGGATGCGGCTCGTCCAGAGCCTGGAGATTGCGCTTGGCCTTAATGGCATCCACGAGAGCATCCAGTTCTTGGTGAGCCGCAAACTGCCCTTCTGCCGATGAAATCAGTGCCTGAACTTCATTCAAACGCGCGGCATGCTCGCTGGCGATCGCCCGCCGATATTGCCAAAATGCCGCCATTCCCAAGACTGAAACGATGGCCAATGCCCCTGAAGTCATGCCTAAGAGGATCCGCTGTAGACGGGTTGTCCGCTTAGCGGCTGCCGCCTTTTCGAGGTCGAGCGATCGCTGAATTTCCGCTTGCTCCTGTTCTTGTCCCAGGGCCAAAAAACGATAGTCTAAATCGCTCAAGCTTTTCCCTCTGGCCCAGGCTTGAGCATCCTGCAATGCCTGCCCTCGCAGCAGTCGCGACTCATCCATTTGTTGGGAGGTGACCCACGCTTCGAACGCTTCGGAATAGGGACGCAGGGCATTGAGTTGCTTTTGCACCCAAGCTAAATCAAACACACTTTCATAGATGCGATTTTTGCTGTGCAGTTGCCCGGCCTGCTGCACCATCAGGCCACTGAGCAATAGCTCAATTTGGTCGCGACTGTCGTCAGTGGGGATAGCTTGCCCCTCTAACCAGCGCTGATAAATGCCCAAAAGCCGCCCGGTGCGGCGCTCATCATAGAGGAGGCGATCGCGAATGGTGCGCAAATGCTCCGGCTCGTCCTGCGATTCCCAATGGCTAAGGATGTGCGATCTCACCACGCTATCCACCCAAAAGTTCTCCATTCCAGGGGGAACATTCAGCGGCTCATTCACTGCCGTTTGGCTAGAGGTGACCAGTAATTGACAGACTTTCTGAGTCAAAAAGGGCTGCCCCCCCGTCCAACTCAATACCGCTTGCAAAATCGCTTGGGTATTGAGCGCTTGAATGTCTAAGCCCTGGGCCAGAGGCATGGCTTCTTCTAAGTTAAAGCCACTTAAGACAATGGCACGACCAATGTTAAATGGCGTGCGCTGTTTATCAGTAATCAAATCGGCGGGAGCGGCTACCCCAAAGATGGCAAAGGTCAGTCGTTTGTAGTCCGTTTCTACAGCACGGCGGTTGTAGCAAAAGCGAATCAGCGCAAAAAAGTCATCCACGGAAAAGGGCAGATTTAACAGGCTGTCCACCTCGTCCACAAAGATAAACAACCGCTGTTTGGGGCATTGCTCCAGCAGCAATTCAATAAACTGACTCAATATTTGGGTTAACGAGAGATGACTGCGCTCATTCCACCAGGTGCGAATGTCACGAGTGTGGAGATTGAACTGCATCGCCAAAGTGCCCATCATGCCCCGGTACCACTGCTCGGGGGTAATATGGTCGCTGCCAATATTGGTGACATCGACCACCGCACAGCGATGCTGCTCTGCCTGCAAGCGATGCCAACTGCGCACCATCAGCGACGACTTGCCCATCTGACGGGAGTTGAAAACGTAGCAAAACTCACCCGCTAACAACGCGGTGTAGAGATCTTTATCCGCCTGCCGTTCAATATAAGTGGGGGCATCGTAGTCGAGACTGCCACCGATTTGATAATAGTTAGCCATGCGAGGATTGCATAGGGCTTATGGGAAGAAGTATATGCCAAGCGCCAGGCTCATCACAGCACTATAACGGCAATACTCGTTTCAGAGATCGCGACTAGGGCCTTTCATCAGTCAAGACAATATGTCAAAGTAGCCCCAACCAAGGAGCCTGTGCATCGCTACGGGTTATGAAAAGACCCATGGGCAGCCATCGAAGACTTCTCCCGGACGAGGTATTGATGGCGGCGGGACGGCCATGGATTTACAGATGCCGATGATGGCTGGCTGTCAAGCGACTCGGCAGATTCGGTATGGGAAGCAGAAACCAAGTCACCCTCACCCGCAACATCCATCATCGCCCTGACGGCCAGTGTTTTTTAGGGCAAGCGAGCGAGCGTGATGGCCGCTGGCTTGGACGATTTATGGTGAAGCCGTTTGAGGAAGCCCGTTTATTAGCCAAGATGACCCAGTACTTGGGGGTTGAGTTTATTTATCAGGGCACGAATCAAGCTACTGTCAGCCATCCCCACAGCCCGACAAGTTCCCCAATGCTAGAGTCACCTCCTGATTTTTCAGTGGACTTCAAGGCCATGCCGTCTCAGTGACAAGCACAACTGTATGAGGCGGCCTGCGGTCTGGAAGGCAAAAAGTGCAGTAGACCTCTTGCCCGAATAAAATAAGGCCCCCTTCCGTCCCCAAAATTTGGAGGTCTAGTGCCTGATTCAGGAAATTCCCTTGGGACAAGCTGCCCTTGCAGCAAAACTACAGGCATTAGTGGCAAGCTATCAGTTCAACGAGATGATTAAATTGTTGCCGTAGGAAACTGGACCAAACTTTGCTGAGAGCTGTTGAGCCTCTTTAGGCATCGCCTGTATCGGCAAAGGCCACATATCCACCTAGCGAGATCAAGCCGACACCAGTAGCAATGCGCTGTCGCTTTCTGAGTTTGGGACTCGTTCTCAGTTTTTGCCCAATGGGGCCGGCCAAGGTAATCACCACGAGATCGACCAGCGTATTCAACAGAACTGAGATACCGCCCAATAGCAAAAATTGCAGAAAGACAATCCCAGCAGGATCGACAAACTGCGGGATGAATGCCAGAAAAAATAGAGCTGTTTTAGGATTCAAAACTTCAACGGTAATGCCTTGAAAAAAGGCTTTTTGATAACCGACAACGACAGTACCATTTTCGCTGACAAACGCATCTCGGCTGAGAATTGTCTTAATACCCAGAAAAATCAGATAGGCAGCGCCGAGATACTTGACCAGGCTGAAGGCGATCGCTGAGGTCGCTAACACCACCGAGACGCCTAAAGCGGCAGCCACGACATGAAATAGGCCGCCCACAGAAGTCCCCATCGCGGAAGCAAATCCTTCGGGTCGGCCTCCCTTTAAACTGCGGGTCATCACATAAAAGATGCCGGGTCCAGGCGTTATGGCAAGCACAAAAGCTGCACTGATGAATAAACCAAGCGTGGCAAGGTCGGGCATGATCATCACTCTATATTTGACACCATCATTACGATGATTTTATTTGGCAACGCAAATGGTGTGCAGCATTACACTAACTCTCATGAGGCTCACCTTTGCATCGTGATTACTCAACTTTTATGAGACGAGCGTGGACGTTTTAGGCTCGGGGTTGTTGTTGGGTAGTGCAGTGTATGCCACCCCCACCAGCCGCGATCGCGTCAATATTTAACTGGATGATGTGACGCTCAGGATAGAGGTCTTGCAAAATCGACTTTGCCCGACTATCGGCCAAATCATCACCAAATTCTGGAACTATCACCGCTCCATTCACCGCATAAAAATTGACATAACCGGCCGCAAAATCATCTGTGGCAAACGTGGGTCGAATTGTTTTAGGGTTTTCCAATACGAGAACTTCTAACTGACGTTCATCAGCATCCGTCTCAGAGCGGAGAATATCCAAATTTTCTTTGGTAACGGCATGATCAAAGAAGGTCGGATCGGGCTCGTATCCGGCAACAACAACTCCTGGGCGAACGAAACGGGCGTAGAAATCAATATGGCCGTCGGTAATGTCTCGCCCTCGAATGCCAGGCAGCCAGATGATCTTGCGTAACCCTAAGAGTGGCTTAAGCCAGGCTTCAAACTCAGACTTACTCATACCAGGGTTGCGATTACGATTGAGCACGCTACTTTCAGTCATCATGGCCGTGCCGTGACCATCGACTTCAATCGCCCCCCCTTCTAATATCAGTTGAGTAACAATTTTCTGACGGCCTATTTGTTCAATCACAAACTGAGCAACTTCGGCATCATGGCCATGTTCTTGTTTCTGACCCCAGCCGTTGAAATTGAAATCAATGCCCCGAAGCTGACCTGGCTCACGCTTGACGAAAACAGGCCCCATATCACGCATCCATAGATCATCTAAAGGACAAGTCATTAAGGTGACTGAGGCCCCCAACTTCTGCACAGCCAGCTCGTGTTCTGACTCCCGCACCAACATGTAGACCGGTTCGTAGTCAGCGATTGATTGGGCGATGGTGACTAAATTATCTTGAACTGCTGGAAGCAGCTTTGTCCCCCAAATTTTACGGCTCGCCCCAAAGGCCATCCACGTACGTTCATGAGGTTCTGATTCCTCAGGCATCCACCAAGTTGCCGGGGGCGGAACAGTCTTCATTGTGTTCCAGGTTCCACAACCGGAAAACATCTGACTCGTCAACACAGAACCGGCAAAAGCCGAAGAAAATTGAATAAATGAGCGCCGGTCGATAGTCACCTTCCCGAGCATACAGCTCAGCTCTCAGAAATCTGCTGCCTAACTCTTATCCGAATCTACGCTGTCGAACGATCTACCCCAAACGACATGGATCAACGAATCACTCGCAGTAGATGCCGCTAAACCCGGTAATGTACGACGAGTTGGGCCTCTAGCAGGCTCACATTCGGCAGAGAGCTGGCAAGTTCATGCCAGTGCTGAATTTTCTCAGCAGGCCGTGCTCCAGTAGGTGCAGGATTAGCAGTCCATCGAATCTTAAACGGAGCAAACAAGGTTCAGGTCTGGAAAGACGCGATCGCAATTCCTTTTAGAACGGCGATCGCCCTGGCAATTTGCCAAGTTACTTAAGCCCCTTCGCGGAGCTTGTCGAGCACGCTTTGGTCTTCCATCGTGGTGGCATCGCCGACAATATCTTCGCCACTGGCAAGGTTGCGGAGAAAGCGACGAATGATTTTGCCCGATCGCGTTTTCGGCAACGAGTCCGCAAAGCGAATATCAGCCGGGCGAGCGATCGCGCCAATTTCTTTAACGACGTGCTGCTTGAGTTCGCCCTTGAGCGTGTCGCTAGACTCTTGACGGCCCTCTAGGGTGACAAAGGCAAAGACCTCTTCGCCCGTAATGTCATTCTTGCGACCCACGACGGCAGCTTCGGCGACGGCGGGGTGAGAGACCAGCGCCGACTCGATTTCCATCGTGCCAAGGCGGTGACCGGAGACACTGAGCACATCATCCACGCGGCCCATCACCCAAAAGTAGCCATCTTCATCGCGACGCGCCCCATCCCCAGCAAAGTAGAGGTACTGACCGTCTTTGGGGGCGATGTGCTCCCAATAGGTGCGGCGGAAGCGATCGTCGTCGCCGTAAACCGTGCGCATCATGCTCGGCCAGGGATGCTTGATGACCAGGTAGCCACCTTCGTTATCAGCGGCAGGATTGCCCTCTAAATCCACCACGTCAACGAGAATGCCGGGGAATGGCTTGGTAGCGGAGCCCGGTTTAGTCGGCGTGGCACCGGGGAGCGGGGTCAACATAAAACCGCCGGTCTCGGTCTGCCACCAGGTATCGACAATCGGGCAGTTGCCACCGCCAATGATTTGCTGATACCACACCCACGCTTCGGGGTTGATTGGTTCACCCACGGTGCCCAAAATGCGCAGCGATGAGAGATCGCGGGCTTTAGGCTCGTGTTCGCCCATCTTCATAAAGGCGCGGATGGCGGTGGGAGCGGTATAGAAAATATTGACGCCGTATTTTTCCACCACGTCCCAAAAGCAACCGGGGTTAGAGGGGCGCGGCACACCCTCGTACATCAGGCTGGTGGCACCGTTGGAGAGGGGGCCATACACAATGTAGCTGTGGCCGGTAATCCAACCCACGTCGGCGGTGCACCAATACACGTCGGTATCGTTGTGGTCAAAGGTCCACTGATAGGTCATGTGGGTGTAGAGGCTGTAGCCACCCGTGGTGTGAACAACCCCCTTAGGCTTACCAGTGGTGCCACTGGTGTAGAGGATGAACAGCATATCCTCGGCATCCATTTCTTCGGCGGGGCAGTGGCCAGAGGCGTTGATTTGCAAGTCATGCCACCAATGGTCGCGGCCCGGCAGCATGGGAATCGTTGCTTTCGTGCGCTGAACGACCAGTACGTTTTCGACGCTAGGGGCGGCGTTGTTGGCGAGCGCCTGATCAACCGCGCCCTTGAGGGGAATCACTTTGTCTTTACGGAAGCCGCCGTCAGCCGTGATCACCGCTTTGGCTTGGGCATCGTTGAGGCGATCGCGCAGCGCATCGGCACTAAAGCCGCCAAAGATCACGGTGTGGGGCGCACCGATGCGCGCACAGGCCAGCATCGCGATCGCCGCTTCTGGAATCATCGGCATATAAAGACCGACGCGATCGCCCTTTTGTACGCCCAGATCTTTAAGCACGTTCGCCATCTGGCACACTTCGCGGTGCAGCTCAGCATAGGTCAACGTGCGCGAGTCGCCGGGTTCCCCTTCCCAAATCAGGGCGGCTTTGTTGCGTCGCCAGGTAGTGAGGTGGCGATCTAAACAGTTGTAGGAAATATTGAGTTTGCCACCGCTAAACCATTTGGCAAAGGGGGGCTGCCAGTCCAGCACGGTATCCCATTTTTTGAACCAGTGCAGTTCGGTTTCAGCCAGCTCGGCCCAAAAGGCAGCGGGGTCGGCAGCAGCTTTGTCGTAGAGTTCTTGATACTCAGCCATGCTTTTGATGCGAGCATGGGCGGCAAAGTCGGCGGGCGGCTCAAACAGGCGCTTTTCGTTGAGGATGGATTCAATCGTCGGTTGAGACATAGGAGTGATGTGAGACGGCGAAATCTGCAGGCAGCTGCTGTTTCAGCATCCTGTCTTTCAAACCATACTGTGTTTCTGGGGATGGCAAAGTCAGTCTGTGCAATTTTGTAACTTCGACTAAGCGATCGCCGAGATTGAGCGCCGCTGCTCTACCGAACTATCGCCCACCGAGCCGGTGGGAGGGTCATTAGAATGCTAAAGCCGGGGCAATGCAGTGAATCGCAAGATGCGGAAATTCACGCCCGTTAATTTCAATTCCGGAAAGAAATCGCCACTCTCTCGACTGTCTACGGCTGGGGTGATCGCCTTCAGCCTCGTTCAACGGTCATTAAAAGTCCTGAGAACAGCAGCGAAACTATAGCCCCATCAGCATTTCAGAGAATATCTGTCGAATTTATTGAGCGGAATGGGTACGATCAGAATGTCCACCCAACTGGCACAGCCCCAAAGAGTGACACAACCTGGTCTTTTCAGAATCGGGTTGCTGGCTAAAGTAGGGTTACTTCGAGAGTTCACCGTTTGCCCCTGACCGGGCGATTTCGAGACTCTGTTCCGTGCACTACCCAATGCTTATGAATCGCTCAATATCGTCTGCTTCTATAACGACCCTCTGCGTTCAACCCTCTCACGACTCCACCAACAATCCGCCCGCCGCCCCCCTAGCGGTCGGTCAGGCGGAGGTGATTACGGTTTCTGACCATCGCCAGGCGGCCAACGTCACGCCGATACCGACCGAGCCGCAGCCCTCTGCCGCTTTTATTGAGTGGGTCAAAAACGAATTCAAACGAGAACTGCCCGATAAAGTTAGTAGCCTGTCGCAAGTCGCCACGCGGCTAGCCAGCGAAGTTGATCGCATCTGTCGCATGAGCCAAAGGATTCAGGCGTCAGGAGAAGTGCTGCATTGGCAGCGATCGCTGGCTCGGCATCGCATCAACAAATGTGTGAAATATTTCCAACTCGGTTCTAATCAGGGCCGGGTGGAACTACACGGTACCCTCAGCGCGATCGCCTATCGCTATATTGCCCCCCGGAAAGCCCAACTCGGGTTTGAGGGTCGCCGCACCCTGTTAGAAGATTTTTTGCAAGGCTTCTATATTGAGGCGCTCAAAGCCTTTCGTCGAGAAAATGCCGTTGATGCCGACTATTCGCCGCGCACGCGCCTCCAGCTGTCGGAATATATGACCTTTTGCGAACAGTATGCCAAGCGGCGCATCACCATTCCGGGGGCCATCAACCAACAGATTATCGTTTTGCGCGCCCAAACCTTTGCCCGTCGTCAACCCGATGAAACTTCCGTTGATATCGAGCGGGCGATGGATTCGGCCAAGTCCGATGAGATGGATGGGCCTAATCGCTCTGCCGCGTTGCAGCAGGTGCGAGAGCAGATGGTCACCGATGCGGTTGATCCGGCAGATCAGGTGTTGCGCGATCGCATTATTCAATCTTTGATTGAGTATCTGGAACAGCAAGACCAGCACGACTGCATCGATTATTTTGTGCTGCGCCTGCAAGATTTGCCCGCAGCGGAAATTGATGAAATCCTCAATCTGTCATCTCGGCAGCGGGACTACTTGCAGCAGCGATTTAAGTATCATGTCGAAAAGTTTGCCCAGGTGCACAATTGGCATCTCGTGCATCAGTGGTTGGGCATCGATCTAGAGCACAACCTCGGTCTGTCGCCGGAAGAGTGGAGCGGTTTTATTACCTCGCTCGAACCCCAGCAGCAGCAGCTTTTGCAACTCCGACGCGGGCAGATCAAAGCGGGACATTTGGAAATGGATGCGGGCGAGCTGGCAGAACTTTTAGGCTGCACGCCGAAGCGAGTTAACCGCATCTGGGGACAAATCCTCAACCTGGCCTGGAAATATCGCAATCAAAAGACTGCCTGATGTTGGTTTCTCAAATTCTCGTAGTCGAATGCGACACGTGGAGGTCAAAATGCAGAATTCGGAATGCAGAATTCGAAATACCCTGCGGGAAGGGCAAGCCCGACGGAATCAAACAGCCGACCGGATGGTGATTGCAGCCATCTGGGATAACCGAATCAACCTGAGGCTTGCGATAGAACTGAGGTGACTGTCTTATGGACAAATCCCATTGGGCTCATTGAGTGCAGCGTCAGCCCAGCCGCTCGACCTCAAAAGCTTTGGGGCCGTAAGTGGACTCTCATGCTCAAATTTTGCGGACGCTCGCCCAGTTTTATGGAGAAATCGCTCGATCGCTCCCGAACTGACTCGCTCAGTCACGACAGACTGTCATAGCCGCAGCGACTGTTGGTTCAACTGGCAGACTGCGATCGCTGCTCCCACTGAAAAACACCTCTCACCAGCCGAATTTCGTCGTAGGAATAGTCCTCACCGAGGCGATCGCGCAGGTCGCTGAGATGAAAACTCTCCGCCTGCTCTAACACCTGGCGGATCGTCGTTTGTCGGTCAGCCGAGACCACTGGACTGAGATCGACCGCAGTTCCCGCTTCGATGAGCGCGGCTAAATGCCCAATGATGGTAGTCGGGCGCAGGCTCCGCAGCCGCGCAATCTCCGCGACCGAATGTCCCTCTTCATACAGCTGCAGCGTGAGGGCACGAGTATTGTTGACGACCGGCGGTGCACTTGGCGCTGATTCCGGCTGAGCACCGACGCCATTTTCTTCACAAAAGGCGTTGATTTCATCCACAAACACCTGACCGTACTGATCGAGCTTGCGGCTGCCCACCCCCGATATGCGGCTGATTTTCGAGAGCGATCGCGGCATGCGCTGCGCCATTTGCCGCAGAGTACTTTCGGTAAACACGATGTAGGGGGGCACGCCCTGCCGGTCAGCCAAGCGTTTGCGCAGCGATCGCAATCGTTTCAGCAAGGTCGCCGCTTCGTCAGAGACCGTATCCGCAGCGGCAGCCCCCTGCAACTGCTCGGGCACGGCAATCTGTACGGTGAGCTGCTTGCGCAGCACCTGCCAGCTGGCCGCATTCAGCTGCAGCACCGGATACCCATCCGTCGTTTCATCCACAAGCCCTTGATGCAACAGCGAACGCCCCAGCAGTTTCCATTCTTCGGCACTGCGATCTTTGCCAATGCCGTGGGTCGATAGCTCATGATGTCGCAGTTCTAAAATGCGTTTTTTTTGGGAGCCGCGCAGCACGTCAATCACGTGCACCATGCCGAACCGCTCGCGACAGCGAGCCACGCAGGAGAGAAATTTTTGTGCCTCTACCGTCCAATCTTCAACGGGTTTGGGGTGGCGGCAGTTGTCACAGCGATCGCACTGCCCCGGAAACGCCTCGCCGAAGTAGCCCAGCTGAATCTGCCGACGGCAGACCGGGCTTTCGGCATAGTCCAGCACCTGGCGCAGCTGTTGGCGAGCGATGTTTTGCTCTTGCTCATCGGGCTTCTGCTCGATGATGTAGTTAATCAGCGAGACATCGCCATAGCTAAAGTAGACCGTGCAGTGCGCCGGTTCGCCATCGCGCCCGGCCCGGCCCGATTCCTGGTAATAGCTTTCTAACGTGCGCGGCAAATCGTAATGGGCCACCAGGCGCACGTCAGGCTTGTTGATGCCCATGCCAAAGGCGATCGTCGCCACAATCACCTGCACATCATCGCGAATAAATCGGCTTTGGTTGCCGCTGCGAGTTTCATCCGAGAGGCCCGCATGGTAAGGCAGGGCCGCAATCCCCTCTTGCTGCAGCCGTCCGGCCAGCTCATCCACCCGCTTACGGCTAATGCAGTAAACGATGACGGCACCCGAAGCCGCTTTGATTTGGCGAACCAGATGCGCGTAGCTGTGGCGATCTTTGGGCAAGACCTCGTAATACAGATTGTGCCGGTTAAAGCTAGCCAGAAAAACGCGCGGGGCCTGCAGGCTGAGCTGGGTACAAATGTCTTCGCGCACGCGAGTGGTGGCCGTGGCCGTTAGCGCCATCATCGGCACGTCGGGAAAGGCGGCCCGCAAGCGGTGCAGTTGGCGATATTCGGGACGAAAATCATGCCCCCATTCGGAGACGCAATGGGCTTCGTCAATGGCAAAACCCGATAGGCCCACCTGCTGATTTAAGCGCGACAAAAACGGCCAAAAATTTTCGCTCAAGAGCCGTTCAGGCGCGACATAGAGCAGTTTCGTTTCCCCACTGAGCAGGCTTTGCTGCCGCGATCGCACCGCGTCAAAGTCCAAACTGCTATTGAGAAAGGTGGCGGCAATGCCGTTATTTTGCAGCGCATCGACCTGATCTTGCATCAGGGCAATCAGCGGCGAAACGACCACCATCACCCCCAGTCGTAGCAGCGATGGCAGCTGATAGCAGAGGGATTTGCCGCCCCCTGTTGGCATGACCACCAGACTATCTTGGCGGTTCAAAAAATGCTCAATGATCTCGCGCTGCTGCAGGCGGAACTGGTCGTAGCCAAAAAAGTGCTTGAGCGCTGATTCTAGAGAGGGCAGCGGGGTAGGAGCGGCAGTCGTCATGCAAGGTACTGAGGAATGTCAGGCCCTAGTTTAACCACAAGCGCAGCAGGCGGGTATCTTTGACATGCTTTGCAAAAGACCGCAGGGCGGCTACTTGCTGCCGCCAAGTTTTCATGACTGTGCCGGCTTTGGGGGTCGCCTGGCCTTTGCCCAAAGCTTGGTCGTAGCAGGCATAGGCGGCATCATACTGCTGCAGCCGATGGCAGGCCACCCCCTTGAATAACCAGGCTTGGGGATGCTCTGGGGTGAGGGTGAGGGCGCGATCGCACGCCTCTAAGGCCGCCTCAGCCTGATTAAGATGAATCAGACAAACTGCTTGGTTGACCCAATCGTCAATTTGTCGTTCGCTTTCAGAAATTTGCTGCAAACGACTCAAGGCCGCCGCATAGTCGCCTTGCTGAAGCAGGGTTGATACCGACGACAGCGGCGCGGTTACCGACTGCTTAGGAAAAGAAGAATCTGTAGACATGCTGGGGCCAACTCACAAACCATCAACAAAGATTGCCTCGTGGCTAAGGTTCCCATCCGGTTCAGCAAATGCGTTAGTTACAACTGTAAACTTTGAGCCGCTGCTTGACCGGGTATTGGCGACGAGGGGAGCCCACATTCACGCATTAACAGCCAGACCGAATCCCTCTAACTAAGTGCATGCACCTCAACCACTGAGTTTCACCTTCAGCCCATGCCAACCGAGGCATCATGAGAAACTCACAGGCATCACCCTAACAAACGCACCTGCCACCCCAACTATAGATTCACAAACTTAATCTGATGATTACGTTTGTTTTCGGTACGCTACGCGATCGCAACAACCCCTTCAAATTCCAGGCAGACCTGTGCAATCCTGACTGGAAAGGTCTTTCAACGCCTCAAGAACCATTCTGATCGACCCCAAGTATTGCGCAATGTAAACAAAATGCCGTCATGCCGTCATGCTGGCTTGACAGTAATCGGGAGCAGCCGTTAACTTGGCATCCATACCCGGGTCACACAACCTAGAACGCAACATGGAAGACCAGCAAAAGGCTACGAAAGTTACGCTCTACTTACCTTCGGATTTGCATCGTCAGCTCAAAATTCGTTCTGCGGTTGATGGCGAACCTATGTCGGCGATGGCCGAACGCGCACTAAAGTTTTATCTTTCTCACGCTGATGTGGTTGAGGCCTCCACAGAGCAGGGCAGTACCTACAGAACTTATAGCTGCCCCAGTTGCTCAGAGTCCGTTGTGGTGAGAGACGGGCAGCTAGTTTCAGTCAAAGAGGTGATTCAGGCTTCGCCCAGTGACGATTTGCCCGTAGCGGTACCTGAGATTGTCGCTGAGGGTTCACGGCCTGAAGAAGGTCAGCTGGTTCACTGCTAGAGGCTGTTTTGTAACAGTTCAGGCTGTTAGGTAGTTGGTTGGTTAGTTTAGTTCAGTCCGCTTGTGACCGCGCCTCAGTTGAGGCCAATGTTATGCCAGGAGTGATTTGATGAGAGAAGATCTCGACATACTCATAAAGGCGCAGTATCCCCTGGTCTATTTGGTGACGTTTGAGGAAGAGCGGGCCGAGCAAGCGATCGCCAGTGTGGCGCACACGCTGCGACCCCAGCGCCGGATTTACACCTGGACGATGACCCACGGCATTGTGGAGCATGGTCAACCTCGCAACGTGACTCAGCATAACAGCACCGTTTCGCCAGAAGCCGCTGTGGAATGGGTGATTCGCCAACGCGAACCGGGCATCTATGTTTTCAAGGATCTTCATCCCTTTAAAGATTCGCCGGCAGTTACTCGCTGTTTAAGAGATGCGATCGCGGGTTTCAAAGACGCCCAGAAGACCATCGTTCTCATGTCTCCGGTGCAAGAGATTCCGATTGAGTTGGAAAAGGAAGTCGTTGTGCTCGATTTTCCCCCGCCTACGATGGCGGAGTTGAATCAGGTGCTGAGCAGCGAATTGGATGTTACTAAGAGTGCTCGCATCACGACGGATGTGCGCGAAAAGTTGCTCAAGGCAGCCCTGGGCTTAACCCGTGACGAAGCCGAGAAGGTCTACCGTAAAGCCCGCGTCACGGCGGGCAAGTTGACCGAAAGCGAAGTCGATATCGTGCTGACTGAGAAAAAGCAGCTAATTCGGCGTAACGGCATTCTCGAATTCATGGAGGTGGATGAAACCATCGACTCCGTGGGTGGCTTAGAAGAGCTGAAGCACTGGCTGACTCAGCGCTCTAATGCCTTTACCGAGCGAGCCCGAGAATATGGTTTACCGCAACCCAAAGGCATGTTGATTCTCGGCGTGCCAGGCTGTGGCAAGTCCTTGATTGCTAAGACCACCTCACGACTCTGGGGCTTGCCCTTGCTAAGGCTGGACTTAGGTCGGGTTTATGACGGCTCGACAGTCGGGCGATCGGAAGCGAATTTGAGAAATGCCCTGCGGACTGCTGAATCAATTTCGCCCGCGATTCTCTTTATTGATGAGATTGACAAAGCCTTTGCGGGCAGTTCGGGTTCATCTGATTCCGACGGCGGTACCTCAAGCCGGATTTTTGGCACCTTTCTCACTTGGATGCAGGAAAAGACTTCGCCCGTATTTGTCATGGCCACCGCCAACCGAGTCGAACGACTCCCCGGTGAGTTTCTGCGCAAGGGCCGGTTTGACGAGATTTTCTTTGTTGATCTGCCAAACGAGGCAGAGCGCAAAGATATTTTCAACATTCATCTCCAAAAGCGCCGGCCTGACACTGAGCGCTTCGATCTAGAACAGCTTGTCAAAGTTTGCGATGGGTTCTCGGGGGCAGAGATTGAGCAAGGCATCATTTCCGCCATGTATGAAGCCTTTGCCCAAGACCGGGAGTTTACCCAACTCGATATTATTGCTGCGATCCGGGCAACGATGCCTCTGTCTAAGACGATGAATGAACAGGTGACAGCCCTGCGCGATTGGGCTCGTCAACGGGCAAGGCCCGCAGCAGCCTCCGTCGCTGAATATCAGCGCATGGAGTTCTAAAGCTTTTTCTCTAGTTCGCTGGAGAAAAGGGCTAGCGATTGTGCTAGCAGCCCACCTCGAAGGTTGAAAAGGGATCCATCCCTATCCGTCTTCATCTCTCTCTCAAACCTCGTTGTCTCTCTTAAGTTCTCTCCAGGAGGAAACACTATGTCTCACTTCAGCACCCTGCGCACGAAAGTTGCCGATGCTGCCATTCTCAAGCAGTCTCTCTGTGACCTCGGCATTTCGGTTAAGACCGAAGCTGATGTTCGTGGTTACAACGGCCAACGTGTTCGTGCCGACATCGTTGCTGTTTTAGAAGGTGAATACGATCTGGGTTGGTCTCGCAATGCCGATGGCAGCTTTGATCTCATCGCTGACCTCTGGGGCGTTGCTAAAAAGCACAACCAGACTGAGTTGATCAACTCCATCAACCAGAAGTACGCAGTTAACAAGACCTTGGCTGATGTCAAGCGTCCTGGCCTGCAGAACGCCAACGTCAAGTTGGTGCTTCAGTAAGCTCACATTGCGTTCCCAGATATTCGGGCTGGCTCAACTGATTGAGCCAGCCCTTTTTGTGTGCTCTTAAGGCATCCGGTCCTCAGTTCAGAAGTTCGCCCCCAACATGATGCACGGTTTTATTCCGCCGCAGCGCTATTTTGCTTATCTCACTTGGCAACAGATCGAGGCCCTGCCTGACAAAGCCCATGTGGTGATCGTGCAGCCCATGGGCGCAATTGAGCAGCATGGCCCCCACCTGCCACTAGCAGTGGATGCCGCGATCGCCACCGCCGTCTTAGGTAAAGCGCTGACTCAACTGCCTGAGGCGCTGCCCGCCTACGCCCTGCCGACCCTCTATTACGGCAAGTCAAACGAACACTGGCACTTTCCTGGCACGATTACCTTGTCGGCGGAGACGTTGCGCCAGGTACTGTTGGAATCGGCGGCTAGCCTGTATCGCGCCGGGTTCCGTAAACTCATCTGGCTCAATGCTCACGGCGGGCAACCTCAGGTCCTCGACATGGCGGCCCGCGACCTGCACCAAACCCATCCCGACCTGATGGTGTTTCCTCACTTTGTGTGGAACGTGCCCAACCCGGCAGCCGAGCTGCTAACTCCCAAAGAGTTGGAGTTAGGCATTCACGCGGGCGATGCGGAAACCAGTCTGATGCTGTCGATTTTGCCCGATCAGGTGCAGCCCGAAAAAGCCGTTTGCGAATATCCCCACGGGCTACCAACAGACGGGCTGCTGAGTATGGAAGGGGCCTTGCCCTTTGCCTGGGTCACCCGCGACCTGACCCGCAGCGGCGTCTTGGGCGATGCCACAGTGGCTACTGTAGAAAAGGGCGATCGCCTGTTGGCAGCTTTAGCCGATGGTTGGGTGCGCGTGATTGAGGCAGTTCATCGGTTTCAGCAACCAGCCGTGTGGCGTGACGAATCCCACGCAGATGAATCGCCGAGAACCACCCCGTCAAAACCACCACAGTCCTAGAGCGGGCTGCCAGTTCATTAGACCTTGCGATCAATGGATAATCACGGTGAAATCTTAAGAACGCGAGGATACGAAGAGCTTTGGGTTTGTCGAACTGAGAGGATTGGTAGTCTGATTGCGAAACTCAAAAGTCAGATGAAATGTGTTTACCGTTCTACCTAATCACCTATCGAAAAATGAGAGCGAAAGCCTCCCAAGAACGACGCTTCTATAGGTTCAAGAATCCATCATGTTAGATTCGATGACTCTCTCTAAATACGATAGTTGGGCAGTCATCTTATGAAAGAAATAATATGAAGGACGAAAAGTCAATACGATATCGAATTAATCAAGATGACTTGCCGGATAAGTTCCCTACCCACGGGCATGAGTCTGCTTTCTGGGAGAGTCTAGGGCGTGCCATTGCCACATTCGGATTTCTGGAAGAAATATTAGGGAAGGCGATCTTTGCATTCACAGCAACGCGAGTATACAAAGAGGACGAGATTGATGAGGCTTACGCCAAATGGTTACCTAAGTTAGAGCATGCTCTCATGGATCCTTTAGGAAAGCTGATTGATACCTATGGGAAGGCGGTACGAGACAATCCGGATGCTGCAATAGCAAATCTTGATGAGCTTCTAGTCGATCTGCGGAATGTATCACAAATGCGGAATATTCTGTGTCACGGATCATGGAGGCTTCCGGACGCAAACGGCGCTTCGATTCCGTTTTTCATGAATCGCCAGAAGCAGATTGTTGATACTGTCATGGATCGGCAATTCATTGATCAGGTGCAACAACACACGATCAATCTGATATGCGCAGTTATCAACACTGTTACTCAAATGGGGTGGCAGTTTCCTGGCTCGGTTGGTCCAGGAAAGACGATTTGGAACATCGCCCAACCCATCACGGTGGAGGATGGTCGATAGCTATAGGAAGAATGGCTATATTACTTATCTCAAAGCTTTTGCCGCGTTGATTGCCAAAAGCTTTGAGATAAGTATGACCGTGCTCACCCCTACTCCATCAATTAGGGCTGACAACGCGACTGACACTTTAGGTCATCCACATAATTCGAATGATGATAGCCCGTAGCCTAAAAAGGCACTGGCCAGCGGTACGGTGAGGTTATTGATGCCCCATTTTGAGAACGACTCCAGCAGTCGCCTCTCAGCAACGGTCATTGCATCAAAAAAGGGTTAGCCGTAATCGGCTAACCCTCTTTAATCAGATTGCTTATGCATTTCAGAAGAACTCAATCAGCTAAATCGACGTTGCCTCAGTTGCGACCGCATCCCGCAAGAAGCTCACCAGTTCATTTGATTCGCGATTTGACAAGTCGACCAACAAAGCATGTTGCTCTTGGCTCCAGGTATCCAGCGCTGATTTACACAGCAGCACTTCATCCGGCTGGGCATTCGCCAAGCGATACCAAAAGGCCATCCGCATGTTGGTATCAAGCTCACCGTAGACCTCAGTTAACCGAGTCGGTGAACCGCGTAGGATTTCTTGCAGTGCTTCATGGCGATCGCCCTTAGGCATTTGCTGAATCTGCTTTAGAACAGTCTGCACCTTCTGAGAAAAGAAAGCACCCGGCGTAGCAGACTTAGAAGCTCGACGGATCTTTCGCGCCAAGTAGTGCAAAATTACTATTTGAGTTTGAGCACTCGCTTTCGAGAACTGAGCTGAGGCACTTTCGTGCGCCGAGGTTAAATTGGCTGTTGTCATGACTAAATCCTAAAATTTGGTTGAATTCCGATGCTTTTTATGCTGATCCTGCTGACTCTCTCTCAATAAAGAGGACGCTCACAGAGCGGGAAAGAAGACGCTTGCAAAGCTGAGTGGCAGTGATCCCGATAGAAACTGACAGACAGCCTGGGGCTTAAAAAAAGTGTGCCCAACAATCGCACGACACACCCTTATTTATCTTGCCTCATAATTCTGGTTGTGGGGGTGATAAAGCCAACAATAACCAAGGTGGGGATCACCAAGATTTAGGGTCATCACAATCACGCGAAATCGCCCATCAGAGACAAGTCCAACTCCATTGATCCCCACAATTTGAGAATTGCCCATCATCTTTAGGGTTTTCTTCCACTTCTGAATGTGGATATTACTAAAAGTAGCGAGCCACCCATAAAAGCCTCTAAACGATGAAAAACCCTGAGGGATCATTGAGTCATCCCTTTTTGAGTCGATCGCTCGAAGTCTCATCATCGCTTGTGGCCGCTTCAAATCAAATCTGATAGAGCATTGAAAGATGCCCCCGAGCGCCTTCATGCAATGAAGGCGCTCGATTGATCAGGTGGGCAATAGAGCGAGGGACTCAATGACCGCTCTTGTCTCAACCAAGATGGCGCTTACAACGACCGTCTGACTTGCGCCTGCTCCCTAAAAGTGACAGGGTGGCAGTGCTTAACCGCAGCCAGGAAACCCTTACCCCGTTCAGGCCATCACTGGCCCCTTGCCGAGCCCCCAGCACAGATATGGAAAAACCACAGCCCACCCGACGGCAGATGATGCTAGGCCTAGGCGCGATCGCCGCCTTGCTGCCAGTGGCCTCTACAGCCCAAGCTCAGTCCCCCGCACCGACGATGGTGAAGCCGCCTCGTCTCAGACCCGGCGATACCGTAGGCATCATCAGTCCAGCGGGAGCCACTTTCGAATCTACCGATTTAGACATCGTGATGGATGCCGTGCGTGGATTGGGGTTGGTGCCGCGTCCCGCGCCCCATGTCCTAGCGCAGTATGGGTATCTAGCCGGTCGCGATCGCGATCGGGCTGATGACATTAACCAGTTTTTTGCCGACCCTGACATCGCGGCCCTGCTGCCGATCCGCGGTGACTGGGGCAGCGCCCGCATCTTGCCCTATCTCGATTACGACGTGATTCGTCAAAATCCCAAAATCATCGTGGGCTTTAGCGACCTCACTGCTTTGTTGCTGGGCATCACAGCGCAAACTGGGTTGGTCACCTTTCATGGCCCCAACGGGCTGACGGCGTGGCGCCCCGATCAGGTGGTGCCCTTCCGTCAGGTGCTGTTTGAAGGGCAAACGCTGACCTTTGAGAATCAACCCGTGGCCGACGATCGCGATCGGCTGATGCAGACTCGCCTGCGGGTGCAAACAGTGACCTCAGGACAAGCCCGCGGCCGCCTCTTGGGCGGCAATTTGTCGGTGTTGACGGGGCTGGTCGGCTCTCCCTACCTGCCGGATTTCACCGGCGCTATTTTGTTTGTTGAGGATGTGGGCGAGCCGATTTACCGCATCGATCGCATGTTGACTCATCTCAAGCTGGCCGGCGTGTTGGATGGGCTGGCCGGATTTGTGTTTGGGCAATGCACCAACTGTGGCCCTTCGGGAGGATACGGCGGCCTGACGTTAGAGGCGGTGCTGCAAGACCATATTGCCCCCCTCGGCATTCCAGCTTGGGCCAATGCGGCGATCGGTCATCTGGAACCGATTCTCACCCTCCCCCTGGGCACCGAAGTGACCATGGATGCCGACGCTGGGCGTATGGTGATGCAAGAAGTGGCGATCGCTGAATAAGACCAGCGATCGCTGCTTCTTGCCACAAATTTAGACAAATAGGTTCCCAATACCGAGGAACTGCCTCGGAAAAATACAGCTTTATAAAGCAATCTCGAACATTCAAAATTAGCCGTTGATTTTATCTCAAATGTGTGAACAATCGAGAGACAACCGTGAGCTACAGGGGAGATCATGATGGGACTCAGCACAATCGCTCAAGACCCCGCAACCAAGGCCAGCATGGTGGACGACTGTACTCATCTGATCGATGAGCAGGTCGCAAACAAACGCGGCATGTCAGGCATGGCTCTTAAGACAGCTTACCGAGTCATTAAGGGCGTAGGCCCAACTTACCTGCGCGGGGCGATCGGTCGGGTTTTGCCGGAGGCGCTGAAAGCTCTGGAACCAATGTGGTACGAGGGCCTCGGGTCGGGTGATCCGGTGCAATACCTGAGGCAAAACCCATCGCGCACGGCAGAAATTCTGCTCAGCGTGACCGATCAGCGCATCCAAAATTCGTCTGGGGCGGTGGTCGGCGTTTACAAAAAACTCCGCAAATCGATCAAAAGCGATGTGGAAGAGGCGGTGCCTGACTTAGCCAACATTTTGGGCAAGCACGCGCAGGCTCTATCACAGGCGTAATTCACACATCACTCGTTCAGACTGTAAATAGCCGAGCTAGCCGCTCCTCTAGATTTAGAGGAGCGGCTTTTGGTGAGCGCCTGGCCCATAACTCTATAAGTTGCGTTGACTTCAGGGAGTCAAACAAAACAGCGTTCTGACGGGTGGGGTGGGGGATTGCCAAATCTCTACCGAATGTCGTAGCCAAACAGATTGGGATCGACGTCGAGCAAATTCAGGTCATCGAGGCCATATTCCGCCCACCGCTGATCGACTCGGGCGGCGGTATCTGGATCGGGGACGAGTTCATCGCTCCAGGGGCGATCGGTTTCGGGATAGACCTTAGTAGTGGCATCAATGCCCATGCGGCTGCCGAGACCCGGCTTCTCGGTGGCAAAGTCGAGGCGATCGAAGGGATTTTCGGGCAAGATGAACACGTCGCGCGCCGGATCGACCTTCGACGTGACGGCCCACATCACCTGACGCGGATCGCGGATGTTGATGGCTTTGTCCACCACAATGACGAATTTGGTGTAAGTGAACTGGGGCAGCGCCGTCCAAAAGGCAAAGGCAGCTCGTCGCGCTTGGCCAGGATAGCTTTTGTCGATCGCCACCACGGCGGCCTTGTAGCTCAGCCCTTCCATCGGCAAGAAGAAATCTTGAATCTCGGGCACCTGCAGGCGCAGAATCGGCGTGTAGATGCGGTTCAGGGCCAAGGCCATCATGGCATCTTCTTTGGGTGGCCGCCCGCTAAACGCCGTCATGTAGATCGGATTTTTGCGATGGGTCATGCAGTGAAAGCGAATCAGCGGGGCACTGTCTCGCTGCGGGCCGTAATAGCCAATGTGATCGCCCGCTGGGCCATCAATATCCGTTTCCCCAGGGGTGATGGTGCCTTCTAGCACGATTTCTGACAGGGCGGGCACTTCCAAATTGACGGTTTTGCACTTGGCCAGATTCACCCCTTTGCCGCTGTAGAGCCCGGCAAATAGCCATTCCGACAGGTCGATCGGCAGGGGCGTGGCCGCGGCGAGAATCAGCAGCGGATCAACGCCAATCGCCAGGGCGACTTCGAGCTTTTCGCCGCGCTCTGCCGCTTTGCGCAAGTGACGACTAGGGCCTCGCACCGAGAGCCACTGCACCGTCGCCGTGTTTTTCGATTGCAGCTGCAGGCGATAAACCCCCACGTTGGGAATTTTGCTTTCGGGGTCTTTCGTCACCATCAAGCCCAGGGTGATCACCTTACCGGCATCGCCCGAATACACCCGCAGCAGCGGCAGCTTCGTCAAATCCACCTCGTCGCCCTTCAGCACCACCTGATGACAGGGGGGCAAGAGGTCGCGATCGGGCTTGGCTTTGACCACATCAAAGAGGGCCTTGCCCATTTCAACCGCTTGCGAAAACTGCTTGGGCGGTCGCGGCTGATAGAGCAGCGCCAGCTTTTTGCCGATCGCCTCTAGCTCCTCGGGCGACTCCATGCCAAAACACCAGCACACGCGCTCTAAGGTGCCGAGGACGTTGATGGCGAGGGGCATGTCAGAGCCCTTGACATTTTCAAATAGCAGCGCTGGCCCGCCAGACAGCAGCAGACGATTGGCAATTTCAGCCACTTCCAAATCGGGATCAACGGGCACCTTGATACGGCGGAGTTGCCCCCGCGCTTCGAGGCGATTCAGAAAGTCGTGCAGATCTCTTGCCATGATTTAAGAAATGTAAAGCCGTTCTTCGTTCATTATGGAGGAAACTGGCGATCGCCTTGATGAATTCTAGCCCGGTAGTTTTTACTGAAGGGGTAGCGATCCCTCCCGAGCAGTGAGCATTGCAAGTCGTGAGCATTGGACATCATGAAACGGATTGAGAGGCGGACTGGGTTTCGCATCGCGCTACTAGCGGGCAGCCTTTTCACCCTGACCGGCTGCTTTAACCGGCTCGATATCGGTGCCATTGAGCAAGAAATTGAGGCCGAAGTCGAAAGCCAAAGTCGGCGGCTGTCGCTGGCTGAGGTGCGCTGCCCGCGCGATGTTTATAAGCAATCAGGCGCTTATTTTCGCTGTGTTGGCTATCTCCGCCCCGAAGGCGAATTCACCATCAATGTGGTGCAGCAAGATAGCCAGGGCCGCATTGAGTGGGATATTCCCAGCTCGCAGGTGATTTTGAACGTCGCGAAGGTGGAAGAAAAGCTGCAGCAAGAATTTGCCAAGGCCTTTTCCAAACGGGCGGCGCTCAACTGTGGCGACATGTATCGCCTTAACCAGCCTGGTGAGCAGTTTGAGTGTGCGGTGGTCGGCGATGTCATCGTCGGCCAGGAACAAATTACCGATTTGTTGGTCAGGGTTGACCCAGAGGGGAATTTGAATTGGTATGAGGTGAGCGAGGCGATCGCCCCAGCGACGACCGTTTCCAACCCGGCGGGTACGACGACCAGTGCGGGCTCGCCCCAAACTGGCGCAGCGGC
The DNA here is from genome assembly GCA_038523235.1 of Cyanobacteria bacterium J06626_4. Taxonomy (GTDB): domain Bacteria; phylum Cyanobacteriota; class Cyanobacteriia; order Phormidesmidales; family Phormidesmidaceae; genus Halomicronema. Next base: position 26,562 of record JBCBJQ010000049.1, read on the forward strand.
CAATGACGCAACTGGTGAAGCCACGACCCCGGCACAATCCTCTAGTGGCAGAGAAAGGGTCGCCGGTACCCGCGAGGTCGAACGGCCCCGCATCGCTGGCGATGATGACTGAGCCTTGTTGGTGGCGCGATTGCTTCGCGCCCGACTTAAATTGGAGTTAAACTCGTCACTGGCTTTTATTAATCTTTGACACAAAGACTTTCGCTATCCTGACCCACAGGGCTTCATCATGCAGTGTCAAACTAGGGCATGACCAAGCCCACCTTGATCGACTGTTTTCCGCCTAAATCTGAGCAGATTTTATGACAACTGTATTTGATTTTTTGGCCAGAGGAGGCCCGGTCATGGTGCCCATTCTCGGGTGCTCGGTGCTGACCATTGCCACCGGGTTTGAGCGGGCCTGGTTTTGGACGAACCTGCTCAAGCGAGAAAGTCAGGTGGTGAACGAAGTGCTGGATGCCGCTCGACGAGACTTAGATGAGGCGGCCGCGATCGCGGCCCGCGCCAATGACACCCCCGTCGGTCGATTTTTGCTCGCTCCCCTGCGCCTCAAAAACCCGTCGCCCGAGACCTTTCGCCTGGCGCTAGAGAACGCTGGCGACAAGGAGTTTGTCAAGATGCGACGCGGCGACAAGGTGTTAGAGACCATCGTCGCCGTGGCCCCCCTGCTGGGACTGCTCGGCACGGTCACCGGCTTGATTGCCACCTTCAACAACCTCAACATCGGCAGCGGCGGTGGCACTGATACCTCAGCTGCCGCCTCCGGCATTGGCGAAGCCCTCATTACGACGGCGGCGGGTATGGTGGTCGCGATTATGGCGCTGCTGGTCTTCCGGGTCATGGTGACCTTTCAGGGTCAGCAGATGGATTATTTTTCGGAAGCGGGCAATGAACTGGAGCTGATTTATCGGCAATTTTGGTACGAACCGGCCCTGTCCGCCTTCGACAACCGCTCTGATCCGCCCCGCTCGACCCCGCTCGCTGCCGAACGCTATTAACTTTACTGCGGATTTCCCCTTGCCATGCGGTTTCGCGAAGCTAGAGACACCCCGCCGCCCCAGGTTGACCTCATTCCCATGTTGACGGTGATGATGGGGGTACTGGCGTTTTTTGTGGTGGTAACGCTCACCCTTGGCAGCGAAGAAATGATCGATATGAAGCTGCCCGCTGCCCAGCCGGAAGATCTACCGCCTCCCACGGTGACCAATCCACCCTTTGTGGTGGAAATGGCCGCCGATGGTGGCTTTCGCGTCAACAATACCCCCACTGATAAAGAGTCACTCAAAGCTCAGATGGAAGCGTATCTGGCACAAAAGTCGGACAATATCGTGTATCTCTTGCCCGATCGCGAGCTGTCCTATGAGCAGGTGATGCAGTTTTTAGGCGAAATGCGAGAAGTCGGCGGCGATCGCGTCTCCCTCGCGATCGAGGAATGACCCTCCTCTCTACCCCCCACCCTTCACTCTCTACCGCCTACTCCCCCACCCACTACTCTCAACTCTTTCCTTCCTCCCCTCTTCTATGCGTCCCCGCCGCTCCTCTAGCTCCAGAATGCCGGAAGTCAACCTCGTGCCCATGATGGACGTGTTGATGACGGTGCTGACGTTTTTCATCATCATTTCCATGACGCTCACTGGGCGACAGCTCATCGGCATCGATATTCCGGGTGGGGTCGAAGGTGCTGATGAGGCCTCTGAAGAGGGCCAAGAAGAAGCCTTAATCATTGGCCTAGACAGCAACGGCGGCATTGTGTTTGAAGATGAATCCATTAGCTTTCAGCAGCTCACCCAGCGGATTCGCACCTACTTCTCTGAGTTTCCTGAGGGCAAGTTAGTGCTCAAAGCCGACAAAGACCTGCCCTACGACGAAGTGGCCAACTTTTTGACAGATCTACGTGACATCGGCGGCAATCGGGTTTCGCTCGCCTTCGAATAAGCCTGAGCCGAGATTTGGGTGGCATGGCTCATCAATAAATTTGGGTAGAACTGATGCGATCGCGGCATTCGGTTGCCCCGGCTGGGGAGGATTGGGTCAGGTCAATGTCAGGCATTGGGCCGCGCAACGTTAAAGACGATATTTCACCCCAGCAAGTTCCCAAAACAAAGCTTAACTTTTGCTTAACTTCATCAAAAACTTTCCTTGTTGTTCGATGAAGCCGGTTTTAATCTCCAGCAAGTAACTTACACGATGGTTTTAATCTTTTAAGGCTCTACGGAGTGTGCTGTATGTTTGCTAACAGAACTCAACTCACTGGCGCGATCGCGGCAGTTGTCACGGTGGCTGGTCTCGTCACCGCCACGTCTTCTCAAGCTCAGTCTGGCATTGTCCAGATCGATGGTTCTAGCACCGTCTTCCCGATCTCTGAGGCCATGGCCGAAGATTTCATGGCCGCTAACGATGGTGTCCGCGTGACTGTAGGTGTCTCCGGTACTGGCGGTGGCTTCCGCAAGTTTTGCGCGGGTGAAACTGATATCTCCAACGCCTCTCGTCCCGTCAAGGATGAAGAGCTAGAAGCTTGCGCCGAGAACGGTATTGAGCCTCTCGAAATCCTCGTGGGTACCGACGCACTCACCGTCGTCACCTCGGTCGAAAACGACTTCTTAGATGACATCACAACTGAGCAGCTCAACGCCATTTGGGCACCGGAAGCCGAAGGCACCGTCACCCGTTGGAACCAAGTCGATTCCAGCTGGCCCAATGCGCCCATTCGCCTCTTTGGCCCCGGCACCGACTCCGGTACGTTTGACTTCTTTACGGAAGAAATCAACGGTGAAGAAGGCGCTAGCCGCGCTGACTACACTGCCAGCGAAGATGACAACATCATCGTGCTGGGTGTTTCGCGGGATGAGAATGCGCTGGGCTATTTTGGTCTCGCCTATTTCCTAGAGAACGATGAGACCCTCAAGGCGATCTCGGTCGACGGCGTTGAGCCCACGCCTGAGAACGCCAAGAGTGGCGATTATTCGCTGGCTCGTCCTCTGTACATCTACGTTAACCCCGCCGCTTTGGACCGACCGGAAGTGATGGCATTTGTGGAGTACTACATCGAGACGGCTCGCGACACTGACCTAATCACCACGGTTGGCTATGTGCCGCTCGAAACTGATGCCTACGATGACGCGCTTGGGCTGCTTTAAGTCTCAGCGTTTGACGGCTGGCTAGGGCGGCTCATTACTTCGATGGTTGATGCCTGTGCAGTCTTGGTTGCGCCCTAGCAACTTAAATGCCTACCCCAGAACAATCTCAGGTTGTTCTGGGGTTTATTCTGATGACTAGTTCCCCTTAGCGACACCTACCTTTGGCTTTTTGGCATCCCGTAAAGGTTGGGCCCCTCAACTTTCAACTGTGATTAAATCTCATCACGATTCCAACGCTTTTTCCCAGGCGTTTTTTAGCCCTCACGTGGCGCGCGCGGCGCGATCGATAACCAGGCATGTCTGATCTCGACACGCTAGACAAAATAGATGCGCCTTCCCCGCCTCAGTCGGCGACGCCAACGCGAGCTTGGCGCTGGCAATGGCTGCTGGCACCGCTTATGGGCTTCTCGATTGTTTTGCACATCGCGCTGCTGTTTGTGCCGTTGCCAGCGCCCGAAAATCCTGAAGAGGTGGAAGAGGAGCCGCCCGAAGCCGACGAAGAGATTGCCGTTGACATTCTCAACCTGTCAGAAATTGTGGCTCCCGAACCGCCGCCCGAGCAGCCCGAACAACCGCCTCAGCCGGAAGCCGCGCCACCACCACCCGCCGAGGTGCCAGCACCGCCCGATCCCACTCAGGAACTCGCACCGGCTGAGCAGGACACCTTTGAGGATCAGCTCCCGATTGATGATGGCCTGGATGAGCCGCCGCCCTTCGACCCAGGGCCTTCGAGAAATGTCTTTATCGACGGGATTGCCAACCTACCCGTGACTGATCAAACAGACGTTGTGGGACTACCGCCACCTAACAATTTTCGACAACCGGGTAACGCTGGTTGTTTTATCGATCCGGCTGGAGGCCCCCACCCGAATGCACGTGATGCCCGCTTGCTAGAGCTCGAACCGAGTGACGTCTATGCTGTGTTGCAAGACTCCTATGCCTCCAGCGGCATTACGTTCACTGAGCGAGACCTGCGCTGCGGCGAGCGTTTTTTTGAAGCTTTCACCGCTGCAGGTGAATCGTTTATGACCTTTAGCCTAGCCCAGCTTAAGGGCTCAACGCTGCTCGTCATCTGGGAGACGCCCCCCCAGTAAACTTGTGGTGAGCCGATTTTTGCTTCCTGACGTCAACGATTTAATCACTCACCTTCGTCGCCCCCATGCTGCAAGACAGTTGCCCCCCAACCGTTCAAACGCCTCACCAACCCAGCCCCACTCGGCAGTGGCAGTGGCTGTTACTGCCACTGCTATTCGGCGGTGTGAGTCTGCAAGGGCCATCGTTGGCTCTGGAACCCTCTAACGATGTCTTGCTGGCTGATGTTGACAATTCATCTTTGTTTGATCAATCGGCAGAAGCGGATTTTCCAGAAGTCAATCTGTTTGAGCAGCCAGAGCATGCTGCTTGCTTTATTGATCCGGCGACTGGCGAGGCGGTGGCCGAGGCGCGGGATGTTCGCTGGCTAGAACTGGCCCCAAGTGAAGTCTTGGCGGTTTTGCAAGAGACCTTTGCTTCTAGCGGCATGATGTTCAATGAGCTAGACGCATTTTGCGGCGAGCAATATTTTGCGGCCTTGACGGGTACCGGCGAATCTTTCATGACCTTCAGTCTGGTCGCGCTTAAGGACTGGACACTTTTCGTCGTTTGGGAGACGCCGCCTCAGTAAGCTTTTGTTCATTCGATTGTTGTCTCCCCTGACATCAACGTTCTAACCACTTACCTCTGCTGCCCCCACCATGCTTCAAGACAGCCGCTCTCTCGACGCTCCCCCCCCTGCTAAAGCCAAGTCCTTTCAGTACTGGCGTTGGCTACTGCCGCCGATGCTGTTGGCGTCTGTTGGTTTGCATGGGTTGGTACTCTTTGCTCCAGTTGGCCCTTCTGAAGACGATCTCTTGCCCCCTCCTGACCCCGAAGAGGATGGCATCGCGATCACGAAAATTGAAGCGCCGCAACCGCGGCAACCCGTGGCCGCCCCGACTAATCCTGGCACGGTCAAAACAGCTCCGGCCCGAAGTAGCGCCGCAGCAGCAACGCCAGCGACACCAGCACGTTCAGCGAGCAGCACGCAGTCAAATACGGGCCAGCGGCAAAGTCCGACTGCTCCGTCGCAGTCGAGCGGCCGATCGCCCCGATCAGGGCAGCCTACTGTCCCCGATTTATCGACGGTCGATTCGGTGCAAAATCCCAACCCTGATACCCCCGCTGTCGAGGTTCCAGTTGCCGATACCCCCACCGATCCGTTTGAGGAATATATCGAGGTCTTCGGTAGTTACAACGGGGTAACTGTGACGGCAGACGCGGATCAGGAGCGTAGTAGCTGGTTAGGGAGTTTTAGCGATCGCGGTGCGGCCTTTACTGATCTAGAAATTCAGCCCCTCACCTCGCTCGACCCGCTACCTTACGCCGCCAACATCTGCCTGCCCAGCGCCCCCACGACTGCCGAAGTGCTCGTTTTAGTTGATGCCGACGGTGAGTTAGATAACTATCAACCCTTTTTGCAGCAAACCGGCTATCGCCACTTTAATGACGCGGCCAAAGCGCTGATTGCAGCCCATGAGTTTCCTGAGGCGGCGGGGCCGCAAGCCTACTTAGCGGAAGTGGCGGTTGACTACGATGCCGACGACTGTGAATGGCCCCCTGAGGTTGACCGCATCCCCAGCGATTATTTCACCGTCTTAGAGGCCTACGTCGGACCAGAACTGACTACCCCCCGAGAGGCCGCCACGGCTCAGGTTGATTGGCTCAAAGTCCTGCAGGAGGCAGATGAGCTTAATTTGCCGGAGGGAGATTTAGAGGCCACCGAACTCGCCGATTTTGAGCCCGAAGTGGAATATGCGCTTGCCATTTGTCTGCCACTGCCCCCCCGGGATGCCAAGTGGGGAGTGATCGTGCAGCCCGACGGCAGTCTCAGCGGTGAACCCCACCCTTTACGCTCGACAGGCTATGACAGTTTTAACGATCGCGCTCTAGAGCTGGTCAAAAACTATGACTTTCCCGAAGCTGATGCCCCTCAGATTTACGTGGTCACCGTTCCTGTTGACTACAACGCAACCAACTGTACAACCCTAGAAACATTTGAGGCCGCCGAGCCGACCCCTTCAGATTCTGCCAGCGATTCTGAGGATGCGGCTGATGCTGCGGCCACGACAACAGATGAGCCACCGGTAGAAGCGCTGGCCTTTAGTCCTGACCAGCAGACCGAACTCATTGACAGAGGTCGTCGCAACGTCGTTGACGATATGACCGGTGCCCTTAACGACCAGCCTGGTATCGCCGCCGATTTTCTAGCCGGTAACTGGCCACCAGATATTGATCAGAGCTGTTTCCTATCGGAACTCGATCCAGACGCTGGAGTGGTGCCGGTAGAAGCCGCCGCTGATGCGCTAATTGTGACCCTCAATGCCGAGGAGACACCCCCACGTCTGTCTCAGTTTTACGGCACCGAAGTCGAGGACGCGGGGGAATATTGTGATGCCCTGCTGGTGCAAATGTCGCTGGAGGGCGTGCCCCAACTCTTTGCCTCAATCATTGGCTTTGGCGATGGCAATGCCAACACGCTAGCCGTCATTTGGCGAGCAGATCCGCGTGATGAATAGTACGTGCGCCAAGTTCTGTGGGCATCGACCAGCCGCCATATCGCCGCTCCAGCATGCTTCCCAGAGCTCGATTGACACCGACCGCTAATTTTCTTGCCAGTTGGGCGGGTTACCAGAGGAGCCGCTCTCTTGCATCAGTCGACCCGGCGTACTGGTCACTTCATCGAGCTGGCTGACTTCAAAAATTAGCTGATAGGGTCGCCGCATCTCGCGCTCGACAAATTCTTCGAGCAGACCGACCTGCACAGGGGTGACCGGTTCGTTGGCATACACCGTCAGCGTGACAATGGGCGGGTCAACATACCAATCCGTTTCTAGCGACACCAATCGTACCCGTTGAAAGGTGACCGTCTTATCCAAGAGCGCCCGTTCCAAATTGGATTCCAGCCGATCTTGACGAATCAGCTGGTAAGACGTCACCCCCAGGGGAAACACCAGCAAACTAGTCAGGGCCAGGGTTAGGCCCAATGGACGCGTCGCCCGTCCAAAGGGTGAATAGCCCGCCCAGAGGAAGACCAGCATGCAGGCCAAGGTAATGCCCAGCAGGTTAGTGACATAGAGCAGCATGGCCCCCGCCGCCGTTTGCAGTTCAAATTTGGCAAGCCACAGCCCCACCACACACAACGGCGGCATCAAGGCGACGGCGATCGCCGTACCCGCCAGAGAACTTGAGAGCTTGGCTTCGATTTTGGCGAATCCGGCCAGGGCACCAGCGGTGACGGCGATGCCTAAATCTAGCAGGGTGGGCTGGGTACGGCCCCACACTTCGCTGCCATAGTCAGACAAGTTAACGGCCCGCCCCAACAGAAAGGAAATGCCGATCGCTAAGGTGGTGCCAATAACAATGGCGCGTAGGCTGGTGCGAATCAGCGGCTCCTCGGCTTCTAAAATGCCGAAGGCCAGGCCCCGAATCGGCAGCATCAGCGGCGCAATCAGCATCGCCCCAATAATGACGGCGGCACTGTTAGACAGCAGGCCAAAGGTGGCAATCATGCAGGCCCCAATCGTCAACACCTTGAAGCTATTGCCGGGGGTTGCCTCCTCTAGCAGACTATCGCCCATATGCTTCAGCGCCTGCGGAGACACCCGTCTCCCACTGCTCAGGTATTTTTTGCGGAACGTCTGAAGCCGCTCTAGGAGAGCATTCATGGGCATAGGGCGGATAGGGGGGCTTGTGAACTAGTGTATTCTGCCCCAGCGGGCTGGGCGATCTCGCGTTCAAAATGGCAACGGCCCCGCGATCGTTGAGCCGGTTACACCAAGTTGGCAGGATTATTCTCCAGCTACAGACGTTTAGCGCTACTCTGAAGAAAATTTGAGAAGTTTAAAGTAAATCCATTCAACTTTAGAAGTCGATCATCCTGTTCAATCATCGCTTGAGAGACCGCTTAGATCCTGCACTCCTTCTGGGCTAAAGCTTTATGGTGATCGGTCACTACTCGCCGTTGTGGCATCGTTTCAGCCAATCCGGGCGGCCATCCTTAAGCCTGGGTCTAGCAGCGGTTTGTCTCAGCCTGTCGAGCTGTGCTCTCAGCCAGCGAGCGGGGGGCGGGCCTGATCGCGCCGCCCGAGCCGACGAGATCGTGGCCATCGATGCGACCATCGCTGAAGCCGGCACCTTAGCGGGAGAACCCACCTATACCGGCACCACAGAGCCGGTGCAGCAGGTGGTGCTGCGATCGCGGGTCGATGGCCAGGTCACCGCGCTGACAGTTGACATCGGCGATGGGGTCGCCAACGGTGACATCGTCGCCCGGTTAGACGCCGATTTGCTCACGGTAGAGGTTAACCAAGCTCAGGCCGAACTGCGCGCCCGTGAGTCAGAGGTGGCGCAAGCCCAAGCCGCCGTCAGCGATGCCGAAACCGCCTTAGAATCAGCCCGCGTGCAGCTGCTGCAGGCGCAAACCGACGCTGATCGCCTGTCGCGCCTCGCTGCGGAGGGGGCGGTGTCAGCCCAAACCGCCGAACAGGCCCAACTGACGGTGCAGACCGGGCAACAGTTATTGCAGTCGGCGGCCGAACAAATCCGCACGCGTCAAGCTGCCGTCAGCGCCGCCCAGGGCCGCGTCGAGGCCCAGCAGGCCGTGGTGGCGCAAACCCAAGAACGGCTTTCCTTCGCTATTCTGCGATCGCCGTTATCCGGGGTGGTGATTGAGCGCTTGGTCGACCCCGGTGACTATGCCGAATCAGGCGACGAACTCATGCAAATCGGCGACCTCAGCCGCCTCAAAGTCACGATTGACGTGTCCGATCTGGACCTGGCTCAAGTGTCGGTCGGTCAGCCCGTGACCGTTCGCCTGGATGCCTTTCCGGCGGAGGCCCTGGCGGGGCGCATCACCCGCATTGCCCCCGCTGCCGATGCCACCTCGCGCCTGGTGCCGGTGGAAATCACCGTCGATAACGCCAACGACCGGGTCGGCAGCGGTCTACTGGCACGGGTCACCCTAACGGCCACCGAGCGCGATCGCGTCGCCATTCCCCAAGCGGCTCTAGAACTAGCCGACAGCGCCGCCGCGCCGACCGTCTTCGTCGTCGAGACAACGGATGGTGAAACCGGCACCGTTCAGGCCCGCCCCGTCGAACTCGGCCAAACCACCGACGACCGCATCGAAGTCTTATCAGGCCTGCAACCGGGTGAAACCTACGTTATTCGCAGCGGCGGCGAACTCAGCGATGGGCAGACTGTGCGGCTGAGCATCTTGTCGGAAACTGATGCTGAGACCAATTAGGAGTTCGGAGTTCGGAATGCGGAATTAGGAAGCCAAAACTCCGAACTCAAAACTCCGAACTCAAAACTCCGAACTCAAAACTCCGAACTCAAAACTCTTTCTCCCCGACCCTCTACCCTCCACTCCCCCTTTCCCCATGCCCCCCTCCTCCCCTAGCATCACCACCGTTGCCATTCGCCGTCACATTGGCGTGCTGATGTTGGCGATCGCCGTCATTGTCATGGGGCTGTTTTTTATCACCCGGCTGCCAGTCGATTTGCTACCGTCGATCACCTATCCCCGCATTGGGTTGCGGTTAGATGCACCGGGCGTTTCCCCCGAGGTGGCAGTGGACGAAATTACCCGGCCCCTTGAGCAGGGACTAGCCGCGACGGAAGGGGTGGTGCAGATCTATTCGCAAACGCGCGAGGGCCGCATCAGCGTTGATCTATTTTTTGAACCGGGCGGCGATATCAACCAGGCGCTGAACGATGCCACCGCCACCCTCAACCGCACCCGCGACGATCTGCCGGATAACGTCGGCGAGCCCCGGCTGTTTAAGTTTGATCCATCTCAGCTGCCCGTGTATGAAATGGCGCTCACCTCGGAGTCGTTGCCCGATAGCGCCTTGAGAATTTTTGCCGATGAAGAGCTGGCGCGGGAACTCAACACTCTGCCCGGTGTGGCCAGCGTCGATGTGTCCGGTGGTTTGCAAGAAGAGGTGCAGGTCAACATTGATCCCAATCGTTTGCAGGCGTTGGGGTTAGGCCTGGTCGACGTGCTGGCAGCGCTCGAAGCGCGCAATCAAGATACCTCGGGGGGGCGCATTCGCGGCGACGAAGCCGAAACGCTAACGCGGGTGGTCGGGCGCTTTGGCGATGCCGACGAGATTCGCAACCTGCAGTTTGAAGTGGGCGATGCCGAGGCTCCGCAACAGGTCTACCTGCGCAACTTTGCCGAAGTCGTGGATGGCACCGAAGAGCAGCGCATTTACGTCTCGTTGAATCAGGCTCCGGCGGTCAAGGTGAGTGTGCAAAAGCAGCCTGACGCCAATACCGTCGCGGTGGTGCAGGTCGTCACCGAGCGGTTGGCGGCCCTAGAGGCGGCGGGCCTCTTTCCGGATGATTTGGTGATGAACGTCACGCTAGATGAGTCGGTCTTCATTCAAAACTCCATTCGCAACGTCGCCGTGGCGGGGCTGACTGGCGCTTCATTGGCGGCGATCGCGGTGTTCTTTTTCCTCGGTTCGCTGCGGCAAACCTTGATTATTGTGCTAGCGATTCCCTTAGCAGCGCTGACGGCGATCATTCTTATCGGCGTATTTGGTCTGTCACTCAATGTGTTTAGCCTGGGGGGGCTGGCCCTCGGCGTGGGCATCGTGGTGGATAACTCTATCGTCATGCTCGAAAACATTGCCCAGGGAGCCGAATCACTGACTCGGCAGCGAGCCAGTCAGAGTAACGGTAACGGTAACGGCAACGGCAATGGTAAGGACAATGGCCATGGGGTAATTGCGGCGTCATTGCCCGAGCAGATGATGACTCAGGCCGAGCAGAGCAGCCAGCAGTTAGAATCGGCCCTGCTGGCGGCGACCACGACCAATCTAGTCGCGGTGCTGCCGTTTTTGCTGATTGGCGGCTTGATTTCACTCATTTTTAACGAGCTGATTTTGACCATTAGCTTTGCCGTGGAAGCGTCCTTGCTGATTGCTCTCACCATTGTCCCCACGTTGGCGGCGCGGCTGTTGGCCCTGCCAGGGTCGAGCGGCCTGCAAAGCATGCCGGTGATGCGGCAGTTTGATCAGCGGCTGCAGGGCTTGACCCGGCAATATCAGAGACTTCTAGGCCGGGTGCTCAGACGACGACTGTGGGCGATCACGATCGCCTTTTTGCTCTTTGGCGGCAGCAGCTTGGGGATGGTTAGCCGCATTCCCCAAGAGATTTTGCCGCGTATTGATACCGGCCAGGCGAGTCTGCGGGCGCAGTTTCCCCCTGGTACCCCCCTGGCCGACAACCGCCGCGTCATGGCCGCCGTGGATGAAGTGCTGCTGGCCCAGCCGGAGGTCGAATACGTGTTCACGACGTCGGGGGGCTTTTTGTTTGCCAGCATCACCAGCGCCAACGCCCTCCGCGGCACCAGCACCGTCACCCTCAAGCCCGGCACCTCGGTGGAAAGCTTTGTCGGTCGGGTCAACGGGGCGCTGCAAGCGCTCAATCTAGTGGATATTCGCCTACGGGTGTCGCCAGAGTCGGTACGCGGCTTGATTTTGAGCAATTCGCCCGTGCGCGGGGCCGATGTCGATATTATTCTGCAAAGTGCCGACAGCGAGGCTCTACAGCAGGCCGGGCAGCAGGTGCTCGCCGCGTTGGATGAGCAGGCTACACTGGCCCGCTATAGCCCCGATGCCGACCCGCCCCAGCCAGAAACGCAGATTCGCCCCGACTGGTCACGGGCGGATGATTTAGGGCTCTCGGCGCAACTGATCGGCGAGACGGTGCAGACGCTGATTGATGGGGCCGTGCCCACCCAACTGCAGCGAGGCGATCGCCTGATTGATGTGCGCGTGCAGCTGCCGGATACCGCGATCGAGACCCCGGCCCAGCTGCGTCAGCTGCCCCTTTACACGGCAGGCGGGCAGGCGGTGCAGCTGAGCGATGTGGCGACGGTGGCAGCGGGGCGGGCACCCGGTGAAATCCAGCGGATTAATCAGCGTCAGGTGTTTATCATCGCCGGTCGCCTTTCTGAAGGAGCCGTGCTGGGCGAGGCGCTGGAAGAGATGACGCAAATCTTGGCGGCGATCGATCTGCCTGAGGGCGTTTCTGTGCTGCCCAGCGCCAACGCCGAAGCCAATCGGGCAATTCAAGGGTCGCTCCTTACCCTGGGCGGCCTTGCTACGTTCTTGGTGTTTACGGTCATGGCGGTGCAGTACAACTCGCTGATCGATCCGCTGGTGATTATGCTGACGGTACCTTTAGCCTTGGCAGGCGGTATTTTGGGCTTGTTCGTCACCCAAACGGCGATTGGGGCAACGGTGATTGTCGGGGGGGTGCTGCTGGTGGGCATTGTAGTTAACAACGCCATCATTTTGGTCGAGCTAGCGAACCAGATTTATGCCGAAACGGGCTGCGATCGCACTACTGCCATGCTCAAAGCCGCCCCTCAGCGATTACGCCCAATTTTGATGACGACCGTAACCACGGTGCTGGGGTTACTGCCTCTGGCGCTGGGCATCGGCGACGGCTCCGAATTTTTGCAGCCCATGGGCATTGTCGTCTTCTCGGGCCTTTCCCTGGCGACCATGTTGACGCTGTTTCTGATTCCCTGCTTTTACACGCTGCTGCACGGCACCCGTGACGATCGCGGCCTGCGACTGCCAGAAAAGCGAGATCGCCCCACGGTCATGCCGCCCCCCTCGACCCCGATGCCGTAAGCGACCCGTGGCAGAATTCGTGCCAGATCCCCGGTTTCTGCTGGTTAACCCAGCAGGTTTCAATCTCACCGAGAAACCGGGGATCTGACCCAGCCAATTTTTATGATTTGGAGGGTCGCGATCGCGTCATAGGGCATTACGACATCTAGTATTGCCGAATCGAAGTATGAATCCGGTCTTTGAAACTGCAGGCAAGATGCCCGATCTTCGCCATCAATGAGGTACTGAGTAATTGGGCCTGATTAAGCGTTGCATGGGTCGCTGATTTCGACTCCGCTCAATCAGCTAAATTGCTTGCCGGACAAGAATTTGAGGGTTGAGCGAAGTCGAAACCCATCGGCAAGATAATTATGTCTGTCTACTAATACCAGTTCTGCAAAATAGCGCTACAGCTCGGCGATCCCCCGCTGTCGCTGCCCTCTTGTCGAAGGGGGCAGCGACAGCGGGAGATGTATAGTCTAAATTCAGTGAATTGGTATTACCTCGTGTCAGGCTTCTGATTAGCGATGCAATTCATCCCCAAAACCAGCAACGCCGTTTTATAAATTTGTCCATCCCTAGAGCAATTGACGTCGTGATGATGATAGAGATCAGCTTTAAATGCCTCGACAGTAGATTTGATTTCTGCCTCGGTAAAAGGCTTAGGCATCTGCTTAAGCGGAACCTTGATTCTCGCAGGCATGTTAATCCAAGGATTGGCCTCGACTAAAACTTGTTCAATAAGCCCACTGCCAGCAAGCATTTAAAGGTCCCAGGTGTTCTTGAGTGAGCACCTGGGGCTGAGAGAATAGGAGATTCGTTTTGCTGCGCAACGCTGACGCGAACGCGAGCGTCTCCAGCGGAGAGACTCCTGACCTCTGCGGTGCGACGGTAGATGCCTGAGCTTTGTAGCCTTTATGCCAATGAAGTTTCAAGCTTTACAGCAAAGGCTTCGATCCAGTTTCGATCTAAATTTGCTCAATGGTGGCCAGAAATTCATTCCTGAAAGGTAGGTATTGAGGTCAAGGCTCTCTTTTTATTGAATCCATAGCTTGCATTAGATACTGTCTCCTCAGTATTGCTTATTTCACCAAGATGACTAGGAGAGCGAACTCACACAACGTGAGTTCGACGAACGGAACTGGGCAAGAAAAAAGCTGAGACTGGATTTAACGAATTCACTCTCAGCTTATGAACACCACTTTATCGGAGGTCTCTCGTCTGGATGTGACGCCGATTTTTTGGGCAGTCGATGACTTCTGTCGAGTCTTTGAACAGCAATGTCTTCACCATCCTCAGTTGCCCTCGATGTCCGGTGAACGCCTGTGTCAATCGAAGCTGGGCCGGAGTGAAGTAATGACCATTGTTGATCGCCATTAAGGAAAGCTCTGACCGTTATTAGTCAGAGCCTCCTGGTGCAGATGATTGACGCTCACGCGGAGTTCAGCACCAAGCTTCAATAAAGCCCCCTCAACGTGAGTAACGTCAAGGGGGCAGGGAGTGGAATGTATGAAATGTCGTTGGCAGAACGTTTAGGCAGTGGTGACAGGAGCGATACTCTGCTGGAGTGGCTACGCCAACGCGTCTTTATCTAAGTTCTGACTCAAAATCCACCACATCTTTGGCCAGACTCTCGGAGTGACTTTTTGCAGCTTGTTCGGTCACAATTGGACAAATCAAATTAGATTGTACAGACAAAGCGATGACCCGCTCAAACTAACCAAAGCGTCCCGACACATAATCACGAGTGTAATCATTTTGAGGATTATTGAAAATATTTTCGGTTGTATCGTATTCCACCAGGTAGCCAACTTTGCTGCCAGAATCCATCGCTTCAGCGTTAAAAAAGGCGGTTTCATCCGATACTCGCGTCGCCTGCTGCATGTTGTGGGTCACGATGATGATGGTGTAATTCTCCTTCAGCTGATGCATTAGCTCCTCAATCTTCAGGGTAGAGATCGGGTCTAGTGCTGAGCAGGGCTCATCCATCAAAATAACTTCAGGCGCAATCGCGATCGCGCGGGCAATGCAAAGACGCTGCTGTTGACCGCCGGAGATGGAGAGGCCGCTATCTTTGAGTTTGTCCTTTACCTCATCCCACAGGGCCGCACCGCGCAGTGACCGTTCCACTAGCTCATCCATGTTGCCCTGGTAGCCGTTAACGCGAGCGCCAAAGGCAATGTTGTCGTAGATCGATTTGGGGAACGGGTTTGGTTTTTGAAACACCATGCCTACCCGGCGACGCAACTCCGTCGGGTCAATCGCCTTGCCGTAAAGATCTTGGCCGTGAAAGGTAATGCGCCCGTCGATGTGAGCGCCTGCAATCAAATCATTCAGGCGGTTAAAGCATCGCAAAACAGTACTCTTGCCGCAGCCAGATGGCCCAATCAAAGCAGTGATTTTATTGACGGGGATCTCCAAATTCACCCCACGCACTGCCTTAAAGGAGCCATAGTAATAATCGGTGTTTTCGACCCGAAAGATACTCTGTTGCTCAGTAGCAGCGGTGGCAAAAGATGGTTCAGATTTCATGGGACTTACTCTCTTAAAACAATGAGTCCTAAATAACCAGTGCTAAAGTGAAGTTTGAAAACGGTTGCGAATATAAATCGCGGTAGCATTCATCAAAAGCAGCAGGATCATTAGCACAATGATGGCGGAAGCGGCGATCGCATGAAATTCTTCTTGCGGACGGCTCACCCAGTTGAAAATCTGAATCGGTAAAGCTGTAAAAGCCGGTTCCTGCAAGCCTTCGACCGTGAGTGTCGGCGCAAAGGGCACGAATGCTGCGGCCCCGACCGCAATGATGGGAGCCGTTTCACCAATTGCTCGTGATAACGCCAAAATGGTGCCCGTCATAATGCCAGGAATCGCTTGCGGGAACACGTGGTTGCGCACCGTCTGCCAGCGCGTTGCGCCCAACGCCATGCCCGCCTGACGAATGCTGTCTGGCACTGCCTTTAAAGCTTCGCGAGTTGCCACAATAATCACTGGCAGGATCAGTAGCGCCAGGGTCAACCCCCCAGACAAAATGCTTCGTCCACCCGTGACGAAGATGAAAACACGAGCGACT
>JBCBJQ010000050.1:0-40727 GCA_038523235.1 Cyanobacteria bacterium J06626_4
TCCAATCACTGATGCCATCAAATTGTTCTCTCGGCTGAGAATTAGAAATCAGCTAACCCGTCTTATATCTAGTGATCTACGGCAAATCCTCCATTTCTTTGATAGCGTCCTGGTAATCCTTTCTCAGGGAAGAAAAAGGGTTGGTATTTTCTGCCGAAAGGGGAGTCGACAGGTCTTCAGTCAGCTCTTCAAAAGAGCAGTCAAGCGCTTGACATAGCAACTTGATCTGATAGAGCCATTTGCTGATGCTACGACCGTTTTCCCAATTAGCAATCGTATTTTCAGTGACGCCCAACTTGTCAGAGAGTTGCCTCTGCGTAATTTGCAGATTTTCTCGCAGCTCTTTCAGTTTGGGTTTAGTCGGGTCCCATTGCTCTGAGTGTGTGTTATCCAGGTTGCTCATGTGTCTGAATATCAGCTAGGTAATCAAATTTAGCTTCAGGACTGATGTCATTGCCTCCAGCTTTTGTCCTGTCTCATCCCTAGGCTAAGGAAATCTAGGTGACACCCCCACTGACGGGTGTTAGTGGCCCGTGCGTGAGCCCCAAGCTTGATGTCATCGTCTGGTTGCTAGAAGTTCCCTAATGGGAGGAATTGTATTGAACGGTATGGGGTTAGCGTAGTCTCTAATTTGGCAATCTGTAGCGCTAAGCAACCGCGAAGCAGCTCGCACTTGGTAGACACAGCAAACTCTATGCACCCGATAGTGAGCTGACGTGATTGCGGTCACGTCCTCAGCAGTTGGCGATCTAGATGGATTTTTCACCTGGGCCAATTTCCTGCCCCCTTAGTCTACAAGCACAATCATTTTCCCAGGTAAATTATTTGTAACAATAACTTACCCCAAAAGTTTTTGGGGTAAGTTATTGTTGTCTCAAAGGCCAACGACTTGCCTGAAGTTCGGTGCTGCTGTCTGGTCAGTACGAGTCCCGGTGTCAACGCTTTCAGGATTACGCAGTGGTGTCCGGTTTTAGCCCCTCGCTCCCCGATATTGGGGAAGCCGGATGCACCTTCCTCCAAGCTGAGGAGAGGCAAAGGGGCGATGCGTAAGTTCTACTTTCGTGGTTTGACGCTGTCAGTACCAGGAAGGTCAGAGCGATGTGTGTGTTCTCGTGACTTTTGAGCTTCTGACAGCCCTATAGCAGCGCCGAGTTGGCCTCACAGTTGGCGATTGCGGTCTGAGGGATTTTCGAAATTAGTGTGTTTAGGAATTTTGTGTGGAAACCATGGAGCAAACTCCTATTACAGTTTGGAACCCGATTATGTACGGTGTGGTGGAAAGTGTGATTGCTGGGCCGATTTCAGGCCATGTCAGGGTGATGGGCGTCACTTGGAAGGCACGTCTCTGTATTCCTCAGGCGGGCTACATTTTGGTGCCAGATACGCCGGTGATGGTATTTGGTTGCCACGGCGACACGCTACTCGTGCTGAGTACTGAAGCTCGAACTGAGGTGGCGACTTAAGCCAGCATCCGCAATATTCTGTGGGTGGGGCAGAACCCTATGGAGCGCCCTGTGGCAAGAGCACAGGTCTACACAAATCTGCAAAGCTCGACAAGGTGTCCTGTAAGCAGAACAAATCCTATGAATTCAACGGCTATATTCATTGCTTTTGTCTTTTGCCGTTGTTTTTACCTTTTGCCTTTGACCATCGGCTAGAGACCATAGGTAAAGGCAGGATGGATTTGGTTCAACGGGACGAGGAGATAGTCCGGCCTGGAGCGGGGGGCGTGGATGGACTGGCAGAGAAACGGCCGAGGATGCAAGGTGCAGGGGGCTTAATCCTCGAACCTTTAACCCTGAACCTCATACCTTTAACCCTGAACCCACCCCTTTAGCCCCACTATTTCTGCCCTCGATTAATGATTGTGATATGCTCAAAATCGTTGAAGGGGAGTAGCTCTGGGATCTCTCATCCCAATGTCTAAATCAACATACTGGTGATGAACCTGGTTTAGACAGCAAGCGCCAGATATTGATCGTTTGTTAGCGAGACCTTCACTGAGTCCACGGTTTAAGTGGGCTTGGTGAGGTCTGCTTAGATACTCGTCATGCCTGCTGAGCCACACTACACATGGCTAAGGCATGAGCATATTGACTGGATTTACCGCAGGGTTATTGCTAATTACCCTGTCTGAACTGGGCGACAAAACCTTTTTTATCGGGGCGTTGCTAGCCATGCGTCATCCCCGGCGCTGGGTATTTGTGGGGATGACGGCGGCTCTGTCTACCATGACGGTGTTGTCAGTGTTGCTCGGACAAGTAGCGACCCTAATGCCGCTGCATTACGTCAAATGGGCAGCTGTTATCTTATTTATCGGCGGTGGGGCCAAGCTGCTATACGACGCGGCGGCGATGGGGGCAAACGACACCTTAGACGATGAGCAAGCCGCCGCCTGTGCCGCGATTCACCAACAGCCTACTTTCTCCTCGCGATGGGGTTTAGCCCCCGCAATTGTGCTGCGAGCCTTTACCCTCACCTTTGTGGCGGAGTGGGGCGATCGCACCCAGTTGGCCACGCTGACGTTGGCAGCAACCCATTCGCCGTTGGGGGTGATGATGGGCGCGACGTTAGGTCATGCCATTTGTGCGGCGATCGCGGTCGTCAGCGGCAAGTGGATCGCGGGCAAACTTTCGGAGCGCTGGCTGACCACGATGAGTGGGGGCCTGTTTCTGCTATTTGGAGTCGTTGCCGCCTTCGCCGTCATCAACGGCAGCGACTAAACGCCCTGAGCCTGGGCATCGGTCAGCTTGAGCAAAGTTGCGGTGTTCTCCAACGCTATACCCTGGCGGATGGCTGCTGCAGCCTAGACGATGAGTATGGGTTTGAGCTTACAAGCGACAGCACTTAGGAGAAGCTCGGCACCAGTCCGATTAGCTGGAGCACCCAAGTCAAAATGCTGTTAATGAACGTCAGTGCCAAGGCTCCAATAATGGCACTCATGATGCCCCACCGGAGGCGAAACCCTTCGACCAGCATGGCTGCCAAGCCAAAGACCACGATGCTGATCGTCAGAGGAATCAACCCCAGGCTGATAACAGCACCAAAGGTGCGCAGGCCCTCGGGCAAAAAGTGGTAAATACCGTTTAAGACGCCGATGATGGCCCCGCCCATCAAAGCTTTAGCAGGGCTATCAATTTCTACCCCTGTCGGCAGTAGAGAAATCAGCCAGAGACTGACGGCAAGCACTACGACCGTAATTAGAAATCCGATAATCATTTTGAAAATTCCTTGTTTTTAACGAGTTTTTTAACATCGGTTGCTTTCGGAAAATCCAGCCCAATCACCGGGACTGGTAGAAATCACGGCATCATCCTGGGGCGATCGCATGAGGAAAACCATTCAGTGATGGCCAGCAAGTAGGTCTTTTCGCCCCCACGTCATCTACCCGCAGCTGGCAATGCTGCGCTGCGAGCCAGACAAGACCCCACTCAGCGAGAACCCGGCAAATCTGCGCGTACAGAACCAGGAATTCCGACGATCGCCCGATCACGCTCATTTGCTTGATTATTCAACAGTATTTCATTTGACCATTTGCATTAGTTCAAGTAAATCTTAAGATTCGACATAGCCTGATGAGGCCGATAGGCATCGTCGAGCAACCGGTCGCGGCGGTGCAGCGGTTACCCATCTGACAATTGCTCTGGCCAGAAAAATTGCTGCCAATTAGTGGGCTTAAAAGGCTCGGGGCGGCTCCTGTGCGGGCTTGATACCAATTCTGCACAGGAGCGCTATAGATCGGAGAGCCCCCGTTATCGCTGCCCCCTTGTCGAAGGGGGCTACACACTTTTTTGATGTGTAGTCCAAATTCAGCGAATTGGTATGACTCATCAAAAGAAAAGATGGGAGCGATCGCCCCACAAAATTCCATAACTAAACAGCCCCTTTTGTGAAGATCGGCAGACCGCGTCACCCGCTGGAGTCAACCTTTGGTCCAGACAGTCGTTGCCAGCGGCAGCACAATTTATTGATAAGCGTTCAGCAATGCCTGAGCCGTTTCGAGGGTGTCGGCTTCGGCCACTGGTTTATCATCACGCCAACGCAAAATGCGGGGAAAGCGTACAGAGATGCCCGACTTGTGACGCTTGGATTCAGCGATGCCCTCAAAGCCAATTTCAAACACGTGGAGCGGCTGCACCGAGCGAACGGGGCCAAAGCGCTCGACGGTGTGGCGGCGAATCCACTTGTCGAGCTGGTCGATTTCTTTGTTGTCTAAGCCGGAATAGGCCTTGGCAAAGGGTACCAGTTCGTCTGCTTTCCACAGCGCAAAGGTGTAGTCGGTGAAGAGATTGGCGCGTTTGCCACTGCCTGCCTGAGCGTAGATCAATACGGCATCCAGCGTCATCGGGTCAACCTTATATTTCCACCAGTAGCCGCGCTTGCGACCGACTAGATAGGGACTGTCCCGGGCTTTGAGCACCAGTCCTTCGGCTCCGGTCTCCCGCGATCGCGCCCGCAGCGCCACCAAGTCGTCAAACGAGTCAAACGTTAACGGCTGTGATCGACTGATGCGGTCATCCACCTGAGCTGCCAGCAGATCGGTGAGTTGGGCTTTGCGATCGCGCAGCGGCTGCTCACGAATATCTTGGCCTGCCTGTTCTAACAGGTCGTAGGCGACAAAGTGAACCGGGCTCTCGGTCATCACCTTTTTGGTGACGCGCTTGCGACCTAAGCGCTTTTGCAAATGGTTAAAGCTGAGGGGGCGATCGCCCTGCCAGCAGAGAATCTCGCCATCCAACACGTGACCATTGGGGAAGGCCTGAAACGCTTCCACGATTTCAGGAAACTGTTCGGTGACCAAATCTTCCCCCCGCGACCAAATAAACACCTCATCCGCCCGTTTGATCACCTGGGCACGAATGCCGTCCCATTTCCACTCCGCTAGCCAGTGGGACATCTCCTCCTCACGAAATTTTGCTTCGTCAATCTGCGAGGCTAAAAAGAAGGGATAGGGCTGGCTGGGGGCCGTCTCGATCGCCTCCTGACTAAGTAAATTGGCGTAAAACTCGACGGTGGGCTCAAAGTCACCCATGAGGCGATGGGCCAACACCGCCTCGGGAATCTCGGACGCAGCGGCTAGCCCCTTGATCACGAGCTTGGCCGACGCCCCCACCCGAAAAGCACCGGTCAGCATCTTATTGAGCACAAAGATTTCGGCATCGTCGAGCGATCGCCACCAAGACACGATCAGCTCGTGGCGCTCTGCTTCCGATTCAACTTGCTTTACGAGGGGAATAATCTGCTCCATCCATTCATGTAAAGGCACATCAGCGGCGGAGCTACCCTGCAAGGGGGTATCGCGCAGCAGCAGGGCGATCACCTCAGCCGAATCGCCTACATGGGCATAGCAGTCTTTAAACAGCCATTCCGGCAGATTCGAAATGCTGAGATAAACGTCGCGCAGCACCCGCGAGGTGACCAGCCGCCGCCGCGTTTTGTTCAGCAGCAAGTACAGCGCCCATACGGCGTTGGCCGGGGTCTCCGTAACGAAGTATTGGCGCATGGCCTCGACCTTAGCGTTCGTCGAGGTGGTGGCGTCGATCGCTTGAAAAAGTTCAGTAAACCGCTTCATACTGCTGCAAAACTCATCGCGGACTCGGTCGGCCCCTCGTCATTATGACGCTGATAAGTCGGTGTCCGTCATGATCGTCGGGTGCGTCATCGCTTGGTATGACGCCCTAAAGCGAATCGGGTGGAATCGCAACACCCCCCATCACCTCCCTGGAAGGACGGCTCTCTGCTTACCCGGTCGTGAGGGATGCCGCCAACCGCCCGAAAAAATACCCGTCAGAAAAATATCTCTCTGACGGGCGAGGTTCGTATGAAACGCTGTTAAAAGATGATGCAAGAAGATGGCTTTAGGTGGGCCAGCCCAGATCCGCCTGCTCTAGCACATAGTCAGCCACGGACTCGATTTCTTCTGGGGTGAGCCGATTGCCAAAGGGCGGCATGGCGTTTTTACCATTGGTCACCTGATACACGATCGCCTCTTGCGAATACATGTCGTACTTTTCGAGGGCATTTTTCTGCAAGTTTTTGCCGACAATGATGCGGTTAGTGCCGAGGGCATGACAGGCTGCGCAATTGGCCTTAAAGACCTGCGTCCCTTCAGCGGCTCCGGCCCAAGCAGTCGCAGGTTGCAGCGACCACAAAGCGGCGGTGGCCACGATGGCAACGACGACCGCACAAAATTTACTCAACATAAAGATTCAGGCCAAGTCCTTAAACTCTCCACTAAGCGTAGCTTTAAAATCTCCTGTATGGGGAGATTTTCTTGGATTTTCCTAATTCGTTTAGCCTTTGGGCGCTCGCATTGGCCCGATCACCGCGCCGACTCAGTGGTGGCTGGGCGACAAAAGAGGCGCAGTTCGTGCCCGCCGTAGTAGTCATGACTGATGCCCAACTCCTTCATGCCCAACCGCTGCGTTACCTTGACGGAGCGATCGTTGTCGAGCAGCGTCACGGCATAAATTCCCGGCAGTTGCAGCGTGTCAAAGCCATAGGTCATCACCGCCTGAGCGGCTTCCGTCGCATAGCCCCGGCCCCAACTTTCGGGCCGCAAGTGCCAGCCAATTTCAATCTTGCCGCTGGGGGCGTTCTCCCGATTCGGCAGAGGCATCAGCAGCACCGTGCCCACGACGCCTTGCTGATCGAGCACCGCCCAGCAGCCCAATCCTGGAAAATCTTTAGCGCGATCGCAGTAGCGCTTGAGCCGCGCCTGCACCGCCGCCACGGTCGTATCCAGCGATTTATCGCCAATCCACTGAGTCACGGCTGGGTTGCCGTAGATAGCGATCGCGGCGGCGGCATCCGCCTCCGGCTGCCAATCGCGAATGAGCAGTCGTGCTGTTGTGAGCTGCATAGGGTCTCGTTTCATCCCAGGTCTTGACCTCAGCATAGGCAAATTGCGGTGATCTGAGGCAGCGTGAATTGGGGCGCTGGGCGAGCAGTTCTCTCTTGGTTTTCACGGATTGATGACAAATTCCGGCCTTTGATAGATATTCTTCGCTGTATTCCAAAGAAAACCTTTGGGATAAATCGCCTGCCGAAAAAGTTGATTACCCTAAACACATCCAGCTGTGATGCACGGCCCCAGAGTCACCCCGCGTGTCATTTCAGGGCCAGCCTGCTATCAGCCTCCAGATTGTTCGCTTAGGCAAATTCAGAGAGACTTTTTATGGCACAGAGTTTTGGAGTTATCGGCCTGGCGGTCATGGGTGAAAACCTGGCCTTAAACGTCGAACGCAATGGCTTTCCCGTCGCGGTTTACAACCGCTCGCGCGAAAAGACTGATAAATTCATGGCCGAACGAGCCGGTGGCAAAAACGTCAAAGCCGCCTACTCCCTAGAAGATTTTGTCGCGTCTTTAGAGCGGCCTCGGCGCATTTTGGTGATGGTGAAAGCCGGTGGCCCGGTGGATGCCGTGATCAGTCAACTCAAGCCGCTGCTTGATCAAGACGACATGATTATCGACGGCGGCAACTCGCTATATGAAGACACCGAGCGTCGCGTCAAAGAGCTAGAGCCCACGGGCTTGGGCTTTATTGGCATGGGCGTCAGCGGCGGTGAAGAAGGGGCGCTCAACGGCCCCAGCTTAATGCCCGGTGGCACTCGCGCTGCCTATGCCGAAATCGAGCATATCGTCACTAAAATTGCCGCTCAGGTCGATGACGGCCCTTGTGTGACCTACATTGGCCCCGGTGGCGCCGGTCACTACGTCAAGATGGTGCACAACGGCATTGAGTATGGCGACATGCAGCTCATTGCCGAAGCCTACGATTTGATGAAAAACGTCTTGGGCCTCAATCATGAGCAGCTTCATGAGGTGTTTGCCGAGTGGAATTTAACCGAAGAGCTGGATTCCTTTCTGATTGAAATCAGCACCGATATTTTCACCAATTTGGATGCCGACACCGGTAAGCCCCTGGTCGAAATGATTGTGGATGCCGCTGGCCAGAAGGGCACCGGTCGCTGGACTGTGATGAGCGCCCTCGAAATGGGCGTCGCGATTCCCACCATTACGGCGGCGGTGAATGCTCGCATCATGTCCTCGATCAAGCCAGAACGGGTGGCCGCGTCGAAGGAACTCAGTGGCCCGAGCAAAAAGTTTGAAGGCGATATTCAAGCGACCATCGGCAAAATCCGCGATGCGCTTTATTGCTCCAAAATTTGCTCCTATGCTCAAGGCATGGCACTGATTGGTAAGGCCTCGCAAACCTACGACTACGGTATCGACCTGGGCGAAACGGCCCGCATCTGGAAAGGGGGCTGCATCATTCGCGCCCGCTTTTTGAACAAGATCAAGCATGCCTATGACGAGAACCCGAGTCTCGCCAACCTGCTGCTGGCGCCTGAGTTCAAGCAAACCATTTTGGATCGCCAAGCGGCTTGGCGTGAGGTGGTTTCAATGGCAGCAGAACTGGGCATTCCCGTCCCGGCCTTTAGCGCGTCGTTGGATTACTTCGATAGCTACCGCCGCGATCGCCTACCGCAAAACCTGACTCAGGCTCAGCGCGACTACTTTGGCGCGCACACCTATGAGCGGGTCGATAAGGAAGGCACCTTCCACACCGAATGGACTAAGGCTCCGGCTAAGGTCTAAGTACAGCGTAAATTAAGTTTTTGGCCGTTAGTGACGGAGGCTTGATCCCCCCACCCCCCTTGAAAAAGGGGGTAACCCAATCCTGGATGTGAATCGCCTCCTTGAAAAAGGGGGCGGCGACAGCGGGGGGATCACACAGCAACGCTAAACCGGACTGTGCCAAACTCCTGCGATCGAAACGTTGTTTAAGCACCGCCCTTATTACTCGCACCGGGCTGCTTATGGCACAATCTCACACAGTTGAGCGTTGCCCCAAGCGGCCCGGTTTTTAGTAACCCCTATGACTTATCAAGCTGACCCCGATCAGGATCAAGAACATCCGCAGTATCGTAAAGACCGCGCTGTCGTCAATCAGATCCTGTCCTCAGAAACGACGGACTACAATTTGGCGGAACTGGCCCGACTCACCATTCGCTACAAGGGGTTTCCGGGGGCCCGCGATATTCAACGCGATTTGGCGAAGGCACTCAAGCAGGTCGGCCTGACCGAAGAGGAGCTTTACGCCAAAGCCCGCAACCTGCATGCCGAAGGCGGCGTTTATCAAGACCTCGGTCGCAACCGCGAAGACTGGAGCTAGCGCTCTGTTTCTCCTGAAGCCAAAAGTGAAGGGATTAAGGTGCAGGGAAGGGCCTTGCCGCCAGCGATCCGGCGATTAAAAGTGTCTAAATCTGACTGCGGTTCGCTATACCTGATCGACAAGTTCACAGACTGCTTAAAACAGCACCATAATCATCGTCAGCAGTGGCCTTAGGCCACGCGCTGACCCTGCCGCCAGACGGATGTGACCCTGGGGGCGACACCATCGTGCTGGAGGGTGACCAAATCCGCTCGCTTGCCGATCGCTAAACTGCCGCGATCGCCCGCCAGACCGATCGCCTGAGCCGGATTAATGGTGAACAGCCGCATGACTTTATACAGCGGCTGGGCCTGCTGTTGAGCAATGGTAAACATCGCCTGCAGTAGGCTTTGGGGCACATAGTCAGAGGAAATAATATCCACCAGGCCCGCAGCAATCAGCTCCATCGCTGAAACATTGCCGGAGTGCGAACCGCCCAAAATGAGGTTGGGCGACCCCATCAACACCTTTAGACCCTGGCTATGAGCGGCTTTAGCTGCGGCCAACGTAGTGGGAAATTCCGCAATTTTGGCCCCATCTTGCACCGCTTCTTGCACGTGCTCGGGGGTGGCGTCGTCGTGACTGGCCAGGCAAATTTGGTGCTTAGCGGCCAGCTCGACCAGGGCGCGGCGATTGTCGACGGCGTGGTGCTGCTGGGCAGTGATGCGATCGCGAATAAAGTCGTCCATGGCTTCCGCCGTGACCCCATGCTTGCCCTGGTAATACTCCTTATACTTGTCAATCTGCACAAACTGCCGCTGGCCGGGGGTGTGATCCATCAGGGAGATCAGGGCTAAGAGCGGATGGTCGGCATAGGTCGCTGTGACCTCATGCACCTGGTTATAGCCCAGCTCACAGCGCAGGTGCAGGCGATGATCAACCGCTAAACGCCCGGCCAGTTGCCCCTCGTGAATGGCGCGAATCATCGGGTCAAACTGGGTCATCCGCATCGACGTGGGCGTAATATCCCCGACGGCGATCGCGTCGCACACCGTCGTAATGCCCGCTGCCGCCAGATCGCGATCGTGGTAGACCGCCGCCAGGGCAATCGGCCACTTGACCTTGGGGCGGGGCGCGAGGCGCTGCTCAAAGTTATCGGTGTGCAGCTCCACCAACCCCGGTAGCAAATACTGGCCGCCGCCATCTTGCCCCTGGGCGACCACCCCCGGCTGAATATCAGCGATTAGCCCATCGCGCACCGTCAGCGTGCCGACCACCTCTTGATCGGGTAGCTGCAACCGATAATTTGTATAAACCTGTTCAGTCATGGCCGAAATATCCAGAAGTGTCACAGCGCGGTCAGGCCAGCAGCCGTAGCCTAGCCCTTGGGTTGAAAATTGTCTAGATGTCTAGGGCGAATCCCCCGTGCTCGCGATCGCACTTGCCAAACCATCTTGACGATGGCGACAAACCGGGCTCTGGATGCCGGGGAGAGATCGCAGTGTTATCCCCCTTAGCGACTAGCGGATCACCATCTTCAGGCCCAACAGAATCATGGAGGTGCCAAAGGCCCGCCGCAAAAACTGTTCAGGCAAGTCGACGGCAAACTTGGCGCCGATGAGTCCGCCAAATACAAACCCCAGGCAAATGAAGCTCGCGGCTCGCACATCGATGTAGCCCTGTTCAAAATACGTCCACGCGCCTAGCAGCCCGATCGGGGGCACCAATAGGGCCAACGTCGTGCCCTGAGCATAATGTTGAGAAAATCCAAACAAGTAAACCAACGCCGGAGTGATCAAAACGCCGCCACCGATGCCAATTAGCCCGCTCAGCGTGCCCACCCCTAAGCCCAACAGCAGGAAAAGTGCCCATTCAAATCCCATAGGTCAGTCATCGCCCTAACGTGAATTACACAAAATGGTTACGAATGCGCGCTGAAATCGTATCGATCACGCTGACAGTCACCACCAGAATGATCAAGATAGCGCAGACATTCTGATAGTTAAACGACCGGAAGTTTTGATAAAGCGTTACGCCAATGCCACCGGCACCGACAATGCCTAACACCGAGGCCGAACGCACATTCGCCTCAAACCGATAGAGGGTATAGGACGTCCATAAGGGAATCACTTGGGGAATGACGCCAAAAATCACCTCTTGCACCTTGCTCGCCCCCGTCGCTCGAATGCCCTCTACTGGCCCCGGCTCAATTGATTCGATCGCCTCAGAAAACAGCTTGCCGAGGGTGCCTGCCGTGTGCACGAACAGCGCTAACACTCCGGCAAATGGCCCCAATCCGACCGCCACAATGAAAATGAGAGCAAACACCAGCTCATTGATCGCGCGCATCGCATCGAGCAGCCGCCGCACCGGAAACACAATCCAATTAGGGCAGATATTTTGCGAGGCCAAAATTGATAGCGGAATGGCGACAATCACCGCCAACAGCGTGCCCCAAATGCCCATGGCAATGGTTTCAATGGTGGCGGCGAAGTAATTGACCCAGCGGGTGAAATCGGGCGGGAAGAATTTGGCGATCAAGTTGGCCATCGAGCCGATTCCCTCAAACAGCTCGACAAAGCTCAAATCGCTGACCATGCCCGAGTAGACCAAGACGCCCAAGGTCACGATCACCCCCAGAATCGTCCAGGGCGTCCAGACCGGTTTGGATTGTGACAGCACTCGATGGACTTCAGGTGAGTAGGTCGGCGAGTGAACGGAGACAGTTGGGGGCATGGTGAAACTATTAAAGACGGTTAATCAGAGGCCGACGCGGTAAGGCAAGTTCAAGCTCAGGGCGATCGCGGCAAATAGGAGCAGCATCCCCTTCAAGAAGGGCCAGACCCGATGGCCTGCAGCGGTCGCAGGTCGAGACTGAACCCTGTCAGATGGGGATTTTATCCCAGTTTTACGAATTACAGCTACACAGACAAGTCGGCGTCGACTCCGCTCAGCCGACGTTCCTTGAGCGGAGTCGTTGGCGCAGCCTTCCCACAGGGAATAAGGAAGATCTGGAGCCCAGTTTCAGAGAATTGATATTAGCTATTTGAAGTGAACCAGCCACTACAGACCGCTTGCTAGAGGCTAACGGCCTGCAGTGACCGCTCCACGGAGATCACCGTAAGCAGCCAGAAGTATGGCCCAATGGCTGGCTTCTGGCTGCTCGCAGCGTCAAGACAGTTAAGTCTTGATCGCCTTGCTGAATTGCCTTAAAGATCAGCTAACTCCTTTTCTAACTCTTCGAGCTTGGCCGCTTTGTCGGTTTCACTCATAGCCGTGTCGTTCTTGGTTTCTTCCATCTGTCGGGCAATATCCAGCTCGCGAATGGGGTTCCAGTCGGCATCCACCGCTGGGTCAAAGCCCGCCCAGTCGAGCGGCCCCAACACCGACTCGTCGTCAATGTTTTCAAAGAAGTCTGCAAACTCAGCTTTCAGACAGTCAGGAATGTCGGTCTGATAAGCGATGGGGTCACTCGGGATGAGCGGTGAAGTCCAAATAATTTGCACTTGCTCAAACGCTTCCGCATCGGTTTCTTGCAGTCGCGACATTGACTCGCTGTTGTTAGTGGCGACATCAACCTGGTCGTTGGCCACCGCCTGAGCGGTCGCTTCGTGACTACCAGCAAACAGCAGCTCGCTGAAAGCATCTTCGGGGTTGACGCCGTTTTGCGCGAATACATAGTAGCTGGGCACCAAAAAGCCCGAGGTCGAGTTGGGGTCATTAAAGGCAAAGGTCAAATCGCCCGCATTCTCAATCACATACTGATCGCCATCGCCCGCTTCGAGATCGATATCTTGCACGATGGGATTTTCGGTGTTGGTAATCAGGTGCGCGTAATAGCCTTTCGAACCATCGCTGGCGACGGTTTGCACAAAGACTTCCGCCCCCGATCGCGCCGCCGCTTCGATATAAGATTTGCCGCCGTACCAAGCAATCTGGATTTTGCCAGCGCCCATGGCTTCAATCACGCCCGCATAGTCGGTTGCGTAAAAGCCGTTGACCGGACGACCCATGTCTTCCGACATTTTGGCCAAAAAGGGCTCCCAGAGCTCTTCCAGATTTTCCTGAGATTCCGTGGAAATGATGCCAAAGTCGATTTCGGCTAGTTCCGGCGCACAGACGCCACCTTCTGCAGTGGCCTCTGTCGTCTCATCAGCGGTCGGATCAGCCGCCTCCTCGGTGGGGGTGCTGCTGCAGCTAGCAATAATCGCCGTCCCGACCAAAGCTAAGGTCAAGCAAGCCGACCAGCGCGTTAAAACAGAAGTTGTCATCGTAAATCCTCAGACTAAATGTCAACAAACAGGAACCGTTAACAGAAGCACTAGACATTCGGAAACTCAAACATTGGGCCTGGTCTGGCGGCCACCGACGCGGGCTCCAATCAGCGGGAAGAGGCCGTAAACATCTCCGCGTGACCGCTCAGTACTAACTCTTCGGCAGCCGCGCCATAGATCTCGTTCAGCCGGTGATTATTTAGGTCAACGGTGGGGCCGTCAAACCGGACCTCACCGTCTCGCAGCGCTACCGCCCGATTAAAGTACTGACGCACCATCTGCACCTGATGCAGCGACGTCACTACCGTGATGCCGGCATCTTCGTTGAGACGCACCAGCAATTCCATCACCTTGCGGGCTGACTCAGGGTCTAAGGAGGCAATCGGCTCGTCAGCCAGAATGATTTGTGCCCCCTGCATCAAACAGCGGGCGATCGCGACTCGCTGCTGCTGCCCGCCCGAGAGCGCCGCCGCCCGCTTGTAGGCCTGCTCTAAAATACCCACTCGCTCTAACGCCGCCAAGGCCTGCAGCTTCTCGGCTTGAGAGAAGTGGTGGAAGAGCGATCGCCCCAGAGAAACCTTGGACAGGTTGCCGACCAGTACGTTCTCTAAAACCGTGAGCCGATTAACCAGATTGAACTGCTGAAAGATAAAGCCCACGCGGCTACGCAGCTGCCGCGCCTTAGAATGTAGTCGGCCATCAACTTGCAGGGGGCTGCCAAAAATCTCGACGCTTCCCTGATCGGCCATTTGCAGACCGTTGATGTTGCGCAGCAAAGTTGATTTGCCGGAGCCAGAGGCCCCCACGAGGGCGACCCGCTCACCCGTGCCGACTTGCAGAGCCACCCCTTGCAGAGCCGCCACTCCCCGGAACGATTTAGATAAACGCTCAACTAAAACAGCGGGCTGATGGGGGGAAACATCCATTGAAATCTCCATGACTGCTCAAATCACCTGCCTCAGCTTAACCGAGTTCTAAACCGCCACAATGCCCTGCTACAGACCTTCCTGGACGCTGACTTAGAAAGCTAGACGTCTATACATGAAGGAATGCAATTGAACAGTTCACATTGTTGGGGGTAGGACTTAAGAGCAGATGCACAGCACATTAACTTCCTGTGAAAGTTGGTTTAAGGAAAGGGCTGTGAATCAGGTCATGAGCGCTTGCGGCAGCGGTGGCTCACCCTTCATTTTCGATCACAAGCTCCATGCGATCGCCCCGAAAGCGGGTGACGCCGTATTCGATGACGATGCCTTTTTGATTGATATTGATCGACTCTGACAGCAAAATCGGCTTCGTAGCGGGCATGCGCAACAGGCGCGCATCGGGCACGCGTGCTAACCGTGCCGAGAGCCGGGTGGACTGGCGAATGTGATCGCAGCCGTATTCGGTCTGCAGCATCAGTGAAATTGAGCGATAGCTCTGGCAATGGGCCGCCAACCCCGGAAAATGAGCGCTCGGGAAGTAGCTGCTGGCAAGGTTGAGGGGCACTTCATCCGTGAGTGTCAAGCGCTCGTACAGCACGACCGGATCGCCAACCGACAGTTCTAGCTGCTTGGCGAGCTGATGGTCAGCGGTAATTTCAGCCACCTGCAGGACTTGCGATTGGGGCTGCAAAGATTGTGCTTTCAGCGATTCGTTAAACCGCACACGGCGGCCAATCGGCATGGTGATGGGGGCCGACACCACAAAGGTGCCCCGCCCGCGCTCAACATCGACGATGCCCTCCTGGCGCAGCACCTCCATGGCGCGCCGCAGGGTGTGACGGTTGACCCCAAAGCGTTCACTCAATTCGGCTTCGGTGGGGAGGCGATCGCCCACCCGAAAGAGGGATTCTTGAATGTTTTGACGCAGCTCATCGGCAATCTGCAGATAGAGCGGCAAGGCTTCTTGACTCATCAGCGGCGATGGCAGAATGACGAGCAGGCTCTAGCCTACAGTCACCCACGCAGAGAATAGACGTCTACCTACAGACTCTAACCTCTCAAGCTGGCGCTCTCACACCGGAATCTCCCTTGAAAAAGTTAATTTATCCACTGTCGACCTGTTGTTTGGGTGACATCCATCCGGTGTTTGGCTGTTTTAGAATGAAACAAAACCGATAAATTCATCTAGACGTCTAGACTAATTGTTGCGCTCATTTTATGGTGAATTCTGCTGCTTCCCCGGCCCGAGCGGCTTGGATAGCGACTCTGGCAAAAGCGCCTTTAGCTCTTTTGGAGGAGTGTCTCAGGACGCTCGGGCCGCTCCCGAGCTATCAACTGCTCCGACCGCCGGAAACGGGGCTGGCCATGGTGCGAGGCCGATCCGAGGGTACGGGTGACCCGTTTAACCTGGGGGAGATGACCTTGACTCGGTGCGTGGTGCAAATCGTTCAGTCTGATCACCCTGTGATCGCGGGTTTTGGCTACGTGGCAGGGCGCTCTCATCGCCATGCGGAGCTGGCGGCGCTGTGTGATGCCCTGCTGCAGCATGACGGCTGGGCTGCAGGCGTTCACGCTCAGGTGCTGGCACCGCTGCAGGCGGCGGCCCAGACCCAGCAAGCGGCGGCAGCCGCCCAAACCGAAGCGACGCGGGTCAACTTTTTCACCCTCAAGCGAGGCGAGAGTTAGTCGATGTTGACCCAGCTGCCCGGCTTTGCCGATCCCGTTCACGACAGCCAACAGACCTTTCGCGCTTTGCTCGATGCCCTGGCGCAGCCGGGTCTGTGCCAAACCACGGTGGCAGTTGCCCCCCCCGCTGGGTTGACTCCCAGCTGTGCCGCCGCGGCGCTGACCCTGCTCGATCTAGAGACGACCGTGTGGCTGCAGCCCGGCCTACCGCAGGCGGTGTCGGACTGGCTGCTGTTTCACACCGGCTGTCAATTCACAGAGGCCCCTCAAGCTGCCGACTTTGCCCTGATTGAGCAGATGGCCACCGCCCCGCCTCTGACCGCGTTTGGCTGGGGCAGTCCCGAATATCCGGAGGCGTCCACGTCCTTGCTGGTGCAGCTACCGGCGCTGCAGGGCGGTCGCCCAGTTACCCTACAGGGGCCAGGCATTTTGGCCGAGCGGGCGATCGCCCTGCCGGTACCCCACGACTTTTGGTCGCAGTGGCAAGCGATGACGAGCCGCTACCCCCTTGGGGTCGATAGCTGGTGGTTGAGCGGCGATCAGGTGTTGGGGTTGCCGCGCACCACACGTCTGCAAACGCTAGAGGTCGAGAAGGAGATGAGCGCATGACCCCAGCGTCGTCCCCGACCCTGCAGATGCGGGTGGCCGACGTGGCCGACCTGCCCGCCGTGCTGCGGCTGTATCAGCAGCCTGACCTTGATCAGGGGCAGGCGCTGTCGCTAGCAGCCGCCACTCAACTGTTTGAGAAAATTCAGCAGTATCCCAGCTATCGGCTGGTGGTGGCCGAGTTGTCAGAGCACATTGTCGGCACCTTGATGCTGCTCGTAATGGATAACCTGTTGCATCGGGGCACGCCGACGGCCATTGTCGAAGCGGTGGCCGTTGATCCGCAGTGTCAGGGGCAGGGCATCGGTCGCCAAATGATGCAGTGGGCCATGGCCGAAGCCCATCGGGCGGGCTGTTACAAGCTGGTGCTGTCGTCGAATCAGCGCCGCGATCGCGCCCATGCGTTTTATGAGTCTTTAGGGTTTACGCGTCACGGCTACAGTTTTTGCGTGGCGCTGGATGACGATGCCCCAGCGGTTCCTGCCGCGCCAGCTTCAACGTCTCCATAGTCAGCTAGCAGATTACTGAGAGGATTTCATGGCATACGTGGCGGTTAAAGGCGGAGAACAGGCCATTCGCAATGCGGAAGCGCTGCTAGCGGCCCGGCGACGGGGCGACCCTGACGTGCCCGAACTCTCACTAGAGCAAATTAAGCAGCAACTGCAGCTCGCGGTTAACCGCGTCATGGCGGAAGGCAGCCTGTACGACCCGGATCTGGCGGCCTTGGCGATCAAACAGTCCTGGGGTGATTTGGTTGAAGCGGCGTTTTTGCTCAGGGCCTATCGCACGACCTTGCCACGCCTCTATTACAGCCAGCCGTTGGATACGGGAGCGATGATGGTGCAGCGGCGCATTTCGGCCATCTTTAAAGACACGCCGGGGGGGCAAAAGCTTGGCCCCACCTTTGACTACGTGCATCGTCTGCTGGACTTTAAGCTAGCGGCAGAAGATAACCAGTTTGTCGCTCCCACTCAAACGACCGAGGCGGCGATCGCCGCGACCCCTCGCGCCCTGGATACCTTGGCTCACGAAGATTTGATCGCGACTCCCGCTTCACCGTTTCAGAAGGATGCCGCAGTCGCGCAGTTGCCCCCCACAGAAGGGACACCGCCCCCCTACGATCTGACTCGCCAGCCGTTAGAGACACCGCTGACCCGCGATGCGCGGTTACAAAATCTGGCCCGCGCTGACGAAGGCTTTTTGCTGTCGATGGCCTATTCCACCCAGCGGGGCTATGGCACCAATCATCCCTTCGCGGGCGAAGTGCGAATGGGGTCGGTCGAGGTGGTCATCTGCCCCGAAGAGCTGGGCTTTGAGGTGGCGATCGCCGATATCACCGTAACCGAAGTGCAAATGGTCAATCAGTTCCAGGGTAACCAGGAGACCCCGCCCCAATTTACCCAGGGCTACGGCCTCACCTTTGGCTACAACGAGCGTAAGGCCATGGCGATGGCCCTGATGGATCGGGCTTTGCAGGCCAAAGAGTTGGGCGAAACCGTGAGCAATCCCGCTCAGGACGAAGAGTTTGTGCTGTATCACTCGGATAATGTCGAAGCGCAAGGGTTTGTACAACACCTCAAGCTGCCGCACTACATTGACTTTCAAGCCGAGTTGAATTTGGTGCGACAGCTGCGTCAAACCACTCAATCGTCGCCGCCTGCCCCGCCGGCAGCAGCTGCCTCACCGGTGCGGTCCTCATCGGCCGTGGCTGCACCCACCGCCGGTTCCCCCACAAAAGCCGCAGCGGAGGCCACTGGCGCGCGCGAGGCCTCAGGGCGTCTCCCCTAGCAACTCCTGAGTCTCCTTACCCCAACCTCACCTTTTTCACACTGTCACCCTTTTCCCTGTTGTTTCCTGTGCTGACACCGATGACTCCTCCCTTACCATCCTCGTCGCCGACTGCCGACACGGTGACTGCCGCTAGTCCCGCAGCGGGTTTCAACTTTGCTTACCTGGATGAGCAAACGAAGCGATCGATCCGCCGCGCTCTCCTCAAGGCCGTCGCGATTCCGGGGCATCAAATTCCCTTTAGCTCGCGCGAAATGCCGATGGCCTATGGCTGGGGCACAGGCGGCGTGCAGGTGACTG
Organism: Cyanobacteria bacterium J06626_4; assembly: GCA_038523235.1. GTDB lineage: Bacteria > Cyanobacteriota > Cyanobacteriia > Phormidesmidales > Phormidesmidaceae > Halomicronema. The sequence continues at coordinate 18,739 of JBCBJQ010000050.1, forward strand.
CGGCTGTGATTGGCCAGCAAGATACGCTCAAAGTCATTGACCAGGGCGCGGATGACACCACCAACGCCGTTAACATTCGCCGCTTTTTTAAAAAGGTCTGCGGTATAGCGACGACTGATCGCACCGCTGAGGCCACCCTGATTCAAACCCGTCACCGCATTCCCGAAACGCCGCTGCAGCCGGGACAGATCATGGTGTATCAGGTGCCCATGCCTGAGCCCCTGTTTTTTATTGAGCCGTCGCGCACCGAAGCCAACAAGATGCACGCCCTCGAAGAGTACGGGCCGATGTACGTGCGGCTCTACGAAGATGTCACCCAGTTTGGTCACATTGCGATGGCTTACGACTATCCGGTGATGGTGGGCGATCGCTATTTGATGAAACCCAGTCCCATCCCCCGCTTCGACAATCCCAAGCTGCATATGAGCCCGGCGCTCCAGCTCTTTGGGGCGGGCCGCGAAAAACGCATCTACGCCATTCCGCCCTACACCTCGGTCAAGAGTCTCGACTTTGACGACCATCCCTTTACGGTAGAAACCTGGGATGCCGCCTGCGCCTTTTGCGGCGCGACCGACAGCTACCTGGATGAAGTGGTTACGGATGACCAGGGGGGGCGCATGTGGATCTGTTCTGATACCGATTACTGTCACCAGCGACAGCAGGCCGCGCCGTCGGATGACGCCAGCATCTCGGCTTCGTTCGACGCTTAGCGGTGCGAGACAGCCAGGGTGAGCGGATCGGGGTTGCCGACCAGCGTAAATGCCGCCCAGGCCAGCGGTTCAGGATAGATTGCTTGGGTCTGCAACATGGCCTGCCGCAGGGCTTGTGCCTTGTTTTGTCCCTGCTGTAGGGCTTGATAAAACGACTGCATCAGCGCGGATGTGGGCTCATCGGGCACCGCCCAGAGGGAGACCACAGTGCTTTGCGCGCCCGCCGCAATCAGCGATCGCGACAGACCCACCACGCCATCACCCGTCACCTCGCCCAAGCCCGTATCGCAGGCGCTCAGCACCACAAGCTGAGCCGAGAGCGACAGATCAGCGATTTCGCGGGCGGTTAACAGTCCATCCGCCGTGTCAGAAGGAGTGAGGGCGATCGCGCCCCGCACCGGAATCCGTTCTTGGGTATCGACATAGTCCAACAGGCCGTGGGTAGCTAGATGCACCACGCTAGCCTGCGACATGGCAACGGTAATTTGCGACTCGGTGGCGGCACTGCCGAGAATAGCCTCGGTGTCAAAAATGCGGGCAATGGCGGTAGCTTCAGCGGCGGCCCCAGGCAGTGGCTGTAGGGGGGCAAAGTCAGGCACCGGCGGCATCTCCGGATCACCCACAATCAGCGGCGCGGCGGTGGCATTGGGGGCGTCAGCGGCCAGGGTGAGATCGAGCAGCTGAATGGCGGGCGCGGTCAGCAGGGTATGGCGCTCAATCAGGGCACGCCCCTCGGCATCGGTTAGCGCGGTAAAGGGCAAATAAAACAGCGACTCATGGGGAATCAATACCACCAAATCGTCGGGATTGCTGGGCAATGCCGCTGCAATGGGGGCGATGAGCAGCTGATAGAGGTCACTCAAGGAAGTGTCGGGCACGGTTTCAGTGGTGGCCTGAACGCCGATGCCCCGCGTGCGACCCAAGGCTCCCAGCGCCCGGCGACTCTGTTGAATCTGTGCGGCCAAACTCATCTCGAGCCCAGCTAAGTCAATGGTTTCGAAGGTGACGCCTCCGGCTGGTGACACCACCCAAACAAATATCTGCCCAGCGGTGCCGCGCTGACGGCCCTGCACAGTGAAATCATCTTCCGGCACGATCGCATACTCGACCAGGGTAGCGTCGAGAGTACGCGCTACCTGCTGCATTTGGTCAAGAGTGGTGGGTAGCAGCGGCGTCTCGGCCCCCGCAACGGATTCCACAAAGGCCCGGGCTCGCCCCTGCTCGGAGGTTTCCAAGGCGGCGGCGTAATCGCCCTGGGCAACCTGCACCTGCATCAGCAGGTTATAGGTATAAATCTGCGTATCAAAGACGTTGACTTTATCGGCATCGGCCAGCCCTTGCCGCAGGGTAGAGAGCAGCTGCACCGACTCCTGCAGGGCCGTTTCTGCCTCGGCCAGCTGTCCCGAGACGAGATCAGTATGGGCCAAGTTATTCAGCGCGTTGGCTAGCAGGCGCGGCGTGGCCAGCGTACGGGCGATCGCCACACTAGCGGCGTGACTTTGCCGGGCTTGGTCAAAGTCGGCGGTGTCTTCATAGGCTACCCCCAGGTTGGTGAGCGCAGTGGCCTGCAGGGCCTGATTCCCAGTCTGTTCCGCCAGAGTCAGGCTGGCTTGAAACTGGGCGATCGCCGCCGGGTAGTCCCCCAGCTGCTGATAGGTGCCGCCCAAATTATTGTGACCGTAGGCGGCAGACCCCCAAAAGCCCGAGTCGGTGGCCAGGGCAATGCCCGCTTCATACCAGGTGATCGCGGTGTCATACTCGCCCAACAGCCCGTAAAGTCCGCCCAGGTTCATTTGCGCGGTTGCTTCCAGCGAGGGCGAAGCGGTCGCCGCGGCGAGGGTCAGGCTAGTTTTTTGAGCGGTGATCGCCGAGGCATAGTCGCCCAGCGATTCGTAGGCGTTCCCCAACAGGCCGTGGAGTTGGGCTAATGCCGCCGACTCTGGGGTCGACTGCAGCAGCGTCAACGCCTGCTCGTAAGTGGCAACGGCGTTGGCAAACTGTCCCGATGACTGATAGGCGATGCCCAAATTACCCAAAGCTTGCGCCTCTAGGTCGGGTCGCTCTAGGGTTTGAGCTAGCGTGGCGCTGTCTTGGCTGTAGGCGATCGCGGCGGTGGGCTGACTGAGGGAAAGGGCGGCGGCAGCGAGGGCGTTGAGGGTAATCGCGACATTCTCCTGATCGCCATTGGCTTCAAACGCGGCGACGGCCCGTTGCCACTGGGCGATCGCGGTTTCATAGTCGTTGGCTTGAAAGGCCACCATCCCCGCTTGAAAAGCTTCACTCGCGCTGGGCTCAGCCGCTTGCGTCAGCGTCAGAGACGAGGGTGTCGCCAGTCCGGCGGGCAACGATCCGGCAACCGTCACCAGAACCGCCGTTAGCAGCGATAGCACCAGGGGCCAGAAGAATTTTCGTTTAATTGCGATCACGCTATCCCTACTCAAGCGGGAAATTTGGACAAGGCGAGAAAGCCGCGCCAACCCCGTCCGTTTGAGCGCTGCTATTCACTGTCATCTTCACAGCGTTCCTCCGGTTCTCCGGCGTTCTCATCACAAATCTCCAAAACTGCGGTGGTGGCAGCAGCGGCAGGCTCCGATTCTCCCGCCGCATTTTCGTTTTGGCCCTCGGATAGGTTGTCCAACACCGTGATATCAGGCACCAGCGTACTGTCGATCAAAAACGTCTGATTCTCAAACGACGTCACAAGGGTGCGGTCAGGGCGCGTGCGAAAAACGCCGCCCACCGTGCCGTTTTCCCCCGGTGCCAGCGGGGTGCCCCCGCCAGTATTGGGGCCAATGACAAAGTCAAGCGGCAACGGCGGTAGCTGATTGGCCAGGTCGAAGGCGATCGCCACGCCTCGCACCGTCGTTTCATCAACCCGAGTACCTCGACGCACAACGAGGCTACGAGGTTGCAAAAAGGCTTCCGTCTGGGCCTGATCGAGCCCCTCGGTGGCCAGTTCTTCCGCCGGATTCAGTGGCACTGCGGCCAACATGCTCAGGGTAAAGTCATTCACGATGCTGGCATCCGCCTTTTCCGGTCGGGCGGCGACATCGACGGTACCCTCCGCCCGAAACTGCCCCGCCGAGTTCACCACGATGCCGCCGGAGCCGGACAGCAGACTGTCGACCACGATGCCTCCTTGGGTGGCTTCTAAGGTGACACGGCTGATGTTGCCGCCATTGCCCAGCGTCGTAATCGGGGTCGGCTGCAGCGCATTCAGCACCCCCGCTTGAATCTCGGAGCCCACCAGCGTAATGCTGCCATCGTCATTGTCGGGCACTTCAAAGGTAAAGATGCTGCCAGCCACAATACTGCCCTCGGCAACAATCGCCACGTTTCGACCCGGAGCCACCAGCGTATCGGTTGCAGCCATCGAGAAGCCATTGCCCGCCTCAAAACGAATTGCCCCCGTCCCCGTTTGGAACTGCAGCTCATCGTCCGCCAGATCAGCGATCGCGATGTTGTTGCTGGCCCGCAGCGTTACCGCCATATCGCCCGCCAGCCCTTCTAACTCAGACTCGTAGATGACGGTGGGCAGTGGTGACGTGAGGGGACTGTCGATGTCGCTAAGCAGCGTGGCAAACCCATCACGGTCGTTGCCATCGGCCGTGCCGTTGAGAATCTGAATATCGACCGGATCGAGCAGTAGGGTGCCCGGCTGTCCCGCCGGAGCCGCCGTATTGACTGCCCCGCGAAAGGCAAGCGACTGCGCCCCCGACACTTCGACCAAGCCGCCATCACCCCCTTGAGCGCCGCCCTGGGCGGAAACCCTGCCAAAGAATCCCGTCGCGCCGTCTGACCACAGAATGACGGTGCCGCCATTGCCAATCAGCATTGCATCCGCCGCGATCGCGCTGCCCACATCCCCATAGGTCAGACGAGAACCAGGCAGGGTCGGCTGCCCTTGAAAATCGCCGCCTACCCGCACGGTGCCGCCCCCAGATGTTCCAGAAGCGTCAACATTGGCCTGCACTAGGCTGACGAGATCGCCCACCACGGTAATGTCGCCCCCCGCTGTGCCAGAACTGTCGAGCCTCCCAGCGGCGATCACGCTGCCGGGCCGATCCGCGATCGCCAGGGCTGAATTCACCAGGGTGATCGTCCCCTCGGAGGTCACCGCGACCTCTGTGGCTAAAGCCGCCCCGCCCCCGGTCAACAGTTCTGGCAGCGTCAGGGGCGTAAACGGCAGGGCCGCCGCAGCGGCCTCTGGCAGCGTGGCGAACTCCAGGCTCAAGGCCAGATCGGCCTGACTGATGCGGACTACATTCGCGTCGGGAATTGCCGCAATGGTAATGTCGCCCCCCGGTGCCGTCAGCGTGCCGGTGTTGATCACCTGACCGCCCATCAGCGTAATCGCTTCGCCAGGGTTTACGGTCAAATCCGCCCCGTTCACCACGGCTCCAGCCCCCTCGGCAAACACAAACCCGGTCGGTGCGCCGGTGAATTGACTGTAGTCGTGGTGGCCTAGCAGGTTAAACACTGCGTCATTAAACTGAATGCCGCTGGCGGTAGTCGCCGCAAACGAGCCCGCGAGATCAAGCTGCGCATTGGGGCCAAACAAAATGCCCGCCGGATTGATCAGGTACAGATCAGCCGGACTACCCGTGACCTGCAGCAGCCCATCAATATAGGACGCCTCGCCGCCTACGACGCTGCCCAAAATCGATCGCACATCAGGCTGCGCTAAGAAATTCGCGATTTGGGCCGGCGACAGGCCAAACTCAGCAAAGGCGTGAAACAGCGCCTGCCCATCGGCAGAGGGAACGCCTCCGGTAATGGTGAATTCGTTGCCTGACTGCGTAATTTGCGTGGCACTGCCCGTGTCAGGAATAATGGGGTTTGCTACTGCCCCGCCGGCCCATAGCCAGCCCCATCCACCCAGGCTGAAGACCATCACCGGAGAAATCAGCACCAGATTCGTCATGGTCAGAGTCCAAAGAAGAACAGTTTGCGAAAACCGCACCCATGCACCGGGAGTTCCCCAAGACTGCCAGAAATCGTGTGACACCCAGGACTCAAGCCGGGGTGATTGTAGCCATCGTCGATAGGCAGCCGCAGAATGTCTGAATCCTATCAAATTTGGACAGTACGACAAGCTTGGCCACCCACAGCGCGCGTCGGCTAATCCGCAATACACCGCTCACTCAGGGCTCCATCGCGATCGCCCTGTCAAACGTCACTCACCTGAAGCATCAGCTTTTTTAACCTCACCCCCGACCCTCCACCCGCTACTCCCCACTCTCCTCCTCCGTATCCGCCTCACAGGTGCCCGCAATCACCACCGTGTCAGCTGACTGCTCCGCGATCGCGGCCTCGCAATCAGGCTCGGTTGAGTCATCGGTCGTGAGCGCCTCGTCTTCCCCTGCTACAGCCGTTGCCGCAGCGCCTTCATTCTCAACGTCGGAGAGGTTTGCAAGCGTGGTGGTGGCCTCTGGCTGATTGTCGCCTGCCACATTTTCTAACCCGCCACCAATCACCTCGATCGGTATTGTTGGCGTGCCGGGAGTCGGCGAGCTGACAGGTGGTTCCGGCGCCACCGGCACAAAGGGCTGATTTTGGAATGAGGTGACGAGCGTGGCATCCCCTTGTCCTCGCAAAATTGCCCCCGTCGTACCGCTGGCATTGTCAGGAAACGTGCCCGCTGGAAACAGAGTAGTGAAACCGAAAAACCTAGCCATGGGAATATCGATCGTGTGGTCGTTGTTCGGCCCCGCTACAAATTGGACGTCGGGCAGCGCTCCGGTGCCCGTAATGGTGATGTTGTCACCACTAAACGTGTTAGCTCGCCCACCTTGACGAATCACGATTTCACCCGTGCCACCGTCTGGACTGACAAAAATGCTGGCAGGAAAGGTGATGAACACCTGATCGTTAAAATCAGCGGGATCGACCAATCCAGCATCAATCAACGGCTGGGGATCGCCACGCATCAAAAAATCAATGAGTTCAGCATCAGTGGAAGAATCCAGGGTAATGCGAACATTGGTGTCAAACGTGTCTCGGGCTTGAAAGCGCTGCGCGGCGTCAATCTCCAATCCCCCGTTACCAGCGGAAATCGTATCGACAATAATGTCGCCTGTAGTCGCAGTCAGTTCCACCCGACTGGCATCTGAAAAGCCCCCTCCAGCACTCACGCGGCCAGCGATGAAGCTGCCACCCACAACCGTAATATTGCCACTCCCGCTGAACGGATCGCCGAAGCTGAGCAGATCGCCCGTTGTAATCGCGCCTGCCGCATTCAGCGTGATGCTACCGCCTTGATCAGTCCCATCAGAGGTGTTTAAACCACCAGTGGTGATGGTATTGGCCGTAATAGTGAGCGATCTCCGCGGCGCCACGATCGCGTCATTACTGTCTTCAAAGCGAAATTCGTTGCCCGCCTCAAAGGTAATGCTGCCGGGATTCACCGGGTCGGTAAAAAAGGTCAGTGCATCGTCTGCCAGGTCTTCCAAAATAATGTTGTTGCTGGCGCGAATGCCCAAGTCGATATTGCCCGGAGAGTTTTCTAGCTCTGATTCATAAATCACGGTGGGAATCGCATCAGCCGCCGCAAACGTAAATTCTGTCAGCTGAAAGGCGCTGCCATCGGAGTCATCACCGTCCACCGTGCCGTTGCGAATGGTGACATCCGTTGGGTCGAGCAGCAGGGTGCCGATCTGGCCATTGGGGGCGATAGCCGTCACTGTGCCTCGATAAACCAGGGTTTCCTGCCCCGACACTTCCACAAAACCGCCATCGCCCGCGACACTGCCCCCCGCTGCCGCAATCTCTCCATAGAACGCGGTGGCCCCATCAGCCCAGAGAATTACCGTGCCGCCATCGCCCACGGTGCCCGCATTAGCCAGGATCTCGGTGCCGCCATCCACATAGGTCAGTTGCGAACCGGGTAGCGTATCTTGTCCCTGAAAGTCTCCCCCCACGCGCACCGTACCGCCATCATTCGCGCCAGACACATTCACCGTGGCGTCCAGCAGGGCCACACGATCGCCCACCACCGTGATGTCACCGCCTGCTGTCCCCGAAGCGTCTAGCGTGCCGGCAGCGATCACCGTGCCCGCCCCGTGGGGAATTTCCGTCCCGGTGTTAACTAACGCCACGGTGCCGTCGGGCTGCACCGTGAGTCCCGTCGCTAAGGCCGCGTCCCCCCCCGTCAACAGCTGGGGCAGCGCCAAAGGTGTGAACGTGGTACCCGAGGTGGCCAGATCCTCTGGCAGCGTCGCCAGTTCTAGATTCAGCACCATATCGGGATGGCTGATGCGGACGAGATTCGCTTCGGGCACTGCCGCGATCACGATGTCGCCGCCTGGTGCCGTCAGCGTGCCGGTGTTGATCACCTGGCCACCGATGAGCAGAATCGCTTCGCCGGGGGAGACCGCTAGGTTACCGGCATTGGAGATCGCCGCCGCTTCGTCGCCAGTAAACACGTAGCCCACCGGACTGCCCGTGAGCTGGGCGTAATCATTGGCAGCGATCGCGTCAAAAATACCCATATCAAACTGCACGCCGTTGGCGGTGGTGGCGGCAAACGAGCCCGCCAAATCGAGCTGCGCATGGGGGCCAAACAAAATTCCGGCTGGGTTAATTAGATAGAGATCGGCCCCGCCGCCGCTAACGCTCAACAGTCCATTAATATAAGAGGCATCGCCGCCCACTACGCGACCCAAAATGGACTGCAGCTCCGGCTGCGCCATAAACGTGGCGACCTGCCCGGATGAGAGGCCCAACTGCTCAAAGGAATGAAACAGCGCCTGGCCATCACCTGAGGATATGCCCCCCGTAATGGTGAATTCGTTACCCGTTTGGACGACCTGTGTCTGGCTACCTGCCTCGGGAACAATCGGATTTGCCCAGCCGCGATCGGCGCCCAGTAGCCCGCCGCCGTAAATGCCGATCGCCGCTGCTGCCAGCCAATGGAGTTGCATAATTCGCCCCGGTCTTCACGCATCGATACTCAGTATCTTCAACTAGATGTCCCCAAGTTCGGGAAACCGCACTCAATTCGCTGTTGTGGTTGCCCCCGGCGGAGATCTAAATTAGCACTCGAAGCGTGAGAGTGCTAACGTCAGAAACGAGGTCAACATTGGCTTCCTTTTCTAGGCAAGCACACATTCACATTGGTGTTAGCAATTCTGGAGAATTTGTAATGGCAGCTATTACTTTGAGTGCGTCCAGCGTCACCCCTTTGGGCGATCGCGTTTTGATCAAGGTCAGCGCTTCTGAAGAAACCACTGCTGGCGGCATCCTCTTACCTGATACGGCTAAAGAAAAGCCTCAAGTCGGCGAAATCACTTCGGTCGGCCCTGGCAAGCGCAACGACGATGGTAGCCGTCAGGCCCCGGAAGTTAAGACCGGGGACAAGGTGTTGTACTCCAAGTACGCCGGTACCGACATCAAGCTCGGGGGCGACGAGTACGTCTTGCTGTCCGAAAAAGACATTTTGGCAACGTTGGGGTAATGGCAAACGGTGGTGAGGCCTTAGGTGCCAGGTTAGTGGTGACAGGGATAAGGGACAAGGTTGGAGGTCAGCGCCTTGAACCTCAAGTCCTGAATCTTGAACCCTGAACCCCGATCTTTAAGCCCTGGCTCCGCTCCCCTTTTCCCTCAGATCAGTTTTCACTTCTGACTGCTTTCATTCACTCACAACTCTTCGCAGGAGAGAATTTCAACAATGGCAAAGAAGATTATCTACAACGAAGACGCGCGGCGCGCCCTCGAAAAAGGCATGGACATGCTGGCTGAGGCTGTCGGCGTGACCCTCGGCCCGAAGGGTCGCAACGTCGTGCTGGAGAAAAAGTTCGGCGCGCCCCAAATCATCAATGACGGGGTCACCATCGCCAAAGAGATCGAACTCGAAGATAACGTGGAAAACACGGGCGTTTCTTTGATTCGTCAGGCGGCTTCTAAAACGAATGATGCAGCGGGTGACGGCACGACCACCGCGACTGTGTTGGCCCACGCCATGGTCAAAGAAGGTCTGCGCAATGTGGCCGCTGGTGCCAACGCGATTTCTCTGAAGCGCGGTGTTGATAAGGCGACGGCTTACCTCGTTGAGGAAATTGCTAGCCAGGCCCGTCCCGTCGAAGATTCCAGCGCCATCAGCCAGGTGGGGACGATCTCCGCTGGTAACGACGAAGAAGTCGGCACCATGATTGCGGAAGCGATGGACAAAGTCGGTCGCGAAGGCGTCATCTCTTTGGAAGAAGGCAAGTCCATGACCACCGAATTGGAGGTCACTGAAGGGATGCGCTTCGATAAGGGTTATATCTCCCCTTACTTTGCGACTGACACCGAGCGCATGGAAGCCGTGTTAGATGAGCCCTACATCTTGCTCACCGACAAGAAGATCACCTTGATTCAAGACTTGGTGCCCATTCTGGAGCAGGTGGCTCGCGCCGGTAAGCCCTTGATGATCATCGCCGAAGACATCGAGAAAGAAGCCCTCGCAACTTTGGTTGTCAACCGTCTCCGCGGTGTGCTTAACGTCGCAGCAGTGAAGGCTCCAGGCTTTGGCGATCGCCGTAAAGCGATGCTCGAAGACATGGCAGTGCTCACGGGCGGTCAAGTCATCAGCGAAGACACGGGTCTCAAGCTCGAAAGCACCAAGATTGACATGCTGGGCACCTCGCGTCGCATCACCATCACTAAGGACAACACCACCCTCGTGGCCGAAGGTAACGAAGCGGCAGTGAAGGCCCGTTGTGAGCAAATCCGTCGTCAAATTGAAGAGTCTGACTCTTCCTACGACAAAGAGAAGCTGCAAGAGCGCTTGGCTAAGCTCTCCGGCGGAGTGGCTGTCATCAAAGTCGGCGCGGCTACTGAAACTGAGATGAAAGATCGCAAACTGCGCTTGGAAGATGCCATCAACGCGACCAAGGCCGCGGTGGAAGAAGGGATCGTCCCCGGTGGCGGCACCACCCTGGCTCACCTGGCGCCTCAGTTGGATACTTGGGCCACCGGCAACCTGACTGGTGAAGAGTTGATTGGTGCCCAAATCGTCACTCGCGCCCTGACCGCACCGCTGAAGCGGATTGCGGAAAACGCGGGTCAAAACGGTGCCGTGATTGCTGAGCGCGTCAAAGAGAAGGATTTCAACGTGGGCTACAACGCCTCTAACGGTGAGTTCGTCGACATGCTCTCTGCAGGGATTGTTGACCCGGCTAAGGTAACTCGTTCGGCGCTGCAAAACGCGGCTTCGATCGCGGGCATGGTGCTGACTACTGAGTGCATCGTGGTTGACAAGCCTGAGCCGAAGGAAGGCGCTGGTGCGGGCGCGGGCATGGGCGGCGACTTCGACTACTAAGCAATCGCCTAGTTCCCCAAACAGGTACTCAACAACGCTGTTTCTCGTCACTGGGGAACAGCGTTTTTTGATGGCTGGGCAGGTACCTTAAGCACCGCCAACCCGCAGCCCCGTCACCATCGAGTGATACATTGAACCCGACCTAAGTAGGGATTCCCGTTGGCTATGAGAGTGACCCACCAATCTGATACAGAGCTAGTGATTCAAAGCTTTGTTAATAAACAAAAGTTGATTTTTCCTGGGGCGCTGTTAGGGCTGGCGGTGGTGGGCCTGGGGATTGCTGCGATCACGGGATTCCTCAATGGTGGTGTCGTGTTCATCTGCTTGTTGGTGGGCGGCTTAAGCGGATCGATGCTCTTCGGAGCGTTGAAGTCGGAAATCCTGACGCTGGATCAGACGGCGGATCAGATTCGGTGCGATCGCAAAACTCTATTCGGTACCCAACAATGGCAACTGCCGTTGTCAGCCTTGCAAGACGTCAGCGTGGTTGACTTCAAACGGCGACATAAAAAATCTGACGGTAGCCAAGGCACGCTGTGGTTTTATAGCCTCAAATTTGTGGCCCAAGGCGCTCAACCCCAAACGCTGCTGTACTACCGCGATCGCGACAGCGTTCAAGCGGCGTATCAAGCGATTCGAGCATTGTGGCGCCAGGCAGCTCAGCAGTCACCAGCCTCAGTCAATCGTCCCAGCGGTCGAGGCTTAGGGTTCGTCGTCTCCCCGGCCTACGAGCGCTGGCGCGAGACGACTTGGGCCATTTTGCCGGAACAAGCGGGGGGCGCCAGTGAGGAGCGCGATCACGTTTACGGCGTACTGATGGATGTGGGCATGCTAGATGCCTCAACGTCAGAACTGTGGGCGATTTCGATGAGTGCCTTCCGGTCGGGGGATGCCTCGTTTTGCCCCACACCGGGCAGTGGCGTCGTCGGTTTGGGGCAAAAGCCTGAAGTCGCAGCGGCGGCTGAAACTATTGTCCAGCTAGCTCAAACTATACTGCCTCAGGCCTCGCCCCTCGACGCCGACATCCTCCCCGACCAGCCCGACTTGGTGCAGTTTGCGCTGCTGACACCTGGCGGCGCTTACAGTGTGGCCGACGACCTTCAGAAGTTATTACGAAACTGCAACCAGCCCCTCGGCCAGATGCTGGGCCAGTTTAGCCTGATTCGTCAATTTGCCGAACAGATCTTAGACCAACGCTAAACCAATCATCGGTAAGCCTGAATCGCCGGATCTTATTCACGCGGGATACCAACATCACTCACCAGCGAATGTCTTGGAGTTGCCTGGCGCTGTTTCCTACTTGACTCGATCAGCGTGATCTCGCTTGCGTAAAAAGAACAGCTATTTTGTGAACGCTGGTAGATCACAAGCCGCCGTTTGATCCGGTCATCCCAAGTCGCTGAAGTCATTAGCTGGCCCGCTGTTTAACGCTAATTGCTGACCTCTTCAGGCCGTTAGGCTGTCCTTGCCAAAGCGGCATTCGCCAGCTCGGGTGAACACTCTTCACGGGAACTTTTCGTTCTCAGCAATATTCACTACACCAGAGAATGTCTTAAGCGAGACACCCGCTCCCGTTGCCTCGCTTCAATCTTGGGTCTCTATCACGACAGTTTCTGGCTTGCCCGCATTCACATGCAAGCCGACCGAAGCAATCATGCCTCCCCGCCGAACATCGGCGGTTGATTGTGCTGGAAATTAATTGTCGGTGCAATGACTGGTGTAAGAAATCAAAGATTTAGGGAATGAAACGAATGAAAAGCGTGATGATGAAAGCTGCGATCGCTAGCTCAATTACCATTGGGGCTACTTTTGCAGGCGTTGCTGAGGCTCAAGTTTCGTTCACGAATGTGGACTCAACTTGGAGTAATAGCCAATGTTCTTCGTTCTTCTGCAACGTCGATGAAAATGTCAATATTCTGGGCTTTAACTCAATTCAGTATGGAACGACCATCGACTCGGTGATTGGATTCAGAGATGACGGGCCAGCGTCAGCAGGCTTTGGCGAGGTTTTTCGAATTGGGACGCTGGGATTTTTCAACACAGCAGACTTTACTAATATTCTGGAAACGGCGGACCTCAACTTAACCTTAGATTTTGCTTCCCCCAATGGTTTACTGGCCGGATTAGATTTTGTGGCGAATGTTTCACAAAATGGGTTGGCTCCAGATTCACTGGACATCACACCTTGGTTTGATTCCCTGGTCACGACTGATGCTGCTGGGCAGAAATACAAAGTTAGCGTTGGCTTTGCCGATGTTCCGATCGAAGTCGATTTCTTTCAGACAGAAACTAGAGAGGTCTTTGCCAAAGTTGAAACCATTCCAGAGCCTGCTTTGATGCTGGGTCTAGGTGCAGTTGTCGCTGGTCTGCTAGCCCAGAAGCGCTCCCGTAAAGAGACCGCTTAAATCTCACAGCCGATTCGGCTGCTGAACTTATGAATCGATCGTATTGGAGGAGTAGCCATGCAGCTACTCCTTTTTTGTGTTGCCGCGATGCAAAGAGATGTCAGCAATGGCAAAAAGAGCCCAGAGACCGGGCAGAGGTTTTTCGGCACTGCCTCGCAGTACATAACAAGAATAATTAGTTGTTTGGGCTGAATCCGCAGCCTTGAACTCTGAGCCGTGATCCCACCAGAATCGTCTCAACGGCGATCTAACAGTGCGAAGAACGGTTACATAACATGAGTGACGTGTACTTGTTTATACGTATAGACCTCTTGTGAATTTTTGGCGATCGCAACCTTGAATACTCAGCACATCATGTGTTTTTTAGATGAACTCACAGCCTTATCCTACTGAATTACACTAAAAACCCCTATAAATCTATTATCTCAGCTCAGGAGAACTTGCTAAGTCTTCTGGCTAGAGATTCAGGGATTCTGCGTGGTACATCTAGATAGCTGGTAAATATACGTACGCAATATAGACGTCTTGTTTTCTTAAAACTATTAGTCAATTTTCGTGCCTAACTGAGATCTAGATGGCCCCTGAAATCTACTTCCTTGACATGTCGTTGTACTCGAACGGAAAGTAATTATGAAAAATTTGATTGCAAAAGCTGCGATCGCTGGCATTGTTGCCACAACAGGTGTGGCTACAGGTATTGTAGAGCCAGCACAGGCTACAACATTTGGCCTCGGCGGTAGCTTGGCCTTAGAAGAATCTTTCACTTACGAAGAAGAAGGGATTGAACTCATTGTCTCTGGCGTCAGCGAATCAGGTCCCCGCGATGTTGTTCGTTCGGGTATTGGCCTCGGCGTTTACGGCGGATTTGGTGACAATTTTGAAGTAGATGGTAGAGGTCCTAATGAAGGACTCAAGTTTCTGTTTGATCACACAGTGAGCTTAGTCTCTGCCACGTTTACGAAAGTTGGCTTCAATGACGATTTCACGTTGTTTGTTGATGGTGACTTTATCGGTTCAGCCGATATTCCAGGAGGCAACTTTTTTGATACCGGCTTCGGAACCTTCAAATTTCCTGCAACTGACTTTAACGAAGGCACTTCGTTCATGTTCGCAGCCCTCGACAAAAATGATGACTTCAAACTGAAGCGCATCAAGGTTGAAAAGGTTGTCGATGTACCTGAGCCTGCTGTGATGATCGGTCTAGGTGTTGTTGCTGCAGGACTTCTAGCGCAAAAGCGATCGCGCAAAGAGACTGCTTAAGTCGCTGATTCAAGCAAACAAGTGAGTGTTTAAAGAATGACAGGAGCGGTTGCATAACCGCTCCTTTTTTGATGAGCGGCAAGTTATGGTATTGTCTCGCGTTCAAACCGAAGATTCACCTTAGTGCATCGTCAGGACGAGGAATTAGGGTAAGTAGCAGTGTTGTGGAACGTAGCGTTAAAGCACCCAAAGCGCTATGTCTATGCCGAAGAAATATACCGTCCGCTTAAGCGCGACTTTATCCATCAGGCCGCGTAGCAGAGTAAGTGGATCAGGTGTTGAAGAGGCTGCAAGAGATTTTAACGACCTCCTCATCGGAACCAGACGATTGAAAAGGTGGAAGCAGACAAAAATGTTGATTGGGCTGCAAGTGTCAGCGTTTATGAGGAAATACTCACGGTTTTAGCACACCCCAATTTTGAAATCAAAACGTTTCCCAAGGCGCAACATGGGCTGCTTAAGGATCGGTGTTTTCAATCGATTCAGCCAGGAATTTTCGCTTTGGCCAAACTTGACCAGCTAGGAGACGCTGCTTTTGCCGACGGTTTTCTTGATTTTGTGACTGCGTGGATTGTGGAGAACCCTAGAAACGAGCGATCGCCAATGTGATCGATGCTTCGTCAGAAAGTGTGTTCTTGAGACACTCAGGACAGTTAGGGGAATATTCTACACTGGTAAAAGAAGGGGCCAGCTGCGGAAGTGCTTCCAAGACTTGCAGAAAACTTGACAGTCTTGGTCGTTTCGATGATTATCGAAATATGGAAATGCAGACGGATGCCGAACACTCGATTGACGATATTGCCGTAGCGTTTGCCGCGCTCGGTCAGCCCTCGCGGCTACGAATTGTGCGGCTGTTGCTGTCGGCTCATCCCAAGGGGTTGCCGGCGGGTGAAATTCAAAAGGAACTGGATATTGCTGCTCCTACTTTGTCACACCATTTGGACAAGCTCCGTCAGGTGAGGATCGTGCAGGCGGAAAAAGATCGTCAGTGGATTTGGTACAGGGTTCGGGCTGAGGCGTTGAAGCATCTGATCGACTTTTTGTTTGAGGAGTGCTGTACCCGCAACCAGGTTGTAGATGTGGAAGATATTGAGTTTGGGGTGGTCACCAGTTCTCCCCCAGACTCCGATTGCTGTGATTAGCAGTAGAGTTTATTTGTTCTTTATTTCGATGTTTGCAAAAATACCAAAGGAGTAAGCAATGGCTGCCTTTAAAACTCATGTCGCCTTGCGCGTCAACGATTTAGGTCAATCGATCGTGTTTTATCAGGCTTTATTTGATCTCAAGCCGGTAAAGCATAAGGTGGACTATGCCAAATTCGATGTCGACAATCCAGGGCTGAATCTAACGCTGAATGTGGGCGGCGACAGCAGCGATCGCGGCTCGCTCTCTCATTTGGGCATTCAAGTCGATAGCTCTGCAGCCGTGGAGGCGGCGATCACTCGCTTTCAAGCTGCCGGGCTCGCCACGTTTGCAGAAAAAGATACCGACTGCTGCTACGCCCTGCAGGATAAAGTTTGGGTCACCGACCCTGACAACAATCGCTGGGAAATCTTTGTGGTGAAGGTTGCCGATACGAGCCCGGAGACTAATTTCTCCGCCAGTGATGCCCCGGCTCAAGTGCAAAGTACTTGCTGTGCTTAGGAGACCGCCATGCTAGCAAATTGTTTTCAAGCCCTATCGCATCCGGTGCGGCTCCAGCTCCTACGAGTCTTGGCCACCCGCTCAGAGTGCATCTGTGGAGACGTCATCGCCATCGGCTCATTTTCTGAAGCCACCATTCTGAATCATCTGAGAGCACTGCAGCGAGCGGGATTCATCCAAGGCGAGTTAGAAGGGCAGCGACGCTGCTATCGGCTCAACGCCGATATGCTCGACACGTTCAAGCGCCTGGTTGAACAGTTGTAACCTTGCGGAGAGAACCGATGCATTCGATTGAAACATTACCCAATGTGACCATTCAGCCCCACGGCATCATGTCTGAGAAGTTCTACCAGCAGGGGCTGACGACCTTTCACAACGCTTGCCAGTGGGTGCAGCGTTTGCCCTATGGCGCGAATTCTCATAGCGAAGATTCGCTCATCCTGTTTGAGGAAGGCTACGGCAACTGCACCACTAAACACGGCGCGATCGCCCGGTTGGCCCAAGAACAGGGTTTACCCATCCATAAAAATCTAGGCTTCTATCGCCTCAATGATGAAATTGTCACCGGGGTCAATGCCTGGCTGGCACCTTATGGCCTCGATTTTATTCCCCAGAGCCACTGCTTTTTGGTTTATGAAAATTGCCGGGTAGACCTCACTGCAGGCAACTGTAACGGCAAAAACAAGACCATTGAAGACTACGACTTTGTGGTTCAAGTCGCGCCTGATCTATCCCATGAACAGCACCAAGCCTATTACGTGACCTACTTGCGGCGTTACCAAGCATTGGCCCCTCAACTCGCCAAATTGAGCGATGAAACTGTTTTTGAAGTGCTGGCAGCGTGCGATCCCCAACTAAAATACCAGTGCTCGATCCTGGCGGGTGCCCTAGCCTCAGCTAGTTAAACTGATTTTTTCATCCCGCACGGGCGAGGCCTTATCGTCATAGAGGATGGTAATCATCGATGACGTTAAATCGAGACTGTCTCGCCCTAACTCCTTATATTCTCCTTCTATGGCCTCCACTCATCCACCCCGTATCCTCTTTCTCTATGGTTCTCTCCGCGAGCGCTCCTACAGTCGCTTGGTCGCCGAAGAAGCGGCCCGCATCATCACCGAGTTGGGGGCCGAGGTGCAATTTTTTGACCCGCGGGGCTTACCGCTACATGGGGCCGAACCTGACACCCATCCCAAAGTGCAAGAATTACGGGAATTGTCCCTGTGGTCTGAAGGGCAGGTGTGGTCAAGTCCTGAACTGCACGGCAACATTTCGGGATTGATGAAAACCCAGATTGACTGGATTCCCCTGTCGATGGGAGCGATTCGTCCCACTCAGGGAAGAACGCTGGCGGTGATGCAGGTGTCTGGCGGCTCGCAATCCTTTAATGCAGTGAACACGATGCGGCTTTTGGGGCGCTGGATGCGGATGTTCACAATTCCCAATCAGTCGTCGGTGGCTAAGGCCTATCAGGAATTCCATGAAGACGGCACGATGAAAGAGTCGGCCTACCGAGATCGCGTCGTGGACGTGATGGAAGAGCTGTATCGCTTTACCCTGCTGCTGCGCGATAAAACGGAAGAACTGACCGATCGCTACAGTGAGCGCAAAGCGGCAGCCGCCAAAGCCGTTGCGGAAACCGCCCAAAAAGCAGTGCAGTGAGGTTCGCATGCCCCCCCGAACTTTGGCAGAAAGCATCTGGTGGATCAGACCCGGTCAGCTCGCGGGTATGCAGAAGCCCGCTGTTCACGAATTGGCCAGCCTCCAAGCGGCGGGTATCGGGGCGATCGTCTCGGTGATGGATGATCCTGCCAATTTGGACTGGTATCAAGACGCGGCCATGCCTCACCTCTGGCTGCCGACAACTGGTGGGACTGCCCCGACAGTAAAGCAGGTGGACGATTTTTGGACTTTTGCCACTGCCCAGCTAGACGCGGGAAAAACCGTCGCCGTGCATTGTTCCAGTGGGCGGCGACGGACAGCGACGTTTTTGGGCGCATACCTAATTCGCTCAGGCGCGACCTATGAGGAAGCGATCGCGGCGATCGCCCTGGCCAATCCCACGGTTGAAATGCGTGCGGCCCAACTCGATTTTTTGAAAACTTTGGCGGGCAATATCGCTGTTTAATCGGCTGGCAATAGTGGAATTTCTCTCTAGCCCTGGGTCAGTGACTCATAATTTTGCTGCAGGCGATCGCGACTGGCGTTCAGCTGCTCGGGGGGAATGAGCTGTTGCTGCTCTGCCTTGATCAGTGCGGCCATCGCGGGGTAATACAAATTAGGATCGAAGGAGATCAAAATTAGATCAATGCCAGACTGCAGCGCCTTAACGACGGCCCCAGTTACCCCATCGGCACTTTTGAACACGGCTCCCATGCTGAAGTCATCGGTAATCAAAATCCCCTCATGACGCCACTGCTGCCGCAAAATTTGATTCACCACGGCATCCGAAAAAGAAGCTGGATGATGAGGGTCAACTGCTGTCAGCACCGGATGCCCCAGCATCGTAAAGGCATCAGACTGCTGCATAATTTGTTGAAAGGGCACCCAGTCATCCTCAGCGAGTTCAGCGATCGGGGTGTCGAGATGAGCCGATGCTAGGTGAGTGTCTGTCTCCAATCGCCCCAAACCCGGAAAATGCTTGAGCGTACATCGCACCGCGTGGGTGGCGAGCGCCGCACAGTAGGTTTGTGCCACTTCAGTCACCACCGCTTTGTCGGCTGAAATCGCCCGTTGATAAATTACCGAAAAGCGATCGTCCGGATTCACGATGCCTTTGTTGAGATCAACCACCGGTGCAAAGTTTAGATTAACGCCCAGGTCTGCCAAACCTTGACCCTGCTGATCTGCATAGTCTTGGGCCAGCTGCTGCCGTTCTGATACAGTTTGGGCTGAGCTGATCCACTCAGCGAGGGCCGGTAGTTGAGGCAGTGGCGGCGAGAGACGTGACACAACGCCGCCTTCTTGATCCGTCGCAATCCACAAGGGAGGCAGGCCGCGCTGCGATCGCAGCGCTTGCAGCGACGCAATCTCGGCTCGAATAGTGTCAGCAGACTTGCCCTCGATATTGCGCAGCGTGATAAACACGCCGCCGATGGCGTCCTTTTCAATCAGCGTTTTGACCGTGTCAAAGTCACGATAGCCCACGACGAGATGCTGCCCCAGCCGGTTGAGCTGGCTGGCATCCTGCTGCAGCACGCGGACTTTGGTCAGGTGGAACGAAACCTCGCGACTGATAAAAATTGTCAAACTGACCGAGCAGAGCCCCAGGATTAACCAGCGACTGATAGCCCTCACGGTGTTCAGCTTGGATCGACGCCACAGCCCCGGCGCATCAATCAATAGCACGCCGATAATGCCTAAAGGTAGCAGCCACAGGACTTCAGCTCGAACGCCTGCCAATAGAGGTGTTCGCAGGTTCAAAGCTGCCCAAATCGCCAGCACACCAAGCAGGCCTTGAGCAATCTTCAGTATCCAGTACAGCACGGAGGTCGTCATGAGCGGTGGTATTGACGCTGAGATAGCGCCAACAGTCTGTGGGGTAAAACCGTGTCTACCTTAATATGGTTTCTCAAGTTTGTGTCTGTATAGGAGCGGGTAAAGCGAAAGTGCCTTGGCCGCAATGAAGCAGGGTTCAGAGTCGCGAATACCGTCCGAGAGACCCATTTCGGTTACGTCATGAGTCGGCTGCAGAGGCGTTCCTTGCGACTTCACTCAAGCAATGACTTCATTCAAGGAACGGTTCTGCTTAAAGGATGGTTGGCTTTATGAATAAGGATGGCTCTGCCCACAGAACGGCTTTCTAAAGGAGCTGAACGCTTGGGGCTGGTGGATATATCGCCTAAACGACGAGAAGAGGGCGATCGCCAAAAGGCTCACAGCTCTTTAGCAAAAACTTGTGGAAACGATGAGCCTTTTTGACAGATCCTGGGTAAAAGAGCCTAGAGTGACGCCAATACAATCTAAGCGCTTCTGGCGCTACGCAGCCATGGGCCAGTCTTCTTCGAAGCCGTGGCGTATCGGTTGCATTCCCGAAGTCAGTAAGCGATGCAGACGAGGAATCTCGGCGCTGTTATAAACTCGAAACTCACTCTCAACGGTCGCGCTTTGGGTCCGCACCGCTTGATTGATGACTAATGACCCATCTGGATCAGAGACTGAGCGGTGAAACGTGCCCGGTGGCAACCGGAGAATGTGCTGATTGGCATCCAGCCGAACCCGATGGAGGGGATACTGCCAAGAAAAATTGACCAGGTCAAAAGTTCGACCGCCTGACACCGCGAGCAAATTATCTTCTTGATTGGGGTGCAGATAAAACTGCCACGCCCCTTCACGCGTATTGTTTGGACTGGTTGCGGGACCGTTGTGAAATACGAGGTCGCGAGCGTTAGACTCTTGAACGGTAATATCAAAAAACTGGACACTCGGCGTGTCGCGGAAACGGTGAAAGGAGAGCAGTTCAAACATGGCAACCTGTCGCAATCAGCATAAATCAGCTTGCCCGTCAAGGTAACGCCTTCTTTCACAGAGAATCAAAACAATCCGCGAGTCCCATCCATTCGATCACCGAATAGAATATCGTCATGAACATTCACCACTTGACGGTGTTGACGACGATTATTCGGGAAGGAACTTTTTCCCATGCTGCCCTGGTGTTGGATACGTCTCAGGCGGCAGTGAGTCGGGCGATCGCCGCGTTAGAAAAAGAATTGGGAGCACCGCTGCTGAAGCGAGGGCGCTTTGGCGCTAAACCCACTCAGCTCGGTGAGCGAGTGCTGCAGCATGCCCAGCAAATTCTCGACCTCCGCGAACTGATTGAGTATGAGGTCAATTTAGAAAAGGGACTGTACGGGGGAAGCCTGCGCATCGGTTCGTTTCGCAGTGCAGCAACTCACCTGCTGCCGCCAGTGCTCGCTCGCTTTTGTGAACAGTTTCCGCGAGTGGAGGTCAGTTTGTCAGAACTTGAACCCGCTGGGGTTGAGCAAGCCCTGCGCGAGGGGCAAGTCGATATGGGGCTAGTGCCGCTACCGCGTTCTGAAGAGTTTCGCGTTTGGGAGGTCGCCCGCGATGAATATGTCGCGCTGTTGCCCAAAAAGGGGCGATCGCTCCCTCGGCGGCTCACCTGGCCGGATCTATCGAACCAGGATTTCGTGCTGTACAACTATGCCGAATGTACGAGTGTCGTGCGCGAACACTGGAACCGCTGGGGTCAAAAACTGCAGGTCGCCTACGTCATTAAAGAGGATTCGACCATTGTCAGCATGGTTGCTCAGGGCCTGGGTGCAGCCATTTTGCCCCGGTTAGCCGCCTTGCCGATTCCTAACGGGGTGCAGGTGCGATCGCTGCCGGAACCGTTGGAACGGGTAATCGGCGTGGCTACTCTAGCGCAAACCCCCCATTCACCGGCAGTTGATGCATTTATCTCGATGTTGCGTGAGGGCTGATTAGAGGCTCGATTTCAGGTCTTCATAAGTAATTGGGCAACCCTAGGGCCGAGGGACTCGATCGCTCCTCAGCTCAACTAAGTGAATCGCTGTGGCGTCTAGAAATAGAGGCCAAGAGCTTTGGGTAACTGAATGTCAAAGTACCCAGTCATGATTAGTCAGCATGTTCTCATCAAACCCTTGTTTTAAGGATATCGAGGTTCTTGCAATGAGCGCACTATTTTTCAAC
>JBCBJQ010000051.1:0-40635 GCA_038523235.1 Cyanobacteria bacterium J06626_4
ATGGGAGGGGCCTAGCTGAAGATTTCGACTAGTTTCAGCTTACTCAGCCCCTTCATTTCCTATCCCGAACTCACGTTCCTTATGCTTGCAAAACCCTCGCCAGCAATTCTGGTGCAATTCTAAAGCCAGCTTTCTGAGTGAGCTCTTCGACTATGGGTTGTAAGGATGAAAGTTCACCAGATTGCTTGGCTTTGAGCAAAATCCCCAATACACCCGTTACCTGAAGTCCCAAAGATTTAGCAACCTTGCGACCATCCCGTTCATCTAAGAGAATGCACTCAGCTTGCAATTCCAGAGCCAGTGTGATCGCTTCTGCTTCACCGCCATCCAAAGTTTGCCGTAGAAGCTGGACAAGAGATTGATCACCAGCAGACTGAACTTTAATCCATCCGTCCGCAATAGCTGCTTGGATAGACTGGGAGCCTGGACGATCCTCATCAATCTTCAATTCTTCTAGGACAACAGCTGGGATTTGGATTTGACCGAATTGCTGTCGTAACAGCTTGAGTCGATCAACAATAGCCAAATTTAAAATGGGAGAGGTGTTGCTAACGATGGGCATAAGCCAGGTCGTCCGCTAGTTCTTCAGCTTCATAGTGGCGTGAGATACCGCGCTGGGCCAATAGTTGTCCAAATGCGTATTTACTGAGTTGAGCCAGTTCTCTGGCTTTGCCAAATGACAGCAAGTTCTGAGCATATAAGGAGACAGCTAGCTCGTATAGCAATTCTTGCTCAATTCGTTGTTCTGGCAATCGAATGGCTTGAAGGATAGAGTCGGGAATGGAAAGCTGCAAGCTCATAGCTGAGGGTGAAGGAAATTAACGTTTCCATTCTAAGGTTGCTACAAATTTACCGGTGCATAGCAGAATGCGGAATTCGGAGTACAGAATTCGGAAATGAAAGCGTCGCGACGTCTCGGATTGCGTCGATTGGTACTGTTCCAAATACCCCTTCGCTAAATGCCCCCATCAGAATACTGGTCTCGGGCTACAACCAACTCTTTTTACATTGCTATGCGATCGCCGCCACATCCCTCAAATTCAACGAAATACCGTGAGTATTGGCCCAGGTGTTGAGGTCGTTGAGGGCGCGATCGCGGTAGTGGCCGTAGCGCTCCCGCTTGTTGCGAATTTTGGTGGACAGCGCGGGAATGATGCCGAAGTTGGGCGGCATCGGCTGAAAGTGCTTGGGTTCCGCTGAGCTGATGAAGTCGATCAATGCACCCATCATCATGTTGACCGGTAGGGTCAACGGTTCCTGTCCCAGCGCCACGCGAGCGGCGTTGGTGCCAGCCAGCCAGCCGCCCGCCGTTGCCGCCGTGTAGCCTTCGGTGCCAACGAGCTGCCCTGCCGCCAACAGCGTTGGCCGCTGGTGAAACTGCAAGGTGGCGCTCAGCAATTCTGGCGAGTTGATGAAGGTGTTGCGGTGCATCACGCCCATGCGCACAAACTCGGCATTTTCCAGACCCGGAATCAAGCGAAAGACGCGCTTTTGCTCGCCCCAGCGGAGATTGGTCTGAAAGCCGACCATATTCCACAGGTTGCCCTGCTTGTCTTCTTGGCGCAGCTGCACCACCGCGTAGGGCTTCTTGTCCTTCAGAGCGGGATCCTTGAAGTGGCCTAAACGAGCGTCGAATAGGCCTACAGGCTTCATCGGGCCATAGCGCATGGTGTCTTCGCCGCGCCGTGCCATTTCTTCAATCGGCAGACAGGCTTCAAAAAACTTGGCGGTTTCGCGTTCAAAATCCTTTAGTTCCGCCTGTTCCGCCTCACAGAGTGTCTGCCAAAACTGTAGGTACTGCTCGCGGTTCAACGGGCAGTTGAGGTAAGCCGCCTCGCCGCGATCGTAGCGTGAGGCCAGGAAGGCCACCTCATGGTTGATGCTTTCACCCACCACGATCGGGCTGGCCGCATCAAAGAAGCTCATGTACGCCTGCCCGGTGAAGCGCTGCAGATCTCGCGACAGCGCGTCGCTAGTCAACGGGCCAGTCGTCAGCACCACAATGCCGTCATCAGGAATTTGCTGCACCTCATCGCGCCGCAGCTCAATGTGGGGATGATTCGCGAGAGTTTCCGTCAGCTCGTGGCTAAAAACGCCGCGATCGACTGCCAAGGCTCCGCCTGCAGGTACCTGATGCTCATCAGCCTTGCCAATCACAATTGAGCCCAATCGCCGCAACTCTTCATGCAGCAGGCCCGAGGCGCGATCGCTCGACTGGGCACCAAAGGAATTACTGCACACCAACTCAGCCAAATGTTCGCTGTGGTGGGCGGGTGACTGCTTTTGGGGGCGCATTTCATGCAAAATGACGGGCACGCCTGCCTGGGCAATCTGCCAGGCGGCTTCGGTGCCCGCGAGGCCGCCGCCAATTACGTGAATGGGTGGTATCGTCATGCAGTCGAATTGCTTAGTGAATGAGCTGGCTTTACGGATCAATAGTGTGCGTCATCTCCGCGTTCATCTGCCAGCCAAACAAATTCAGGTTGGTTGCGTAAGAATCGCGTGCTGCAGGCGGATCTCAGCGAGTCGCTCAGCTTGATCACTGCGGGTGCCGATGGTAAATTCACCCACTAGCGCATAGTAAACCATCCGCGCCCGCACCAGCGCCTCAGCGGGGGCAAAGCCAATCTGCACAAACAAGTCTTTTGTATAGTCCAAACGGCGTTGATCGACTTGAGCCAACAGCGTCGCAATTTTCGCATCATGGGTGGCCCAAGCTCGAATCGCATTCTCGACCCGACCATCATCCTGAACCGCCAGTTCAAACAGGTAGAGCAGTTTATTCGTGGCATCACCGCCGAGTTCTTCCACCTGTTCAATAATGCCGTAGGTTTGGCGCTCCATCCAGGCCTGAAAGACCGCCTCCAATAGGTTTCCGCGATTTTTGAAGTGCCAGTAAAAACTTCCCTTGGTGACCCCCATAAGTTTGGCCAGGGGCTCGACTCGCACGGCCTCAACACCACTTTTCGCCAAAACCTGCAGTCCCTGACGAATCCAATCCTGCCGGGTCAGATTTGAGGCGTCGTTTCGCTTGGCCATACGGTAGCGTATTGACATTCACAAACAGCCTCATTAATCTATATCCATACGGTTGCGTATTGAGGAAATTGGATGACTATTTTGCTCGAAGACAATAAAGCGATCGCGCTCCGCTTTGCTCAGGAGGGATGGGGTACCGAGCCCCATTGGCGTCAGACATGGGATGAGTTGATGAGCCCGGACGTTGTCTATCATTTCAACAGCGCTGCAGCACCGATCACTGGGTTGGAGGCCAACAAAGCCTTTAACGCCAGCCTCTTTCAGGGCTTTCCTGATATTCAGCAAACGCTGGGGGATGTAATTGCGGAGAGCGATAAAGTGGTGTATCGCACCACCATTCAAGGCACCCAAACCGGCGAGTTTTTAGGGGTTCCTCCCACGGGTAAAGGGGTCAAAGTCAATGACTTTACCCTGCTGCGCATTGCTGGCGGCAAGATTGTGGAGTGGTGGTACGAGTGCAATCTGTTGGAAGTGATGCAGCAGCTGGGCTTGATGGCGGCCTGAACTCTAGCCGTTCTCAGCCAGCAGAGTGAATGTTAGGAAACTTGCTGTTGTCCAGCGTCCTGACCACTGCCTAGCGAAATCGTTAGACCGTTGGGGCGATCTCGCCCCCTCAAGGATTATTGAAACTGCCGGTTCTGCGGCGACCAAATAAGCAATTCGACGCGATCGCCCTGGCGCGTCACCAAAGCTGCCGGGCCAGCGGGCGGCTGCAGCCAGCCCACCAAAGCCGCAGACTGGCCCCACAGATCGCTATAGAGCAGCTCACCGGATGGCGAAATTACGAGGTCAATAACCGTGGGGTCAGATATCGTTAGCCCCAGGCTGGGAGCCAGCTCGGGCGCGAGTGTCAGCACGATCGCGGGCTCCGCTTCGTTGAGCAAATTAACGCGACGGACAGTGGCCAGAGCAGAATTCTGCTGTAATACCGTCTGCAGGGCCGTCGGCTCAGCCTTCAAGTGAGTTTGCAGTGTCGCGACCAGACGATCGCCCAGCTCGGGCTGACTTTGCCAGAGCGCCGAGAATGATTGTGAGGCGATCGCAGCAGGGCTGCGCCACTGACCGGACGTCGTCACGACCCAGGGCGTCCCCGCTGCGGTGGCTGGCCCGCTGGCCAGCAGGGCGATGGTTGCCCCCTGCGCCTGCACGGCTCTGAGTTGAATGGTTGGCCCGGTTTGCCCGGTCGTGGGGTTTAGCAGCGACAACCGGGCACCAGGGCTGAGCCCCAGAGTTTGCAGTAGGTCGCTGGCACCTTGGGCCGACGCCACAGTCAGCATCGGTAGTTGAGACTGCCAGCCCTGCTGATCGTAGCTGGCCTGCACCGTAATGGAGTACCATCGCTGCCCCGAGGTCAGAGCCAGTTCTTCGTCGTCGGGTGGCTGCCAAGCATTGAGATTGGGGCGATCGAGGGCAGCGACGGTGCCCAACAGCCCTCCTAACGCCGCTGATGGCGCAGTCGATGTGGTCGTTGAGGCCGGACTGGCCGCGCCTGGGGAGTTGCCCGTCGCAATCACCGGGGCAGGCAACGCGGGGGGCGCGACCTGCTGAGCGATCGCGTCAAACTCAGCTTTCAAGGTCGCCTGTTGATTGGGGTTAAACCAGGCCAGCGCCGCCTTCTCGTTCTCCTTCGCCAACAGCAGCAGCGCCCCCCAAAGTCGGGCTTCCGGCTGTTGAGGGGTGACCTTGAGACTGGCGCTAAGCCGCTGCCACACCCGCGCCGATTCTCGCTCTAGTAGCGGCAGCACGGCCCGCTCAAAGCCCGGTTCAGCCGCTTTAACCGGGTCTAACGCCGCCTGCCACTGACCATCTAGCAGCAGGGCCAGCAGCTTTTGGCTGGGCTGTGACCAATCGCGATTCGCCTGGTTCTGACTAAATTTGGCATGCAGCATGATCAGCTGGCGCTGCTGTTCCAAATCGGGTGACCACTGCTCAGCGAGTTGGGTTTTGAGCGGCGACAGCAGCGCCTGAGCTTCTGACCACAACCCCTGTTTGGCTAAAAATAGGGCATTTTGATAAGGCTCGGGCGCTGTATCTGGCGGCAACGGCAGCGGGGCGAGCGAAATTTCCTGCAGGCGAGTGGTCGTGTTGGCCGCATTGGCCCGACTCACGCGATAGAGATAAAAATCGGGTTCTAACCCAGTACTCTGATTAACCAGCAGTTCGGGAAGTCCGACCTGGTCAACGTTATGCCAGGCGGGCAAGCGACCCGTTGGGCTTTGCCAATTGAGGACAGACTGCAGTCGTCGAGTTTGGGCATCCACGTAAAGCAGTTGCCCATAGAGCACCGGGCTGCCCTGCCGGTGCCAACGACCGGTGAGCGTTAACCAGCCACCGGGCAAACCTTCCTCATGCAGTGGTTTGAGGGCTTCCAAAGGCAACCGATGGGTCGAGCCCATGGTGCCGGTATCACCGCGCGCAATGGGGTCTAACACCTGCGCCTCAGAGGGGCCTTGTACCCGCAGCTGATCGAGCAGTTGCAGCGAGTCTGGCGATGGCCCCGCCGCCGGACTGTTGTAGAGCCGCAGTTCGACGATCTGGTCACAGTTACGACTACAAGGCGATCGCGTTTCGACAATCGGTAACAGCTGGAGGCCCTGCAATTCGGCGGCATCACTGAGCTGAGACAGATCGACAAGAGCGCCCAAAGACTGCTGGCCCGACAGCTCGGCCTCAATATCAGCCAGGCTCTGCAAGGGGGCGTCGCCCCAGGGGCGACCATCGGGCAAATAAGCGGTCAGCCACGACGGCGGATTGGGACGAAAAATCAACACGGCACTGGTCCACAAGCTGAAGCCAACGACCGTACCAGCCCCTGCTAACAAGGCAGTTAACCCCAGCAGGCGCACCAGGCGAGCGATCCCATTAACGCGAGGGGTGAGGGGGGTAAGCCGCGTCGGTTGGTGAGTTTTGGCCGGTTTCAATACCCAACCGGCAGCTAAGGAATCTTCAGGGGAGCGAGACGGGGGCATCGGCATGGCAAGCGCTAGCGAGCAGACAAGATCTGGCTATAGGTGTGCCCAGCTTGTTTCCAGGTATAATCCGCCTCAATCATAGTGCGAGCGTTGTGCGACAGGGTGGCTCGGAGATCAAGATTTTCAAAAAGTTGAACAATGGCGGCGACGTAAGCCTCTATATCATTGGCGCGCAATGCCCGCGGGGGCACGTTTGCTTCGTCTACCGACAGACCTTCTAAACCGCGATCGCTGGCCACAACCGGAATGCCCGCCGCCATCGCTTCCAGCGTTTTATTTTTGATGCCATAGCCGGCCCGCATGGGAATCACGCACACGGTCGCCTGGTGCAAATAGTCCACCATAGAAGGCACACGCCCGGTGACGCTCACCCCTGGTAAGGCCTTCAAGGCCATCACCTCGGGCGTCGGACGTGAACCCACTAACGAGAGTTTGGCCCCAGGATATCGCTGCCGCACCCGCGGAAACAGCTCTTGGGCCAAGAAGGTGGCGGCATCAATGTTGGGCAGGTTATCCATCGCGCCGATAAATACCAAATGATATCCGCCCGGATCGCGCGAGCGCTGGGGAAACAGATCGAGATCAACGCCGTTGGTCACCACATGCACTGGTCGCTGCGGGCAGAGCTCCTGCATTTGGGCCGCATCTTCTGGCGTCGTCACCACAAGGTCGGTGAACTTTTGGCCATACTGCTGCTCATAGCGCTTCAGCAGCGACAAGTTGAGGCGATCGCGCCAGGGCTTTTCGGCAGTGCCCGAGGCAAGCTGTTGTTTACAGGTGCCGTACACCGAGCTGTGAATATTGACGATGCGCTTCGGCACCGCCGCCTGCAGTCGGGCCGACACATAGCGCTCATTGACGCTGTGTTCACAGGTGAGGGCGTCAAAGGCTTGAGTCTTGACGGCGGCTTCGGCCCAAGCCTGCATCGCGGCGGAAAAGTTGGCCGTCACGCTCGGGGGCGTACCCCCAATGAGAAACTGACCGAACCGCGCCGCTTTACCCAGCACGCCGCCAGCACTTACAGACTGCGGTTTCGGAAACACCTGCAGGTCGTTCACCGCTGCTCTCAGACCGGCAATCTCATCAGGGGTGACGGTCTCATCAGTGTGAGTCGCCAGGGTGACCTCATGCCCCGCCAATCCCTTCAGCAGGTTGAACGTGCGCACCTGGGTGCCGCCTCGGGTGGGAGGAAAAGGGAATGTGGCCGACAACATCAAAATTTTCATGGGCAGAAGGGTGACAGCGTCTCGGCGCAGGATAAACGACACTGGGAAAAGGCGATCGCCGCCAGTGATTCAGGTAGGCACTCAGGCTGAGCGAGGGCGCGTCATCCATTCATTACCCAAGCCAATGGGGCAAACATGACTGCGCCCGCTCCACCAAATAATCTCGGGGCTGAAACCACAGTACAGACATTGCACCGCTAACGGATGACGGCCCCTAGTATGCCCGCCTGATGGTGATGACGTGAAGTCTGCCCCGAAAAAATACCGACACCCGCTGTGGCTTCCCGCTGGCCGGATGGGCAATTTACAGTAGAGCTGGCAACCTTTTCGAGTCCGGTCAAGTCTGTTGCCTGACGGGGCCGCTGACCCCAGCAGCTTTCATTCTCAACGCGATAAGGTTATTCATGGTCAAGGTTAGCGTTTGTATCCCCACCTATAACCGGTCACAGTTGTTGGCTGAGGCGATCGCCAGCGTGTTAGCGCAAAACTACGACGATTTTGAGATCATCGTGTGTGATGACGGCTCTCAAGATGACACCCCCGAGTTGATGGCCAGCCTGCCAGATCCGCGCCTGCGCTACGTGCGCCATCCGCAAAACATTGGCAAAAGTAACAATATGATTTCGGGCTTTGAAGCAGCCCAGGGCGAATACTTCATCAAATTCGATGACGACGATCGCCTCACCCCTGATTTTTTGCGAGAAACCACCGCGATTCTGGACCAGCACCCCGCGATCGATTTTGTCAGCACCGACCACTGGGTCATCAACAGCGACAGCCAACGTGAACCCGAACTGACGGCAACCAATTCCGCCCGATGGGGCCGCACGACGCTACCGGCAGGCCCCATTGCTGATCTGACCACTCGCGTGTTTGATCAGCAAAGCCTGCAAATTGGAGCCACACTGTTTCGCAAGCGCGTACTGGATGAAGTCAGCTACATGCGACCGAATCTACAAAACTGTGAAGATAACGATCTGCTGGTGCGGCTAGCCGTGGCCGATAAACAGGCTTACTACCTGCCCGAGCGTCTGATGGAATACCGCTTTCACCCCGAACAGCAAGGGATCGGGCGCGCCATCCCCTATCTAAAAGACAAAATTCAGTATCTCAATTTGTACGATTTTGCTGACCCCCAGCTAGAACAACTGCGCCAGCAGCGGCTGCACGAAACCCAGCTATTACTGGGACTGCGGCTGATTGAAGCAGGCGACACCCAAGCCGGTAAAGCACTCTTGCAGCAGGGCAAATCTCATTCCGCTCAAAAGGCCAAAATTGGTCAGCTGATCGCCATTTTTCCGCCAGCAATGCGACCGGCCCTGTTTTCTGTCTTGCGCCGCTTGAAGCCGACTCCCAGTCCGTCCTAGGTCCGGTTGGGGCAATAGTCTCCGTCGAGAACTTCAGGACTTTCACAGCCCATCAGTCCGGTCAAGACGAAACTGCTCAGGTATTTGCTGCTTGGTGAATAGGAATTTGGATAAAAAAGTCGGTGCCCTGCCCTGGCATCGATTGGCAGGTGAACTGCCCGCCATGTAAATTCGCGATGATTTTATAGCTGATCGATAATCCCAGGCCAGTGCCTTTACCAATCGGTTTCGTCGTATAAAACGGATCGAAAATCTTTGATTGCACCGCTGCCGGCATCCCCCCAGCATTATCCCCAATCTGCACTAAGACTTGATGGGCCGAGGGCATTTTGGTGTAAATGCGGATCTGTAAAGGGGTCTCCTTTTGCGCTTCGCAGTCACGGTTAGCGGCTTTGTCTTCCAGGGCCTCGATCGCGTTCGTCAAGACATTCATAAAGACCTGATTGAGCTGTCCCGCATAGCATTCAATGAGCGGTAGCTCGCTATAGCTCTTGATGACTTCAATCTCTGGACGACGATCAGTAGCCTTAAGGCGATGGGCCAAAATCATCAATGTGCTGTCTACGCAATCGTGTAAGTTGACGGCCTTACACAGCGATTCATCCAAGCGTGAAAAGGTGCGCAGGGATTTCACGATGTCCGCAATCCGCTCGGCCCCGATGCGCATCGAAAACAGAATTTTAACGATGTCTTTTTTGATGAAAGGCAGATCAATGGCTTGATGCTCAGCCGCAATTTCGTGCGACGGCTCAGGATAGCTTTTTTGATACAGATCGATCAGAGAGAGGAGGTCTTCGATATAGGCATTGGCGGGGGCTAAATTGCCGTGAATGAAGGTGACGGGATTGTTGATTTCGTGGGCAATCCCGGCGATCATTTGTCCCAAGCTCGACATCTTTTCTTGTTGAATCAGCTGCTCTTGGGTTTGATGCAGTTCTTGCAGCGTCTGCTCTAGCTCGGTGGCCCGAGAGTGGGCCAGGCCTCGGCTCTGTTCTAATTCCTGAGTTTGCTGTTGTAAAGATGCCACCAACTCATGCAGTTGCCCTTGCATCTGATTAAAGGCATTGGCCAGAGTAGTTAGTTCATCATTAGTGTCGAGGGCGATCGCCTGACCCCATTCCCCAGCGGTGATCTGTTGAGTTGCCGTGGTGAGTTGTTTTAAGGGCTTAGTGATAGAGCGACTGATAAATCGGGCCAGCAAGAAGCTACCGATGGCGGCTAAAAGCGCGGCAAACAGTCCTTCTAACAGCGTTTTCTGCAGCTTAGCTTGCAGTGGTCGGGTAGACAGCCCCACACTCATAGCCCCTACCGTTTCATCGCCGACAATAATTGACTTGCCGACAATCAGGCGCTGCGACTCCCAGTCGGTAATGAGCGCATCATCCGCCAAAAGCGCCTGACCAAAGGGATCAGATGCCAAATTGAAAGTTTGCTGATCGGCGGCAAAAGCATCTGCCAGGATGCGGCCATCGGTTTGGTAGAGACGAGCCATGACAATCGACTGCTCGTTCTGAAAGTCTTGACCGAGGTTATTGACAATCTGACTGGCGTCTTCAAACTGGTTGAAGTACAGAGCATCTCTGCTCGCCACCGATAACGTTTCGAGCAGCAGTTCGGCTTGTTGCTCCAATTCTTCACGATAATTAGCCCGCTCACGCACGAGCGAGAACCCACTGACTACCAACACCGCTGCCACGGCGAGGCAACTCATGGCGGTTGTCAGTTTATTGACGAGAGAGCCAGCTGAACGCTGAGGACGACGGAGCTTCAGCATTTATTCGAGCGTCTGATTATAGAGTTCCTCAAGGCGATCGATGGACTGTTCGACTGGAAACTCGTCGAATTTTGCCGTATTTTCAAAACTTTCTAAGGCCGCTTGCCCTTCTGATGAAGCATCCATAGTCAGCAAGATATCCCTAATCGCGTCACTTTGCTCAGCCGGGGTTTGGGCGCTGACCAACACAATGTGCCGGGCAACGGGGTCAGTCTCTAGCACAATTCTCATTGCCGATCGCACCTCCTCCGGCAACTCAGCAAAGGTACCGTTGTCTAAAGCGCCAGCATCGACTGCCCCACTGAGCACCAATTCAACGGTATTGCTTTCATCGTCGCTGAAGACAAAGCCAACCTCATTAGCTTGGAGAGTATTACTAGCAGTAGATTGCTCAACCAGACTCAGTCCAGCGGCCTGCAAGTAAGCCAATGGCAGCATATAGCCGGATGTCGAAAAATCACTTTCCAGGGCAATTTGGGTGCCTGCCAGGTCTGCTGTCGTTTGAATGTCGCTCTCGTTCAAGGTAAAGATCAGACTGTGATATTCAGCGATGCCACCTTTCCAACGGCGCAGCAGCGGTTTTGCCTCGGTACGGGTGCTCATTACCATGACCGGATAAGGGCTATCAAAGTAGAGATCGACCTCCCCCTTGGCCAACCAAGCTTGCATCGTATCTAAGTCAGGGGCAATTTTAACAGTGGCTTGTTCGACGCCAACGTCAGTCAAACGGCTTTCCAAATAATCAGCGAGGGGCTGATAAAGGGTGATTTTTTCAGCGGGGTTGTTTGAGATATCACCGATCACGAGCACTTGCTCAGCGGTCAATTCGGCGGCGTCAACGGTCGTCTCGAGGGGGGCATCTGCGGTGCTATTGCTGCCGCTACAGCTGACCGCTAGCCCCAAAACACTCAAACAAAAGCAGCGTCTAATGGGTTTAGAAAACATGATTTGATATGTACTTTTATAATTAAGAAACGGTTATGACTTGTTTAATCAAGTATGCCCCACCTCCTCTGAAAGTAAGAGCCGAAGATGAGGGTCAGCCGCTTAGATGGGCAGAGAGAGGGGGCTCTATGACAGGATTATGGTTGACGACAGCAGGATGACGGTTGTCAAGACGAGTGCCAATACAGACCCAGCGCCGGAGACTGACAAGGTGACGGCGGGCAGCAATCTGCTCTGATTTTCCTGATATGTGGCTTGACGTTCCTCGGCTGAAAACCGCCTCAAGTCGTGACCGAGGGGGGGGGAGAAACGGTAGTCGCTTCAGAGCCTGACTGATCTAACCAGTCAATCTGCCGCGCCGCCTCGGGGAATTGGGCCTGGCGCTGGCCGATCGCCCGCGATTTCGCACAATACAGGTCGAGCGGCCCGCTGATGAGGGCCACTGCCGGGGCACGGCGGCGCATAATGTGCCAGGTTGATTTGGCAATATCTTTGATCAGCCAGCGACCGAGGCGACGAATCACCTCTTTGGGCGGCATAGTGGGGCCCAGATCAACGCCATGCAATTCGTGCAGATAAAAGTTGGAGCGACCATACCGCCGCCACTGACTAGCGAGTTCCTTCAAGGTCGAGCGGTGGCGATGGCGCACCAGAGCATCTTGGGCAAAAAAGACTTGCCAATCGGTGGCCATCTGCACCCGCCAGCAGAGGTCAGCATCGCCGCCCGTCGTGAGGTAGGGCCGAAACAAACCCGCTTGAGTAAAGGCGGCCTGACGGATGGCTAAGTTTGCCGTTTGCCCGTAGGGATAGAAAGGGTGGGCGTAGGTATAGCGCTGAGTGAGCGTCTCCCGATATTCAGCGTAGCTTTCCAGCAGGCTATGACCGGCCAAAGCGGCGATTTCACCAATTACCAAACCCACCTCAGCAGCTTGAAAGGGGGCGATCAGTTTAACGAGCCAGTCAGCATGGGGGCGGCAGTCGGCATCAGTGAATACCAGAATCTCGCCAGTCGCGGCCCGAATGCCTTGGTTACGAGCCGCATAGGAGCTTTGAATCTGAGGTTCAGACAGCGGCTGGATTTGCAGACCTAACGCTTGCCCGGTCGCCCGTAGCTGCTGTAGCTGCGCTGCTGTGTCGTCGGTACTGTTATTGTCAACCAGCAGATATTCGACGCGGTCGCGGGGGTATGTCTGGCTGCACAGGCATTTGCCTAAATCAGGCAGATCGGCTGCGCCGTTGTAAATCGGCACAATGACCGAAATTTGCGGCCAGACAATATCGTTAGAAATCTCAGGGGAAGACATAAGTTCGGCGTTCAGATAACGATTTTCTGAGAAAGCCATTCCTCCGTAGATTTCCCAGCTTGGGCAGGGGAGTGACAGTTGTCAGCGTGAACTTTCAAGTTGGGGGCTCTGCCCCGGCTGTCCCGTTTGTCCGCTCGGTAGCGTAGCCCCGAGGCGTAATCAGCTTACCGGCATATCGCTGAGTGCTGCGGTTGCCAATGATCACCGTAGTTAGCATGTCGATAGCCGGTTCGAGCAGGTGAGCCACATCCGTCAGAACAATGTTTTCGTCCGGGCGGTAGGCCGACTGCACGATCGCGACCGGAGTGTCGGGCGCTCGATGCTGCGCCAGAATCTGCTGGGCGATCGCAATCTGTTTTGTCCGTTTCTGCGATTTGGGATTGTAGAGGGCGATGACAAAGTCGGCGGCGGCGGCGGCCTGCAGACGCTTCTCGATCACAGGCCAGGGGGTGAGCAGGTCGCTCAAGCTGATGGCACAAAAATCATGCATCAGCGGCGCGCCGACGCGAGCTGCCGCTGACTGCAGCGCCGAAATGCCGGGGAGGGTGGCGATGGTCGGGGTTTGACCATCCCAGCCTTGGGCCTGCAGCGTCTCCAACACCAAACCGGCCATGGCGTAGATGCCACAGTCGCCCGAAGAGATGACGGCAACGTTGAGCCCCCAATTCGCCAGGGCGATCGCCCGTTCAGCCCGCTGTTGTTCCTGCATGATCGGCCAGGGCTCGACGATTTGCCCCGGTCGTAAGAGGGGACGAATCAGATCAATATAGAGGCGGTAGCCAATCACGGCGTCGGCCTGAGAGATCGCGGCCTTGGCCGCCGGGGTGATCTGATCCAGGCTGCCGGGGCCGGTACCGACCAGCGCCAGATGCCCGATCCGCCCCGTATATTCCTGCTGGGCCTGGGCGATCGCCACGGTGACGGCCCCCGGCTGCGCTGCTTCCCGAACAACCTGTTTGGTAACGCTGAGCTGGAGGTCGCTCTCAGCCTCAGAATGTTGCTGGGCGGCCAATAGTGCTGCGGCCTCAGCCACGCTGGGGGTGCCGACGGCTTTTTCCACTACGGCGGAAGGATGAGGCACAGTAATTTTGCTCAATGCTGCAGCGGTGAAGCACCGCAGCGGCCACTGTCGCTCCTGGCAAAGCTGCACCAGTCCCGCCTCGTCAGCTTTGAGATCAATCGTGGCGACCCCCGCGATCGCTCCCTGAGCCAGATGATGGGTTTGGCAGGCGGTGGCGATCGCTTGAGCAATCAATGCTTGTGAAGTGCCGCGCTCGCAACCGATACCCAACCACAGTACCCGTGGATGCCACTGCACTTTTGGCAACTCGGCCTCGGGCGCAAACTGCCGCTGGCTCGCACTAATCCACACGCGAGCCTGATGGGGGGAGGACGACTCAGTCGGCAGGGGCGGCACGTCTGGCCAGCCCAACTGAAAGGAATGATCGGCGGGCAAATGCTGCTGCCAAACTTCTGAACCCGCGTCTTGAATGACCTGCACCGGTGCTCGCCGGGCAAGGGCGCTGGCCACCCGTGTCCAGTCGCCGCCGCCTTTCGTCCAGCCAAAGGGTTGCCCCAATAGATCGATCCCCGGCAGGTGCCGATGATGGGCAGAGCCAGTAATCACCGCTTGGGCATTTAATAGATGACTGAGGCGCTGAGCCAGGCGATCGCCGCCGCCCTGGTGGCCGCCACAGAGACTGATCGCAAATTGACCCGCTTCATCCAGCACCACCACAGCGGGATCTGTCTGCTTATCTTGCAGCAAAGGCGCGATCAGCCGCACCACCGCCCCCGTCGCCAGGCAAAAGATCAGGCCGGTTTGCTCGTTCCACAGGGCGGCGATCGTATTCTGTAGCGGCCCTGAGTAAACCTCGATTGCCATGTCAGCAGTTGACTCCAGGGTCGTGGCCACAGATTGAGGCACCCAGAGCGTCGCGGGCAAGGCAGCGCAAACAGGAATCAGCGATCGCGCCCCGGCCGGGGTCGTAGTAATAGCCGCAAACAAAGATAACAGGCTCCCTTACATGAATCATCGCCCGATCAAACTGGCGTGCCCTCACTATCGCATCTGCCTGAGCGCGTTCGAGAGTCATCCGGCCGTCTGGGCTCCACCAACCGTGAACGTGGATTTACCAGGGCAATGAGATACAGGCAACACCTGAACTAAAGATGAGTATTTGCACTTAATTTTTATTTGTAGCCAAATAAAATTCAGCTTACGTAAGATTCCCCACGTCAAAGTCACGTATACTTAATAAAGTGTTACACAACTGAGTGAACAGGACTAAATGTGCTGTTGACGGTTTCAAGGCAAATTTGTCGGCAGCGTGTTTAAGCGCCTCTGAGATGTTGGCAACTACAGCCGGTTTCTGCGATTGCTCATAGTCTACAGAATCACACCAGCCAACTAGCCAGCGCTTAACCGTCAGCCATTTCCGCTTACACCAACGTTTTACCGAGTCAATTGAGTTTGGATAACTGTAATGACAACTAACCAACTGAATCCCGATTTCGGTCAGCCTCAGAGCTCTAAGCTGAGTGTCTTGGGAATTATCTTTCTCATCATGGGCGCGCCCAACGTATACGCCTTCTTTCAGCGCCGGGCCGACAATGTCAGCTATGGCGGCAACGGCGTGCCTCGCTATCTGTTCGCGGTTCTGTGTGCGATGGCGATCGCGGGCCTCGTTGAGCTATCTGTCGTCTAGCTCCGCTGTGCCTGAGGCACAAGGACAGAGAACGCTTTATTTAGGTAAATGGCAGCGATGGATCAGCATTCATCGCTGCTATTCCCTGTTCTGACTGTGAATGCGCTTGTGAACGGCTGGCAACGCTGGTTGGGTTCACCACTGGGCAGATAGCGCAGGATATAAACCTTGGAATCGAGCTGTTTGAAGTCGGTGAACAGCGATCGCTAAGTAGGCGTACATAGGTAAGCGGTGCTGTCGGGTGCTGTTCGGCCAAGTCGTCAACACCATCACCTTCAGCCTTGATGCTGATGGAACAATCGGCCAGCCAACACCTGTATAGAACTTGAGTCGCGGTTGATGCGACACCTTTTGCAGGTCAGCAACGTCATCGATTAATAAACCAGGACAGATTTACTATAGAGAAGCCTTGCTGTCGCTTTGACAGGGCGTTTGTCCTCCGGCTGTCGATGGTTAGATGCGTTGGTGTATCCCCCGGTCAATCTTGTGCTTCCTTGCGAATTCATCCTTCCCGGTCGGCCTGTTTCAAACCAAACCAAAGATAAATCGAAGCTGCAGGCGTGGGTCAAGCGAGTTCGTCAGGCGGCCAGCCAGTCATGGGTCAGCGATCGCCCCAGCGACGAGTTGGTTCGGATCCGGCTGACCTATTATTTTGAGGCGCGCAGCGGCAACGAAGACAGCGTGCCCGACAGCGACAATATTATTAAGCCGGTGCGCACCGCGTTGGTCAGCGTCGTTTATCAGCATGATTATCAGGTAACAGATGTGGTGAGTCGCCGCAAAAATTTGAACGGTTCCTTTCGGGTCAAAGGCATGTCACCGCTCTTAGCTGAAGGCTTTATTCAAGGGGTAGAATTTGTGCATGTTAGGATAGAACATGCTCCAGATCCAGCTGATTTAGGGTAGTGAGTTCTTGACAGATCGTCTCTATGAGTTATCGCAATCATCAATCCAGCTTGGAACATCGGCGGGTACTCAAGCTCGCGCGGGAATATCGCAACGAAGGCTACGAGGTAACGGTATACCCCGAAGCCACCGATTTACCTGAGGGGCTCTCGAAATGTCCGCTCGACATTATTGCTAAAGGGGCTAATCAGGTCATTGCCGTTGAAGTGAGAACGCGAGAGAGTCTATCACTCAATGGGTTTGAAGATTTACGGCGGATGGCAGAGAAAATTAAAGAACTGCCAGGCTGGATATTTGAGCTGGTAGTGACTAACCCCCGCCAGCCTAAAGACGACCATTAATCAACTGAAACCTGGGTCGTGGGCAATCGCCCGACCAAGTTGGCTAACGCCGCCAGCATGGCATTGCCCCCCAAGATATAAGAGGCTCCGGCGACGGTTGGCTCCATTTGGGTGTTACCGGCCAGTAACCCCACCCCTAAAGCCGTTTGCAACGTCCCCATGGCCAGGTCTCGACGGCGGCGCTTTTTAGGTTTGCGGCTGAGCGGTTGCGTGGCCGGATAAGCCTGAGCAATGGCTTCACTCAGCTGTTGAAACGCTGACTGCACCTCATCGCTACTAGTGAGTGGTTTATCGTAATCGGGCGTCGTGAGAAAATGCTCAATCAGCTGCTCTAGCTCATGCTGACTGACTGACAGAGGATGGACGGTTTTCAGTTCTATGGTGATCAAAGACGCACCATCCTTGATCAAAGTTTCGCGCACGGCCTCAGCTGACTGGCAATTGGCGATCGCTTTGTAAATTAGCTTATCGATTTTGTCCGCGATCGCCTCGTCAGCCAGATGCGCCAGCACGGCTTGTTGAGCTTGCGCAAGCTGAGCCTCGGCAGCCGGGAAGGGCACCTTTTTTTTGGTGAGCTGATTGACCGCTTTTTGCCAATCTTTTAGTGCCTGTAGCAACTGATCAATCTCCGAACCTGACGCCATGAGATGACTCCCTTGAAGTAATAGATGTGAACCCTGAGGATGCCTCCATTGTGCTCAAAGACGCGACACCGCGGTCAAGGTTTCGCGCCTGTGGCGATGACCCATCCGCCAATATCGCTTATTTAGTTTGTTCTCGCCCGGTGACGGCTATCCGGGTAAAGGAACGGCCAGGATGGCCATCAAACAAGAGGCGTTGGGAGGGTGGCAGCAGGGGGATATCTGAGTGGGTAAGGACGAGGCGATCGCTTTCTTCAGTACGGCTGAGCGCTAGGAAACCTTGTTGGGTAGGCTTCCTAGCCTGCCCCCACCCCACCAGATTACCGACCCTCCATCCCCGACCCTCTACTCATCCACATCTTCTAACGGGACTCTATCTTCACACCAGCTGCTTAGGCGTAAAGATCCGCCACGTAGTCGCCGTAACCGTTGTAGATGACCGTAGGCTGCTTTTCCCAATCAAAGGGATTGGTGTTGGTGCCGACAATTTTTTCCGTCATTTGAGACCAGCGAGGATGGGGCACCTCAGGATTCACGTTGGCCTCAAAGCCATATTCGTTCGGAGAAAGGGTGTTCCAGTAGGTAGCGGGCCGCTCTTTCAAGAATTCAATTTTGACGATCGATTTGCCGCTTTTAAAGCCATACTTCCACGGCATCACCATGCGAATTGGCGCGCCATGTTGCTTGGGCAGGGTGCGACCGTAGATGCCGACTGCGAAGAAGGCGAGTTCGTTGGCCATTTCCGAGATCGTCAGCGCTTCGACATAGGGCCAGGGCAGATTCTGGGCAAAGCCCCAAGCTGGCCCTGGGGTGATTTCAGGATCATAAAACGAGGTAAAGCTGACGTACTTGGCGTCGCTCGTTGGTTCAACGTCAGCCATCAGAGCCTGCATCGGGAAGCCCAACCAGGGAACGACCATGGCCCAGGCTTCGACACAGCGAAATCGATAGACCCGCTCTTCGAGGGGAAAGCGGTTGGTGAGGTCGTCGAGGTCGTATTTTTTCGGATTTTTAACCAGCCCGCCGACTTCTAGCGTCCACGGGTCGGTGGGGAGGTTTTGGGCGTTGGCCCAGATATTTTTGGTGCCGCCAAATTCGTAAAAATTGTTGTAAGTACTAGCGTATTGTTGCCCAGTAATGGCACGCCCCGCATCTCGAAAATCGGGGTTGCGCATCACGTTATTGAGGGGGCGACCCAGCGTTTCCCGCAGTTCTGGAGCCATGTCGTTAGTCCGCTGGCAGCCAATGACAGACACAGCTGAAGCGCCGATGCCCATGCCGACGATCGCCTTCATAAATTTGCGACGGTTCCAATAGGC
Source organism: Cyanobacteria bacterium J06626_4 (assembly GCA_038523235.1). GTDB lineage: Bacteria > Cyanobacteriota > Cyanobacteriia > Phormidesmidales > Phormidesmidaceae > Halomicronema. Next base: position 18,543 of record JBCBJQ010000051.1, read on the forward strand.
AAATTCTGGTGTGATCTGGCTTTCGGCAAGCTGCCAAGACTTGGGAAGGTGAATAAAGCTCATGGGCGATCGCGAATAGGCTATCGCCTACCGATTGTTACACTTTTCCTACGGTGAAGGGGTGACATGATGCTGTATCTCGGCTGCGCGGTGTGGGCGTTTAAAGACTGGGTGGGTGACTTTTATCCGGCGGGGGCCCGACCTGCGGACTTTTTGCGACTTTATGGCGATCGCCTCACGACCGTTGAGGGGAATACAACGTTTTATTCCATTCCTGATGCGGCGACGGTTGATCGCTGGGCCGCACAAACGCCCGAGACCTTTCGCTTTTGCCCCAAAGTGCCGCGCCTCTATTCCCACAGTGGGGAGCTGATGCCCCACCTGCCCCAGACGCTGGACTTTTTGGCCACCCTGCAGCGGTTAGGGCCGCGCCTAGGGCCCATGTTTTTGCAACTGCCGCCTAGCTACAGCCCTGAGCGGTTCCGTGACTTAACGCAGTTTTTGACCGAGTGGCCCCGTCAAACCGCCCCGATCGCCGTAGAAGTGCGCCATTTAGACTGGTTTCGCCCCATGCAGGCCAACCGGTTGAATGACCAGCTACGGCAGTTGGGGGTGGGTCGAGTCATGCTTGACAGCCGCACCATGTATGACGGTCAGGCCGATGGACTGCCCGATCCGCAGTTCACCTCAGAACGCCGCAAGCCCAACGTGCCGCTGCAGCCGGTAGTCACCGCCGACTTTTGCCTGGTGCGCTACATCAGCCACCCCGACTTAAATTTCAACGAACCCTATGTGACCAAGTGGGTACCGTGTTTGCAGGCTTGGTTAGCAGCGGGGAAGACGGTTTACCTGTTTATCCACTGTCCTGACGAGGCTCAATCACCAGCCATCGCCCGCTACTTTTACGACACGTTAAAGGGCGCCATGCCCAATCTGCCGAGTTTGCCCTGGGATGAAATTGAGCCGCCCGCCGCTCAGCTCAGCCTGTTTTGAGCGGGCGGCGTGATCGCGATCGCTGCCAGACGAGCAACGCGAGCAGGCCGATCGCGGCGATGGTAGCGGTGAGCCAGATGGCTAGAATCGTCGAGTGACGGACCGCAATGGCAATGTAGGCCCACACAAACACCAGCGTAAACGGCACGTCTTGGCGGGTAAAAATCACCAGCGCGGCGATCGCTGCCGTCACCAGCACCATCACAACCGTCCAAGTGACGCTGCTGTAGTCGCCGCGCCAGGCAGAGTCATAGAGCGCTGAAGCCACATTCACCACAGTGGCAACGGCGATCCACCCCAGGTAAAGACTGAAGGGGTAGCGCGCAAACCAGCGCCGCTGCCGGGTGGCGACGGCATCGCCATACAGAATGAGATAAACGAGCATCAAGGGCACCAGAATGCCCAACATGGCCAAAACGGATAGCCAGAATAACTTCAGCGTAAACAGAAAAATCCAGACCATCTGAGCCAGACAGGCCATAATCAATAGCTGATTGACCCGGCGAATCCCCGCATCCTGTCGCTGCTTTGGTCCCAGTTGATAGAAGCCATAGGCCATGAGCCCGAGATAAATCAGCCCCCAAATCGCAAAGGCATAGTTCGCCGGAGTGATCAGCACTCCCGCCAGGGTCGTATTGGCAATTTCGCCGACGTTCTCACCGCCGGGGGCATAAAAATTGGACAGCGTATTTACCGCCAGCGTGCCGATAATCGCCGATAAGGTGGCGATCGCCAGCCCCCAGCCGGCTGATGGTGTTTGCTGATCGTCCATAGACTCACCTCATGGCCCCGTGTCATCTATCTTTATCGTGCCGCACTTTGCCGCAATCTTGCGTTGGCGCTGACTTCACTTTGGCAAGCCCAAGCAATCCGGCAATTGGCTGGGAGCACCACGCAGAGCAATTGACACATCCGATGACCAGGAAACAGCCATCGGCTCTCAAAAGACAGATTTGATATGAGCTCCCCTGAGCCCAGACCCTGGCAGAAGAGACCGCAATGATGCTGACCATCTGGCCAAAGGGCTTTTGGCGGATCTACCGCTGTCTATCTCCCGCCTGCCGCTCAGCAGTGATACGGAAGCAAGAGTCTGACTGGGCGCAGGACGCATCATCCCTCACGATCAAATCCCGCGATTACCACGACTCGCTCGAGCCAGAGAAAAGTAGCAGGACTTAGTCAAAAAACTTGGCATCAGAACTCTTAAATAAGCTGTACCTCAGGTCTAATACTAGACACTAGAAAGCACTTTTATACTGAGCTTGACTTCACCAGTGGCGATCACCTTTCTCAAGCTGACAATAAGCTTTGTAATCCAGCAATAAGCCGTTGTAGAACAAATAAAGTCTTTTTACGATGTGATTTTCGTGATCCTATATTCGGCCACACCTTATAGAGAGAGGCGTCTCCATGGAAAAATCAAACATAAAGGCAGATGCATTTCACGCTAAATCTCTAACTTTTGATAGAGGTTTGATCCGTGGGAAAGCACTGTAAGCTATGTCGAAACTGTTTCGAGGAAATTCATCATGAAAATGACTCGTTTGATGGCATTGCCTCTCATTCTTGGTCTATCAATGCTGACGATTGCCTGCGGTAGCCCGGAAGCCGGGGATGAAGGCATTGAAGAGGGCGTCGGTGAAGAAGACGTGATGGAAGACGAGGGGGGAGAAGAACCGGAAGAAGCTGAGGAAGCGCCAGCAGAAGGCGAATAGGGATCTGCGCTTCAAGATAGCTTTAGCCATCTAGGCTAGGACACCGAGTATCATCCGGTTGCTTAGCAAACAGCCAGATGTTGTGGCCGTCTTGTCCTAACGGAGCTGGCGACGGCCATAACATCCCATTTGTGGCAACGTTTGCTGCCGGGGCTTGGCAGTGCCAAACCCCGGCAATCGGTACGCTGTTTTCCAGCAAATCCTCTAAATCGCGATTGCCGACCTTGTCACTGTTTTAGAAAGGCCGGCAATTGGGTTGGCCTCAGTCATATTGGCCGCAAGAGCCTCGCCAAAGGCGTGGCCGGGCCTGAGAGTGGGAGATTAGCCTCTGAGAGTATCGACGTTTTCTAGGTACCAGGCGTAGGTTTTTTCAATCCCGGTTTTCAGGTCGGTTTGGGCCTGCCAGCCTAGCGAGTTGAGGCGCGCAACGTCGAGCAGCTTGCGGGGGGTGCCATTGGGTTTAGAAGTGTCAAATACCAACTCACCCTCAAAGCCCACCACGGCTTGAATGGTCAGTGCCAACTCCTTGATGGAGATTTCTTGGCCGGTGCCGACGTTGACAAAATCAACATCGTTATAGGTTTTCATCAGATAAATCAGCGCATCCGCGAGATCATCGACATACAAAAACTCTCGCAGCGGTTCGCCGGTGCCCCAGACGGTGACGGTGCTCGCTTGACTAACTTTGGCTTCGTGAAACTTGCGCATCAGCGCCGGTAGCACATGGGAATTATTCAGATCAAAGTTGTCATTGACGCCATAGAGATTGGTGGGCATCGCTGAAATAAAGTTGACGCCATATTGCCGGCAATAATTTTCGCAGAGCTTGAGACCCGCAATTTTAGCGATCGCGTAGGGCTCATTGGTAGGCTCCAGGGCGCCTGTGAGCAGATAGTCTTCCCGCATGGGTTGGGCACACAGCTTGGGATAAATGCAGGAGGAGCCTAAGAACAGCAGCTTTTGCACCTGATGGCGATAGGCGCTATGAATAATGTTCGACTCAATCATCAAGTTGTCGTACAAAAATTCGCCGCGATAGATATTGTTCGCCTGAATGCCGCCAACCTTGGCCGCTGCCAAAAAAACATACTCCGGCTTCTCAGTGGCAAAAAAGTCTTCGACAGCTTGCTGCTGCCGCAGATCAAGCTCTCGGCTAGAGCGCACAATCAGATTCGAGTAGCCCTGCTGTTTAAGGGCTCGAACAACCGCCCCGCCGACTAAACCATTATGTCCGGCGACAAAAACTTTCGCTTGAGAGTCCATAGTATAAATGTCTTGCCTAATACAAAATGGATAGATTGCGGGCCGACGGGTCGATGGTCGTGAGGATTGAGTCAACGTCACAGCATGCCTCATGCCGATGGCGTAGCCCCGCTCCCAGCCGCCATTTATCCTCAGCCCTGAAAGCAATCAAGACTTTACTGTATAAAGATGCCCCGGCTGGGGATGATTTACACAGGGCTAGCTGCTGAGTCCGGTCGGGATGATCAGGCCCACCAGCAAACCCAGCCCGCCCCCCGCTAAAACCAACTGCCAGGTGGGCGTTTTAAAGCGAATCAGGGCAACCAACGACAGGACTGTGATCGCCCCCGCAATCACAGTGAGCCAGAGCGAAGGCCGCTCGATAATCGCTGTTTGCGCCAAAGGGAGGGTCGCGATCGCGATTGCCCCTAAAACGGCTGGGCGTACCGCCATTAAAAAGGCCTTGACATACAGGTTTTGACGCAGCCGGAGCAAGAGTGGTGCCCCCGCCATAATGAACAAAAATGAAGGTGTAAAGATCCCGATACTCGCCACCAGCGCCCCCAACACACCGGCCACCTTGAACCCGACAAAGGCGGCAGTGAGCACCACCGGGCCAGGACTGAGCTGCCCGATCGCAATGCCATTGAGAAATTCGCTACGCGTCAGCCAATGGAGCTGCTCAACCACGTCGTATTCGAGCAGCGGAATAATCACCAAGCCACCGCCAAAAATAAAGGTGCCCGTTTTGAAAAAATAGCCCAGCAGGGGCCAAAAAAAGGGGCCAATCCGCTCCCAGCCCCAAAAGCTAGAGAGGGCTAAGACGTCCGCTGTCGGGGTGGCCGCAGTGAGGCTAGCCATCAGCCCCAGCGGCAGCCAGAGCGCCTGAGGCGGCGACTGACGGGGCCGGTAGATCGCCAGCCCTAGCAAACCCGCCAAAATAAACGCTAGCAGGGGGCTCAAGTTTCCGAACCCCACGGCGATGCCCACCGCGATCGCGATCGCCACCCCCTGCCAGTCATGCACTGACTTTTTGCCCAGCTTCCAGCAGAATCCCAAAATGATGGCAATCATCACCGGTGCGATGCCAAAGAAAATGGCGTCTAGCTGGGGCAACGCCTGAAACCGAAAATACACCCACGCCAGGGTAACGACAATCAAGAAGGCGGGGGCAATAAAAGCCAGACCCGCGACCAAAGCGCCGACCTGTCCGGCCCTGACATAGCCCAGATAGATGCCCATCTGCGTCGAGGCCGGGCCCGGGAGCATTTCGCAGACGGCCATCCCATCACTAAATTGATCTTGCGTGAGCCACTGACGCCGCACCACGGCTTCATCGTTTTGCATCGCAATGTGGGCCTGAGGGCCGCCAAAGCCGATACTGCCTAAGCGGCCAAAGATTCGGATGAGTTCCCAAAGGCGATCGCGAAATGAACTCGGCGCGTCCGTGGAAGAAGACATAAAGGCTCCCCGTAATCGACAGTGCAACCCACCCGGCTCAAATTAGGGGCAGAGGCCCAGCAGTTGCTGATTTTCTATTGTGAGCGGCAGTGGTTCATTCCACTGGATGCCTGCAATACATTCGTCACTCGGTGGTCGGTCTGGCTGGAGTGGGAGCGTGAGGAATCAGAGGCTGGGACAAGGTGGAATCCGGGGGCAGGGCCGCTAGATGAGGGGTGCTGGCTAAAGTTGAGAGCAGGCCCATCACCCTTAGCGCCGCACGCACCGCAAGGGCACTTGTCATTGATTGAGACAATCGTAACAATTGGATAGACCGAGCCCAACAGCTCGCGAAAACGAGGATTCCACCTTTAGCTTTAAACTACATCCATAGATTAAACGCGGCCAATCATGTCAATTCGATAGAATCTGGTCTATGATGCTGGTGACACATCTGTGGGGGAATTTAAGCCGTTGTTTCACGCTACGCTGCATCAACTCAAGGTTTTTGAAGCAACTGCTCGTCACGGTAGCTTTACCCGCGCGGCAGAAGAACTTTATCTCACGCAACCGACCGTTTCGATTCAAGTCAAGCAGTTGACCAAGGCCGTGGGGCTGCCGCTGTTTGAACAAATCGGCAAACGCCTCTATCTGACTCAAGCCGGTCAACAGCTGCTCAATACCTGCCAACAGGTCTTTGAAGGGCTCGAACAGTTCGAGATGGCGATCGCCGATATCAAAGGCATGAAGCAAGGCCAACTCCGAATTGCCGTGATTACGACCGCTAAATATTTTGTGCCGCGCCTGCTTGGCCCTTTCTGCCAGCGCTTTCCGGGCATTGATATTTCACTTAAGGTGACCAATCACCAAAATATTCAAGAGCGCATGGCAAACAACGATGATGACCTTTACATCATTAGCCAAACGCCTGACCAGCCCGATCTGACGGTGCACCCGTTCTTAGAAAATCCGCTGGTGGTGATCGCGCCCAAAAATCATCCACTGGTGGGCAAAACCAATATTCCTATTCAAGCGCTCAATGGTGAGCAGTTCATCATGCGGGAGCCGGGCTCCGGGACCCGACAGGCCGTGCAATCGCTGTTTGAAGAGCACGATGTCGAAGTCAAGGTACGCCTAGAGCTGGGCAGCAACGAGGCGATTAAGCAGGCGATCGCCGGTGGTCTGGGCATTTCCGTCCTGTCGGTACACACCATCATTTCCGAAGGCACTACAGGCGAATACGCCATTCTCGATGTGGAAAACTTCCCCATCGAGCGCCAGTGGTATGCGGCTCACCTGGCGGGCAAACAGCTGTCAGTGGTGGCTGATACCTTTCTCAAGTATCTGCTGGCCGAGAGTCATGACATGGCCCAAAAGCTGCTGCCGGGCATTCAACTAGCGGCGGGCAAGCCCGATGACAATGGTCAGACATTAGCTTTAACGGGGAACAAGCTGTCTTAAAAGCGGGCGATCGCAATGCCATCACGGATTAACGGCGGTCGCCACGGCAGAGATTCGGCATTGCCTGCATCCACATGTCGCGTAGAGACGCACGACACGCCTCTATCGCTAGCGCTATGGGGGAAGCGGCTGAGGATAGCTTCTGCGATCGCAGGGGTTTGGCAATGCCAAACCCTGACAAGCAATCGTTCTATCCTAGGGATATGACTTAAGCATCACCCCTTTAGTCCTCATAGATGCGGGCTTCAGGCGCATCAGGATTTTCTTCAAGATATTGATCGAAGTTGCTTTTTTCGGGCTCTTGGTGCTGGTGCGACACCTCGGCCTGCATTTCTTCAACGGCATCCCAAGCAGCGGCACATTCAGTAGATTCTGTGCCCTTTTCTGCACAGATCGACCGCGCCTGGGCCCGGGCTTTTTCTAACTCATCATGAAACTGCTTGCTGTCAACACTCATGTTATTAACTCCTCGTGGCTTCAACGGAATCTGATAGAACTTCGACGATTCGCTTTGGCACAGGCCCTTAACGTTAATCGCTCGGGGTACGGCAGCGGTCTGTCGAAGTTGCCGGGGTAACGCTTAGTCGGCAGCGATGATGCACCATCCCTTGGGCACAGTCCCTGCCAGGCTCAAACATACCCAGCCTCACAATTTTGGAACAATACTGGACACTTTGGGGAAATCGGTATTGTTCGTCGGTTAATTCTAAATATTCCGGCCCCGTCAAGACGGCCTTACCGGCTTCAACCTTCAGGTCACGGGCGCCCAAAACACTTCTACTTCTGACAGCACAATGATGCAGCCAGTCAATAAATCCTTTTGACTCGCCAGAAAGGTATTGATGGCATCCGGCTCAGCCAAAATTCTCACCTCAATCGGCAAGTCAGACGCTAACGCCATCTGATTTGCGGTCGGAATCGCCATCTGCGGCCCAAAGCCTTCCATTGCCGCGATCGCGATCGCGCTGTACAGCCCTTGCTCTAACGCCGTGGCCACAATCGCGGTGTGCAGGGGACGCGTCCCTGACCGGCTGCTTTCGCTGGTGTAAATACTCAACTGTTTCCACACTTGCATTACTGGAGTCTCCTGCAGTCTGTCTACAGTCTTTTGTACTGCAAGCCCACAGCAATCCACCATTCCTGCCACAAATTAATGCGTTGTGGCAAAGTCCCGTAACATTCGATTCCAGACAGCGGTAAAAGCCGGCTCACAAAATTACAGCGACACAGACAAGTCGGCTTTCTCCCAGTCGGAGACCCTGCTTGTTGGCCTGGCCTGCCCGTCGGGCTGACGACTCCGCTCCGCCGACGTTCCTTGAGCGCAGTCGAAAGGAAGATCGGTAGTCCAGCTTCAGAGAATTGGGATAAGAACGACTGCATTCGGCGACGTTCACCATCATTAGCGGTTTCCAATCAAAAGGGTTCGACAAAATTGCCGAACCCTTTTGAAGCCTTTATTTAGACTGCAACTTTCAAACTTAAGACACAGTGTACTTAACTAGCGAGGTTGAAGATGATGCTTGCTAAGGTTTACGCCGCCTGACAACACAGTTATTAGTGAAATAGCCAGAGAAATCTCTTAGACTCAGTTCTGATGTTGTTTCAGCAAGATTTGAACAGTTTTGGACTTTCACCAGCGCTCAAAGAATTAATTTTTGAGTGCTTGTATTAGCTATTTAGTTGTTGCTTTCTTATTTATTAAAGTAGCACATTCAATTTGAAATTTTGGCGGGTTAATGCAAGTTAATATTCGTTTAAAGGTGGTCAACTAAACATGAACATTTAGCAATCAAATCCTAAGGTTGACCTGGGTCGTTCTGCTAGCTGGCCTGTAATTGCGCCGTAAAAAACCGGGCGGCGGCAGGTGATCTCAAAGAGAGTACTGTCGCCGCCCGGTCTCGGGTCGGTCGAAAATTCAGCCGGGCTAGAAATTTTCTAAAATGCGCTGCACGATTTGTACGCCCGTCACCGCTTGCCAGCCAAAGAGACCCACCAACGCCACGTTGAGCGTGATGTGGGCGGTGCGCGCAACGTCATTGCCTTTTTGCATGAAGGGCACCAAAGAGGCGGAAGTCGCGATAATGCCAGTCATCCCCAATCCCACTAGCAGGTGAGGCCCAAAAAATAGCTTGCCGTTGTTCACGTAGGTGACGCCCATGCCACCAATACTGCCGAGCACCATGAATGCCAGTAGGGCTGACCCCATCCGATGATGACGGCTATTGAATTTGCCTTTGATGAGGGCTTTCTTGGCATCGCCTTCTGCCGATCGCGTCGCCCGAATTTTCATGCCGAGATAGAGAGCGTAGAGGCTCACCCCTAATAACACCCACATAATCACTGGATGAAAGAAATTCAAATACGGCTTGATTGGGTCTAGTGCTCCGAGGTCCATAGACTTTCCTGCTATTCATACCTTCATAAAAAATTATAGATGCCCCTTTCCGGAAGGGCTATCGATTGCGAGCGCATTTGCTCGCCGCCCCTGGGGCGCTAGCTCACGGTCAGGATCAGCTCAGGCTGACGGTGCCAAAGCCCAATCAACAGCTGCCGCCGCATGCAAGGCAGTGGTGTCAAACAGGGGGATGTCGAGATCGCTTTGTTGGACGAGCAGGGTGATTTCTGTGCAGCCGGCGATGATCGCCTCGGCTCCCATTTCTTTCAACGTGTCAATGATTCTAAGATAGGCGGCGCGCGAAGCAGACTGGATTTTGCCCAGACACAGCTCGTCATAAATGATGCGGTGAATGATCTCGCGATCGCTGGCGGTGGGGATCTGTACCGCGAGGCCATGCTGATGGCTGAGCCGATCTTTGTAAAACGCTTCTGCCATCGTGAATTGGGTGCCGAGCAAGCCCACAGTCTGCAAATTCTGCGCTTTGATCGCGGTGGCAGTCGCATCAGCGATGTGCAAAATCGGTAGCTGAGTGGTCGCCTCAATGGCGGGCACGACTTTGTGCATCGTATTGGTGCAGATGACTAAACCCTCTGCGCCCGCTGCTTCGAGTGACTGCGCCGCGATCGCTAAGGCTTGACCAGCGGCCTCCCAATCACCCTGACGCTGCAAGACTTCAATGTCGTGAAAGTTGACGCTGTAAAGCACGACCTTCGCCGAATGCAACCCACCGAGTTGAGCCTTAACGCGCTGGTTGATCTGCTCATAATACAGAACAGTGCTTTCCCAACTCATGCCACCCAACAACCCAATTGTTCTCATGCAATGCCCCTCGCAACGGCCGCTGGTTCACTCTTGCCATCGCCATTAGAGAGAGACGGTGTCATGGCAAAACCGCTTTCCCCAAGGCTGTTTCAAATCCTGTTTTAGAGCCTATCAGGTTAAGCCTAGATGGCTGGCTCTCTGGCTAATACCAATTCTCTGAGATTGGACTACCGATCTTCCTTTCGACTGCGCTCAAGGAACGTCGGCGGAGCGGAGTCGTCAGCCCGACGGGCAGGCCAAGCCAACACGCAGGGTCTCCGACTGGGAGAAAGCCGACTTGTCTGTGTCGCTGTACTGGCACAAGCGTACTGACAGCGCTAAAGGCGGCGGTTCACAGTTGGGACGCGGAGTTGACAGCACCCAGAATTGGTCGATACAGAGGATGAAGGTGTCAGTTCGATGAGTCGTTGAACCAGGCCAAGCGATCAAAGCCGTGACTGATCGAGATCTCCGTCGTCAAAGCGTTGCGAGCGATCGCATCTGCGATATAGTCAACCTGACACGGGTTTGGCACTCAGCCTGATTGCTAACCCTGCGCCCCATCAGAAAAGGAGAACGGCCTTGGCAGCAAGGCGCAAGGACTCATCTCCCAGAGTATTGGCGATTCTCAACGGCAAGGGTGGCGTGGGCAAAACGACTACCGCCGTCAATTTAGCCGCCATCCTGTCGGAGTCTTATTCTGTTTTGTTAGTTGATGCTGACCCCCAAGCCTCTGCCAACTGGTGGGTGTCACACAACGCTCAACCCATGACGTTTGATATCACACAAGAGACAGATGCCACGCTTCTAGGCAAACTAAAGAAGGTGGACGATTATTCTTTAATTGTGGTCGATATGCCCCCGGCGTTAACCTCAGCCGCTTTGGCCGCCGTGGTGCCGGTGGCCGACTACATTTTGTTGCCCACGCCCCCCGCCCCAATGGATTTGTCAGCCTTGATCAATACGATCAACACCGCGATCGCCCCAGCTGGCATGGACTATCGAGTACTGTTTACCAAAGTCGATTCGCGCCGCTTGGCCGAGGCTGCCGAAGCCCAAGAAACCCTCAACAGTTTGGCGATTCCCGTCTGTGAAACCGTCATTCGCACCTACAAAGCCCATGAACGGGCGGCCTTAGAGGGCGTGCCCATTACCCAGTGGCGCGGGGCCAATGTCAAAGAAGCCAAAGCCGACTATTACCGGGTTGCCGAAGAAGTACAGCAAGACTGGAGCCAATCATGACGAAGAAAAACCTATCTGACTTGCTGAAAGCAGAAGCGACGCCAGCCGCCGCCTCAGATCAAGCAGCCGCTGCCCCAAAACCGGCTGCAGCTAAGTCAACAGCGGCAAATAAGTCAACCACGGCGAAAAAGACCGCGCGTCGCGGGCCGTCATCGCGGGCCAAATCGACGGCCAGCCGCTCCAGCACCGCCTCAAAGCAGGCCCCGAAATCGACCCCGAAGGCAGCCGCCACAACGGCCTCTACTACCAGCAGTCGAAGCGTCACCAAGGCGGATCTCGAAAAACAGGTCACCCAGCTCAAAGCGGAGCTTAAAACCGCTCAAGCCAGAGAATCAAGCCTCAATAAACAGGTCAAAGATCTGCAAACAGACATGACCCAACAGCAAGAACGACTGTTTGAGCTGAAAGACACCCTAGAGCAGACAAAACGGTCGACGAAAGCAGATAGCGACAAACTCAAAAAAGTCGCCAAAGAGCTGAAGGAGGCGAAGCAGGTGATTCTGAGAATGACGGAAGCCGCCGCTGCTGAGTCCACACCTGAGCCCGCACCGGCCCCCGCACCCACACCGGCACCGGCAGCCGCCCCAGCTGCTAAACCGGCGCTGGCGGTCAAAATGCGTCCTGGCGGCAGCAACGACATTTATCGAGGGCGACGCTTGCCCGCCTACAAAAATGTGCCGGACTACGCGATCGATCACGGCGAGCAAAAGAACAAAATGCTCTCAGATGAAGAAATTGGTTGGGTTGACTGAACAGTCAGTGCCGTTGATGGCTAGCTAGCCATCAACGGCACTGACTGTTCAGCGGGGGGCGAACGTCTCCATGATTGAGTCATGTCCGATTTTCTCGCTATGAAAATACCGCTTCATTGGTGCATGACGCGATCGCGCTAGCGGCGACGCAATTTGTCAGCCATCCCGAATCGTGACCAACCGTATCCCCAGGCGACCACGGAGAGGATGTCTCATAGCCTCCCTGTGGGGCAAAGCTGGCGATCGCGGGTAACCAGCAGCAAACCTTAGAAACCTTGATTTCTTAGAACGTTTTCATCAAGGGCTAAATTTTATCGACTAAAGTCATCTCAAATTATGAGCTGCAGCCCCTACCGAGGCTGTCGACATTTTTTGCCGACGTTATCGACAGGATTAACTCTCTATGGCCAGCCCGACGAAAGCTTTTCAACCGTCAGGTCGCCTCTATTTGATGGTGGCGATCGTCATTTTTGGGGCCGCCAACGCGGTGACACGCCGACTGACTGATTTGGGTGGCATCAATCTGGTGGATGGGCGTAACCCGATTTCATTTTGCAATGTTTTGTTTGTGGGCAATATCTGCGCGTTGGCATTGTTGCTGGTGATTTATCAAAGCCAGCTGCGACCGGCAATTCTGAAACAGATTTCGGTCAAGCAATGGCTCACGCTGACCCTGATCGCGATTCTCAGTGCGGCAGTGGTACCGATGTTGATTTTTACAGCGCTGTCGGTGACCGCCGTCAACAACGTAATTTTGATTGGCCAGATCGACACGCCACTGGTGCTGGCGCTATCGGTGTTGCTGCTGGGCGAACGAGTCAATCGCTGGGTTGTGGCCGGGGCGATCGTCTCATTTGTTGGCGTCGCTTTGACGGTATTGCTACAGCCGCCAGGCGGCGACATGATGGCGATGACCATGGGCCTAGAAATCGGCAGGGGCGAGTTGTTTACTCTGCTAGCAGCGGTGTTCAAGGCGATTTCGAATCTGATTAGCAAGGTCAGCCTACGAGAGATTCCGCTCGGCGTTTTCAGCGTCTATCGCATGTTTATCGGCACAATATTCTTTTTTGTGGCGACGCTAATTCTCTTCGAGCCTGACCACTTTATGGACGTGACGTCGCCCTTTTTATGGCAGTGGATGCTGTTTTATAGCGCTGTCATCGTCGTTGGCGGACAGCTGGCCTGGTTCAGCGGGCTTAAGCAAAGCACCGCGAGCGAGATTTCCCTGGCGACTGCATTCACGCCGATCGCGGGCGTGCTGGCAGCCTATCTGATTCTGAGTGAAGTGCCTACAACCGCCCAATTTATTGGTGGTGCCGTGATTATTGCAGGGATTGTGCTAAACCAAATTGGGGTGCGGCAGCTCAATCAAACCGCTTTAGAGCCCCAGCCAGCGCCAGTGGAAATGAGCGAAAAAGTCATGTTCAAAGGGGTTTAACGATGGCATCAGAATCTTCGGTATGGCAGCAAAAACCCTGGTGGTGCCAGCCCTGGTCGATCGCGCTCACAGCCTTTAGTGTGACCATTGGCAGTTGGCTGTTGTTTCATCGCTATTGGCTTACGGGCCTGGTCGGCCTTCCGATGATGACCTGGATGGGGTTCTTTTTGTTGGTTTATCCGCGCCTGATGGCCGAGTCTGGACTGCTTGAGGAAAGCCTCAAGGCCTCTGCTCAAGAACCCTCAGAGAGTTGAAGCAATTCGGCTAAAACAACGATGAAACGAGTGCGAGAGAAAGCGTGCGATCGCTGCCAGTTGCCGGCGACAAAGCTCTATCGCGTGCAGCTGGATGCCTCAAAGCAATGGCAATTCCTGTGCGATCGCTGCTGGCCCATCGCCAAAGACCACAATCCTCATTACGTTTACGGCGGCACCTGGAAAGCCCAAAAGCGCCACTGAGCCGGAATCCTTGAGTCCAGCTCAGTGGCGCTAATTTCATCGATGCCGGTGCTCACGGGGGCAGTAAAACTGCGGCGTGAGGACACCGCAATTCACACCCTTAAGCTGATTGCGAAGGCGATCACCGTCTCCGGCGCATCGACCAACTGGTTGCCGCCAGCGCGCCTAAGCCAATGATCAATCCGGGTTCTGGCACTGATGCCACATCAGGCTCTTCATCACCAGGTTCTTCACCGACAGGCTCTTCGTCACCAGGTTCTTCACCACCGGGCTCTTCATCACCGGGCTCTTCATCGCCGGGTTCTTCACCGCCAGGTTCTTCGTCACCAGGCTCTTCGTCGCCGGGCTCTTCGTCACCGGGCTCTTCATCACCAGGTTCTTCACCACCGGGTTCTTCACCACCGGGTTCTTCACCACCGGGCTCTTCACCGCCGGGCTCTTCGTCACCGGGCTCTTCGTCACCGGGCTCTTCGTCACCGGGCTCTTCGTCACCGGGCTCTTCGTCACCGGGCTCTTCACCACCGGGTTCTTCACCACCAGGCTCTTCACCGCCGGGTTCTTCACCACCGGGCTCTTCACCACCAGGCTCTTCGCCACCAGGCTCTTCGCCACCGGGTTCTTCACCACCAGGCTCTTCACCGCCGGGTTCTTCACCACCAGGCTCTTCGCCACCGGGCTCTTCACCACCGGGTTCTTCGTCGCCGGGATCACCAGGTTCCGAGCCGAGCGGACTGAACTGTTCGACCCCGTTCCAACCGATGGCTTCAGCCTGAGTGGCGGTGGCTAAATCAGCGGATAGTACGACACGATAGGCAAATGGGCTACCATCATCTGACGTTTTTTCAGTAAACGGTTGTCTATCGGTATCCAGAGGCGTGAAAAAAGCATCGCCGAAAAACACGACCTCACCATCTACAAAATCAAGATCGGTGGGCACTACGGTGTTGGTATTGCCATTAGGTAACTGAGAGCGGAGATAAGTGCCCGCTTCGGCCTCTCCACTGTTGGGATTCAGTTTGAGCAACACGCTGGCTTTGGCGCCGCCACCGCGACCATAGCTGCTCAACCAGCCCTGAGCCGTACTCCCAAAACTATTAGCCCCATTTGAGCCGCCATCAGCGGTAAAAACGCCGTAAAGATTGCTAGACGCCTCATCCCAAAGTAGCCCAACGCCGCGACCATCAATCCCCGAGCTGTCATAACTGCTAACCCAGTCGCGAATGCCATTCGTAAAACTGGTCACAATGGGATCTTGGTTATTACTAGAAACCTGATTTGTGCCGATATAAACGGTGGTGTTACCAAATGATACTTTGGCAGCGCCTAAATCAATTAGGTTAGCTTCTGATGTGCCAGCGTTGAATTTCACCGTAGTAGAATTCAACGCGCTGAACGTGGCAGCATCGCCTGCCGCAGCAAAGAGCAGCCAAACAGAGCCAGCGATCGCTGTCGTTAAACTTGCTTTCATTAAATTTATCCCTGAAGCTTGATATTGGACGTTTCTGACGAACTGCAAAAGCCAGAAACGCTTTTCCAATTGACAGAAATTGATTGCCTGTAGTTTTCGCCCACAACCCAGTGATCCTTAAAAACTTCGGATTTCCTGAGAATTGCGCTCGCGCTGGTCTCGGCTTTTAAGCAGCCTGAGTGTGAAAAACCAATCCAAATCGGCAGATACGTCCCAATCAGAACACAGAGAAAATAGTGACGTCATCATGAAATCCCCCTAGATTGAACTTGGGGATATCCGTAGAAACATCTAAACCTCTGTGTCCTAACATGTTTTTCTCAATCAGAATTTCACATATAGACCACTCCCCTGGCCTCGGTGAAGATATGCGATCGCAGTGGTATCAGTGACTCAGTATTTCCCGTGATGTGCACACTGTTCCGCAACTTCGTACTGAGTATTGCGGAGTGCATCCCAATTTGGTATTTCTCGCTCTGATCGCGGGCAAGATGCCTGCCCTAAACACATGGATGGATTGGCAGATCTGAGATGCAACCAGTATCGCGTTTTTCCGCGTTGTATCCTCTGCCCGGCACCCGCCACGCCTTGACTCCCCTCACCCACCCGCCCGCAAAAATCAGTAAAAATCTCAATTCAGTGTAAAAATTGGTTGAACCTTGACAATATGCGGCATAATTTCGGCGTATTGTCAGACTCGGTGTCAATCGTCGGCCACTTATGCAACTGTCGCCTCAAGAAAAAGACAAACTGCTGATCTTTACTGCTGCACTGTTAGCAGAACGCCGCAAAGACAGAGGCCTGAAGCTCAACTATCCCGAAGCAGTGGCTTATCTCTCAGCCGCAATTTTAGAGGGGGCTCGCGAGGGCCGCACCGTGGCCGACTTGATGCACTTCGGCACGACTCTGCTGACCCGCGATGACGTGATGGAAGGCATTCCGGCCATGATCGACGAAGTGCAGGTCGAAGCCACCTTTCCAGATGGGACGAAGCTTGTTACCGTGCATAATCCGATCACCTAGATCAGTCTATCGCTCATGAGTCAGTCCTCATGAGTCACCTTCAGTGCTGCAACTTAGATCACCCCGCGTTACGTCATACACCTCATAGAGAGAGAGCCGATGATTCCAGGAGAACTATTGCCCGCTGAGGGTGAGATTGAACTCAACGCCGGTCGTGAGACGATAACGCTAGCGGTGGCCAATACGGGCGATCGCCCAATTCAGGTGGGCTCCCACTTTCATTTTTTTGAAGTCAATGCGGCGCTGACGTTCGATCGCGCGGCAGCCAAGGGCATGCGGTTAGATATTCCAGCCGGCACTGCCGTGCGCTTTGAGCCCGGCGACGAGCGCGATGTGACCCTTGTGACTTTGGCTGGTAGCCGCCAGGTCTATGGCCTCAATGCCCTGGTGAACGGCCCTTTAGAGAGCTAACGAAGGTCATTCAAGCACGGCTGGCCCAGGACGGTCTCATGTTTGGGTAGTTTTCTAGACCTGTGGAAGACAGTCATATTGCTCGTCCAATGATGAACAATCCAATTACGTCACGGTGTCACATATCAAAACGGATTTGGAGAAGCAAACAGTTTTGTGGACTAGGCGATTGATACGGGCTCGCAAGGTTAAGGGCTGACGTTCATGGGTTTTGCCAACTGTAGCTTGCTAGTAGTTGAGTCGGCGTGAGTAAGCTCTCCAATTTTCGGCATAAAACTACTGAACCCAAAGGGAGTCAGCAACTCCCTGAGTTGAGAGTACGCGGTATCTTCGTGAAGTCGGCACAGGCGAAGATTTCACCACTCTGATGATCGACACCCAGAGCCTTCATTGCGGCTGCTTAGCCTGGACAAAGCTCCCCATCCCTTTCATCTCAACCGTCTTGATGCAAGCTCGCACTACGGCGGGCAGTTGACTTTGCCAGGGCTCTAGCAATCTCCCATTAATCGGTTCCAGACAGCGTTTTCCACCCCCTCAATCACTGTAGCGAGGTTAATCTGCAGCACTCGAATAGGATCTCCGATCCCACTGCCATTCATGGCCAGAGTGTTAACAAGAGACTCTATAAAATGGGTGTATACATGCAAGCTTCATACAATCTTGATTTTTCCTGAAGAGTCGATGATTTTACGCCCCTTGCCACCTCAAAATATTAAAGCCCCTAAGTATAATCTCCCAAAGACAACATTGCATCTCCCTTTCACAAAGAATGCTCTAATTGCATGTAGGATAAAACTCGATTCCCGAAAGGTTGATTCAAGGACAACTTTTTAGATAATCCTTTCAGACTTTTAGCACTCTAAAAAAGACAAGCTTTTCTACTTATAAGCTTAGCACTTTTGACTTTTGAAAAGGCTTCAGAAGGTAAAGAGCTTTAGCATTAGCGAGGCTGCATAGAACTAGCTGCGCAACCATGGAAACAGACTTAGAGTTTAGGCATGAAAATCAAAGAAATCGGTAAAATTGCCTTGGCAAAACTGAATAACTGGATAGGAGAACGAGCCGTACCTAGGGCAATTCAACTTCATAAGCAGGCATTCCTAGAAGAGCAAAAACCTATCCCTAAGATACATCAGCCAAAACTTCACTTGCCATTAGTGCTGCATTATCCAAGATCTTTTATCGTGCGAACAGCTAACTTAGATCACTCAAAAAAGCGCGACTACAACTTCATGGGTGCATTATTTAATGAGAACGTTTATGAAAGACGAAAATGGATCATAGACTTTGCACAGCAACACTTCACCGATCATTCTTATTACTGCATTACAGATGCATGTCACGATTATCAGCCATTAGGAAACTACGATCAAACTTTAAGTAATCTTGGAAAACGAGTCATCCCGAGACAAGTCGCAGACGACAAGAAGTCCTCATTCGACGAAGCATATTTCAAAGTGATGCTAGATAGTAAATACACTTTGTGCCCTGCCGGAGATGCGTGGTGGAGCATGCGTTTTTTCGAAAGTATTATGTGTAAATCTATTCCCATTCTAGAGTCCCCTGATCATGCCTGGAGAAGTCGATTCGAAAGGATGATAGGTTATAAGTTTTATACGACTTTAGATCAGGTCGAATATCGAGAGGACTGGATAGAAGAAAATTACAGTAAATTTCTAGAATATCAAACCTTTTTAAGCCGTAATAAAAATCGATCAGTAGTCTTGCTTTCAAGGGTAGAGGAGATGTTATTAGGCATTGACAATTTAGCTAAATCTTTAAGTTGAAGTCGCTAGAGCGAATGCGAGCATCTGTAGGGGTGAATGGTATCAGTGCGCTAGACCTGTGGATGCTTTTTCTGAAGCTCGCACCCTCGAAGCAAGCTAGCGGCTTTGTCGTAGGTCTAGCGCATCACCAAAATTCTTTTATGGGTATTCGGTATCTCAGGTAAGGGCGAAAGATCTTTTGCCTCAACAGAACCTAACAGAGTTTGTCCTTTGAGAATAAGGAAACCATTCTGCTTTCGCACTGCTGATTCGAGGCCACGCCGCCGAGACGGATGAGCGATGGGGCCTTGGTTCCTAGTGTTTACCAGCTCTACAGCAGTTGCCAACCCGACCAGCAGGCCCTTGGCGTATGATGAATATCCACCCCATTTATTGAGTTCACGCTACGGTTATCGCTGACGAAACCCTGCATTTGACGGTTGAAACACCGGAGCCCCCGAGGCTAGATCGGTGGCTCACGGCGCACCTGAAGGAGCTGTCGCGCAATCGCATTCAAAAGCTGATCGATTGGGAATATGTGCGGCTCAACGGCACAGTTTGCACGAACAAAAAGGCAGGAGTGCAAGTGGGTGATGCGATCGCTGTGACGATTCCGGCCACGAAGCCGCTAGCAATCACGGCGGAGGCAATTCCCCTCGACATTCTGTACGAAGACGAGCAGTTGGTCATCGTCAATAAACCGGCGGGGTTGGTTGTTCATCCTGCCCCCGGTAACATGAGCGGCACCCTGGTAAATGCGCTGCTGGCCCACTGTGGTGAGCAGTTAACCGGCATTGGCGGCGTCGAGCGCCCTGGCATTGTGCATCGGCTGGATAAGGATACAACCGGAGCGATCGTCGTCGCTAAAACCGAGCTAGCCCACCATCACCTACAGGCCCAAATGAAGGCGAAAACGGCGCGGCGTGAATACCTGGGGGTGGTGTACGGCGCGCCGCGCACCGACCACGGCACAATTGATGCGCCAACGGGCCGCCACCCCAGCGATCGCAAACGCCAAACCATTGTGCCGCCCTTAAAAGGGGGACGCTATGCCGTCACCCACTGGCAAGTGGAAGAACGGCTGGATAACTTTACGCTGATGCGATTTCGGCTAGAGACCGGACGCACCCATCAGATTCGGGTGCATTGCGCCCATATGGGGCATCCCATCGTGGGCGATCCGACCTACGGTTCGGGGCGCTCGGTGGGGGTAAATCTGCCGGGGCAAGCATTGCACGCCGAGCAGCTGACACTAATTCATCCGGTATCGGGAGAGCCCGTGACGGCAATCGCCCCGCTGCCGCCCCATTTTCTCAAGCTACTGGCGGTTTTACGCAATCGCACGGTTTAGCTAGCGCGAGACTGACTGTTGGCGGGTGGATTTTTTCGAGTGCAGCGTGAGCAAAAATCCATAAGCGCACTATCCTAAAAGCCTACGGCTCTAGCTGATTACAGGCATTCCCTCTGATATGGGCGTCGAATTTCTCATCCTGACAATTTATTTCATCTGCGTGATCTATGTGATCTACCAGATGGCGCTGTCGGTCGAGGCCAAACGCGAAGACCAATTCGAGATTGAGTTCGATGGTGAGACGTTGCAGGCGGCGATTGCAACTCAGCTCGCCCAGCAAACCCTCTACGACGTCGAAACTGAGGTGGTGTCTCAGGGCCATGCCCTGTTAAAGATGACCTTTTTGAATCAGAAACAGCCGGTCGGTGTGGTGGCTGTGCAGATGGGGCCGGTCGGCAAGCAACCTTTGGAACCTCCGATCAAAAACCTCAACGTCAGCATCGCCAATACTTTGCCTGATCAGCAGGTATTTATCAATTGGGATCACAGTGCGATCGCGGTGTATGGCGGGCCCGCCCAGCGGGTCATTCGTCAGGTGCCGGGGCGACCTACTGACTTATTGCAGCCGCAGGTGTACACAGTGGTCAATCCGCAACTGCAGACCAATGTCGCGGTGACCGGGGAAAACATGCTCAGCCGCCCCGCCGATCAGATGGCGCTAGAAATCGGCTCATCTCTCATCGATATGAAGCAGATTCCCAAATTTAAAGAGCAGCAGCGGCAATATAGCCTGCGACTGCTGATGTGGGTGCGATCGATGGCGTATCCCGACAGTCCGGCGATGCAGTTACTGCTGCCTTTTACCTTTCAAATCAAGGTGCTGCCGGATCATGTGGCGCTGCCCGTGCTGAGCTGGCTGCTCAATCTCAACCCGTTTGCCCCCAATTCTTAGCGCAGACCGTAGGGTGGGCACAGCCCAGATGATCTGCGTCTGCTCTGAACAGGGAAGTCGGCAAGCTGAAGCGAAAAAATCTTAGAAAATCTGTTTTTCTATCTCCCGATTTGAAGAGTATCCTTTGTGGCGATCTCTCTCCGCCGATTGAACCGTAAACTTCGTCACGGGAGCTGTAGGAATTGGGATATAACCTTGGATATTCCTGACTAGACAACAAGCACGACTTTTAGACGGGCCGTCAGTGAGGGTATAGCGGTGTCTCGATCTCTCATCGAACTATTAGAAAAGTCTCATGCAGAGCTTAACTGCCTCGGCCACAGTGCTGTAAAGGCGGTGCCCTGAGTCTGATGTTGACCTTTGTTGTAATCTCCCCCTTCTACCTATGACTTCTGCACAACTGTCTGGCGGGTTTCGACCCAAGTTAGCGACCTTATTGATGTTTGGCACGCTGGCGATCGCCGCGCTGATAGCGAGTGCCTGGTTTGCGGGCAACGGGGTAATTTCGACCATTTTTGAGCAGCTCGACCATTTGCAGCAGCACCCGCCGGTCTGGGCCATGACGCCCATGGCTGTGGGGCAATATTTTCTGTTTTGGGCGGCAGCGCTCATGGTTTTGGTGTGGGGCATCATGCACCTTTCGCCAGTGCCTCAACCCTGGTCGCGCACGGTGGTGGTGCTGATTTTGGGCGTCTTGACGCTGCGCTACTTGTTTTGGCGCTCGACCTCAACCCTCAACCTGAGTACGCCGTTAGACGGAGTATTTAGCCTGGGGCTGTTTGCGCTAGAGCTGCTGATTTTGTTTAGTGGCATTGTGCAGCTGTTTTTGCTGTTGCGGGTGCGCGATCGCCGCAAAGCGGCTGACCAGCTGGCGCAATCGGTCGCGAGTGGCGAGTATGCGCCCACCGTGGATGTGCTGATTGCCACCTACGACGAACCCGAATTCATTCTGCGGCGCACAGTGATTGGCTGTCAGGCCATGGAGTATGGCCCCAAAACAATCTATTTGCTGGATGACACGCGCCGCCCGGCGATCAAAGCGCTGGCCGCTGAGCTGGGCTGCGAATATATCACCCGACCAGACAACCAGCATGCCAAAGCCGGTAACCTCAATCATGCGATTCCCAAAACTCAGGGTGAACTGCTGGCCCTGTTTGATGCCGACTTTGTGCCCACGACCAACTTTTTGACTCGCACCTTGGGCTTTTTTCAAGACCCGCAGGTGGCGCTGGTACAGACGCC
>JBCBJQ010000052.1:0-40248 GCA_038523235.1 Cyanobacteria bacterium J06626_4
CAAAGGCAGGCCCTATCTGAGATTTGAGGATCTGATTAAAGCTTGAATTGGAAATCGCTTAATTGCACATCACGTTACTCGCAAGTAGATAAGCTTTCGGTTCAGGAAACTCGGCATTTAGAGCGATTTGCAGCGCGGCATCAGCATATCCCAACCGTACTAATTCCACTACAACCGGATCTAACCAATTTATTCTAAGGTCACTTAACGGCTCTGCAAGCTGAAGGGTTCTGTCAATTTGTCCTGCTCTAGCAAGCGCCACCAGAATCTCAGCAGACCAATCAAGTTTAGCTGCTAGAGCTTGTTCGCTGCCTTCGAGCAGGAGGGATATGGCTTGAGAAAAGATTTCTTCAGCCCGTGCGGTCTGCCTAGCTTCCTCCAGAGCCTGCCCAATCTCGACTAACACAAAACTTTTTGAAGACCTTTCCTGAATTTGCTCAACTATTTGCACTGCTCGTTCAAAGTCACCAGAGTCCTTTAGTGAAGAGGCTATCGCGGCAGACACATTGTCCCGATAGCCTCTTGCTCTGGATTGTACGAGATCGTAGAGAACTGCTTGTTCGGGCGGCTTCTCAATCAGCTCAACAACCTGTGATGCTCGTTCAATCTCACCCAGTTCTACCAGCCGGAGCGTAGCGGCAGCGACTGCGGCATATCCTTCACCCGTTCCGGAGTTTACAGTAGGCTGAATTTTGCCAATCACCTCTTCGATCTCACTCAAGGTGGCACTGTCACGCACAATATCGCTGTAGGCGTAGCCCCGATAATCATCAGCAATCTGCGAATACACATCGAAGCAATTGGGAATGTCCTCAGAAATGTCCAATGCTTCTGCGCGGCGCTGGACTGCTGACAACCCCTCGACGACGGCAGCGAGGGCGTCGCCACGCTCAACGTAGCAGCTGCCATTGCTCAAATGCCCCCCGGTTAGAGTTTGGGCAACTGCCAAGGCTTCCGAGAGCAGGGTATTTGCTCGGGTGATTTGTCCTTGTTCGGCTAAGCCAACTGCAATATCCGCCCAGGCTTCTACCTGAGAGGCACTGGGTCGGGTTTCTTGCACGAGTTGTAGTGCCCGCTCAAATCGATTTGCCTCAATTAGGTGATCAACAATCGTGAATAAAGAGCGTTCTTGGGTGATGGCGTTATCGCTAGGTTCAGCTTCGAGCTGTGCGATCGCTTGTTCAAACAATCGGTCGGCAGCTTCATTATGTCCAATCTCAGCCAGCTTAAGTGCTACTTCCGAGAAACGTTGTATGTTCAGCTCTCCTACTTGCTCAGCTTCAATTTGCGAGATCGCTTGCTCAAACAGTTGGTCGGCGACCTCATTGCGTCCAACTGCTGCCAGCTTGAGCGCTGCATGCAGCAGTAATTCATAATCGCCGTTAGATTTTGCGAGTTGTCCGGCTTGGTCTAGCAATCCCGCCTTAGCAAGCTGCTCAACCATGTGCAATTGCAACTCGAAACTCCCTCTCTCTTCGGCAATCTGAGTCAATCGATTTAATAGTTCGCTAGGCTCTTTCACTAAATCGTCAATCCCCTGCGCTAACTTCGCCAGTTCTGCCGAGAGAAAAATGCGATATAGCATGTTCTCAAGATCGCCCTTTGGAAACGTCAAATAAGGCTCATATACTTCGCCAGTAATGGGGCGTGGCGCGAGGTCATTCCAAGCTTCCTCTGGTTCGGTTTGGGTGGCGCGGGCAGCCTGGGAATTGTGGACACCCGATACTGACACACCTGAGAGCAGCGCGATCGCAATTAGTATCCCCAAGCGACTTTGTAAATTCATTTATGGTTCAGATGAGTCGGCTGATCTTTAGTCTAGGCAGATTCCCAATGACAACGTGCCGCTCATGACGCAATTCGTTTCGTCACGATCCTTCTTGAAGTGAAATTTCTTGGCATATTGAAAGGGAAATTTATCGGCAATGGCAATGGCGATTTCTCCGCAGCATCGCACGGCAATCCTCACGGCGCTAGGACGGTTAGTTGAGGTGGTGGCTGACCTGCGCCATCCGGAAACCGGCTGTCCCTGGGATTTGCAGCAGACTCACAAAACGCTTGTCCCCTACGCGATCGAGGAAGCCTACGAAGTAGTGGATGCAATTCATGTTGGCGATACCGATCACATCGCCGAAGAACTTGGGGATCTCTTGTTACAGGTGGTGTTGCACGCGCAGGTGGCTCAGGATACAGGCACTTTTGATTTGCAGACCGTGGCTGACGGCATTGCCGACAAACTGATTCGTCGTCATCCCCACGTGTTTGGCGATCTTCAGACTGACGATTTGGACGAGATTCATCGCAACTGGGACAAGATTAAAGCGGCGGAAAAAGGGGAAACCCACGATCCCCAACAGTTATCGCCTAAATTACTCAAATACAGTCGCACCCTGCCGCCCCTAATGGCCGCCACCAAAATCTCTCAAAAAGCTGCCAAAGCTGGCTTTGAGTGGGATTCCGTCGAGGGAGTGTGGGATAAATTTCACGAGGAACTGGAGGAGTTTCGGGCGGCGATCGCCCAAGAACCCAAAGAAAATCAGTTGGCCGAACTCGGTGATATCTTGTTCACCCTGGTCAACATTGCCCGCTGGCACGATTTAGACGCCACCGAAGCTCTACAAACGACTAACCGGCGCTTTGTGCAGCGATTTGAGAAAGTTGAGACGCTGGCCGGTCGCCCGCTCACGGACTACACGCTGGATGAGTTGGAAGCGTTTTGGCAGCAGGCTAAAGCCAACCTCAAAGCCGATACCCCAAAAGACATCGCTTCACCCTCATCGAGTAGCGTCTGTCCGTAAGTTGCCGCTGGGAGCGCAACTGGTGTAAACCCGAGTCCTTCAAAGCAGTAGTCACACGACTCTGCCCGTTGCTCTGCCCTCTTGCCCCCCGGCTCCACAGTCGGCAGCAATGTTCTGTAAAATCGCGCCGCAATCAACTAGGGCTTGGCAAATTCAGACGGACGACGGAAATTTTCAACCGGGGTATCCGCCAATGCCCGCTGCATAAAGTCACGCCAAATTGGGGCGACATAGGTGCCTCCTGTCGCGCCGGAACCCATGGGCGAATAGTCATCGTTGCCGACCCAGATGGCCGTCGAGAGTTGCGGCACGTAGCCGACAAACCAGACATCGCGTTGAGAATCAGTCGTGCCAGTTTTGCCCGCTGCGGGGCGGCCAATTTGTGCTGCAGTGCCTGTGCCACGAGTGATCACGCCTTGCAGTACATCCGTGAGTGCCGCCGTCGCCCAAGGGTCGAGAATCAACTGCGGTTTGGGCGTGTTATCGAGCAAAATGTTGCCGTTGCTGTCGGTTACTTGAACGATAAAGGTGGGGTCAGAATGCCAGCCGTTGCTGGCGAATGTGGCGTAGGCTCCCGCCATTTCCATCGGGGTGAGATCAACGGCTCCCAGCGGCAGTGAAATGACTGGCTCCATCGGACTCTCGATCCCTAAGAGACGCGAAATCTCAATGACGCGATCGACCCCAACGCTCTGACCCAGCTTGACAGCGGGGACATTCCGCGAGACTTCCAAAGCTTTACGGATGGGAATATTGCCCATAAAGCTGCCATCGTAGTTACGCGGGTTGTAGTATTCGTAGCCATCCGCATAGCTGGCTGGGGTGTCTTGAATAATGGTGTCAGGCGTGTAGCGACCCGAAGCAAACGCGGCGTAATAGACGAATGGCTTAAAAGAAGAGCCCGGCTGCCGCTGGGCCTGTACAGCCCGGTTGAACTGGCTATCGTCATAGCTCACTCCACCGACCATCGCTTTCACAAAGTGAGTACGCGGATCGATCGCGACCAGCGCCATCTGGTCGGCCCGCACGCCCCGCGATCGCAAGGCGGCATGGTTGCGCTGCACCGTCTCTTCGGCCATACGCTGCATGCCCAGCTCAACGGTCGTTTGGATACGCATCCCCCCTTTAAGAACGGCATCATCCCCAAACGCTTCTTTTAGCTCTTGCACTACTGCTTCGGTCACATAGGGTGCTTGGCTACCGCGGAACGAGGTAATTTCACCCACCAATAACGGCTGGGCTTTCGCGGCAGCCTCTTCATCAGGCGTGATCCACCCTAATTGCCGCATGCGACCGAGCACCGTCGCCTGCCGCTGTTTGGCCAAAGGATAGTCAACAAAGGGACTGAAGCCTTCTGGTGCTTGGATCAGCCCCGCCATCATGGAGGCTTCCGCCAGCGACAGATCCTTTGCTGCTTTATTGAAATAGCTTTGGGAAGCGGTCTCAACACCATAGGTGTTGTGCCCCCAATAGACCTGATTCAGATACATTTCTAGAATCTGGTCTTTCTCAAAAATCTGCTCTAGCCGCATCGACAATACGGCCTCGGCGACCTTGCGACTGATGGCCTGCTCAGGAGTGAGAAACAGGTTTTTCACCAGCTGCATCGTGATAGTTGAGCCCCCTTCCACCGTGGAACCCGCCTGTACGTTAGCCAACAGAGCCCGACCCACACTACTGGGATTGATGCCTCGGTGAGAATAAAAATAGCTGTCTTCGATCGCCAGAACAGCGCGTTTGAGATGGGGGGAGACTTCGTCTAAGTCCACTACCTCACGGTTAGCCTCATCGTGCAGGCTATAGAGCAGCGTCCCATTAATGTCGTAGACGTAGCTGGTTTCGCTGGGCAAGTAGTTGCGCAGCACCCGCACGTCGGGCAAATTGCGAAAGCTAATCGCCAAACCGACCAATCCACCGGCCGCGATTGAACTCACTAGCATGGTTGAGCCCAACAGGGTCGCCACGGTGATTTGTCCCACATCTTGGACAAACTTGATAACGCCACCAGTGGCGGAGTTGGCCCGAGGGGCCGTTGCTCGTTTAGGAATCGTGTTAGTCGACACTGTTACACGGGGATTTACGCAAGGAGGACTGAATCACCTGAGGTTTTGTAATTATAGAAGCTGGGTTCTGAAACGGTGATAAATAGCCGCTGACCACAGGATAAAGTAACTAAACCAGGCTGAAGCTGTAATCGTGCCAGTTAAGCAGTTGCGAAAAATGATGTAACTCGCAGGCCGCATTGAGCCTCAGCAGACTGCCCATTGATATCGGAGATGATTGCATCTTTTAGCGGTTATGGCACAAATTCCAGACGAATTTCAGTGGATCTATCGAGGGGTAACGGAGGTTTTTCCAGACCAGCCTGATGCTGACAGTGAACAGGACAACTTATTGGTGCGCCTGCAGCAGAGCGATCGCCCGCTGCGCATCAAACTCGGCATCGATCCGACTGGGGCAGAGATTCATTTGGGCCACAGCATTCCGGTGCGCAAGCTGCGCGCCTTTCAAGACGCGGGGCATACGGCTGTATTAATCATCGGCGACTTTACGGCTCGCATTGGTGACCCGACGGGCAAATCGGAAGTTCGCAAGCAGTTGACCACCGACGAGGTCAAGTCGAATGCGGCCACTTATCTCGATCAGGTGCGGTCAATTTTGGATTTTGACACGCCTGGCCGGTTAGAAATTCGTTACAACTCCGAATGGCTGTCAACGCTCGATTTGAGCCAGATTTTAGAGATCTTTGCCACGATGACGGTGGGCCAGATGCTCGCGAAGGAAGGGTTTGCTGAACGCTACGAGAAGGGCACGCCAGTCTTTTTGCATGAATTCTTTTATCCCCTCATGCAGGGCTATGACTCGGTAGCGGTGCAGGCGGATGTTGAGCTCGGTGGTACCGACCAAAAGTTCAACATTGCGGTCGGTCGCGACCTGCAGCGGCATTTTGGCCTGCAACCGCAGTTTGGCATGCTGCTGCCGTTGCTCATCGGCAGCGACGGCATTCAGAAAATGTCTAAATCTTTGGATAACTATGTTGGGCTGCAGGAAGATCCGCTAACGATGTACTCCAAATTGGAGAAAACGTCTGATGCAACCATTGAACAATATTTTGAGCTGCTCACTCGGTTGCCGTTGGATACGCTGCCAGAAAATCCGCGCGATCGCCAAAAGCTACTCGCTTTAGAGATTACTCGCCAGTTTCATGGCGCAGCGGCCGCTCAACAGGCCCAACAAGATGCCGTTAATCTTGTCCAGGGTGGCGATGGCGGGGCCGCGGCCAGCGTACCCGAGTTTTCTCTAGCAGAAGTCAACTTCCCAGCTAAGGCGTTTTACTTGTTGGGGGCCACCCCACTCTGTGCCAGCAGTAGCGAAGCACGACGCCAAATTCAAGGCGGAGCGGTCAAGCTAGAGGGCGATCGCCTGGCTGATCCCAATACTGTGTTTGAACAGCCCACTGAGCTATACGGCCGAGTGCTGCAAGTCGGCAAGAAAAAGTTCGTGCGCCTAGTGAAATAACGTCAAGCAATGGGGAAGAGCGCATAGGATTCATGCAGGTTTCAATCAATTTATCGCGAGGTGATTGCCATGGCCAACCGTCTGCCCGCAGACCGCATCATCGTTCCCCTTGACGTGGCGAATGCCGCTGCCGCCCATCGGTTGCTTGACCAGATTCCCCAAGTGACGTTTTGGAAAGTGGGGCTAGAACTATTTGTGAGTAGTGGTCCCGAAATCCTGCCGTATTTGAAAAGCCAGGGAAAGCAGATCTTTCTCGACCTCAAATTTCACGACATTCCTAACACGATGGCAGGAGCTTGCCGAGCGGCGAGCCAGTATGGGGTGGATTTGTTGACGGTGCATGCTACTGCTGGCCCCGACGCGCTCAAAGCAGCCGTTGAAGCGGTCCGGGCCGGGGCTCAGGCCGCTCAGCAATCGCCACCTCAACTCGTTGCCGTCACGGTTCTAACCAGCATCAGTAATCGCTCATTAGCGTTAGATCTGAAGATTCCGCTAGAGCTGTCTGACTATGCATTACAGATGGCCTTGCTATCGCAGCAGGCGGGCCTCGCTGGCAGCGTCTGCTCACCCCATGAAGCAGAACTGCTGCGACGTTGCTGCGGTCAAGATTGGCTGCTGATCTGTCCTGGAGTAAGACCAAGCTGGTCGCAAACCGGCGATCAAAAAAGAGTCATGACGCCATCAGAAGCCGTGCAGGCTGGAGCTGATTTTCTGGTAATAGGTCGACCTATTATTCAATCATCTGATCCTAGTGCGGCGTTCCAACGCATCTGTGAATCACTGAGCTAAGAATCAGAAAGTAGTTCCCTAGCACTATTAATTTAGCCCTAAGTTTTCGTTTTAAAGATCATCCAAAATTTTCTACAACAAAATCGCCATCCCCCGAACAGCAAAGCACTAACTTTGCATCGGTAACATTCGGGCGATCGCGATTTGTTGATTTGTCTCTGTTGCGAAACCTGCTAGCTCTGACGGCGAAAACGTCTTCTCTGACGTCGTCTAGCGACTTCTTTACGCTTGCGCTTTTCGGCAGGCGTTTCAAAATGCCGCTTTTTCTTCATATCAGCAAAAATGCCGGCACTCGACACTTTGCGTTTGAATCGTCTGAGAGCAGATTCCAGATGTTCGTGCTCTCCCAGTACCACTTGGGCCATGCAGTTGCCTCCTAAAAATTGCATTTAAAGAAAAAGAATGAGGACAGAGGGTACAGACCCCTTTGTCCTCCAAAGGTTTGGCAGTCTCGGTCCGGTGACTAAGCTATATCTGAGAGCGATTAGAAATCGCGGCCACCACCGCCACCATTGCCGCCGCCCCAGCCGCCACGGCCGCCACCGCCCGAAGGCTTGCGCTCCGTACGCGGACGAGCCTTATTGACTTTGAGTGTCCGACCCATCCATTCGGCGCCATCAAGATCTTCAATGGCAGCATTTTCTTCTGCTTCTTCAGACATCTCTACGAATGCGAAACCTCTCATACGACCGGTTTCACGATCCACAGGCACCTGAATTCTTTTGACGCTACCGTACTCTTTGAAAACTTCATTGAGATCATCTTCGGTGGCGTTGTAGGAAAGGTTCCCTACATAGACGGTCATGGCTTACCTCACAAACAAGTAGATAGACAAATCGAGATCGGAATACGGGGGAAAGCTTTCGAACCAGAGGCAAGAGAACGAAATCCCAAAAACCAGCGAACACTCAGCCACCGAAACCTAATCCAGTCTACATCATATCGTCAATCCCCTAAGTCGAGCGATCGCGGATTTTTGTTGAGTTTACAGTCTCTCTAGCTTCGATATGCTTCATAAAGTCGCGTTTTACTGACATTTACGCGTCAGGCACAGGCTGCTCTATCTGGACGACTCTAACTGTCATTAAGATTAGTCCTGGGAGAGCAGTATTGCCACCAATTTTAAGTGAGGTCGGCGGGTCTCAGGAACCAGAGAAATCATCCCCTGAGATACCGCGGCAATCAGCCACCAAACATGTCAGCCTCTGAGATCCTCTCATCTTGCCTCAGATTTAGAGGCTGGTGCTGGCCCAGTCATTATTCAGCGAGGGGCAAGTCTGCATCTGCCGAGATCGCGCGATTAACGATAGTGGCTAACTGGGCGGCACTATCAGGAATGGATAATGCCGCTGCCGCCTTAGACATCTGATGTCGGCGCTGCGGGTCATTGATTAGCTGCAGCACAGTATTTTGCAAAGACTCAACAGTCAAATCTGCTTGACGACAGACCATAGCCGCATTGGCCGCCGCAAAGGCTGCCGCGTTGTAGGCCTGATGATCTTCGGCTGCAAAGGGGTAAGGAATCAACAAGGATGGCGTCTGGGTAAAGGCTAGCTCTGTCAGAGTGCCAGCCCCGGCTCGGCTGATCACGATATCGGCTCGGTGTAGCAGCCCTGCCATCGTCTTGAAGAAAGGACGATGAATATAGTGCGCGTGGCTGAGACTGTCAGCTGCTGCATCATTCGTGCCCGTTTGATGAATGACCCAAGCCCCTGCAGCGAACCAGGCGGGAGCTGCTGACCGCACCAGCTGATTGACGGCGACCGCCCCCTGGCTCCCCCCAATCACCACGACTAACGGCGCCCCATCTGGAACAGGCAGATCGGCTGGCAAGGCTGACGGTTCAAGAAATTGCGATCGTACCGGAGTGCCCACCACCACGCTTTTGGCACGAGGTAAATGACTGGTAGCCGCCTCAAATCCTAGGGCCACCAATGAACACCAAGGACTCAACCACCGAGTCACCTTGCCCGGCAAGGCATTCGACTCATGCAGTACCGTCGGCACCCCTAAAGAACGCGCAGCCAGAATGGCCGGTGCAGCAATGTAGCCCCCTGTGGTGAATACGCCATCAAAGTCACCCTGCTTTAGAAGCTGGCGGACTTTGAGCGTAGCCTGCAACACCTGGCCTAACAACCGCAATGACCCCAACCCGAGCCGTCCCTGAAAACCACCCAGCTTGACTGTGTGCAGGGGATAGGCCTCAGGCACCAGTTCAGTCTCTAGGCGATCAGGCACGCCCAGCCACTCGATGCTGTAGTGAGAGAGTTTTTCCGCCGTAGCGATCGCCGGAAACAAATGTCCCCCAGTGCCACTGGCCGCGATGAGAAGTTTTTTGGGAGGATCTGACACGGCCATGCTCTCTGATGGAATTGATGCAGATGGGAATCGTCGCTAGCGATCGCCCCCTTGCTGGGAGCTGTTTAGGACTGGGGAGCTGCCTCTAACGACGCGAGCGGATCTGGCAGCGTTTCCGTCGGAGCCTTGAAATCGCCAGTGAGCACATATTCCAAACGCAGTTTAAGCCAAGTGATCAAGGTTTTATCAGTGGAAATCACCGCTGCCGCGGGCTGCGGGCAGCGCTGCTTGACGTCACTAAAGCCAGGGCTCTCTAAGAATGCCGGTTGCTTGATCAGCCAAAAGTCAAGCGTCTTCTCGTTTTCTTGGTAGTGGCGACGACGCTCCCGCAGCACCTCTTCGAGGGGCTCCTCTTCAAGCAAAAACTTTTGGCTGGCAAGTAGATAGTAATAGGTCTGCATAGACTGCTGCTAGTAACCACCGAGAGACAAAATTCTCTCATAGAAGGTTCGTGACTGAGTAGATGCTGGTTGTAAATCGATACGAAGGTCGTTAGTAATCGCCCCGCATCACCTGTTTCATTTCCCGTACTGCTCGTTCTAGCCCTACCAGAGCAGCCCGACTAATGATGGTGTGACCAATGTTGAGTTCTTCCATCCCTTCAATACAGGCAATGGGATAGGTATTCACATACGTCAAACCATGCCCAGCGTTAACCCGCAGCCCGGCCGCGATCGCCTGCTGGGTGCCCTTCTTTAAATCATTCAGCTCCTCGGCTTGCTCCGCTTCATCATGGGCTTCGGCATACCGCCCCGTGTGCAACTCAATAAACTTAGCGGTAGTTTGTTTAGACGCGGCGATCTGCTCCGGTTCGGCATCAATAAACAGACTGACTGGGATCGCGGCCCCCTGGAGTTTAGAAACCACTTGGGTCAGGCGATCGCACTGTCCAGCGACATCTAAGCCTCCCTCCGTCGTGACTTCTTCGCGCTGCTCAGGCACTAACGTGACATAGTCAGGCTTAATATCTAGGGCAATCTCAACCATTTCGGCAGTCGCGGCCATTTCTAGATTCAAATGCGTGCGAACAGTCTGACGCAGTAACCGGACATCACGCTCTTGAATATGGCGACGGTCTTCTCGCAGATGCACCGTGATGCCATCGGCACCGGCCAGTTCCGCTAAAACAGCCGCTGCGACCGGGTCAGGTTCAACCGTTCGACGCGCCTGTCGAATCGTGGCAATGTGATCAATGTTGACACCCAGCGTTGGCACAGCCGATCTCCTGACATGCAAAGGACAACGAATTCAACTTCGATTGTAGTGAGGAATCGGAACGGCTAGGAGGCTGGGGCGCTATTTCATCAGGGCTGACTCATCGTTGCCGAGCCAGCTGAAGCTGACCAGTGAATCGCCCTACACCACCCTAGGGTGATTCACCGGCATGGTAAGAGCTGCGCACTAGAGGCCCCGATCGCACGTGAGAGAAGCCAAGATTGCGGGCCATATTGCCCAATTCTTCAAATTCGGCAGGCGTCCAATATTTTTGCACGGGCAAATGGGCCAGCGAAGGACGCATGTATTGGCCCAGCGTGACGCGATCGCACTTCACCTTTCGTAAGTCTTTCAGCGTTTCCCGCACTTCGGCGACCGTTTCGCCATGCCCGAGCATGAGCCCTGATTTCGTCGGCAGGGTGGGAGTGGCTGCTTTGGCGTATCGCAAGACAGCTAAGGAGCGATCGTAGCGACCGCCTCGGCGCACCGGGCCCTGTAGGCGTTGCACCGTTTCGACATTGTGGTTGTAGCAAGCGGGCGCCGCACTCGCGACCGTTGCTACCCGCTGCCGCTGCTGTTCAGCCGCTGCGTCCCCCCCCCAAAAGTCAGGGGTCAACACTTCCACCTGCGTGTCGGGCAGGCGGGTGCGGATAGCGGCGATCGTTTTGACAAACCAGCCAGCTCCTTTGTCGGGCAAATCATCGCGTGCCACCGAAGTCAGCACCACATATTTCAGCCCGAGTAGTGCCACCGATTCCGCCACCTTGTCCGGCTCCTGTGGATCTAGCGGCAGCGGGGCATGGCCTTTATCAACTTGGCAAA
The DNA here is from genome assembly GCA_038523235.1 of Cyanobacteria bacterium J06626_4. GTDB lineage: Bacteria > Cyanobacteriota > Cyanobacteriia > Phormidesmidales > Phormidesmidaceae > Halomicronema. Next base: position 11,502 of record JBCBJQ010000052.1, read on the forward strand.
AAGCACAGGCGCGGGTACAGGTCGGCCCCATAAGCAAAAAGGTGGCCGTTTTATTGCTGTAGCATTCCCCTCGGTTAGGACAGCGTCCCTCCTCACAAATGGTGTGAATGCCCCGTTGCTTCACAATGCGTTGCACTGTTGAAAGCTCGCTGGCCCGGCCAATCGAGGGCCGCAGCCAGGACGGCAAATTAATCAGATCACGAGTGGATGACGTCATATTCCTCAAACTATCGGCCTTAAGAAGAAATCCCGGTTGCTTGTGTGAAACTACTGACGGCGCTTAGGCGTAGGCGAGCCGCCCAACCTAACTGCCTCTTGCTCCCCAATCCTGAGGTCTGCCGCAGTTAGGGGTGGTAAAGCAGCCCCACCCTACCCAGTCAATGCAAAGGTAGCCTGAAGCTAGATTCGGGCATTCTAACCTAGCAGGGTTAGCCGTTAAATTCTAAAAGATAGCGTTGCTGAGGGGTGGGCTTAGCGTGAATTTCTTGTGAGCACAGTGTTCTCAATTATGCAGACACGACCTTGCACCAGCTGCGCTTGACATTGTCTGTTGCGTGCAGCTAGAAAAATTAGGGATTAGCCTGTAACCCTCAAACTCCGCTAATATTTGCTTTACGAGTATTCATACTTCAATAGTCGAGAGTTGTTTCCGAACTGGATAGTAATTGCTAAGTTATAAGACGGCAGCATTGAAGCAGCAGTTTTAACCGCAAGCGCTAGTTTGGAGTTGTTTGCTAGCCCATTGCATCTTTACCGCAGAGGAGTCCGCCGTGGCAACGCACAAAATTCTGGTAATTGATGATAGTCGCGTCATTCGGATGCGCGTTCGAGACATGCTGCCCCAAGGCAACTTTGAAGTTTTGGAAGCCAAAGATGGGGTCGAGGGTCTCAATGCCATTCGCGAGCAGCGCCCTAACCTCATCATGCTGGACTTTCTGTTGCCTCGCATGAGCGGTTGGGAGGTTTTTCAAGAAGTTCAAAAGCAACCTGATTTGCAGCACATTCCCCTCGTGCTGATGTCTGGGCGTCGAGAAGAAGTGACGGAGAAAATCACGGAGCCGTTTGAGTTCTTTGAATTCATTCAGAAGCCCTTTGAACAGAAGGAACTGATTGAAGCCATTAAAAAGTCCATGGCTAAGGCTCGGAAACCCCGGCCAAAAGCGGCAGCGGCACCCGCAGCACCCGCAGCGGCAGGCGGCGATGCGGCACAAATTCAAGCGCTACAGGCAAAAGTTGCCAAGCTGGAGGCAGAGGTTGCTCAACTCAAAGGACAAACGGCCAAGATTTTGGCCTTCATCAAGCAAAAGTTGAGATAGGCCGTCCTTAGTCCTGCTTGTTGGGAGGGTTTGCCTATCCTGCAAGCAGTTTCTGTCCGCCCAAACAGCATCAAGCAATCGTTCAAAATGTCAAAAACAACGCCGCAATTGTGAATCATCACAATTGCGGCGTTGTTTTTTGAGCCTGTGTTGTCTTGGGTGAATAGCCAATTCAGCAGCGCTTAGCAATCGCTGCAATTGCCCATTCGATGGCCTATCAATCAATGAGATTGACCTTGCCCACTCGTACATAATCTAAAAGACGGTTGATATGGAAGCGGTCAGTCGATTCCATATCGGGGTTTGACAACATTGCCGAAGTTAGTTTGAGATGTTCTTGGCGGCTAAGTTGGCGTGATTTGACAGCCCGTTGAACCAAAGACTGAATAGCCGACTGACCAGGAACTACAGAGACCATGACGCACTCACTTGTTACTCAAAACGATTTCCACTCAGGAAACAAGGACAAAACCATTGCTGACTAGTGAAGTCTGGCATGCACTTGCCCTGCTCTCTAGCCCAAGACTATCGCCTGACTTGCCCCCTTGAGATCAGGAGAGTCACCGATCACACAAACCCTTTACAGAGGCTTGTCAGAGCTTTCACAGACGTTTTTGAGGAGGAGGCTATTCAGGCTTACGGTATTCACGGTGAGAAGTCTATTTACACCCCTTAAGCTAGGGAATAAGCCATCGTCAATTAACAAGTCTATGGAAATTTATCGGCTGCCCGCCCTTTCAGACAACTACATTTTTCTGCTATTTGATGCCGCCACTCAGACGGCGGCAGTCGTTGATCCGGCGGAGCCAGAGCCAGTTTTACGGCAGCTAAAGCAATTAGGCGCGACCCTAACGACGATTTTCAACACTCACCATCATGCGGACCATGTGGGGGCTAACCGCTCCCTACTGCAGCATTTTCCTGAAGTGGTGGTGTACGGGGGCGAAGTGGATCGGGGACGGATTCCTGGGCAACAGGTGTTTTTGTCAGAGAACGATCGCGTGGCGTTTGGAGATCGCGAGGGACTCGTCTATTTTCTGCCGGGGCATACGCGAGCCCATATCGCCTACTACTTTCCGCCCGTGACGGGCGATGACTGGGGCGAGCTGTTTTGCGGCGATACGTTATTTGCTGGGGGCTGTGGGCGACTATTTGAAGGTACGCCGCAGCAAATGCTGACGTCGTTAACGAAGTTGCGATCGCTGCCTGACACCACCCGCATTTGGTGTGCCCACGAATATACGCTCAAAAATCTAGAATTTGCCATCACAGTAGAGGGCAACAATCTCGCGCTGCAACAGCGTCTGAAGGCAGTACAGGCAGCGCGTCAGCGTGATGAGGCCACGGTGCCTTCACCCTTGGGGCTCGAAAAGCAAACGAATCCTTTTTTGCGGTGGGATGTGACCGTCCTACAGGCCACGGCTCGTACCACTGATCCGGAGCAAACTTTTGCCCATATCCGAGGCTTAAAAGATCGGTTTTAACTGAAACGGTTTTGAGTCTGCTAACCGAACAGCACCAGGGCATTGAGCAAACCGTAGTTTAGGTGAGCGTCCGAGTTGAGAGAACGCTTTGGATGCCTAGGCGATGGCTTGAGCGCCATTAAAGAGCAAAAGGGGCAGCCAGCTGAGCCCCAAACCAATGAGAGACAGCAAAAAGAGAGTGGTGAAAGCTAGGCGATCGCCCATGCCATCAATCAGGCAATCAACCTTGACTAACAGAGCTGCGGCGATCAGCACCACGATGTAGGCAAACGCGCGGATCTGCACGACGGCGAGAACCGTGAGCGAGGCCAGCAGCAACACCATGACGGAATAGCCCACGTCAGTTTTAAAACCCTTGAGCACAAAGTCTCTAGTCGGCTGCCAGAGCAGCGTCAGCACGCCAGCTTTGGCAACAGCGAACACGAGGGTCACGAGCCAGACATATCGGCCAGATTCGTCGGCATGTAGCAGCTGCCCATAGGTGGCATAGGCCAAAATGAGCAACCCCCAAGACAACCAATGACTTTTAAGTAACGAGGGTCTTGCCTGTTTCATTCCACTGACCAGGGGCTACAAAGTGAACGTCTCGATCTTACAAATTGGTGGAGATGGCCTGCACGGGGCACGAGGGAATGCACTGCTCGCAGACAATACAGCGTGATCGCGTAAAAGTAAGTTTAAAGGAGTTGGGGTCTAGGCTGAGCGCTCCCGTTGGGCAAACGCCAGTACACAATCCACAGTGCACGCAGCTCTCAGCATCGACTCTGATTTCTCGACTGGTCTGCGAAACCTCAATATCATGTTCTTGCAGCCAGACAATGGCATCCTCAACCTGATCAATATCGCCAGAGAGTTCTACGAGCAATGTCCCGATTTGATTCGGGGCAACTTCGGCCCGAAAGATATTCGCAGCCACGTTGAAGTCCTTGGCTAATCGATAGGTAATGGGTTGATGAATGAGCCGTTTGGGAAACGTCAGCGTCACTCGTTTTTTCATGGCCAACGTGAGGGGTGTGTCCGCTATCTTAAAAGATAGAGATTTTACGATGGGATAACTGCAAAGGTTTTCAACATGGACCAGTCTTCAAAGGGTGTCTCGGCGGTCGCTTCGCCGCCAATCGCCGCCAACATGGCCACCAAGGTGCGCAACTTGATTGTCGTCAGCGTGGCAGTCTTTCTGGCAGTGTTGCTCGTCTTGGGCATTCGTACCCAAACGCCAGCCGCCTCGTTAGAAACCTTAGCCGCAGACTCCACGCCGTTAGAAACGGCACTCGTCAACGGAAAGCCTTCGTTTGTTGAGTTTTACGCCAACTGGTGTACATCTTGTCAGGCAATGGCGGGGGACATGGCCGAGCTGCGCACCGCCTATGGTGACCAGGTGAACTTTGTCATGCTGAACGTTGACAACACCAAATGGCTCCCTGAAATGCTGCACTATCGGGTAGATGGAATTCCTCACTTTGTCTACTTAGATCCGGCTGGTGAAGCCATCTCGACGGCCATTGGCGAACAGCCGCAAACGATCATTGCCAGCAATTTAGACGCGCTGGTTGTGGGCACAGACTTGCCCTATCAAACCGCCCTGGGGCAAACGTCAGCTCTAGAGTCTCCTCAAGGTGCTGCCATCGCGCCCCGTAACGATGATCCCCGCAGCCACGGTGCTCAAGTGGTTGTGGACTAAGCCCCAATCTAATCAGGAATTGAGTCGGCTAGCAGGTAGGCATTTTTGATATGCGCTGTCAGCGCGATTCTCTGATTTGCACCGGCTTTACCTCTGGCCAGAGCGGCGCGCGCGGAAATATGCATGTCAGCCGAGGGATTAATCGAGCAGTGCCGCTTCGAGGGCAGAGATCGCCTCTTCCAGATCGTCATTGATAATTTGCAGGTCAAACTCATCTGCCGCTGCCAGCTCGGCTCGAGCCCGCTCCAGACGACGCTCAATCGCCGCTGCATCATCTTGAGCGCGATCGCGAATACGACGCTCAAGTTCAGCCGCTGAGGGCGGCGCAATAAAAATCTTCAATGCTTCTGGAAAGGAAGCCGCGACCTGACGAGCACCTTCTAGCTCAATTTCGAGAATCACTTGATTACCACGCTCAATCTGCACCGCCACGGGATGTTTAGGCGTGCCGTAATAGTTTCCGGCAAACTCGGCCCACTCCAGCAGTTCACCGGTCTGAATCATCGCTTCAAACTCATCCCGAGTGACGAAATAGTAATGCTGGCCATGCACTTCACCGGCGCGGGGTTGGCGAGTCGTTGCGGAGGTTGAGAGATACAGCTCTGGATGACGGGCCCGCAAACGTCCCAACAGCGTGCCTTTGCCAACTCCGCTCGGGCCCGTCAACACAACTAATCGCCCCGGTGCCGTCACTGTGGGATCGGCGCTGTCGGCGATGCCCCCTTGGGCAGGCGACGACGGCAATGCAGAAGAGTCAGAAACAAGAGTATGAGTCATGGGAGTTTGAGGATGACACCAAGGAACAGAATTGCGAACCTAGATATGAGAAAAGAAGGCTCAGCTCAAATCAATGAGAGCCAACAAGAGAGTAATGGGCAAAGCAGGTTAAAGAAAGCCGACCTAAATGCCTGTCTCCGATCAAACATTAAGGGATGAATTTGCTACAGGATAGCAGGATCTCTCAACTTTAGCCCTGTGCTGGCATCGTCGAAGCAAGCCATCTAGTGGCCAGACAGCTCTCAGAGCAAGGCGTCACCCCAGGTTTTTCCCGGTGGGCAGCAAGTTTTGGCGTTTTGGCATGGCTCAGCGCAGTCACGCTGTTGCAGCCTTGTGCACAGTTCATCGCCCTCGGGCCCTGGGGAAAGGCTAACCGCTGTCGAGTTAGCTGGGCGAAAACAGCGATCGCCCAGATTGCCCGCGTTTTTTCCTGAAATCACAGGGGTATCAGGAGAATTAAGATAGAGTCCTATCCCTGTCACTGCTCGTGGTTACTGTTGCCCCTGTGCTGCCCATCAACTCCCAAGTTTTACCTGGTCACAATCAAGTGGTGTATCAGCAGCTACAGGCCGCTGTACAAGCGACACCGCCCCACCAGGTATGGATGGCCACCTGTGATGATCTGCCCTTGCAGCGTCAGTTAGCCGCCACCCTGGAAGAGAGCCTGCAGGATGGCACCGAGATCGCGGCGACACAGCTCGTCCTCGATACTGAGTGGCCGGATGTAGCTCAGCAGGTGCAGCAGTGGGGGCAGGAGATGCCCGCGGCCCGACCATCTCTTCTGCAACTTTTAGGCATTGAGCAACTCACCTATCGCGGCTCGGATGCCCAGTATCAATTTCTGCGATCGCTGCATCAGTTGCTGCCGCTCTGGCAACAGTTGAACTGTAGCTTGCTCATTTGGGTGCCGCGACCCTGGTTGAAACAAATTCGGCGAGAGGTGCCTCAGCTTTGCACCACCGTGTTTGAGTTTATGGGCGAGCCCACGCCCATTTCTGCCATTGTCGGACAGCCCACTTATCAGGCCGCGTTTTCGCCCGTCAGACGCTGGCAATTTTTAGGCAAGCCGGCCCCAGAAGTGCCCGCCCCACTCCCCGCTGACAGTCGCAGCGAGGCATTTTCGGTACAGCCAGGGTCAACTGCTGTGCCCGCCGTGCCCCGTACAGCCGCCCCCAGCGACGCGGAGGCCAGTGCAGCTGAGTTAGGCACTTCGCCCGCCTCGGCTGATGATGATGAGCTGCCCCCCTTCTCGGATGATCTGTGGCAACAGTTGCAGGCCGACCTATCAGAGTTTGAGCAGTCGCAGCCACCCCATGAGCCCGAGCAGCCGGTAGCAACCACCCCAGAGATGGATGAGCCCGCCGCCACCATTGACGAACCGGCGCAGCTCGAACCCCCTGCAGCTCAGCCTCCAGCAGCCATCGACCCGGTCGCAACGAGTGCGCCCACGACCGGGTCGCTACCGCTGGCGGGGGTACCAGCGCTGGATGATTGGGCGATCGCCTATGAGCTGCGCGATCGCGTCCAGGCCGGTGACCACAGTCCGGCCACCTTGGCCGCAGCAGTACAAGCCTATGAGCAACAAATTCCCCAACTTACCGCGACTGATCGCACTGAAGTGCTGAACGACCTGGGCAGTCTTTACTGGCTCTGGGCGCAGCAGGCCACCACGGTAGAAAATTACTGGCAGCGACTACTGCGCAGCAGCGAACTCTATGAAGCGGCGTTATCACCCACCAGCCCCCACACCGAGATTGAAATTCTTAACCGCATTCACAGCAACTCGGGCAGTGTTTATAGTCTGCTAGCGGCGCATCAAGAGCCACTGCAGTATCTGGCGAAAGCAGTGCGGGCTTTTCACCGGGCTCTGCAGTATGCCCCTGTTGAGGTCATGCCCGAAGAGTACGCCACCTTGCAAACTCACCTAGGTACCGCCTACTGGAGCCTCTCACAACACACTCAAGAGGCACATCATTTACATCGGGCGATCGCGGCCTATCAAGAGGCCCTGCGCCAATCTCACCCCCAGCAGCAGCCCCAAGCCTACGCCCAACTGCAAAATAATCTGGGCATTGCGCTGTGGAGTCTCTCCCGCCATGAGCGACCCATTTTCCTCTTGGAACAGTCCATTCAGGCCTATCAAACGGCGCTGGCCTACCGCACCTTAGAGCACGACCCCGCTGGGTGTGCGGCGACCCATAACAACCTCGGTACCGCCTATTGGGATCTCGGCGGTCACTACGAAGAACGCTCAACCGAACAACAGCAAGCTTGGCAACAGGCGATCGCCGCCTACGAAGCCGCCCTATTGGCTGGGGAGCAGGCCCCCGCTGGCCACCTCAGTTTTGATCAGTGGGCCACCCACCATAGCGTCGGCGTGGTGTATGACCAGTTGGCGATCGCTTTGGCCCCTGATGCGACAGCGCAGCAGCCGCTACTAACTAAAGCCACGACCCATTACATCAAAGCGCTGACGGGCTGGCAGGCGATGGAGGCCGCCACCACGGATACGGCCTTTCAAGCCTTGGTGAGAAACTTGCATCTGCAGTCGCGATATCTGGGCATGGAATCGCAGCAGCAGTCTCTCAGCCAAGTGCCGGTGGACTGGCTGCCGGAGATCTGGCGTCAATTGTAAGGGTCTGAAACAACGCCTAATTGTTGCAGCGCAGCCAGCGCCGCTGCCTTTTCGGCATCCTGTTTGCGGCGTCCGCAACCGGTGCCCCATACTTGGGGGCCAATGCGGACAGTGGCAGTGAACTCTTTAGCGTGATCGGGGCCCGATTCCGCCACAATGTCGTAGGTGGGGATTGTGCCAGCTTGAGCCAATGCCCATTCTTGTAAAGCGCTTTTTTCGTTGATATTTTGGGTGGGATCGGCCAGCGACTCCACCACCGACTCAAACAAGGGAAACACAAAGTCACGAACGGGTTCGATGCGCGATCGCTGATCTAAGAAGTAGGCGCCGATCCACGCTTCAAAAGCACTGCTGAGCAAGCGGGTGTTGGTTCTACCGCCACTGCCCTCGACCCCTTTGCCCAACCGCAGATGCTGCGACAGCGCCAACTGCTGGGCAAAGCGGCCCAGCTGAGTTGCATCTACCAACGAGGCCCGCAGCGGCGTTAGCGTGCCCTCAGCACTGTGGGGATACCGTGCAAACAAAAACTCACCGCATAAAAAAGTCAGAATGGCGTCACCCAAAAATTCCAGTCGCTCGTTGTCACCGGGTACCTCGGCATGCTCACGGGCATAGGATTTGTGGGTCATCGCCTGACGAAACAAGTCAGGATTTTGAAAGGGTGGCAAACTCGCCATGCCAAAAAATTGCTGCAACGCTTCGATGATTGATGGTAGCCGTTTTGGCTGCCAAGAACGGGAGATGTAGACAACATTGCCGAGCGACATCAAAAACTGGCGAAATCAAAACCCGAGGAAATTAGCCAAATGGGCGCAGCAAACCGCAGTCAGGCCAAAACATTCCAGATGACTGAAGCCGTTATTTGACCAGCATCTCAATACCGAATGCCGAATGCCGAGCTCCGATTCTGCTATGGCTTCAGGTCTGCTTGTGAATCCGAAGCGAGCCCCCGGCTCGTTGAACGGGTTGACTCACCCCTTGCAGGGGCGCTTCAACATGAGGTCAACCATGGTGGTGATATAGCGCTCTTTGCTCAACGGCATGATGTCGCGACCGTGCAAAATATATTGGGTTAAACACATATAAACGGCTGAACCGAGAATGATTTGGGCCGTCGCCAGCGAGTCGGCAGCGTCAAACTCAGGATGCTCATTGAGATAAGCCTGCATGAGCTCTAGTCCAGGCTTTGACAGGTAGGTAATGAAGGTTCTGGCCAGCTCAGGAAACCGCCCCGATTCACCGATCACCAACCGGACAAAGTCTTGATAATCTTCATCCTCGGCGATCGCATCCACCATTTTGGTCAGCAACTGCGGCAGCGAGTCAGCCGGCGGCTCTTGCAAGGTTTCAGGGGTGAACTTAATTTGAAACCGCTCACAGGCAATCTTTTGCACTAGGGCGCGAAACAGCCCCTCCTTATCTTGAAAATGGTTATAAACCGTCGGCTTTGAAACCCCTGCAGTGGCCGCAACGCGATCCATACTCGTGCCCGCATAACCATGGGCCAAAAATTCTTGCAGCGCGCCATTCAAAATTTGCGAGGCTTTATCGGACTTGTTCAAAGCAACGGTCATAGATAAACGGTCATAAATTAAATAAAATTCTGTAGCTTGCCTTGATTTTAATCGCTCCCGATCAAGGCAAGACAGGTTTTCCCTAATCCACCATAGCGAATCGAGAGCAAGACCTGAGCTGCCCTAGAGGGTAGTGAGACATCGAGAAAAACCCACATCGTCACCAACCGCTGGGCCAGCAATGACTCATGCTGACCTTTAGCAATTTCTCCCCTTAAGGGAGACTTATTTTGATGAGTTTGGTAATCGCCAGACTACACCCTGCTACAGATTAGCCACCTTTGCTAATTTGCCACATTAAAAATTGTTGGGTGGGTTGAATGGCCACACCGTCAATTCCAGCTTGGGAAAAAACATAGTCTTTGTTTTGCCACAGGGGAATGTAAGGCACATCCTCTTTGACTAAGGTTTGCAGGTCTTTGATGATTTGATCGCGCACCGCCGGATCTTGCTCAGCTTGCTGCGCTGCTACTAGCTCATTCGCGCGATCGCTGTAGTAAAAAGAGCCGTTGCCCTGGCTAGCACCGACTTCACACAGGGTCTCTTCGGAGCCGGTTTCGCAGCTGAGAAAGGGCTGCACAAAGGTATCGACATCGTAATAGTCGGGATACCAGTTCGCCAGCACTGAGGGATAAACCCCTTTGTCCACATTGCCCCAGAGGGTGGCGCTTTCCGCCGTTTGCACGGTGACGGTAATTAGTCCCGGCAGACCCGTTTCAAAGGACTCCTTGAGGGTATTGGCGACCACGCTACGAGTGGTTGAAGCTGAGGGATACCAGATTTCAAAGTTGAACGGGTTCTCTTCCGAAAAACCGGCTTCTCGCAGCAGGGCTTCCGCTTGCTCAAAGTCGCCGTCGCCATAGGCTTCCTGCAACACTGGCTCATACACCTCAAAACTGGTGGGAATCAAGCTGTAGAGCGGCTCGGCCTGGCCTTGAAACACCCGCTCGTTGACCAGATTGCGGTCAATCATGGCCGCGATCGCCTGGCGTACCCGCACATCATTCAACGGTTCAATCTTCTGATTTAGGCTCATATAGTTGACCACTGTGGTGCCCGCTTCGACCACTTGCCAGTTGCCAGTGTCAGCATCGCGCTCTAGAGCCGAAATTTGCTCGGGGTCAAGGGTCTGGTAGGCCACATCAACGCCGCCGGTCGTAAAGGTGTTGTAAAGGTTAACCGCACTGCTGAAAATCTGAATGTCGATACCGCCATTAGCCGGCTTTTCGCCCCAGTAGTCTTCGTTGACGTCGAGCTTGACGGAATCGCTGTTAAACGCCGCCAGCTTGTAGGGACCAGTCCCAATAAAACTGTCGGGCACAAAGCTGCCCTCGGCAATTTCATAGGCATCAGGCGGCACGGGGGTGACGCCCCAAAAGGTCATCAGGGCCGTAAACGCTGCAAAGGGCGAATTGAGCGTGACGGTCATTTCATAGTCGCCGGTGGCTTCGACCGACGCGATGCGATCGGCCAGCAAGAACGCGGGTCGCCCAGCATTTTGCATAAACCGGTCTAATGAGAACACCATCGCGGCGGCATCAAAGGGCGTGCCATCGTGAAAAACCACGTCGTCCCGGAGGGGAATGGTGTAGGTTAGGCCATCGTCACTGACAGTGGGCAGCTCAGTCGCCAACTGCGGAATTAAATCGGTGGTGCCGGGTTCGTAGGCATAGAGCTGATCACCGAGGTTATGCAGCAAAATGCCCGGAAAAATCTCGTAGGCGTCAGCGGGGTCGAGAGTGCGCGCGGTTAGGGTGGTGCCAATCGCGATGCGATCGCTGGCCGTTTCACCGGCGGCATCAGCTGGCGCGTCGGCTTCCGGCGTCGGGTTACTCGTGCAGGCCACAATGAAGGCAAAGCTCAGACTCAGTAACGCACTAAACCGCCAGAGCGATCGCCAGCGCCGTAGCGCCAAGACCCGACGAACCTGCAGCAAACCAGACAAAGCAGACGAAACCATAGGTCAAACCCAGCGTTAGAAAACCTAAATGTGGTCTATTAACCCGTGTCTTGGGGTCGGTGTCAATCAGACCTTATACAGCAGACGGCTCTGATGATGTGCTGCTCTCCCCAGCTTGAAAGAAGCGCTGAACAATTGCAGCGGTAAAAAAGTGGGTGAGCAGGCCTAAAGGCCCAGCAAACAGGCATAACGCTAAAGAATGGCGGGTAAAGATGCCATTGTCTTGACCTTGCCAATAGATCCACCTGCCGACAAACAGATCCATCACTAAAAAGTGCGTCCACCCGGTCGCCATCACGTGGGAGTTGGCAAACATGCCCGCCAAGGTATCAAGCTTGAGCTGCGGATCAGAAAACGCCTCAACAATGCTGCTATCCACCGTCACAAAGAGATAAACATACAAACAAGCAAGCGCAGCAAAGGGAATGTAAGACCGCATCAACCGCTGCGTCACTGACCAATTGGGCAGCAGCACCATCAGCGCCCAAAAGGGCAGCACGACTAAATTAGAAACTTGAAAAATATTTTGCAGATCGATCGCAGTGGGGACAAAAGACATGGGCGCTCTGGCTGGGAGGACGCTTTCACTATAAACAGTGGAGACAGGGGAAGGAAACCGGGCTTAGCGCGATCGCAGCGTCAACCAACCGCCCCCGAGAGAAACCGCCTCAACTGCAACCTGCAGCTCCGCCGGAGAATGAAAAAAGCCGAACAGCATCGCAATCGCGCCAGTGGAAACCAGCGCAATTCGTATGACTTCTTCCGCTAGGCGAAAAGCCAGCCAAATCGCGCACAGACCCCCACCAAACAGAAACAAATAGGCCAGCGTCATCGCTCAACTCCTTCTCGCCGTAGCAAGAACTAGGATCATCCTATTAATAAGCGCAAGCCTATCACAAACCTCAATCAGATAGATAATAATCTATGGGCATTTGAGTCGCTTCCCGTCGAGTTAGGCAGCTTGAGCACTGCAGGTAGTGCTCTCCTAGCACAGCACCGTTCTCAAGCAGGGGGGCATACCCAGCCTCAGCAAGCAGGACGCGATGAGGCAACCGCTTTATTCTTCGCGCTGATAGCCCAACTCTGCTAACCGCGTGCGCGATTGTCGCCATTTGGGCTGCACCTTTACAAACATCTCTAAATAAACCTTGCCCGTGATCAGCTTTTGCATTTGTTCGCGTGCGCCAGTGCCGATCGTTTTCATCATGCTGCCTTTTTTGCCGATGAGAATGCCCTTTTGCGAATCGCGTTCCACATGCACTGTGGCCAGAATGCGGGTGATGTTTTCGTCTTCTTCTACCGCTTCGATCGCAATGGCGACGGAATGCGGCACCTCTTCGCGGGTGTGATACAGCACCTGCTCGCGAATCAGCTCACCCATGATGAACCGCTCGGGCTGATCGGTAATTAAATCAGGGGGATAGTAATAAGGCCCCGGCTCCAGCCCTAGAACGAGGCGGTTCTGCAGCTCGGGCAGGCGATCGCCCGTCGCCGCCGAAAATTCCAGCAGCGGCCATTGATGGGCATCAGCGAGCGCTTGATAGCTAGCCGTGATGGCAGCGGCCTCGTCGGACGATCGCAAATCAGTCTTGTTCATCCCCAAGTAGACCGGGGTGGATTGCTGCGCCAGCAAGGTCGCCACAAACTGATCACCGCGTCCGGCAGGCACTGAGCCATCCACCACAAAGAGCACCAGATCCACCGAGGTGATCGCCACGCGAGCGTTATGCACCAGCACTTTGCCCAGTTCATGATGGGGCTTGTGGATGCCCGGCGTATCGACAAAGATGATTTGTGCAGCCTCCGTGGTGAGGATGCCGCGCAGGCGGTTGCGTGTGGTTTGGGCCACCGGAGAGGTGATCGCGACCTTTTGACCGATCAGATAGTTCATCAGGGTCGATTTGCCCACGTTGGGGCGACCGACAATACCCACAAATCCTGAACGGAAATCGGGGGGTGAGGCGGGAATCATCGACAGACTGAGGGAATCAACCATAGTGTTAACTGCCGACCACATGAACAACGACTTCGCGGGTGTGGCTGCGGGTGCGATGCTCCCACAAATAAATGCCCTGCCAGGTGCCCAAGGCGAGGCGTCCCTTAACGATGGGAATCGTCTCTGACGTGCTGGTCAACACGGTGCGAATGTGGGCCGGCATGTCATCGGGGCCTTCGGCATGGTGGATATAGTGATGCCCCTCGGGCACGAGCTGCGCTAAAAACGCTTCCAAATCGACTAACACATCAGGGTCAGCATTTTCCTGAATGGTCAGACTGGCCGATGTATGGCGAATAAACACGGTGCAGAGTCCTGTGGTCAGGCCCGACTCACGGACGGCCTGCTGCACTGGCTCAGTCAAGCGACGCAATGATTTGCCCTGAGTCGAGACGTTGATCAATTTTTGATAGTGATGAGTGATAGCCGTAGCAGTCATAGGGGAGCCACCATGGGACTTGCAATGAAAACGTTCATGGTAACGGACGGTGAGGGGCAATCACCGACTTCAGCCACGGTCTCTTTAGGTTTGACCGGGCCTTTCATCCGGCATGATGGTTGAAAATACGGATGCGTCTCCCTGACGTCGGTGAGAATTTCTCGAGCCATTAAGGAATACTTGATCTTAACCATCAGCCAATTGCTATGACTCGTCTGAACTCAGGAAATTTTTCATGAAAACCGCCCAGCCTATGGGCTTGTTGGCCCAGGGCGTCACCACTTGGAATGATTGGCGATCGCAGGCGGAAACGGGTGTCAACGCCTCACCCAGCCGCCGTATCAACCTGCGGGAAGCCCCCCTCAAGCGGGCCCAGCTGCGAGCGGTTAATCTTTCCCTCGTTGACTGCTGCATGGCTGATTTGCGCTACGCCGATTTGGGCCATGCCGACTTGCGCGAGGCGCTTTTTTATACCGCTAACCTGAGCTATGCCCATCTCGACTACGCCAACCTCACCGGGGCCGACTTGCGCGAGGCGTCTTTGCATGACAGCCACCTGCGAGGGGCACTCCTCAATGCCGCCGTGCTCACGACGGCTGACCTCACCCGCAGCGTGTTGCGTGAGGCTCAGCTCAAACAAGCCGATTTGAGACAAGCCAGTCTGAGTCAAGCTGATGCCTGTATGGTGCAGCTCACTGAGGCGAATTTGGCGGGGGCTGACCTCAGCGGGGCCATCCTTTATACCGCTGACTTGGGACGCTGCAACTTGGCCAGCGCCACGCTCAACCAAGCCGACTTGCGGGAAGCCAATTTTGCCATGACGACCTTGCAAGATGCCGTTATGCATGGTGTTGACCTCACAGCGGCGGTTTGTAGCGCGGCCAATATGATCGGGGCGGCGCTCCACGGGGCCAATCTCTCGATCGCCAACCTGAGCTTGACCAATCTCTGCATGGCAAACCTCAGTCGGGCCTGCCTAGAAGGCACGACGCTGATCGGCGCGAATTTGATTGGCGCTAACTTGCACCAGGCCCGCCTGGGGAATGCCAACTTTGAAAACGCCGATTTGCGAGAAGCCATTTTGCGGGGCGCTGACCTGCGAGACGCCAACCTGCGATTTGCCGACTTAAAGATGGCTAACCTGTCAGAAACCAACTTAAAGGGAGCCAACTTGACAGGGGCCGATTTATCTCAAGCCAGCGTCTGGAACGCCAACATTGAAGAAGCCTGTTTAATCGATGCGGTCATGCCCGACGGCACGCTGTTTTCGCCCTAGGTCTGGCCCGACTAACGCACCGCTAACTCAGGAATGTAGTTGCCGGGGTCACGGGCCACCCAACCCAGAGAGGTATTTGTCCGAACTTCAAAGTAGAGGCGGCTGGTGTCTGCGGTGTGGGGCGCAGCGGTGGCGATCGCCTGCCCTGCTGACACGCGATCGCCCAACTCAATCACTGGCGTGGTGACGCCTACATAGCGAGTTTGCAAACCTTGGTCGTGGTTGATCACGATGAGAATGCCGGGTGAGCCCGCATCGCCGACATAGGCAACGGTGCCATTCCCCGCTGATTGCACCGCAATATCTGGACTGGCTTCCAGACTAATGCCGCTGCTAAAGACCAACTCATTACCGTTGGCATCGGTTTGCCAGCCATAGTTCCCCACGATGACTCCCATCTCCCCCAAGGGATAGGCCGATAACGGGTCGGTATCAGTCGCGGCTGGCTCAGTGGCGGCTGGGGCCGCATTATCGAGCAGCCAGCTGACGCCCGGCACAAAGATCCGCCCCGGCACGGCCTCTGGGCAGCCGTTGACCTCAAACAGCACATCGGCTCGGGACTGATAGGCGGCAGCTAAGTCTTGCCAGGTTTGACCGGTGGTGACCGTGATTTCGGCCCCATTGAAGGGGGGAATTCGTAACGAGCTGCCCGGTGTCAGGGCGTTGACCGCTGCCGGATTCATTGCCAACAAGGTGATGGGTAACAGGTCGTAGGTTGCCGCGATACTATCGATGGTTTCTCCCGACTGCACCGCATGGGTGGTCAGCCGCGACAGCACCGGCGCGGGGCAGAGATCAGAGGCTTGAGCGATCGCGCGGGGCAGCGTCATGCTCAGCGCCATCATCGTCGTGCTCAAGCATCCTGAGATCACCGAGGCGATCGCGCGGCGAATTGATGGCTCCCAGGGGAACTCTCGCGACCGATTTTGTGTCGATTTAACCACCATTAATGCTTACTATCCCTGTACTGACTAACTCTGATTGAGAGATTCGTCCGACCCCGGCGAATTAAGTCGCTAAAGCCCGCGCCCCCATTTGTGAACCAGATTACTCATAGGCCTCATTTTCGCTAAAGTAGAGGCATTCTGAACGCACCCGATGTCTAGGAGATTTGCGATGGCCATTGCTTTCAAGCAAATTGGGCTGACTGTAGCCACGCTCATTGTAGGCTGTGGCACTGGCTGGGCTGGCCATCAGGTGTGGACGGCACAGAAATTCCAACCGGAAGACACCGTTGCGACCGCGCCCGTGGTACAACCCGCGCTCAACCGTCCTCAGGCTAATGAGTCTCCGGCGATCGCTTTAGTTCCCCCGACCCAAGCCAATCCTAATTTTATTGCCGATGCCGTCAATCAAGTCGGCGCTGCTGTCGTGCGCATTGACGCTGAGAACAGCAATGTCGAGATGCCTGAAGCCTTTGAAAATCCCTTCTTCCGTCGCTTTTTTGGTGATGAAGTGCCGGTGCCGCCCGAGTCCTTTCCACAGGGTACGGGCTCTGGTTTTATTATCTCAACCGATGGTCGCATCATCACCAATGCCCATGTGGTCGAAGGGGCAACAAAGGTCACGGTGACGCTGACCGATGGTCGCTCGTTTGAGGGCACCGTGGTCGGCACCGACAAGGTCACCGACGTAGCGGCAGTCAAGATTGAAGCGGAGTCAATGCCCGCCGTGTCGTTTGGCCGCACCGAAGATTTATCACCGGGGCAGTGGGCGATCGCGATCGGGAATCCGCTCGGGCTCGATAATACAGTGACGGCTGGGATTATTAGCGCGCTGGGCCGCAGTAGTTCCGAGGTGGGTATTCCTGACAAGCGGGTGCAGTTTATCCAAACCGATGCGGCCATTAATCCCGGCAACTCTGGCGGGCCGCTGCTGAATGATCGCGGCGAAGTGATTGGCATGAACACCGCCATTCGCAAAGACGCCCAAGGCTTGGGGTTTGCGATTCCCGTCGAAACCTTTACCCGCATTGCGAACCAACTGTTTGAAACCGGCGAAGTAGAGCATCCCTATCTCGGGGTACAAATGGTGCTGTTGACCCCCGAAATGCGCGATCGCATCAACGCTGAAGAAGAACTGGGCGTACAAGTCACCGCTGATGTCGGCGTGCTCATTGTGCGCGTGATGGAAGACACCCCCGCGGCAAAAGGCGGGCTCAAAGCTGGCGATATTATTACGCAGGTGAACAACAACTTGGTCGAAACCCCAGCAGACGTGCAGGCCCAAGTCGATGCCAGCGAAATTGGGGAACCCCTAGACGTTGAAGTGACCCGTGGGGAAGCGACTCAAACGATTACGCTGCGGCCGACCACCCTGCCTGCTCAGCTGCAGTAGACGGTGGCAGTCTGATGACCGACACAATCATTCGTCCAGCCTCAAGCGCTGACCTGCCAGAGATTCTGAGCATCTACAATGATGCCATTTTGCACACTACTGCCGTCTACGACTATGAGCCTCATAGCTTAGCCATGCGCCAGACCTGGTTTGCCGCCAAGCAAGCGGCCGGGTTTCCGGTTTTGGTTGCTGATAGCACGGGGCACGTGACGGGATTTGCCGCCTTGGGAGCCTTTCGCGCCTGGGAAGCCTATCGCTACACGGCAGAAACCTCAGTTTATGTCGCGCCTCAGAGCCGGCACCAAGGGCTAGGCAAGCAGCTGTTAGCTCACCTGATCGAAGCAGCTGAAGCGCAAGAATTTCATGCGCTGGTAGCGGGCATTGATGCCGACAACACCGTCAGCCTAGATTTGCATGCAAAATTTGGCTTTCAAGAAGTCGCCCACTTTCATCAGGTCGGCTACAAATTCGATCGCTGGTTAGATCTGAAGTTCATGGAGCTCCTCCTGCCCCTGGCGCCGTCTTAACGCTTCTACGAAAAAGACCTCTAGCCAACCTAGAAATGGCGTTAAAGACCTGCCAGAAAAGCCTAGAGACATAGGTTTTAAGATGACTGTCAACAGCCGCTAGAGCGCATTATCGCGAAACCCTTCGTCAGACGACGACGGTGACTCGCGCGGCCGCCAACTGACCCGGCTGCCGTAGGTACCCGGTCGCCAAGCAGTGGTGTGATGGGGGTCTTCACCACTAATGGGTTGGGGCTGGGGGGCAACAGGCCGCGCAGCGGCAGGTCGCGGTTTAACTGCCTCTGATTGCCGCCGGTCTTGAATTCGTTGAATTTCACGCAGGGCTGACTTCCAGTCTAGATTAGGTTCTTTGAGCAGCTCTCGCAGAGCCTGCAAAACCGCCTCTTCTTCTTGATTGAGCTGCAGCGGCTGCGACAGCCGAATCGGATCGACCTGTACAGCTGCAAAGGCTTGACGCACCGCACTGAGAATCTCGGCCCGCAGGTCATGCTGGGCATGCTCGTACTGGTGCTGAAGCCCTTTTTCACTAGATGCATAGAGAGCAGGCAGACGATTAAGGGCAAAGGTTTCTACCTCTGTCCGCTTCACATATTTAGAAACTCGCTCTGGCAGGCCTGCCAGCTGCCGCCCTACTTCTTCGGCAACTAGCAGTTCCATGACGTTGATATAGAGCTTAGGATGAGCAGTCTTGGATACGCTACCCATAATTCAACCCTGTAACGATAGATAGATTTAAGCCTTGGCGAGCATCGGGTCACCGATAGTTGATTCGCCGATGGCTGACTTGTTCAAACGTGACCACTTGAATGCACCTCTGCCACTAGCTAAAGACTGATACGGTCTTATCCCAAACTGGCTCGCCATGACTCTGGGATCGCGAACATTCATCAAATCTTTAGATAACCCAGTATAACAACAGTCTCTAGAATGCTTCTATTCGCCAGACCGAGATTTCAGAAAGTGGGCCTAAATTCTCCTCAAGCGTTACCCGATCGTCTCTCGTCGCTGCGGGGATAATGACGTTATTTCAAGGGCCACACCGAGATTGTCGCCGCTGCGGCTTTTCTCGCTTGACGTCTTGGCTGAAAGACATCGGTTTGGATTAAAACTCGTCTGGAATGACAGAATACGGCGATCTAACCCAATTCTTTTACGAGAGCTGGCAAGACGACAAAAAACGGTGAATCGCGCCCGATTTCGCGCTTTTGTGGAAATTATAGGATTTTTTTCTCGCCCTCATTTTTCCAATAATTAAGATGCGTAAAGCATTTAGAAGTAGCGGTATCGTGAGTCATCAAGTGACTGCGGCTGCTTGCCATTAAGATACCTTGTTGACCGGCGAGCCTGGCATCCGGCAAGCCTGGGCAGGCTCGGCGCCATCCAGAGACGAGGGCTCCCATGACCGGCTTTGCCGCTCCTGCACATGTCATCAACTGCCTGACAAGGCGGCATTGCCCTCCTCTTTTTGGAATTTTGAGGGCACAGTCACTGCCTACGGCCCTGCTGTTTATTAAGAAAAGGCTAAACATTTGATTCCTCTCTTTGATCAGGCAGGGAGATCAAGTCTTACTTTTAGGTCAGGAGCCAGACTGCAGGGGCAGCCAAAATTTGAGGCGAGTTTACAGCTTTGATTCGGCGAGAGCCGTTACCGTCAGCTTCTGGATCTAGAACTAGAGGCACTGAGTCCCATATAAGCTGTCAGTCGAGAGCGGCGCTCACCACAGTCACTAAACTCAGGAACTTTTAAGGTGTCGTTCATGTGAGTTTGGAGTCATGTTAACTATGATACTCACAGCCTTTACTGCGTTTTGCGCCAGTCTATTGTCTGCTTCAACCTTGCTAAATTTAGGTCAGCTGTGCGAGGCGTTGCGATCGCACCTCCAAGCCCGCTGTTTGTTGAATGAGCGTGACGTATTGGAACTCATGGCCCACGGCGAGGCCAACGTCATTTTTCGGTGGGGCAGCGATCGGCTGGTACGGGTGGCAGTCAACACCCCCAATCAGCGCTTTCAGGGCAACTTTAGCCGATTGACCGAGTTTGAAGGCAGCATCCTGCGCTATCTCACCGGGTCAGGGTTGGGCCATGAACTCCTGGGTGAGCAACGCACCGCGACCTCAGACTTTCCCTATACCTATCTCATCACCAACTATATTGCCGGTGGGCCGATGGACTATAGCCGTCGGCACCTGCAGCAGTGCGCCACCACGCTGGCTCGCCTGCATCGCCTCCCACGGCGATCGGGATATGAGTCAGTGCATCAGCTATCGCCGCTGGTGCCGCAGGTGAGTCATCCCCTGACGGTGTTTTGGCAAGAAGCGCGAGACTATGCTCAGTCTTATTTAGACTCGCCAGCCGCCGATGCCACAATCAGCGACCTGCTCCAGGCGGTGCTAGCCCAGGCAGAGACCCGGCTTGCTAGCGAAGCGCTGCTGACCGAGTATCGCCATGCCTGTCTGGTGCACAGTGACCATACCTATGACAACTGGGTGATGAATAATCAGCAGGCTTATTTGATTGACTGGGAATGGGCTGAAATTGGCTCTCCCGCCGGTGACTTGGGACATTTTCTTTCCCCAATCACGATTCAGCGGCGACAGGGCTACCAGATGCCCGGTGAAGATCGGCAGTTTTTCCTCAATGCCTACTACGCCGCGCTCGAAGATGCGGAGCTGGCGCAAACCATTCAGGTACATTTCGCCGTCTTTGGGGCGTTTCCCGCTTTGCGATCGCTCTGTTGGCTGGCGAACTATGGCCTCACCACTCACCGCTGGTATGCCGATGCCGCTGACAGTCTCCAGACCAGCGCCTCCGTTAACCGCAGTACAGCCGCTCGCCTGGAACGGGCACAGGCCGGTCAACAGCGGCTGACGCAGATGGGAGCCGAGGTCATGGCGCTGCTGGAGGCTCCCTTGCCATGACCACAGTACCCGCCTCACAGAATTCCCGGCAGCAATGGTGGGCGCGAGTCTGGTCGGCGCGCTCTGAGACAGCGTGGCAGGCGTATGTGCTGGTGCTCCCGGCGGTGAGCCTGATTGCGGGGCTGTTTGGGGGCGGGCTAGTGCTGGCCTTGTTGCAGAGCGTCGGCCTGTTGGGGCTGGCCACCGACGGTACATTTTCGCTCGATGCTTATCGACTAGCCTTCAGCCACAGCGCCTTTTGGCACTCATTAGGCTTGAGTCTTTACATTGCCTTCACCGCTACGGCACTCTCGACCCTGCTCAGCCTGGGGTTGGCGCTGCTGCTGCAGGGGGCTGGACGCTGGGCCAGCTTTGCCTGTCAGCTGACGCTGCCGATTCCGCACCTGGTGGGCATTGCCGGAATTCTTCTGTTGCTCTCTCCCAGTGGTTTACTCTCGCGGCTATTGTTTAACCTCGGCTGGCTTAGCTCTGACCAAGACTTTCCCCTCCTGGTCAATGACGCGGCCAACCTGGGTGTCATGATCCACTTTTTGTGGAAAGAAATTCCGTTTATGACCTTAATTTTGCTGGCAGTGTTGCGGGGTATTCGCCCGGAGTATGGCATGCAGGCTCGAGCGCTGGGGGCCAGTCCCTGGCAGTGCTTTTGGCATGTGACGCTGCCGCTGCTGCGATCGGGCATTATTTCCGCCAGTTTGATTGTCTTTGGCTTTATCTTTGGCTCTTTTGAAGTGCCCTTTCTGCTGGGGTCCACTTTCCCAAAAACGCTGCCTATTCTGGTGTACCAAGCTTTTACCGATAGTGATTTGACCCAGCGATCGATCGCTGTGGCCCTGGGGCTAATCCTCTCCCTGATTTCCCTCGGCGTGATTGCGCTCTACCTGTGGCTCGGCTCTGGCAGTCCCTTTCGGCAGGCCACGTTTAGGAGGCAGCCATGACTCGCAAAGTAGTGTTATCGCTGATTATTGGCGTGCTGTTTTTGCCGTTTCTGCCGCTACTGATCTGGTCCTTTGCCCAGGGCTGGTACTTTCCGCAGCTGCTGCCCGAACAGTGGACAGTGGCGAACTGGCAGGCTATTTTTACCGCCAGCACGAAAGTCGGTCAGGGGTTTGTTCAGAGTTTAGCGATCGCCAGTCTGGCCACGACGCTAGCGTTGGTGGTGGGACTACCGGCCGGTCGCGCCCTGGGGCTGATGGAGTTTCCTGGTAAAGGGGCGATCAAGCTGTTTTTGCTGTTACCGATCATTGTGTCGCCCCTGGCGACCCTGATGGGGATTCAGTTTGTGCTGATTCGCCTGGGGCTAAGTGGCACTCTGCTGGGCGTGGTGCTGGTGCATCTGTTACCCACCATCCCCTATATGACGCTGGTGTTGAGCAGTGTTTACGCTAATTTTGACCTCAGCTATGAGGCCCAAGCTCGCACGCTGGGGGCGTCCCCGATGCAGGTGCTAAGCCAGGTTACCCTACCGCTGATTGCTCCTGGCGTGGTCGTTGGGGCGCTCTTTGCCTTCCTAATTTCGTGGAATGAGTTTTTGCTCACCTTCTTTGTCGGCAGCGGTCGCGTGTTGACGCTGCCAATGGTGTTGTTTACGTCGCTGCAGGGCGGCAATACCGGGCTAACCGCCGCGATCGCCATCACATCGATTCTGCCAGCGTTGGTGTTCCTGCTGTTTTCGAGCCGCGCCCTGAGTGATGACGCGGCGATCGGAGGGTTGGGCGATGTCTGAGTTGGGTTATCTCTCCCTGCAACAGCTAACGAAACGGTTTCGCGATGTCCCCGCAGTCAACGATGTGTGGCTAGAGATTGCCGCTGGTGAGCGGCTATCGTTGCTGGGACCGTCAGGCTGCGGTAAATCAACCACCCTGCAGCTAATTGCCGGAATTTTGCGCCCCGATCAGGGACAGATCGCCTTACAGGGGCGGTTGCTGAATCGCGTCCCCCCGGAGCGGCGGGAGATTGCCCTGGTGCTGCAGAAAGGGCTGCTGTTTCCCCATTTGAGCGTCGGCGAAAATGTTGCCTTTGGCCTCAAGATGCGGGGTGTGAATCGGGCGGAACGTGAAGCCCGGACGCTGGCGCTGCTGGATCAGGTACAGCTCACCGGATTTGAGGATCGCCAACCGGCGGAATTGTCTGGGGGGCAGGCGCAGCGGGTCGCGCTGGCGCGATCGCTGGTGATTCGCCCCAAAGTGTTGCTGTTAGATGAGCCCCTCTCCGCCTTGGATGCCAACCTGCGGGGCGACATGCAAACGCTCATGCTGCGACTGCAGGAAGAAACCGGCGTCACCATGGTGATCGTCACCCACGACCAAAGCGAAGCCGTCGTCATGTCGCACCGCATTGCCCTGATGTTCGACGGCTGCCTGCGTCAGGTCGAGACCCCTGAAGGGCTCTATCAGCGCCCAGGCGATGCCAGCGTGGCCCACTTCTTTGGTGGTGTCAATTTTTTCACGGCAGCGGCAGACCATCATCGACTCACGCTGGCCGGTGGCGACGTGCTCACCACCGACTTTCCTCAGCAGGGCACTGTGCAGGTCACTATTCGTCCCGAATGCATTCATTTACTGGCCGACCAAATTTGTGGCACGAACCTCCTACCCGTCACCGTTTGCCAAAACCGGTTTACCGGCACCCAGCGCCACCTCATCCTGAAAACGCCAGCAGGACTAGAACTCCAGGCTTGGGTGCCCCCCAGCCAAAACTGGGCGATCGGTCAAACCGCCTTTGCCCATCTCCCCCCCGATGCCCTCTGGAGTTTCCCGACACCGACAGTTCCAGCCCCGCAGCAGTCCGTGCCCAAAGCACTGTCTCCTTGACTCTTTAACTGTGAACGGATCGGCGCTTTGCGCCCATTAAGGCTGGCAGACTGTCCCCCAATCCGCTCCCCTATCACCCTCTACTCCAACTCTTTCCCCCCTAGCGCCCCGCCATATGCACTACTTGCCTCGCCGCCGCTTCCTATATCTCTCTGCCAGCGCTACCCTAGCCACGCTGGTCAGCAATTGCGATCGCGGTCAACAGGCTGCTCTGCCAGCATTTGACCCCACTGTGACCCCTTGGGATGAGGTGATAGAACTCGCCCGTGGCACCACCGTCAACTGGGCCATGTGGGGCGGTAGCGATCAGGTCAACAGCTATGCCGATGGCTGGGTGGCCGAGCAGTTGCAGACTCAGTATGAGGTCACCCTCAATCGTGTGCCGCTGAATGACACGGTCGAAGCGGTGAATAAAGTTGTGGGCGAAGTGCAGGCTGGTGTGACCACCGGGGGCAGCATCGACCTGATTTGGATCAACGGCGAAAACTTTCGCACCTTGAAACAAGGCGACCTGCTGTTTGGCCCCTTTGCCGACCAACTGCCCGCCATGCAGTACTACGATGCTGACGATCCGGCTGTCAGCAATGATTTTGGCTTGCCGATTGAGGGCTATTCTGCGCCCTATACCGGGGCGTTTTACCTGATGGCGAGAGATAGCGCTCGGGTGCCAACGCCTCCCACTAACTTTGAGGAACTGCTGGCTTGGGCGCAGGCTAATCCCGGTCGGTTTACCTATGTCGCTCCGCCACAATTTGACGGCAGTCGCTTTTTGCTGACCGTTTTATATGGGGTAACCGGTGGCTACGAGCAATATGCCGGGGCCGAGTTTGACGAGGCGTTATGGAATCAGAACTCGCCCCAAGTCTGGGAGTATCTACAGGAGTTAGAACCCTATCTCTGGCGCGAAGGCTCCACCTATCCGCCGACACAAAGCCGCCTGCAAGAACTGTTTTCCAATGGCGAAATCTGGATGATGCCGGCCTTTACTGCTCGCATCGCCGAAGGCATTGCCACCGGTCAGTTTCCTGACACCACCCAGGCGTTTGCCTTACCCGGTGCCGCGTTGAATGATCCCTCTTTTACGGCAATTCCCGTCAATGCCAGTAATCCAGCGGGAGCGATGGTGCTCGCCAACATTTTGTCGAGTCCTGAAGGGCAACTGCAAAAGTTCAATCCTACAGTTTGGGGCGACCCGCCCCTGTTGACGCGATCGCTGCTCTCCCCCGAGCTGCAGGCAGACTTTGATCAGGTGGAAGCGGCCTATGGCATGCCCCTGCAAATGCTCTCGCAAGACACCGTGCCGGTGGTGAATGCCGAATACACAACGCGCCTAGAGTCCGAGTGGGAGGCGCAAATTGCGATTTAGATTTTTAGCGTGGGGTGTCCAACCCCATTTCCCAGTTTTCCATTCCCTCGTCCACAACTTCCGGTCAACTCGATCAGAGAGGCAGCTTAATCATGGTTTTTAAAGAACGGGCATCGCGGGCCAGAGGCGTGATTGAAGACAATCGCCTGATGGAACTGCACCTGTATCCCGGCAACCAGTGCAATCGGGACTGTGATTTTTGCACGGTTTTTGGCAAGCCGCAGGGGTGGTATACGGAATACACGCCTGAGCATTTGGATGCCACCCTGAACAGCGTCATGCTGCACGCAGCGGGCACGATCAAGTTTTACGGCGGGGAGCCGACCTTGAATCATGACAACGTCATGTGGGCGATCGCCTATCTGCGCGAGCACGGCTTTCAAGGGGCGATCGTGATCTATTCCAACGGCATTCAGGCCGATCGCCTGCTGGCGATTTTGGCCTCTGATCCGCTGGACCAAACCACGGCATCGCTGAACTATTCCATCGCGACCGGGGACGGAGCGCCGCAAATGCCGCTGTCATCTTTGCGAAAGTTGGAGGCCCAGGAGCGAGCGCAGCCGGGGACGATCGCGATCGGACATCCTGACATTGTGGACTCGGGTCGGGGCGTTGATCCGTTCACCGGCGAGGAAACGCGACCGAAAGACACCAATCGCTGCCCTCACTGTTATCCCGTGCTGAAAACGGATGGCACTTTCCATGCCTGCCCCTTTGCCGTGGAAAATGCCGATCCTCACTTTCAACTGGGCTCGGTGCAGGATGATCCGAAAACCGTCACGCAGAACTTTCAGACGTTTCTCAACTGGATTGATACGGTGCACGAACCATATGCGATTGAGCACGATTTGCCCGCTTGCACCGTCTGTTGGAAGCATCTGGAAGACTTAGCGCCACCGACCTATGCCCAGTCTGAGAAAGTGCAAGCTTGAGGCAATTTTTCAGGGCTATAGCAGAAGTCGGAATGCAGAAGTCGGAAGTCGGAAGTCGGAGTTAGAAAGCCTGTCAGATAGCGGTTTCAGGTATCTGGAGTGACCGAATCAAACTGCGGCGTGCTATTAGGGGGCAGAGGAGCTCAGGGAGTAGCACTGGTGAACAGCACTGAATTCAGCTGTCTTCAGGCACCGGGCAAGTTGGCTCTCATCGCGGATAGTTCATCTTCGATCGCGGCTTCTGCGTCCTGCTCCAGCGCCGCAAAGCGACCTTCTAACGATCCGGCGGCCATGGACTGATTCAATTCGGCCATGGCGTCGGCTTGGGCCTCCAGATCCAGCACGCGGTCTTCCATCCGACCGAGCGTGCCGAGCGATCGCTCGTTGCCGACTTGGGCGATCGTGTCTTGAATCCGTTGGGACGCCGCCGCAGAACGCGCCCGCGCAATGTACATATCGCGGCGAGTGCGCACGTCAGCAATCTTGACCTCCAGGTCTCGCATATTGGCTTTGAGCTTGGTGATGATGCCCTTCTGTTCACCAATATGGTTTTCTAGCTGCGCCTGCATCCGCAAATAGCTATGGCGCTGAGCAAGCGCTTCGCGAGCCTGCCCTTCATTACCTTTTCTCAAGGCCAACTGCGCCCGGTTGTACCATTCTTGCGTCAGCGTCGTCGTTTGATAGCACTGGCGTTCGGTGCGTTTTTGGGTGGCGATCGCCTGCGCCACCGATTGCCGCAACTGAATTAAATCGCCTTGCATGTCTGTCACCGCTTGATCTAGCAGCTTTTCGGGATCTTCGGCAGCTTGTACCCAATCACCCACCTGAGAGCGAATTACCCGCGCCAAGCGTCCCCACACTTTCATGACTTTGCTGCCGTCCTTGAATGAGCCAGTCTCTGTTAGCAAGATAACAGGACGAACCGCTCAATGAAGCAGACGCGCTCAGGAGAACGAGATTGCCTAGCCCAATTGAGACCCGACCGGCAGGTCTTTGCAGGGGTTCGAGGTTGCCAAACCCCTAAGATCCAGACCACTGTTTTTGAGCAACTCCCTAACAGAGCATTGGCATGACCGGCATCCCCTGAACGAAAATGCCGGTCAGCGGGCGAGCAATTAAGCGGACAATACCTGCTGAGCAGCGACGAGGCCAGCTCCTGACGAGAAACCATTGGCTCCCAGCTTGGCGAGCGTCGCTTCTAGCGCCGCGATCGCCGTCAAAATGTCGCGATCGCCGACAAAACCCAGGTGCCCCATCCGAAAGATTTGGCCCTTCAAGTGGTCTTGGCCGCCCGCTAGCGCAATATCAAAGTCCTTGCGCATGGTGGAACGAATTTTTTCGGCCTCCACCGTTTGGGGCATGACCGCCGTCACCGCCGGGCTCGCCACCTCATCGGCAGCAAACAGCGGCAGGTTAAGCGCCTTCATTGCCGCCCGAGTCGCCTGTTGAAGTCTGGCATGACGGGCAAAGATGTTGTCCAAACCCTCTTCTTGCATCATCTTCAACGCGGCTTGAATGGCGAAGAATAGACTCACCGGCGGCGTAAACGGCGTCGTGTTTTTCGCCCCACTTTTACGATAGGGGCCGAGATCCAGATAAAACTTGGGGATGTTTGAGGTTTCGTAGGCTTTCCAGGCGCGATCGCCCATCGTGACAAACCCTAAGCCGGGGGGCACCATGTAGCCCTTTTGCGAACCCGAGGCGACGACATCCAGCCCCCACTCATCGATGGGTACGCTGCAGGCTCCTAAGCTCGTGACCGCATCCACCAAGATCAGCGCTTCACCGTGGGCGTGGACGTAGCCCGCAATCGTTTGCAGGTCGTTTAATACCCCGGTCGAAGTCTCGCTGTGCGTGATAATCACAGCCTTAATATTTTTCTCGGTGTCAGCTTCTAGCGCCGCTTTAAAGTCATCGGGGTTCAGCGCCTTACCCCATTCCGCTGAAATTACCTCAGTCTTGAGGCCAAAGGCTTCGCAGACATCTACCCAGCGCTGGCCAAATTTACCATTACTGCCAACGAGCACGCGATCGCCCACGCTTAAAACGTTGATAATGCCCGCTTCCATCGCGCCGGTGCCGCTGGCGGTCAACATCAACACGTCATTTTGGGTTTGATGAAGCCACTTGAGCCCATCAGACACCTCACCCATAATCTGGCTGAATTCACCGCTGCGGTGACCAATCAGGTGCTGGGCTTGGGCGAGTAAAACGCTCTCTGGCACCGGAGTCGGCCCCGGAATCATCAGCATAAATTTGTCGTCCATGGGCATGCCTATCGAATCATGTTCACTAAGTACGGGCGTAATTTAGCATCGCACAAGATAGAGAGACTGCCTGAAACCTTTGGACTCTTGTTAGTAATCGATCATATCGGCAGCTTGCGGTCATTCATCCGCTGCGATGTTTGGCGATTGGGGGACAAAGGTGGGGAGTAGAGATGTAGAGAGTAGAGGGCAGAAACATGTGCCGTGTCTTAGCGAACTGAAATGAGAGCATCCCTAGAAAGCTGCCTAAAAGTTCGCGTCCAGATCACAGCGATTTGGTATTGCCGACCATCAACAGGCAGCTTTTCTAAGTAGGTAGGCACAAGCATTCTGCAGACGGGTTTTCTCCTGGCAGAGACGCTAGCGCGAACGACTCCGCTCAACCCTCAACGTTTGACTTGGCAAGCAATATAGCTGATTGAGCGGAGAGATCGGAAGCGTCGTGTAGGGA
>JBCBJQ010000053.1:0-39242 GCA_038523235.1 Cyanobacteria bacterium J06626_4
CGATCTTTGTTCAATGCGGAGATGAGTTTCAGCTGAACGGGACCCTTGAAAAATTTCTAACGAAGATGTTTGATTTCTTGAATGTAAAGCAGGAAGAGCTTTCTCTCAGCCAGAAAAAGAATGCTTCAAACATTGAGGAAGGCATGAGGCAAGCTCAGGGTGCCCTACGGCTTCCTCAGATAGATGATTTAACAGGCTTGCCTAACAGGCCAGCTTTTTTATCAAGGGTACAGAAATCTCTGGCGGTTAAAAATACACTTTTAGAAGATCATCAGTTTGCCATATTTTTCATTGATGTTGATCGGTTTAAAATGATCAATGATAATCTTGGACACTTAGCAGGAGACCAGTTTCTGATTCAGCTAGCTGAACGATTTAAAGCCTGCATCCGTCCCTATGACATGGCAGCTCGACTGAGCGGTGATGAGTTTGCGATTTTGCTTGATAACTTAGAAAGCTTAGATGAAGCGATTATCGTAGCAAAACGACTACAAAATAATATCTCTAAACCATTAAGTCTGGGTAATCAAGAAGTCTATCCTAGTATTAGTATTGGTATTGCATCTAGTCAGCTTCAGTATCAAACGGTAGAAGAGATTTTGAGAGACGCTGATACAGCGATGTATCACGCGAAAAGAGCTGGAAAATCGAGGTTTGTTGTCTTTGACGAAAGCATGCACCAAAAAGCGCAAGAACTCCTCCAGCTTGATGGTGATTTAAGGCACGCAATTGATCAGCATCAGCTACAGCTTTACTATCAACCTATTGTTTCTTTGGGTTTGAGGAATTTAGTGGGGTTTGAAGCATTGCTTCGCTGGAATCATCCTGAGCGAGGTTTGATTGATTCAGATACTTTTATCCCAATTGCAGAAGAGACAAACCTAATTTATCAAATTGGGATGTGGACTATTCAAGAAGCATGCCGACAACTCGCCAACTGGAAACAAATCCCTGCAATTCAAATTCCACTGTCTGTCAATGTTAATCTTTCCGCTCGACAATTATCAGATACAAACTTGGTGAGGTGCGTCAAGGATCTGATTGAGAAATACGGTATTGCCGATGATGAACTTAAACTTGAGATTACTGAGAGCATCGCTATGGAAAATAGCCAGCAAACGATCAAAGTCTTCAATCAACTGAGGCAAATTGGTATTCCCTTGGTTATTGATGACTTTGGTACAGGCTACTCTTCTTTGAGCTACCTAAACCGCTTCCCAATCGATACCCTCAAAATAGATCGCTCGTTTGTTTCAAGAGTCAATCTGAATACTGAAAATACAAGCATTAGTATTATTCACTCAATTATCGGTTTGGCCCATAGTCTTGGGGTCAAGGTTGTCGCTGAGGGAGTTGAGAAAGAAGAACATATGGATTATCTGCGACAAGCCCGGTGCGACTATGGCCAAGGTTATTTGTTTGCGAAGCCCTTGACCGCTGAAAATGCTACTTGCTGGGCAGAGCGCGGTTTAGATTGGCGTTGGGTACCAAACTAAAGACCATTAGGTTTTGAGTATCTGAGGAAAACGGTCAGTCGACTAAAGCATCCCACTAACTGCTTGAAAAATAGGACTTTGCTGATTTAGGATATGCTTCTAGTTGGCTAAGGAACTTTCCAGAATCTCAACTAATGTCCCAGCAATCGATCCGACTTAAGGCAAACGCATTTTAACTTTCAGGACTGGGATATCAGATTTTAGGGTTAAGACGCCCCCCATCCGCCGCTGGTTAGCCAATGCAACTTCGTCCTAAACTCAGAATTGCCGAATACTTTGAGACGATAGAAGCCCCTGGGGATAGAGCGCAGCAAGGTTGATATCCTCACCATTGCAATTCTCGCGGTCATCTGCGGCGCAGATAGCTGGGTGGGATGGCTCCGTTGTTCAACGAAACGACGAAAGGCTTCCAGGTCAGGGATTTTCGGGTCAGGGCCAAGCCACGAGCGGTGTTTGGGAGCAGGGCTACCCGGTTCGGCGCGGCGATGAAGCCATGGGTCGAAGGTGTTGCGGCTGATGCCACACAGATGATGGACTCTATCTACTTAATTTCACAGCGAGTCAGGATTCACAAAGGCCCCGTGAGGTAAGGCACGTCCAGTCGTAGTGCTGACCCAGCCCAACCCTTCGCTGGTGCCAATCCACACCTTATTGCCCGTATCGGGAGAAATTGCCAGGGTTTGTCGTCCAGGCAGACCCAGCACTTGCCCGAAAATCTCGCCATTATAGGGATTCATCGTGCTAAGTGCAGCATCGGTGCCAATCCACAGCGCTTGATTGTTATCAAACGCCAGTGACAACACGTTTTGCCCCAGCATGGCGGTCACTTGTCGAATCAGGCTGCCGTCTTCGGGGGTGACCACAAACAAGCCTTCGGGCGTGCCCACCCACAGCGCTCCTTGAGCATCGCGGGCTAACGCCTGCACCATACCGCCGGGGATGTCGCGCACGACTCGAATTTCTGCCGCGCGCGCGGTATCGACCTGGGTCAAGCCATTGAGCGTGCCCACCCAGAGGTGGCCGTCATCGTCTAGCGTCATCACGTTAGCGCTGGTGCCCGAGAACTCTTGCATCGTCGTCATCAACTGCCCCTGGTCGGGGCTGACCATGGCCAGGCCCTGATCAGTGCCCACCCATAAAAATCCTCGGGTATCGATCTGTAAAGACAGCACTCGGTTAGAGGGCAGCGATAAATTTTGAGCGGTGACTTGATTCGTACGTGGGTCAACGCGTACCAGCCCAGAGTAAGTTCCAGCCCAGATGCGTCCGACCCGGTCTTGAGTCAGTGCGCCAATCGTTTTGTCAGGCATGGTCAGCCGGGCTTGCACTTCGCCAGTTTCAGCATTGATGCGAGCGATTTGTCCTTGCCAGGTGGCGAGCCAGAGGCTGCCAGTAAAATCTTCTTGCAGCGCCGGCACGCGATAATCGGTGGTGAGTCGCTGGCTAATCAATGACTCCGCTGCAGCGCCGGGTGTCGTCAGAGAGCTTAGATCAGCGATCGCGGCCCCTGGTGGGGCGCTGGCGGCCAGGTCGGCTAGCCCAGAGATCGCCCCACCCGCCAAAACTGTTGTTGAGACCACCAGACCGCTGATCCCGAGGCTAGTCTTTAACCACTTCATCTTCGTCACCTGCTGCTGAACCTTCCCAGCCGTTGGCCTGATCGCGCTGGCTGGCTGAGATCCCTTATCGGCTAAAGGGTACAGCAGTTTTCCAAAAACGGAACCGAAAGTTTTCTCACGACACTGCTGCCCCTTCAGTCCTGGCTCATCATGCGGAGCAGCTTTGTTGTACGAATCATCGCTTTAGTCGCAAGAGCTGCAGGCGCTGGTGGCGGCGAAAATCGAGGATTTCGCCAGATTTCAATCCCTAGAACCCAAAAGTATGAATGGTTTTATCCATGCCACAAAACCGTCCCGACCTTCGAATTCCGAACTCCGAATTCCCCACTCTAAACTCCCAACTCAATCCCGCAAATCCAAATCCAACATCAGCTGAGTAAACTCTACTTCAGAGGGCAACGGCTCTAGATTAGAGAGCGCCAGTCCCAGCAGCCGCACCTTTTGGTCGCGATTGAGATGCTGATGCAGCAGCGCCTGACCCAGCCGCGCGATCGCCTCAAAATCGCGAATGGGCTCAGTCTGCGTGTGGTTGCGCGTGACTTGCTGATAGCTGCTGTATTTGATTTTGAGCGTCAGCGTGCAGCCGCCGCGCTGCTGATCCTGAACGCGCTGCGCCACCCGCTGCGCCACTTTAGTGAGGGCCGCTTCCATTTCTGGCAGAGTGGCCAAATCGGGAGAAAACGAGTTTTCTGCTCCGACCGATTTACGAATCCGGTTGGGATTAACCGGGCGATCATCCTGGCCGCGCGCCGCCCGGTAATAAAACCGCCCCACTTTGCCAAACTGTCTGACCAAGTCGGCTTCGGACCACTGCTTTAAATCAGCCCCAGTCGCAATGCCCAGCTCATGCATTTTATTGGCAGTGACGCGGCCAATGCCGTGAAATTTGTCGATGGGCAAAGCTTCAATAAACGCAGCGGCTTGCTCTGGTCGAATCACGTAGAGGCCATCCGGTTTATCGAGATCAGAGGCGATCTTGGCGAGAAATTTGTTAATCGAAACCCCAGCCGAGGCCGTAAGCTGTGTTTCGTTACGAATGGCTTGGCGAATCGCCTGGGCGATCGCGATCGCCGAGCGCTCTCCCACGAGGTTTTCGGTCACGTCGAGATAGGCCTCATCCAGTGACAGGGGTTCGATCAGGTCGGTATAGCGCGCAAAAATTGCCCGCACCTGCTGCGAAACTTCGCGGTAAACCTCAAAGCGTGGCGCCACAAACACCACGTGGGGACACCGCTGACGCGCAATCCGGGCGGGCATCGCCGACCGAATGCCAAACTCACGCGCCTCATAGCTTGCCGCCGCGACGGCCCCGCGCTGCTCGGGCGTGCCCCCCACCACAATCGGTCGCCCGCGATAGGCCACCTGATCGCGCTGCTCGACGGATGCGTAGAACGCATCCATATCGATATGGATGATTTTTCGCAGGGTTGCCATGATTTCGACGGTGACCGGGGGTCGCTCTCAATCGTAGTCGGGCGATCGCCCTAAAATCACCCTCAACGCCGAGCATCGTGTCCATACCGGACGGTTGACAAAAGACGTGACCAAATCGTCTGATCCCATAATCTTCCTAAAGCTTTTGAATGAAATCAAGCCGGTTTTAGCACTTTGCAATGGTCGGCGGCGATGGGCCGTGAAAAGTCAAAATCTTGGCAGCTCTTAGACGATTCATCAGATCACACTTGATCCAACAACTGGGCTTTTTCTGGTCGATAAAATTTTAATGAACTCCACGCTTTCATTTTCAACGGGAGCCTTCAGGTAGCTTCTCTGAAAGGTTTTCCGCTCTGAGGCCGAGCTAGGGTACCGCCACTTTCAGAGAAGTGCAGCGGCAATCGATAAACAATCTTTACTAATCTAGAAAAGCCGAAAAAAGCCGATAAGGTAAAAGCATTCTAGAAATAAAAATAGGTAAAACTATTGCCAT
This sequence comes from Cyanobacteria bacterium J06626_4, assembly GCA_038523235.1. GTDB lineage: Bacteria > Cyanobacteriota > Cyanobacteriia > Phormidesmidales > Phormidesmidaceae > Halomicronema. The sequence continues at coordinate 5,043 of JBCBJQ010000053.1, forward strand.
TTCAGTGAGTTCCATCAATGGTTCTGGCTGTTACCGATTGATTGAGGAGACGAGTTAAATGACTGATTTTTTGGACTGTCTCAAGCACAAGTATGCCTATGTGGCGATCGGCGAATTTAAGCCTGGTTGCTTTTCAGAAGCGCGTCAGCTCTACGAAAAAGCGGTCTCTACCTACACCGACGGCTTTGACGGCGCGTATCTGTTGCAAGAGCCCGACAGCGATCGCGGCATTGCCATCATCCTGTGGGATAACCCCGGCGATATGGAAGCTCACCATAACAAAACCTACACCGAGGCCCTGAGCAAGATTTCTCACCTGTTCGTAGAGCCGCCCACCACGGCCTTTTACGAAGTGTGCAGCGAAATCATGCCGATGCTGGCCGGGGTGATGGCGGGAGCCAAAAGCAATTAACGCGACGTAGTGGTGGACTGGCTATAGAATGCCTGTCGCCATCAGGTGATCAGCCATTTCAAAGTTAGCGGTGACCGATTGCACATCGTCTAAATCTTCGATCGCATCCATCATTTTGAGCAGAGATCGCGCATGGTCGGGGTCAACGACATCAACCGTATTGCTGGGAATCCATCGGTTCTCGATCTGGTTGATGCTATAGCGTTGGGTTTTGAGGACCTCACTAAGCGTTTCTAAATCGGTCGGATCGCAATAGACCTCGGCTCCGGCCTGATCTTCATCAATCATCGTCAGCTCATAGCTTTCGGCCCCTCCTTCGAGGGCCGCTTCAAGCAGAGCTTCTTCGTCAATGGGGCCAGCCACCGTCACCACGCCTTTGGGCTCAAACATCCAGCCGACGCAGCCAGTTTCCCCCAAGTTGCCGCCGTTTTTGCTAAAGGCAGATCGTAAATCAGCCGCAGTGCGATTACGATTGTCGGTCAACGCTTCGATCAGTACCGCCACCCCGCCGGGGCCATAGCCTTCATAGCGAATCGCGGCGAGGGCATCGTCGCTGCCCAGTTGGCCCGCGCCCTTGGCGATCGCCCGATCGATATTATCGTTCGGAAAGCCCGCTGCCTTGGCCTTATCGATCGCCGTGCGCAGCTGAAAGTTACCCGCCGGGTCGGCTCCGCCAGTGCGCGTTGCCACAATAATTTCCCGCGAGAGCTTGGCAAACGTCTTGCCTTTGACGGCATCGACGCGGGCCTTTTGGCGTTTGATATTCGCCCATTTACTATGACCAGCCATAACAATGAAGGTGAAAAACGAAACGATGAATAACGGTGTGGTGTAGACGTTGCAACGGGGTAGCAGCATACCCAGCAGACAGGGCAAAGCCCGATGGAATGCGGCAGTCGGAGTGCGGAACGGCAATGCTTACCCTCTACTCTCCACCCTCTCCCCGCCAACTCATCTCAGCTTCTGAGCGAGACTGCATCTCCCCGCCGCTCCCCTAGAGTTCAGCGGCCCGGCGAGCCGCGCCAATCAACCCCACTCGGGGATTCAACACAATCCGCACGGGAATATCTTCGAGCAGTTTGCTGAGGCGACCTTTGTGGCTAAAGGCGTCTAAAAAGGTGTCTTGGGTCAGGAGCGGTAAATTTTTGGCCGCAATCCCACCCGCCACATAAAAGCCCCCATAGGGCAAGAGCTTGAGCGCGAGGTTTCCCGCCTCCGCCCCATAGGCTCCCACAAACAGGTTCATGGTTTGTACCGCCAGGCTGTCTGCTCCTTTGAGGGCAGCTTGGGAGATGGCCGCTGCCGGATCGACCGATTTGGCACGCCCGGCTTCGCGTTCCCAAGTGGTGACAATCTCAGCCAGTTCGGAAGATTCTGACGCCATGCCGCGATCGCGTAGAAATTGATAAATCGCGATGATGCCTTGCCCTGAGACCACTCGTTCCACCGACACCCGGGTAATTTGATGTTTGTCGAGCAGATATCTTAGCAGCTGAAAGTCGAGCTCAGAGCGCGGCGCAAAGTCAGCATGCCCGCCCTCTGAGGGAAATACCTGGAAGCGTTCGCCCGCTGGGATAGCAAATCCTTGGCCGAGCCCCGTTCCCGCGCCGATAATCGCCACAGGGGCCTTGGCATCAGCGATACCGGCCTGCAAAACATGAATATCGTCACTCTCTAATCCCAAAACACCGTAGCCAATCGCCTCAAAGTCGTTGATCAGCTCCACGGCTTTCAGATCGAGGGCCTGGGCTAGGCGATCACCATCCAAATTCCACGTCAGGTTAGTCAGGTGGGACGTGTTGTCCACCACCGGCCCGGCGATCGCAAAGCAGGCTTGGGTCGGTGCTCCCGGTAGACTGTTCTCATCTTGAGCAGCCTGCAAAAAGGTCTGCACCATCGGCACGAGATCAGGAAACTGGTTGGAGACGTATTCCTGTTCGTAGCAGGTGACTAACGTCTCTGGCTCAGCGGCCACCAGTCGCAAAATTGTCTTAGTTCCACCAATATCACCCGCCAGGAAGTACCCCATGGCCACCACCTCAAGTCCAGCACAACGGTTATTCGTGACAGTAATGTATCTTACTGAAGGGTCAATGAACGAGGAATGAGCGGGGCAGGGCAAAGCTTCATGAAGCGATCGGCCCATTCACTCTATTAGTGGTCATGTTAAGACTATGGCCCGTCGTTCGTCAGAAAGAGAACCTCACTTGCATGCTTTTACGATTGCTCATGGCCCCAGTGACCGCTCCCCTTGGCGGCGTCACCTGGATCGCCGAAAAGATTTTAGACCAGGTAGAAGACCCGACCGATGAGCTAGAAGCGCTGCAAAAGCAATTGCTGACGCTGCAGTTGGCCTTCGATATGGGCGACGTGCCGGAAGCAGAATTTGAAGATCAGGAAGAAGCCCTGCTGTTGCAAATTCAGGCGCTGCAGGATCAGCGAGCCGCCGATGAAGCGGCAGCGGACGAAGATTGATGAGCCCGCAGACAGCGCCAGAGAACAGGGGAAACCGGTCAGGTCAGGGAGCAGCAATCGGATGATGACCGCTGAGAGCAACCGCCACTAATCTGTGCCATTCTCTAAGCGCTTTTGCCACTCGGCATCGAGCTTGTCACGCTGCTCATATTCCTGCTCGGTGAGATCCTTCGCACTGGTGTAGGCCAAATCGGCTTTATCGACTACCGTCTGAGCGGCAAATTGGCGCGCAAAGTCGATTTTTTCATCGAGTGCTGGCGTGACTGAATTGAGGGCGATCGCCCGGTCTTGGCGACTTTCATTCCGTTGGGCGATCTGTTTGTTTTTGCGTTGCGTCCAAAAATAGCGGGCTGCCGGAATCCCGAGGAAAGCCGCACCATAGCCCAGCAGCAGCCAGTAGATGGCACTCACAAAGGCAACCAGCCCGCCCAGTTCAGCCACCATCGCCTGGTCTTGCAGCAGCGCCCCCAAGAAGATCGCGCCGACAAAGTTGACGACACCCAGGGCGATCGCCCCGGTAATTTGACCACTGCTGGCCTCACTAAATTTTTGCGGCGTCTCTTTGAGATAGGCCGCGACGGCACTGCGTTTTCGGTCTTGGGCCGTGACCTGCAGCTCCGGGAAGTGGTAGATGATCTCGCCTTTGGGGCTGACTTCGGGAACGCCATTGAAGCGAGTCAGCACAGGCAAAATGTAGTCTTCGTCTTCGGCAGTCCAGTCCTTACCGACGTTATCCAGATACGGGACGACCTGCTCAGCGGCGATCGCCCCCCCATTGTTTTGAATCACGGCACCAACTTCGCGCCAGCGGCGTTCCTCAAGCTCAGCATTGGGGTCACCATCACCAAAGAGAAAGGAGAAAATCGCCTCTAAAAAGTTCATGTCGTCGTCATTGCGTTGACCACGACGATTGGACCGCTGATTGGGGCGCTGATTCACGCGCCGGGGCGCGCGCCGACCATACCGGTCGTAATTAAACAGCCAATACAAGTCACCAATCCAAAAGCGCGGCACAAACATCAGGCCGCCGCCCCCAAACCCACCACCGCCGCCGCGATCATCGTCGCGTTGAGACGCCGACAGAGCAATCAGGATGATGGCGATCGCCACCATAATCAGCAAAATTGACAGCAGCAGCAGCACCCCAAAGGAAATGCGAATCAGGTAGAACAGCACCCCCCAGATCTTTTCCCAGGTTTGCTGCCAGCGCAGTCGCCAGTATTTGTTGCGCAAAATCGCCCGAAAGCCTTTGGGAAACTCGTAGGCAATTTCCCCCGCCTCCGAAACTTGTAAATGCGCCAGGGTGTCAGCAGCGAGAGCATTGAGTTGCTGTTGAGCCACGGCCAACTCTAAGCCTGACTTAGCCGCCACATCGCCCACTGTGACGCGATAGTCTAGCGACTCGACGGCTTCCATTACGGCGGTGTTTTGGCTCATGAGCGCTCCTTTAATCGGTGCTAATACAGCCAGCAAGGTCTGTAGTTTTGCTCGGGTCTCATCTCACCCTACTCGATAGCCGAGGCCATCAGGCGACAATGCCAGCAGCGAGAAACAACGCGAGTTACCTTGCCAACCCCTCTAGTATAGAAATTCGGTTTAGCCGTCAGCGGCCCCAAAGGTTCTTTACTTGAGCGGATTTCCGTACTGAGATGACCAACCACCCATAAACCTCCTACGGATGGAGAGCCGGAGTGTGGTTATACGGCCAAAACTGACCGCTTGCGGCACCTTACCAAAACCCTCGGGGCAGGCTGTCCCAGACACCCCAAAAAACTCCAGGGCCTCTCTCTTTGCCAGCGACGACTCATACAGGCGTCATTCTTGGCAAACCATCCAAATCAAGATCGCCCCATCCAGAAGGGATAAGGAGCAGGCCAATCCTGGCTAGGGGCGAACGAATGCTCAACTGAGTCAAGAGGACGATTCCACAAAACTTGTTCGTTCTTGATCCGCCGATTCGACTGCCGCAGTGAGCGCCTGATCATACCCCCGGTTATCCGTTTCGCGCAGCCGTTGACTGAGGAAGCGGCACATTTCCAAAATGATGTGAGGTCGCTGAGTCACGAGGCTAAGAAAACGATTCTTGCTGAGTTTGAGTAGCGTGCAATCGGTCACCGCGATCGCTCCATCCCAGCGAGGCGCATCGTCAAACAGCGCCACCTCACCAAAGTATTGCCCCGGCTGCAATTGTTTAAGCTCACGGGGCGCACTGTCGGTATCTTTAAGCAGCTGCACGGTGCCGTCAGCAATGATGTAAAGGTGAGTGCCCCAGTCGCCCTCAGCAAAAATGGTTTCATCAGCCAGGGCTTGAGTTTGCTCCAGGCTTTGGTCAATCAGCAGCAGCTCGTCCAATGAGAGATTCTTGAAAAGGGCCACCTTTTTGAGCAGTAGCAGTCGGTTCATGGCGGTATTGGTCAGTAACGTTGACGGATCAATCACGCCAAAAATTTGGCTGGCGATTTGCTTAACAAAAGGATCAGGGTCATTGGCGAGCGCGGAGGGAATCGTTGCCAGGGCGATCAAGGCCCCCGTCTTGAGCCAGCGGTCGTTGGCTTCTAAGGCTTCCAACAACATATGATACCCCTTGGTTCGTAGCCATTGCGGGGTGGCTTGAAGGCGGCTCGCCGGTAACTCAGCACGATGCTGAGCCTCTAGCAAAGGCATCAGGGGCATGACAAATCGACGGTGATTAAGCGAAGCCAGAACTTCGAGGGCATTTTCCAGCTCGCTTTGATCTTGAATCGTTAGTAGGCGATTGACGGTGTTCACCGTTTGAGCGTGCCCCAATGCGGAGAGCACGTACAAAACTTTCTGGATGAGGCGGTGATGGTAATCCGCGATCGCCACCCGCAGCGGCTGCCAGCGCGGATCCTCAAGCGGGATTTGCTGCTGCCATTGACGGGTGCGCGTCAGCTGCTTATAGCTCGGCGTCAGGTACTCAAACAACAGGTTACTGGCATACTTGGTGCGCACCAGGCCAATAGCGGTGATGACGGTGTTCACCACGTCTGGTTGCGCCGCCTGCAGCTGGGCCTGAGCGATCGCTAACCCCGGTCGACCATACGCCGCGAGGGTGCTAGCGACTCGCTGACGCACGCGCGGATCGGGGTCACCCAGACTATTACTGACGACTGCCAAGTGTTCCGCACAGACCGTGGCTTTGAGCAAATCGAAGGCGGCCATCCGCACCCAGGGATCAGGGTGATCCACCTTGGTCTGAGCAATGGCAGCAACGGCCTCGTCATCCCGTTGGGTCAGGGGTAGCAGGGCCTCTAAACCGGCCCGCACGACATCCGCGTTGGCTTGAGTCAGCACCACCTGCGGAATCAGGGGAGTCAGTGTCGGATTGTGGCTGTAGGCCACGACCCGAGTCACGATGCGGGCCGTGGTGCTATCGAGTTCAGCCCAGGTGACGGGTGCCGTGGGGTCAACAATCGTTTGGGCAATCGCGCCCAGCACCTGGAGATCGGGGGGGGAGGCCTGCAGCCAGGTGTCGATCTGCGACTGATTCGGGCGATATTGGTTAATCAGCAGAATCTCTAGGGCAAACGCCTGCAAATTCGGGTGCAAGAGGCGTTCCTGAAAGTGCTCAAGCAGATCCGGGCAGTCCATAAATAGGGCGATCGCGGCCCCATAGAGCGGCGTATCAGCCGTTGGAATCAAGGCTTCCACGTCAGGCAGAAAGTCGGCTGGCTGATTCATTCTGGCGGCCAGCTCCACCCCTTTGAGTTGGGTATAGCGGTCGGCGTCGGTCAGCAGCTCACGCACAGCGTCGCTCGATTGAGGCGATAGCGGTATCGCATAGCTATCAAACTCATCGAGGTGGATGCTGTTAGAGCGAATCATGGCTTCTAACCCGCTGGCGTAGAATCGCCCCATCGGCAATCGCAGCAACAGCAGCAACCCGGTTAATCCGGCGACTAGCCAGGCAATTTGCATCAGGCTCAGCTGGGTTTCACCTACCCACAGCAGCGCGCCCGCTAGCGTCAACCCCAAGGCGTAAATGAACCCATCACTCAACGTGCGAATCCGCCCGATAAATTCGCGCGGAATGGCGTTGTAATTGAGCTGGTGCACCGGCAGGTTAATGGCTTTGTAAAGCGCATCGCCATTGATGTGGAGGCCGATCGCGGCGGGCAACCCAAACTGGGAGAGCAATCCCAGAAAGCTCATCAGCGTGGTTAGGGGATAGACCGGATTGAGCCGAGCGACTCCCAGATTTTTTAACAGGGGGCGAGTAATGCCATAAATCACCGCCATCTGCACCATACTGATGAGAATTCTCATCAATCCTAAAAAGCTCGTCAGGGCTTGATCGGTGAAGCGATCGCTGTAAATGTTGAACCAGATAAACTCAGAACCGATGTAGATAATCACCAACAGAAAGCTACTGCTCGCCAAAAACAGCGCTAACGGATAGCGTTTGACCAGCCCCGGAAAGGTTTTGAGCGAGTCTAAGATATCGACGGCAGCGGCAGTTGATTTAGCTGCCGTTTGCTGGCGTTGAGAACTCTCTAAATAAATCAGCTGCACAATCCCCAGCACAAAGACAACCGGTAGGCACAGCAGCAAATCTCGGGTTCTCAAGACCTGGGCCAGCAGCATGGTCAGTCCGCCCCCGACAAGGGTGCCCGCCGCTTGCGCAATCGCAATGTAAGGGGCGTTCCGTTTGTATTCAGCCGTAGTGAAATAGTCGGTCAACAAACTCGGGTACAACACATTGTTGTGAAAATCCCATTGAAAGAAGACCGCAATCAGCAGGACATAGTAGCCGTAAGGGGCGGCAGAGGCCTGTGCCAACCAGAGCCAGAGCCCCAGCGCGATGACGATAGACCCCATGAGCACATACCGCAGCAGCTTGGGCCGACTGTAACGATCGACCACCTGAGAAAACAGCACATAGGCCGGCATGGAACAGAGGCCAATCAGCATGAACGCTAAGGGCAGATGTTGAGCCCCCACATAGCTGACGAAGAGCGAGTTGCCGATCGCCATCCCCAAAACGCTGTAAACCATGATTGTTGCGGCTAGCAGCAACAATTGGGTGAGCCGGTTAGGCCAGATTCGCAGCCATTGGGGTCGAGTGAGTTGCACAGATAACGGGTCGGTAAGGTGAATGGAGCAATCAGCGTTGGGGATAGTCGGTGGTCAAAGCCTGGTATCAAGATTACGGCAGCGATCGCTCAGCCGCTTCCGGCGCTGGGTCAGGCTGAGCGGTTTCAGCAGTTTCAGTTGTTACTGAGTTATCCCCAGATGTGACGGCAACGCTCACGGGCAGCTGCACCCACAGCGTTAAGACCGCTGCGATGAGCAAAAAGACGCCACCCACCACCACGGCTGCTAAGCGATTATCGTGGAGCACGTACTGCATGACCCAGCCAAAAGCTAAGGAAACGCCAATCTCAGGCAACACTACGAAGAAGTTGAAAATACCTTGATAAATCCCGCGCTGTTGGGTCGGAATCGCATGGGTCAAAATCGCATAGGGAATCGATTGCGCACTGGCCCAAGCCGTGCCAAACGCCACCATCGGCAACAGCAGGAGCAGCGGCTGATGAATCAATAGGAGCGAAATGAGCCCCAGGCCACCGCAAGCAAGACACAGGCTATGGATGGCCTTACGGCCTAGTCGGTGCGTCAGCGCGGGGAGCACGAATGAGAACCCAATGCAGACGGCGTTGAACACTGCAAAGCAAACGCCTGCCCACTCAATCCCCTCGTCATACAGGGCGGAGTTAAAATCCACTGCCCCAAAAATGTTGCGGGCCACCGCCGGGGGAAAATAGATAAAGAAGCAAAAAATACCCAGCCAGGTAAACACCTGCACCCAAGCCAACTGCTGCATGGTTTTGGGCAGCTTGCCCAACGCTTGCCGAGTCTCTAGCAGGCTATTCAAAAAGCCGCCTCGTTCTTCTTGCAGCTGCTCAAAGCGATCAAGATTCGGGGGGGGAGTTTCTGGAGTGGTCAGCACCGTCCAGAGAATGGTGCCGAGAAACAGCGCCGCGCCTAGATAAAAAGAGAACTCAATAGTCAACGGAATGCGACGCACCGCCGTCGTTTCTGGATTGACGGCAAACACATGGTTGAGCACCCAGGGCATGCTGGAAGCCGCGATCGCACCGATGCCCACCATAACGCTCTGCATCGCAAAGCCCTGGGTTCGCTGCTCTTTGGGGAGCAGGTCGCCGACGAAAGCGCGAAATGGCACCATGCTGATATTGGCGCTAGTGTCTAACAGCCATAGCAGCCCCGCCGCCATCCATAGGGCCGAGCAGTGGGGCATTAAGATCAACGCCACTGAGGCCAAAATCGCACCGATCAACAAATAGGGGCGACGGCGGCCTAGAGGCCCCCAGGTGTAGTCGCTTAAGTTGCCGATAATGGGCTGCACAATGAGCCCGGTCAAGGGAGCCGCCAGCCAAAGGATGGGAATGGCGTGGGCACTGGCCCCGAGATGCTCAAAAATGGAGCTCATGTTGGCCATCTGTAGCCCCCAGCCAAACTGGATGCCCAAAAAGCCCACGTTCATATTCCACAGCTGAAACAGGTTGAATGTTGGTTTAGCAGGCGCTGTTGCAGTCGCTTCTACAGATTGAGACTCAGGCAAGATATCTGAAGTTATTTCAGAAGTCATTTCAGTAGTATGTATGCGCCGTTGCGGTATCCGTTTGAGAGGCTGTGCCGGCAGGGCAAATCCTGACCGGAATGTCCTCTGGGTTCCAGTCTAGGGAAAATCAACTTTGAAAGTCCTGACATCTGGCACCGAGGAGGTCGGTTCCAGCTATGTGATAGCTTACCAAACCCCATCCGGGAGGGCCGGGCGATCGCGGCTTGAACTCGCTAGTACTGTCTGGCAGAAGTCTCCCGATCCTGGGGCTGTTACCCCCCTTGAGCCCTAGACCCTGAACCTCAAACCCAACATCATCGCTAATTGATTGAGATATTCAAGCAGTACATTCTCCTGATTCGTGAGGCTGACGACGTGTAAGTTTTTAGATCAGAAAAATATCTTATCTGGAAGCAATTGAATGTTTTATGAGTTCCTGACGACAGAAGACAAGATGAACATTTTCGAAACTCGATTCAATATGCGAGACTCGTCGATTGGGCCGTCAGAAAACCAGACGATATTTCCAGATAAATCGATGTATCCCCATTCGTTCACGTTCTCAAATCTAGCAAGTCCGTTCTTAAAAGGATAGGCTTTATCGAAATTGGGTTCTATAACAATACTTCCAGACTTGTCGATATACCCATATCTCCCCTCTGTGCCCCTAAATAAAGCTCTGCCATCATGGAAATTTCTACTCCACGGAAACTCTGAAGGCATAGCTCGAATCGCCTGTATTGGCTCAATTATTAGCCTTCCATGTCCATCAATATATCCATACTTATCACCAGGATTCCTCTGTATGAGTGCTAATCCTTCAGAAAAGTCTCCTATATAGTTATAGTGATTTTGGACTACGACATTCCCTTCTAAATCAATAACGCCATATTGAGAATTGGCTATAGTGATAGCACGACAGGGAGAATCGATATCGATTAATTCATACTTTAACGGGATGATAAGTTCTCCAGCATTATTTATCAAACCGTAGACTCTTCTGGACGGCCTACCCAACAAGATAGATAGTAAATTTGTTCTTAGCCTGTATACAGGTGCTCTCCCATAGGAAAATCCAATTCCTTCAATATCGATAGAGAAATCGTTGCCTGCAAGAATACTGATGCTTCCCTCTCGGTCAATATAGCCTTGGATGTCGTAGTCGTCGTTGAAGCCTGTAAAAACAGCCAGTCCCTCTCTAAAACCTCTGACTTGCTTAAAAGAGTTTTGGGTGACGTAGTGACCACTTTCATCGACAAGTTGCCAATTATCTTCGACTAAAACGAAAGCTCGCCCTTGAGAAAATTTAGTAATCTTTTTGAAGGCTGGAGGAAGGATATATTCACCGCTCTTATCAATCAATCCCTGGTTGCCATCGACAGTGACAACGGCCCTTCCTTCACTAAATGGAGTAGCAAAATTAAAGACAGGCTCAATCACGATTGAACCTGAAGTATCAATATATCCCCAGCGCCCATCCCAGACAGATTTAACAGCGGCTAAACCTTCTGAGAAATCAGTGACCTCTTTGAATCTGGGTTCTACGATCGCATTGCCATTGCTATCGATAAAACCCCAAGCTTCTCCTTCGTTGACCTTAAAAAGGTCGTCTTTGTTCGCACCGGCTGTGATCGCGGATGAATTAACAGTTGTCTCTGGGCAAAATGGCTCTTCAGGACTAGCGACACCCTCAAAACAGCCATAGCAGAAGAAGGAACAAACTAAAATAACAGCAGATTTGGGAATTATCTTTACTCTTCGGGAAGTTGCTGTGCGGCTAGTGCCCTTCTGCAGGGGATGCCGACTTCTGCTCTGTTTTTGGAACATCGCTCTGAATTCCTGCCTATAACAACCTCGGACTTCTCTAAATCTATTTCGGACCAGACATTGGGGAGGGCAATGACGGGTTAGTGTTGAGGTCTTTGACGAGTAAATCTTCTTGATGCCGCAGCGTGTTCATCGCAATTTCCCAAGGAAAGGTAAACGATTCAAAGGAGTCGCCTGAAATCAAATCATTGTCGAGATCAGAAACGACCTCTTTGAGCATGGTGAACAATTTGCTGCGTAGCTGTTGCAGTTGCTCAATCTGCTCAGTCCGGTTGATCTGATCAATCAAATCCAACAGCTCCACGTTGTAGAAATCGGCACGATTTTTTTGCTTACCCTTGAGCCAAATCTTGAACTGCCAAAGGCTCGACCCCAACAACACCGAGACCGAGAGTAAAAGCCCAATCGGTTCGGCATATTCGACAATAAATTCGGGCTGGTCGCGATCGTAAAAGGCCTGCGCCCCCGGATGCAGCGGCAAGCCCAAATCGTTGCCCGAATCGGGTAAGCGAATCAGAGCCGCACGAGGATACCGGCTCACCAGTTCATTGCGATGGGTGTATAGCGTTTGCGTCAGGGCATGGGCGACCTCATCGGGCAGGTCTTCGTGAATCACGAGCACGGCATTGACCGCGACGACCGGCAAATCGCGAGCGGGCAGCGGTCGCCCCCCATCGTAGGTACCCTTGGGAATCGTCTGCGCCTCTAAATAAGGCAGAGAAAGGCGTAAAGCATCGACCTGATTGATCGCGAGTAGTTCGATCGCCTCATTTTGCAAAACGGTTTTCATCGACGGATTGCCCAGCGTAATCACGCGAAACAGGGCATCGACCTCGCCAGCAGCCAGCGCCTGCTCGGCCTCATCGGGGGATTGAGGTGTAATCTGAAGATCTTCAGCGGTGAGACCATAGTGCTCACTTAGCGGCCAAAACAACGCATAGGAGCCACTCCCCTCGGGCATCAGCGCCAGGCGACGATCGCGCAAGTCCGCCACGGTTTGAATGTTGGCATCTTTGCGCACCAGCAGATGAAACATTTCGGGAAAGAGTCGGGCGATCGCCCGCACGGGCCGTTCCACCGGCGTATCGCTCTGCACTAAGGCTAACTGGGCCCCATCATCCCGCAGCAGCCCCATATTCTCAGCAGAACCGGCAGTTTCCCGCACCGTGATTTGAATGTGAGGATGATTGAGCTGCACAACGTCAGCAAAGGCTTCGCTAAAGGCGTAATACTCCCCCGTTTTGCTGCCCGAGGCCAGCGTCAGCTCATAGACCCGGCTGCGCTCTTGCCAGGTTTTGAGGCCAAAACCCACAGCACCCAAAACGCTGAGGAGCACGATCCCGAAGGTGACTCGATTATTCATCATTCAGCAACCCGTGCCCGGTATCAACAAGACCCGCTATGTCTGATGCTACTGGATGACGGTGGCAGTCAGAAGGGCTATCTTAGTTGGCGAATCGGCGTGATCGATGCCTGTATCGTTCATCCGTTGACCGAGACTCTGTGACTCAGAGGAGGACGATTTTGTCACCGATACCCCCCGTTGGCCCTTGGACAATGGCCGGACAGATTGCATCGATCACTTGGGTACCCGAGCATCAGGAGCCAGCTGTCCCAGGCATGTCAGGCATGCTGGGGTGCGATCGCACCTTTCCCGCCCATTACCGGGTGTTGCTGCGAACGACTCACCTCTCTTTTGATCGCGATCTCGATGGTCTCGGGGACTGGGGCTCCAAACTGTTACCGACTCAAGTATCGCTAACCCACCTCGCCCCGCCGAGAAAACGGTTTTGGCGATGGCTGTTGCAGTGGCTCAGAAAATTTTGGCCGCGTCAAAGGCCAAAGCGCAGCCGCCCAGAACCCCGAGGATTTATCCTCAAGCTCCCCCATGCTGAACCTGATGGGTTTCTGCAAGCCGGTATGACTATTCGCGTGGTGGGATACTGTGAATCGGGCGATGAAGGAGGCATCTGGACAGAGTTTCAGCAGATTGATGTGCTGCCTCCATTGACCCAGTCCAGCAGATAGGAGCCGAGCGATTTAGCTTCGGGCAAACTGTCACAGCAGGCTGAAAACCAGTCTGCTAACTCATGAGGGGTGCCAGTCAAGACGCTCACCCAAGAAAACAATTTTACTTGACTAAAGATATGACGAAAACCGCGATAACATCCCTCGCTAATCAACCGTTCTCATAATCATTTGAGGAATTACAAACGACGTCCCCACTGGAATTTTCGATGGAGAAAGCATCAAACTCCCTACCTTCAAATTCACCTGTTACGGTAACTTCTTCATCCACAGCGATGGAGCTGGCCGTATTATCGCCACAGAGATTATAGGCATCAACCGTAATTGATCGATCACTCGCATTGAGCTGGAATCCATCTTCCCAAACGCGATCAACATTGCCTGTCAAGGTGGCTTCTTGAGCTTGAGAAGTTGTGCACCCACCGGCCAGGGCAATAACTCCGATAAAAGTGAGAACTGCAGCGGCTGTCTTCACATTCAGGGCCTCATCTTTACAAACAGAATTAACGCCTTTTCAAAATATCACTCCCTAATAGATAGGAGAATAATGATTCTTTATCGTGGGCATTTCTAAAGTCAGCGATCGCGGTTTCAGGCCTCTCTGCTAATACGACCAAAAATCAAGCTGAGCACAATTTTAACGGCTTCAGACATCTTTCCTTTGACAACAAGAAAGGACGTCTCAGACGTCCTTTCTTGTCTTTTCAGCAGTCAGTTAGAGGACGCAAATCAGTACTGCGGCACAGACGGATCAACGTCCTCGCTCCAGGCGAGAATGCCTCCGGCCACATTGGTGCCGTTGATGCCGCTTTCCTTAAGAATGCCGAGGGCCTTGGCTGATCGCACTCCCGACCGACAGTGCACCACCAGCTCATGGCCATTGAGCAAAGACTTCACCTTCTCAACGCCTTCACCATCTTCAATATCGGGCAAGGGCACCAGCACCGCGCCCGGAATCTGCGCGATTTCCCACTCATGGGGATTGCGCACATCTAGCAGCAGCACCTCATCGCCTTTCGTATCCAGCAGCGCTTTCAACTCTTTGACCGTCATTTCCGGCACTGCTGACTTTTCAGCTTCCTCAGCCGCTTTGGCTTGGGGAATGCCGCAAAACTGTTCGTAGTCGATCAGTTCTTCAATGACCGGGCGCACCGGGTTGGGCCGTAGCTTCAACTCGCGGAAGGTCATATCCATCGAGTTATAGAGCAACAGGCGACCGCTAAGGGTAGTGCCTTTGCCAGTGACAATTTTCACCGTTTCAGTGGCTTGAATGACACCAATCATGCCCGGCAAAATTCCTAAGACGCCGCCCTCGGCACAAGAGGGCACCATGCCAGGGGGCGGGGGCTCAGGATACAGGTCGCGATAGTTGGGGCCACCTTCGTAGTTGAAGACGGTGGCCTGACCTTCAAACCGGAAGATCGAGCCATAAACGTTGGGTTTGTTCAACAGCACGCAGGCGTCGTTGACCAAATAGCGGGTGGGGAAGTTGTCGGTGCCATCGACCACCACGTCATAGGGTTCCATAATCTTCAGCGCATTTTCTGAAGATATTCGAGTCTCGTAAAGGTCGACCTGACAGAAGGGATTGATCTCCAGGATACGGTTTTTGGCCGACTCAATTTTGGGCTTGCCCACCCACGAAGTACCGTGGATGACCTGTCGCTGCAGGTTGGACTTATCGACAATGTCAAAATCGACGATGCCAATGCGGCCAATGCCAGCAGCAGCCAGATAAAGCAGCAGTGGCGAGCCGAGGCCGCCCGTGCCGATGCAGAGTACACTCGCGGCCTTCAGGCGTTTTTGACCCTCTAGGCCAATCTCAGGCAAAATCAGATGCCGAGAAAAGCGCTCGTACTCCTCGGGATGCAGTTGAATATCGTCAAGGTTGGGATTGAGCATAACGTAGAGCAGAAGCGTGGACGCTACTTGCGGAAGTACATAAATTAATGAGGTGCAAACAGACGCGTAGTCGCAAGACCCCCATCTTACCGTCCATTAGTTGTGCCGAAGATTGATCCCCGATCGCGGATGTCGGTTTTCTGATGGGGGGAGTCGTCTGCACGGCGGTAGCTGACTCACCTGCGCTCATCGAGCCGGCTGATTAAAATCGCTACAATGCCTGCAGCCCTTCAATTGTGGCCATCGTTCAGCGACCCAGTTTGCCACCCCGGCAACATTGCCCCTCGAAGCTGAGGAACACGCTCAAGCAACGTTTCTTAAGGAAGTTTTTGGGGCCAGAGCGATCGCGACTGCCCCATTTCGTCCCCCATCCGTGCTGCAAAGAGGGCAACAAAGGTCGTAATTCGTATCATTAGCTACGGTGCAGCACGATTGAGCTTGCTAATAATGCCGGTATCTTTCAAGTCACTAAATGCCCCGAGAGTTGGGTTACTAAAGTTATCGGCTTCTAGGGTTCCGGCTCATTTATCGAATGAGTGGCTGGTCCGAGAGAAGCGGCTGGTCAAACACTGCAGGCTTAGGTTGCTAAGGGCTCAGTTACCAGTACACGGCGGGATAAAAGCCCGGGAGGTTGAGCGGAGATGTCGGCATCTTCGCCCCCTCTCGGGCTTTGTGTTTGGGGTTAAAAGTCTGGTAAATGGCATCGCCTGAGGAGATTTCATGACTGATGAACCCGTATTTCGTCGCCCCAGTGAGGCGAATGAAGCGTTGCAAAAAGAGGCCCGCCTGCCGATGACCGGCTGGCAGCAAGAAGTTGATCAAGGGCTGGAATATGGCCTAGAAGCGGCGGAGAGCATTCGCGATCGCACCATTCCCACCTTTTCGCGCGGCGAGCTGCCCCATTATGCGGGCATCAATACCTTCCTCAAAGCGCCCTATGTTGAGGATGTGAGAAAGGTGGGCAATTACGACGTGGCGATCGTTGGGGTACCCCACGACTCCGGTACCACCTATCGGCCCGGTACTCGCTTTGGCCCCCAGGGGATTCGCAAAATTTCGGCCCTCTACACGCCCTATAACTTTGAACTGGGGGTCGATTTGCGCGAGCAGATCACCCTGTGCGACGTCGGCGATATTTTCACCATTCCCGCCAATAACGAAAAATCCTTTGACCAGATTTCTAAAGGGATTGCCCACATTTTTAGTTCGGGCGCATTTCCGATCATCCTCGGCGGTGACCATTCCATTGGCTTCCCCACCGTGCGCGGCGTCTGTCGGCATCTGGGTGATAAGAAAGTCGGCATCATTCACTTCGATCGCCACGTCGATACCCAAGAAACCGACCTCGACGAACGCATGCACACCTGCCCCTGGTTTCATGCGACGAATATGGCCAATGCGCCTGCTGAAAACTTGGTGCAGCTCGGGATTGGCGGCTGGCAGGTGCCGCGTCAGGGCGTCAAGGTGTGTCGCGAACGAGGCACCAACATCCTCACTGTCACCGACATTACGGAAATGGGGTTGGATGCGGCGGCTGATTTTGCCATTGAAAAAGCTACCGACGGCACCGACTGCGTGTGGATTAGCTTCGACATCGACTGCATTGACGCGGGTTTCGTCCCTGGCACTGGCTGGCCCGAACCGGGCGGCCTCATGCCCCGCGAAGCCCTTTACCTGCTGAAGCGCATCATTCAAGAAACGCCCGTTTGCGGCATCGAAGTGGTTGAAGTCTCGCCCCCCTACGACGTCAGTGACATGACGGCGCTGATGGCAACCCGCGTCATCTGCGACACCATGGCCCATCTGGTCGTTTCGGGCCAACTGCCGCGTCCAGAACCCGCCAGCTACATCCACGCGGCAGCCAATATGAACGTTGATCAGGCGTGGGAGTAGGAGATATGAGGGTGGCAGGGTGTGAGGGTATGGGGTGGCCGCGCTAGTGCATTATCCAGCTGTCAGCATTTTTGACCATGAGGGCCAATTGCCCAAGGACTTTATCGTAGCTGCGGTAGAGGTTTCTGCCGGTTGCTGGTTCCAAATACTGACATTTAACGGCAAATTCCAGCCAGATTTGGGTCTCCGTTGCTTCGGCCTGACAGTCACTCAATTTTGCGATAAATGCTGCCCGATACCGCCGTTTGCGCCATGCCTCGCCCAAATTTGCACACACTGACCGCGAAGAACGTCGCATCTGATCCGTCAACGAATATCGTCCTCTACCGGAAATTTTTTAGACGCCTCAAAAATCGCCATTGCCGAGTTGAACGCCGTCTGATACACCTCCAAATCTCGATAAACCCTGACCAGCGCCTTACCCATGCATACATCTGCCGATAGATCACCGCCCTCAGCTTTCTCGAGTTCTTGTTCTTACCCTCCTACCCATCCACCCTCTTACCCATTTACCCTCACCCCCCTCCACCCCTAACCCTCCATCTCTCCAACCGCCATGCATGAAACCGACATGACCAAGGCCCTGATGATTACCCTGCGGGACTGGTGGGAATCGCAGCCCACCCGCCCGCCGGTCGAGCGGGTGTTTCTGACGGTGGGGCAGTTTACCTGCGTCGAACCCGCCAGTCTGCAGTTTGCTTTTGAGGTGCAGACTCGTGACACGTTTTTGGCTGACGCCCAGCTGGTCATTCAAGAAACGCCGCTGATTGCCTTTTGTCATGTCTGTCAGTTGGAATATCGACCCGAGTTTGGTTTGCGGTATGCCTGCCCCACCTGCCAAGCCCCGATGGATGACATCCGCTCGGGCCGAGAGCTGAAAATTGATCGCGTGGAGTACGCCACAGCGTCTACGCCGCCCTAGGTGCATCGTCGGTGAGCTGTCTCGCGCCGCTGCTCACTTAGCTCCAATCATGTGTCGTTGTCAAACCCTGTTCATGCCAACTGCAACCGTGACTGAAATCGCCACCCTCAAGTCTGCTCTAGAGTCACAAGGCGTCAAGTACGCCCTGGCCAGCTATGTCGATATCCACGGCATGTCAAAGGCGAAGATGGTGCCCTTGAGCCATCTGGAGCAGATGATGCAGGGCTCGGAGCTGTTTACCGGGGCCGCCTTAGACGGGGTGCCGCAAGACATCAGCGATGAAGAAGTGGCCGCGCTGCCCGACCTGCAATCAGCCACTGTTCTGCCGTGGAATCAGGAGGTGGTGTGGTTTGCCAGTGACTTATACCTGGCGAGTCAGCCCTTTGAGGCGTGCTGTCGCGGCATCCTCAAACGCATGCTGGAGAAAGTCGCCAGCCTCGGATTCACCTTTAACCTGGGCATTGAGACCGAGTTTTTTGTCTTTCGAGAAGATGAATTTCAGGGGTTTGGGCCGGTGAGCGATCGCGACACCCTGGCCAAACCCTGCTACGACCTGACCGGGCTGTTGGATAACTACGGCTGGCTCACCGAACTAGTCGAGGCAATGAATCAGCTCGGTTGGGACGTCTATTCCTTTGATCATGAGGATGCCAATGGTCAGTTTGAGACGGATTTTGCCTATACCGACGCGCTGACGATGAGCGATCGCCTCACCTTCTTTCGGTTGATGACCAAGGAAATTGCGCGCCAGCACGGCTATTTTGCCAGCTTTATGCCGAAACCGTTTGCCAACAAGACGGGCAGCGGTGCCCACTACAACATGTCTTTAGCCGATACCGCCACGGGGCGCAATCTGTTTGAAGCAGCTGATGATCCCCGAGGCTGCCACCTCTCAACCCTGGGTTATCAGTTCATTGCGGGCGTTTTGCGCCATGCCAAAGCCATCTGCGCGGTGACCTGCCCGACGGTCAATAGCTATAAACGGCTCATCCGCAAAGGCAGCCTGTCCGGCTTTACCTGGGCCCCCGTCTACATCTGCTATGGCAACAACAATCGGACCAATATGCTGCGAATTCCGCTGGCCGGGGGCCGGGTAGAGTGTCGGGCGGCAGATATTTCTACCAACTTATATTTGGGTGCCGCGATGATCTTGGCAGCAGGCTTAGAGGGCATTCAGCAAGCGCTTGATCCGGGCGAGCCCCATACCGAAAACATGTACAACTACACGCTGCCCGAACTCGATGCCCTGGGGATTGACCTGCTGCCGCGCACCTTGCAAGAAGCGATCGATGCCTTTGAGCGCGATCCGCTCAGCGAAGCCGTCATGGGACCTTTGATGTACCGCACCTATGTCGATTTCAAACGTCAAGAATGGGAGGAATATCACACCCACATTTCTGACTGGGAATATCAGCGTTATCTGAAATTCTTCTAATGCCCGTCGCCCCTGCCCCGATCGCCCCAAAAAAGATCCCCAACGCCAAGTACATATCGGAATATCCCAAATCTTGCTCCCGCCTTGCCTCGCCTCGCCATTCCACCCTCACTCTCCACCCCCAACTCTCTACCCTCTACCCACCCTCCTATGCACCAAATCATCGACGAAACCCTCGGCATCAACCTGCTCCACGCCAACCAAGCAGGGGCCGACCACAATCGCGCCCATTTCGACGAGTGGGGCATCACCTGTCTCAACGTGATGAGCAGTCCCGGCGCGGGCAAAACCGTTCTGCTAGAGAAGACCCTAGCAGCGCTGACAGACACCCTCAAAATCGCGGTCATTGAAGGCGACATGACGACCGAACTCGATGCCGATCGCCTGCGCCAGTACAACGTTCCGGTCGTCGCTATCAACACGGGCCGGGCCTGTCACCTCGATGCCCGCATGGTGGCCGGTGGCTTGCATACCCTGTCACAGACCCATACACCCACCGATTTAGACCTCGTCATTGTCGAAAATGTCGGCAATCTCGTCTGCCCCGCCGAGTTTGAAGTCGGGGAACACGCCAAGGTCGCCCTGCTGAGCCTTACCGAAGGCGAAGACAAGCCGTTGAAATATCCCGTCATGTTTCGGGAAGCGGATGTGCTTGTGATTACAAAAGTTGATCTCGCTCCCTATTTAGATGTGGATCTATCCCGGATCGAGGCAAATGTGCGTGAGATCAATCCCCAGGTCACGATTATTGCCGTCTCGGCTCAAACAGGAGCCGGGCTAGAGACTTGGTTTGACTGGGTGCGCGCTGCGGTGAAGCCGTCTCAACTGGCGGCGGCTCACTAGGTGCCGGACTGTGTGCCGAACTGTCTACTGGTGTTCACTGTTGAGGAAAAATGATGAAACGTCGCACGCTTTTGCCAGTATTGCTGGCTTTCTTCTGTACTTTATTTGTGACCTTTAGCTGTGCTCAAGAGCCCGCCGACACGGGCGCTGAGGATGCTGCCGCCACGCCCACGGCCCTGAATGAAAAGCCGATTGTGATGGGGTATAGCAGTTGGGCCGGTTGGTGGCCCTGGGCGATCGCCGAGCAAGAAGGGTTGTTTGAGGCCAATGGCGTCAACGTCGAACTCATCTGGTTTGATGGCTACCTAGAATCGATGCAGGCACTGGCATCCGGCCAGCTCGACGCCAACTGTCAAACCCTCAACGACACGATTTCCTTCGCGGGGGAGGCCGTAAACGGGGAAGTGGCCGTCGTCGTCAACGACAACTCTGCCGGTAACGACAAAGTCGTCGTGGCCGAGGAGATTGAGACGCTGGATGACCTCGTCGGCAAATCGGTCGCGCTAGAAGAAGGCGTGGTGGGTGACTTTTTGCTCACCCTGGCCCTCGAAGCGGATGGCAAATCCCGTGAAGACGTCACGATCGAAAACCTCGAAACCGGGGCAGCAGCCACCGCCTTTGCGGCGGGACAAGCCGACGGCTTTGCCGGCTGGGTCCCCTTTTGGGAAACAGCGCTATCGCGGGAAGGCAGCAAGGAAATCGCGAGTTCAGCCGACTTTCCGGGAGCGATTCCTGACCTTTTGGTCGTTACCCAAACCCTCATCGACAACGAGCCCGCAGTCGTGCAAGCCCTAGTGAATACTTGGTTCGACATCCTGGCCTTTATTGATGACAACCAAGAGCGCGCCTACGAAATCATGGCCGATCGCGCCAGCGTTGAGGCCGAGGATTTTGAGCGGTACCTCGAAGGCACCCGTTTCTTCACCCTAGAGGACAACTTGGAGGCCTTTTCTCCCGGTGACAGCATGGTGCATATGCCCTATGCCGCTCAAGAAATGTCTGACTTCATGGTGGGAGTGGGCTTTATTCCAGAAGCGCCTGATCTCGAAGCCGTCCTCGACGATCAGTTTGTCACGGCCTACGCCGACGCCAACGGGTAAGTTCCTCAAGCGAGCCGAGGGAGCAAATCGCCTCTCCTCGGCTCGCTGCCTCAACTTTGCCTGTCGGTTCATCTGAGCCACTGTTAACACCAGCATCTACCAGCATCGGGAAAACTCCACCTGCAGCCCTCTTAAAGGTCTTATCGTGACTGTTGTATCGCCGTCTTCGACAGGAACTCCCTCCTCTCAGCCGACTCAAAGTCTCAAGCCCACCGTCTTTTGGCGCATCGCTGCCGACATTCCCCAGTCACTGCAATGGGCCTTGATGGCGCTGTCAGTGCTGGTGCCGCTGGTGCTGTGGTGGGGGCTGTCCAGCACGGGGTGGGTAGATGCCAAGTTTTTGCCCACACCGGGCATGGTCGTGAGCGCGCTGGTCGTGCTCTGGCAAGACGGCTATTTGCTCGGCGATACGCTGTCGAGCTTTTTGCGCGTGTCCGGCGGTTTTTTGTTGGCGGCGCTGGTGGCCATCCCCCTTGGCATTGGCATGGGGGCGTTTGCCAGCGTGCGATCGCTGCTAGAGCCGCTAGTGGGTATCGTGCGCTACATGCCCGCGCCCGCCTTTATTCCCCTGTTGATCATTTATTTGGGCTTGGGTGAGGAACCCAAGGTGGCCCTGATTTTCATTGGCACCGTGTTTTTTAACACGCTGATGATTATGGATGCCGTCAAGTTTGTGCCCAAAGAACTGATTGAGACCACCTACACGCTAGGGGGCGATCGCCGTCAGGTGCTGCTGCAGGTGATTACACCCTACGTGATTCCCAGTATTTTTGACACCTTGCGAGTCAACATGGCCGCTTCTTGGAACTTGGTGATTGTGGCGGAGTTAGTCGCGGCGGACAGTGGCCTCGGCAAACGCATTGCCATTTCTCAAAAGTTTTTTCAAACCGACGATATTTTTGCCTGCCTGATTGTTTTAGGGCTGATCGGCTTCATGCTCGACTTATCGCTGCAGGCAGCGATGCGCATGACCTGCAAATGGGCGGTGAAATAGACGCAGCTCCATCCAGCCCATGAAGCGGTGATGGGGCCAACCAAGCTCGTCCGCGAATTCTGTTTACGTCTGCCGTCCGATCCACCCATTACCCGGCCAACATGCACCTCGAAGTTGCTCAGCTGCACAAACAGTTCGATACGCCTCAAGGGCCGCTCGTCGCCCTCCAAGATATCAACCTGCATGTTGAGACCGGGGAATTTGTCTGTGCCGTTGGGGCCTCCGGCTCTGGCAAATCCACGCTGCTGCGGCTGGTTGCGGGGCTAGAAATGCCCACCACTGGCGAGATCACCGTAGATGGTCAACCGGTGATTGGGCCCGGCATCGATCGCGGCATGGTGTTTCAGAGCTACACGCTCTATCCCTGGATGACCGTACAGGAAAATGTCGAATTTGGCCTCAAGCTGCAGGGCATCGCCGCTCGCCAGCGCCGCGAAGAAGCCTCACGCTATCTCGACGTGGTGGGCTTGGCCCAGTTCGCCCGATCGCTGCCCAAAGAACTCTCGGGTGGCATGAAGCAGCGAGTGGCGATCGCCCGCGCCCTAGCCAACCATCCCAAAATTCTGCTGATGGATGAACCGTTTGGGGCGCTCGATGTGCAGACCAAAGAGACCATGCAAGAGTTTTTGCTTGAACTGTGGGCGCGCCTAGGCATCAGCATTTTGATGATCACCCACGATGTGAGCGAAGCGGTATTTTTGTCCGAGCGCATTTATGTGATGTCGGCGCGGCCGGGCACGATTCAAAAAGAAGTCAACATTGACCTGGGGCGCGATCGGGCCTATGCCATCCGCCGCACTCCCGAGTTTTATCACTACTGCGAAACGATTATGGATCTTTTGCGGGGCACCGCGACTGAACCCCTGTCTGCCTAATTCCAAGTGCACTCACCATAGCGCTGGCCGCTTGGCAGAGGCCACCGAGAAACACTCTGATCCTTCGCGCCTCAGCCAAGTAGCGCGGTCGTCTAGTGGTCTGTCAGTTTTCAATTTGTGGGTTGTTGACTTTCAGAACGATGGCCATCCGGATTGATTCCTGTCAGGCAAACGGGCAAGATGCCCGTCCAAACAAGACACCTGCTCTGCAATTTTGAGGACGCACAAATTTAAGCTTGGCTGCACTAGTCCTCAACGGGCTAGTGATCGCGCTCAAAGCGACAACCGGTGAGACACAGCAGCAGCGTATCGACTTTCACACCATCCGCTAGAGCCTGTCATGATCGAGATAATGCGGAGACTAATCCTCCTTGGGGATGATTGCCGTGATGCAGGCAACCGGGGAGACTATAGCAGTTAGGCCATAAAAGACCACTGCTCATCGGCGATCTAGCTCGACTCTTTTCCCTCAATTGATGGGCTTAGAAATCCCTATCAGCAATGCTGTAGGCATTACCCCTGGGGCATTTCCACCATTCAGGCGACTGTTGCGACGGTGCCAAACAGAACACAAAGAAAGGGAGAAAGCGTTAAACCAGGGGGTAATGGGATCGAACTGCCTCGATTGGGATCATCTCTATACGCACAAGCGTGGCTTTTCAATACATGCTTTTAAGAAATCGTAATGATTTGTTATACGCTCAAGTTAGAGAGCTCAATATCGTTGGACTTCGTTGACAGGCTCCGTCGCCTCATCGGCTGCGAGTCTTGATTGAGCTATGTAACTAAGAGGACATCACAATGCCATTTACTGTCGAGTCAGCGCGCAACATCTTTCCCAGCACCCTAACAGCCGACGCCGTACCCGCCACAACTGCCAGATTTAACCAGCTGAGCGCCGAAGATCAGCTCGCGCTAATTTGGTTTGCCTATTTAGAGATGGGGCGATCGATCACCGGGGCTGCCCTTGGCTCTGCAAACATGCAGTTTGCTGAAGGGACACTCAAAGAGATTCGAGGCATGTCATTTCAAGCCCAGTCCCAAGCCATGTGTGATTTGGCCAACCGCACCGACACCCCCATTTGCCGCACCTATGCTTCGTGGTCGCCCAACATCAAGCTCGGCTTCTGGTATCAGCTCGGAGAATGGATGGCAGACGGCTCCGTTGCCCCCATTCCAGAAGGCTACAAGCTTTCTGCCAATGCCTCAGCCGTTCTACAGGACATCAGAAACCTGGAGTCGGGTCAACAAATTACCGTGCTGCGCAATGCGGTCGTCGATATGGGCTTTGACAGCGGCAACCTCGCTGGTGGCACCAAGCGCGTATCAGCCCCGGTTGTGCCCCCCCAAAACATTGCCGATCGCACCCAAGTTGCGATTGAAGGCATCACCACTCCAACCATCTTGGAGTACATGAACAACCTAAACGCCAACGACTTTGATGCCCTCATTCAACTTTTCACCCCCGATGGGGCGCTGCAGCCACCGTTTCGCAAGCCGATTGTCGGCACCGACAACATCCTGCGCTTCTTTAGAGAAGAGTGCCAAAACCTGAAGCTCATCCCTGAGCGGGGAGCCACGGAACCGACGGACGATGGGTTCACCCAAATCAAAGTGACCGGCAAGTGCCAAACGCCTTGGTTCGGCGCTAACGTCGGCATGAATATTGCCTGGCGTTTTTTGCTAAATCCAGACGGCAAAATTTTCTTTGTGGCCATTGACCTGTTGGCATCGCCTAAAGAATTGCTGAACCTAATGAAGTAGCCTCAGCCGCGATGGCGTGACTGAGCAACTATAAGGATCTGTGCTGAGAGAATAGCCTCAGGATTGCCCATTTTTCTGAGGGTTTAGCCATGCCACAGGCGGGCGATCGAGGGATGCTATTCGTGAGCAAATCCCTCACTACTGAGGAGCTTAACTGAGCGTTTTCAAAGGGGCTGGAGTCAATTAGCTGGACTTCAGTCCCTTTTACGTCGGTATATTTTTTGCAAAAAAATTAGTATTAAGGGATATTAAAGGTATAGATAAGCTATTCCAATATTTTCATGATGCAGGTAAGCGAGGCCGAATGGTCGGCTCAAGAGAAACAGATTGCTCAGACAGCATTAATAGAAGCGCAGAGCCGAGAAATTGATGGCCTAGTGCAGTTAATTCGTGAAAAAGCCAGCAAAGTCGATGACATTAGCGATGTTTGGCGTCTGAATGATTTTTTGAGTGCTCGCCGGTTTGATATTGACGGCAAGTACGATGACAGTGAGGGCGAGACGCTCTTTGTGCTGGCTCGTCTAGCGAAGGAAGGCTGGGTTAAAACCGCAGATCTGCAGGGACTTGACGCCGCTAAGTTAGCGAAGATTGCCGCCCTAACTCGCATTCTGTAGTGAACATATAGCCGCAGTGCCCTGTCTGAACTGGGGATTGACTCGTTCTCCCTAGCAGCAGTAATGCCGCTGCTCTAAAACCAGATTATAAATCTGGCCTCCTCGCCCTCGGCTCCCCCGCATTTCCTGTATCTCAGGCTGAGATACTAATCCAGGGCGCTGAGCCGAGGTATTTTGAGTTTGAGCGGTCTGTCGTATTTAGTTGCCGCCAGTCGTCCCTCAAGGCGGGGTAACTTTCGCCTACCGAAATGACCCACAATTTCAGTTCCGTGGCAGAATTCACGGGCAATCTTTCGTTTCGGAGCCATTATCGTGAAACTTGCAACTCAGCTCGTGGGCAGCACTTGTGGGTTGGTGGTGCTCATGGGAACGGTGGGCTGCCGCAGTAATCAGTCTGCCGTGCCGCCAACATCGGAAACAGTGACCGCCCCAGGGAGTGATGCTGCGGACGTTGCCCTCACGCCTGCCGTGGACTCATCGTCTCCTCGCGATCGCTCAACCCTGTTTGTCGATACCCCCTCAACCGCGTTGCCGTCATCCGGCACCTTAACCGCGAGTGATCCCGACGCTCAAATTAACGTCCGGTCGCAGCCCACCATCGACTCCGATAGCCCTGGTCAAGGGGGCACCGGCGACCTTGTCAGCTTGCAAAACAGGGCTGAAGGCGACGACGGCGACACCTGGTATTACGTCACCTTTGAGCATCGCGAGCTCGAAGGATGGGTGCGAGGCGATTTCATTGTAATCGCTGAGCCGGCCACGTCGGCGTCTATTGCGACGCCTGCTGGCGATCGCAGCCCTAGTGCGGTGTTGGATGAAACCTGTGGCAGCCCCGACCATCTGAATGCCTACTACAGCACCCTTAACTTCAATATCTACATCTGCAACTCGCCTGCGGGCTATGTCTATGTCGGCCATGAGAAGGGCACCGCCAACACCTTGGTAGCTCGTAGCGTCATGGCCTCGCAAACTGGATTTGTCGCCAGCAACGGCGGCTATGACTATGTGATTGACGCCGAAACCTTGCAGATTTATGAGGGTAAGGCACCGGAGCCGATTTTGAGCGAGCTGGTTGAGCGAGCCGAGCGCTATTGAGCTACCCGCCGCTGATTCTCCCGCCATCCCTCAAATCTTTTCTTCACCCTGGGAACAGCTGGGCCAGCCCCTCGCCCCCCCTGGAAAGCACGGTATTTAAGCATACCGAGATTGGGGGGGGGGTAGCGGGCCGGTGCGGTCAGGCCTCACTTTACTGCTTTTGATCGGTCAGGGATTTCTGGCCAAGACGAGACCCGTAGGGGCAGGTTACATAGATGCCGATAGTCATAAACTGAAGCCTGCTGGCTAAACCTGCCCTTACAGTACCGGTATGTTTTTTTTCAGACGTTGTCTTGCGTGATGACGCGCCTGCATCGAACTGACAGAATAGAGGCAGTTCAATTCAGGTGCGTTGGCCATTTCAACTAAGACTATGCCGGTGAGGGCTAGCGTCTGGCTGAAACTTCGATAGAGTATTAGCAACTTACGAATCTTTGAGTGTCGGCGGCATTCTGCCAAGAATCGGGAACCTTGAACAGAGCACATCCGCTGATGGCTGTTTTCTTCAACTTGGGGTCTCGGCCAACTTAACTAGCTGTTTAGAATGTTTCATCGCCTTTTGCTGATTGCGCTTACTTCAATTGCTGCCGGGGGTCTGGGTGTACCCGCAAGCGCTCGGCCTGCAGCGCGATCGCGCGCCGTATTGCCCCCAGCCCAAGGCGATCTCGTGGCTCAGCTCGACAACTCTGACGCCGACTCCCCAACCCCAGCCGCCTCACCAGCTGTGCAGTCGCTACAAAATCGGTTAGGTCAGCTGGGCTACTACGAGGGGGCGGCTGACGGCGTGTTTAATCCCGCGACGAGTGCGGCGTTAAAAGCCTTTCAGCAAAACAATGGTTTGGTTGGCACGGGCATTTTAGACCCCTTGACGGAAGAGCGCCTGCTGGATCGCGATGCCGTACCCGCCAATATTGACGGGGCCGCCGCTGACGCCGCTGAGCCGGCGTTGGAATTGCCGGAGCCAACAGACGAATCCACAGACGAACCCACGGATGAATTGACATCGCCAGCGGCAGAGTCAGACGAGCGATCTACACCGCCCGCCGACACTGACCCCGAATCGATTATTGAATCGGCTGGAGCCGAGGGCACAGAGGCTCCGTCAGAAGAGGTACCGGCCAGCGATGAGGGTGAGACTTTTTCCCTCGAAGGGGCCCCGACTGAGGGGGCCGATGGTGACCCAGACGTGGCTGCCCCCGCTGAGACAGCTGCCCCGCCCGAATCTGAAGGGGGGCTGTTTCGCCTGGCCTTGCTCGGCACCATCATCATGGCAGTGGGGGCCTTGGGCACTGGGTTAGTGCTCTGGTTGGCCCGCCAGAAAGCCCAAAAGGCCGCTGCACTAGAGGAGCCAGCGCCGGGCAGTCAAGCGTCGGACGATCAAGCGCTAAACGATCAGACGATCGCCTCGTCAAAGCTATCCCCAGTACCGGTCGTTAAGCCGCCAGCACCTGCGCCTGCGCCTCAGTATGGTCAAAATGGTCAGCCCCCTGCCGTTTCTGAAACAGCGCAGCTATCCGTCAATCCCCCCCCGCCGCCGCTGTCGTTGAGTGCCATGCCCGAGTCCCGGGTGACCAAAGTCAACATCGTCGATGAACTGATTCAAGATTTGCAAGAGTCTGATCCGGTGCGACGGCGTAAGTCTATTTGGGAGCTGGGGCAACGGGGCAATTCAGCCGCTGTGCAGCCGCTGGCCAATCTGTTAACCGACGCTGACTCTGCCGAGCAGGGGCTGATCTTGGCAGCACTGGCAGAAATCAGCACCAAAACCCTCAAACCGATGAATCGGGCAATGGCAATGGCGCTACAGGATGACAATCCAGAAGTGCGAAAAAATGCCATTCGCGACCTGACTCGCATTTACGATTCGCTAGGGCAGGTGGGGCGCATGTTAGGGCAGGCTTCTGCGGATGATGATCCTGAGGTGCGCCAGACAGCCAACTGGGCCCTTGACCAGCTCAACAAGATGCGGTTGACGGCAACCGACACCGCCAGATCACTGCAAGATAGTCGCCCGCCTCTAGAGCAACGAGCTGACGATGGGTCGTCTTCTCATCGGGCTTAGTCACACCTTTCCCGACTCCCTGATCCCCCCCTTCACGGCAGTTATCTCGGCTATGTCATCTTCGTCTTCGTATCGTCTGTTGGTGATCTCAACAGCGGTGGCACCGTTAGGCTCAGGGCTCGGAGGCGGGGTTGAGCTGTTTGTCAAAAATGCCGTGCAGGGCTTGCAGCAGCGCGGTCATCAGGTCACTGTGCTGGCACCTGCCGGTTCGGTGCTGGCGGTGGGCGACCTGATTCAGCTACCGGGGCAGTGGCAACCGACCGCCCACACCAGTGAGCGCAGCAGTCCGATTGTGATGCCTGAATCATCGGTGTTGGCCGCTATGATGGCGTATGCCCGTAAGGTGCAGCAGGAGTTTGATATCATTCTGCACTTCTGTTATGACTGGCTGCCTTTTTATCTCACATCGTTCTTTCAAACGCCGATCGCGCACTATGTATCGATGGGGTCGCTGACGGATGCGATGGATACCGTGATTAGCCAGGTCGCGCAGACTTATCCGGGGACGGTGGGAGTCTGTACGCAGGTGCAGGCGGAGACACTGCCCGCCGCCGATTGCTATCGCCCTATTGGCAGCGCTGTTGACCTCAGGTTGTATGACTACTGCGATCGCCCTAACCATAGTCTGGCGTGGATGGGTCGCATTTCTCCCGAAAAAGGGTTGGAAGATGCGATCGCCGCGGCAGCGATCGCCCAAGTTCCGCTCAAAATTCTTGGCAAACTCGAAAACCCAGACTATTGGCAACACCTGCAAGCGAACTATCCCAATGCTCCCATTGAATATCTGGGGTTTCTCGATACGGTCGGACTGCAGGCGGCCATTCGCACCTGCCGGGCACTGTTGATGACGCCTAAATGGGTAGAGGCCTTTGGCAACGTGGCGATTGAAGCGCTCGCCTGTGGCGTGCCGGTGATTGCCTATCGGCGGGGCGGCCCGATTGAAATTGTGCGCCAGGGCCAGACGGGCTGGCTGGTGGAACCAGACAGCGTGGAAGGCTTAGTGGACGCAATTGGCCGCATCGATCAGCTAGATCGCCAAGCTTGCCGCCAACAAGCCGTAGCGGAATATTCGCTAGAGGCCATGGCCCGGCGCTATGAGCAATGGTTCCACGATATCTTGAGTCAGCAGCGTTAGACCGCAGACCCCTTTTTGGCATTGAGGTGAAATTCTTCAAGCCGCTTCAGGCAAAGAATTTGAGGGGATTTTGCGGCATTCAGAACTGGGTTTTAAAGTGCATTGGGGCAGGAATAGCTAATAATGTGAAAGGTTGTAAAGTTTTGGAATTTCCATGTCATTACCCACAAATCTGACGACTCTCGACGGGGCCGCTTTGCCCGCTGATGCGCTGAGCAACAAGGTCGTGCTGTTTGTTAACGTGGCGAGCCAATGTGGCTTGACGCCGCAGTACGACGGCCTAGTCTCGCTGGATAAGCAATACGACGATTTCATGGTGGTCGGTGTGCCTTGTAATCAGTTTGGCAAGCAGGAACCCGGCAGTCCTGAAGAGATCAAGGAATTCGCCGCCTCGAAATACAATGTCGAGTTCACCTTGCTAGAGAAGCAAGATGTCAACGGTGACACCCGCAGCCCGCTATACCAGTTTTTGGTGGGCGACGGTGAAGACATTGAGTGGAACTTTGGCAAATTTGTCGTTGATCGCACCGGGGCCGTGGTGGCGCGGTTTGACCCGCAAACGCCGCCCGACTCGCCTGATCTCAAAGCCGCCATCGAAAAGGCGTTGGGCTAATCGTTGAGTCTGATCGCAGGCTTGACTCGGTTTGAGCGTATTCGTTGAACGTTAGCGATCGCACCTGGCATCTGATTGCTGGGGCGATCGCGACTTTTTTTAACCGCTCAGCAGTGCTTCGACAAACTCATGACTAGAGAAGGGGCGCAAATCTTCGATGCCCTCACCCGCGCCGATAAACCGGATGGGCAGCCCTAATTGTTGAACGACGGCCAACGCTACGCCACCCCGCGCCGTCCCGTCTAGTTTGGTTAAAACGACGCCGCTCAGGTTGGCGGCTTCCGCAAATACTTCGGCCTGCCGCAGGCCGTTCTGACCCAGTGTGGCATCCAAAACGAGCAGCGATTCCACCTGAGCATCCGGCGCTTTTTTGTCAATAATGCGGCGGATTTTAGAGAGCTCTTCCATCAAATTCTTCTTGTTCTGCAAGCGACCTGCGGTGTCCACCAGCAGCAATTCACAGTCCCGTGATTGAGCGGCGGTAATGGCGTCAAACACCACGGCTGCGGGGTCAGTGTTTTTGCCCGGATTGGCAATCACCTCAACGTCACTGCGGGCCCCCCAAGCCTTAACCTGCTCGACCGCTGCGGCTCTAAAGGTATCCGCCGCCCCAATCAGACAGGTGTAGCCAGACTTTTTAGCAATGTGGGCCAGCTTGCCAATGGTGGTCGTTTTGCCTGCACCGTTGACCCCCGTCATCAGCCAAATGTTGAAGGTGCCTTTGTCGGGCACAAACTCCAGATTGTGGGAGTCGCCCAGAGGCTTGTCCAACATATCTTTGAGGATTTTTTTGAGATAGGCGATCGCCTGATCTGGGGGCAAGATCTCTTCGCGCAGCCGCGCTTGTAAGGACTCAATAATGGCGTCCGTTGCGGCCACGCCCACATCAGCCTGCAGCAGTAGCGCCTCAACTTCAAAGACCGCTTCTTCATTTAGCGGCCCCTGCCCGACAATCGCTTTTAGCTGGTTGACCAACCCGCGCCGGGTTTTATCGAGCCCTTGGCGCAGGCGATTAAGCCAGGTAATCTCCTCTAGAGAAATATCGACCGCCTGCCGTCCCTGACTGGCGAGCACCTCCGCTGACCACAAGAAGGCTTCGTCAAAATTGATATCCAACAGAGGCGCTTCAGCGGCAGCTGATTGCTGAGACTCGGGTTCGGGTTCCGGCTCGGGCTCCGCGATCGCGGTTTCCTGCAGGCGCTCTAACCGGGCCTGTCGCTCTGCTGTTGATTGCATCCAAGCGGGGCCTGCAGCTGTTGCCGGGGTATCGTCAGTCTCGGTCTCAATCGCAGGGGAGGGCTCGGCGACAGCGGTGGTATCGTCGGTAATGTCAGAGGATGCCTCGGCGAGACTCTCAGCTGGCGCGGTTGTCGGGGCAACCTCAGCAGCGATCTCGGGCGGTTCGTTCTGAGATGCCGCCGCCGGTGCTGAAGCTGCGGCGACTGCCTCCCTAACGCCCTCTGACTCGGCTGCCTGAGGCGATTCAGAGGGAGCTGGTTCTGCCTGAATGGATTCTGCCTCCGTGCCTTCCTCCTCAACCGGGGGAGTCTCTGGCTCGGGGGGGGTAGACTCAGCTGTTTGCTGCTTTTGAATATTTTGGTAGGCAGTTTTAGCCCACGCCAGATATTCTTCCGGGCTCATCGTCTGCGAGCTGCTCTCAGACGGTGCAGCTTCCTCCGTTGGAGCCGCATCGGCTTTTTGCGAATCGGGCAGCTCGGCCTCAGAAGCTTGATCAAAACTACGGCTAAACCAGTTGAAGTTGGCCATGGGCAACGATAGGCGGCAAGGGATACAGGGTGGACTCGACTTTAAATTTACAACAGTGGGGAGTCAGCGTCGGGGGGAGTTGTGGCACTAATCGGGGGGCTCTCGACCGTTTTCGCCGCTGCCGCCATAGGATTGAGAAAGCGATTGATCCAGCGCCGCAGCACGCCATTGATAAAGCGAAAACCGTCTTCGTCGCTATAGCGCTTGGCAATTTCGATCGCCTCGTTGATCACGATGCGATCGGGCACGCCAAGATATTTCATCTCGACCACGGCCATGCGCAGAATATCGAGATCGATCTGCGGTAACCGTTTCACTTGCCAAGACACCATCGCCTCATTGAGTTCAGCATCGATGTCAGTGCGATGCTTTGCCGTCATGGAGATCAGCTCAATAGCGTAACTCCGCACTTCTTTGCGGTTGGACAACTGCACCATCTCAGGAATCTGTAGCGCATTCCCCAACAAATTGATGGCCGTTTGGGTTTTCTCCAGAGCGGTTTGCACCATAGCGCGGGCTTCTTCGACGTTGCTGGTGCGGGTCTCACTTTCTAATAGGTGATCTTGACTGCGCTGCACTTCACTCGAGGCGACTTCTAGGGCGTCTTGCACTTCCCCCGCCAGCGATCGCACTGCTGCCGTCACTAAGGCTTCGAGATCTTGCGCGGCGACGGCACTGGGTTTTTGATTGGCTAGCTGGCTCATTCCCAGTAGGGCAAGCTCACGAGCAAAGCGACGGGGCTGCATACAGATACCGCAATTGATAGCCTTGTGATCTTAGCAGGCTTCTCTCCCTTGCTTGATCTCCGCACCCGGGCCAGAACGCCACCAATAGCGCTGATTCTCAGAGGCTTTCAGCCGGTTCTCAGGGGGAATTCAGGTTTACCGTTTAAGGTCAGCGTCAGATAGTTAAGTCCACCAATTAATTAAGGAGAATAATCATGCGCCCGCTATTGCTTGTCCCGATGACATTGTTGGCGATCGCTGCCGCCAGCTGTAGTACCAAAACGGCCATGTCGGAGCCGCCAACCTCGACCTCAGCCCCGGTAACGGAAACCGCACCGGCACCTGAGTCATCCGAGACAGTCGCCGCGACGACAGAGACAACCACCACCCCAGCTGCCGAAACGGCTTTGCTAGCGGTGTATGTGCAAGATAGTGTGGCGATCGCGGGCGCTGATCCGGTGGCTTATTTCACCGACTCGGCCTACGTGCCTGGCACCAGTGAATTCTCCCATGAGTGGAGCGGTGCCACCTGGCATTTTGCCAGTGCTGAAAACCGTGATGCCTTTGCCGCCAATCCTGAGCAGTATGCCCCGCAGTATGGTGGATTTTGCGCTTGGGCAGTGAGTCAGGGCTACAGCGCCGCCGTTGACCCCGAAGCTTGGAAAGTTGTGGATGGCAAACTCTACCTCAACTACGACCAAAACGTTCAAGCACGATGGGCTCAAGACATCCCCGGCAATATCGCCAAAGCAGACACCAATTGGCCCGAGGTCGCAGCCAACGAATAACGCTACGTTGGCACCTGCACTCATTCAGCTGATGCCTGGAACTGGGCATTGCATCATGAAGCCATGAAAATAAGGTTTCGAGGATGCAGTGTCTAGAGTGCGGCGGCGAGTAGGTCCGCAAGACTGGCAAACATCGATTAGGGAAGCCAACCTATATTTGCAGGGCTGGCGGTCGTCAATTCGTCGACCAATGGGCGGCTGAGCAAGGCGATTCGCACAAGGTCAAATGTCAATGCCTAAAGCTTCATAACGTGATGTGCAATTAAGCGATTTCCAATTCAAGCTTTAATCAGATCCTCAAATCTCAGATAGGGCCTGCCTTTG
>JBCBJQ010000054.1:0-37940 GCA_038523235.1 Cyanobacteria bacterium J06626_4
AAGATTTCGGAGCGATCGAAGCTGTATTGTCTATATTTGAGCGAGGAATTTTTGAGTGAGATCGCTTTTGGGATTCGTGAAAAATTCTTCAGGAGTGCCCGTTTCCACAATCAACCTGTCTGCCATAAAGACAATGCGGTCGGTGACCTCGCGAGCAAAGCCGACTTCGTGAGTGACGCACACTACAACCATGCCAAACTCCGACCCCTTTTTCGGATGCTTTACGCTCAACTCCAGTAATCGATCAGAGTTTGGCTTACTCGGCTAACCACTGCTGCATGGCGTCAGCCACCGGCACCGCCTGCTCTAGATGAGGCACATGGCCGCAGTTATCGATCCACGTTAGCTGCGCCTGAGGAATTAGCGCGGCAAACTTAGCCGCGTCTTTGGTTCCCACAATTTTGTCCTGGCGTCCCCACAAAATCAGCGTCGGACAGTCCAGGTCACCCAGTCGGTTGGCCAAAGCTGTGTAGCCGCCCCCCTTGGTAAAGGCAATCAGCGCCTCTGACCAATGGGGGCAAGCGAGATGTAGTGAGGCACAGACCTCAGCATCTGGCGTCACCCACGACTTGTCGGCATAAGCCTGCCGGCTTATCCGTCGCCGTACGCCCGGATTTTTGAGAAACGCCGTCGCCCATCGATCCAACGGGGGAAACATCAGTCGTCCCATCGCTGGGCCAGCAGCGAGCCCAGCACTGTCGAGCAGCACTAGACGGCTAACGGCCTCTGGATAGGCCAGCGCAAACTCGATCGCCGCTGCCCCCCCCATCGAAGCGCCTACCAACACCACCGGCTGCTTGATCGTCTGTTGCCAAAAGCGATAGAGATGCTGCTTGATGTCGCTCGGCGTGATGGTTGCCGTCAGGGGGCGATCGCCGAAGCCAAAGCCTAACAAGTCAATCGCCCAGGTTTCGCGCCAGTCAGCCAAGAGCGGCACCAAACGGCGAAATTCTAACAGAGAGCTATCAAAGCCGTGCAGCAATAGCAGCGGGGGCTGCCCCTGCCCTTGTCGCACATAGGTGGTGGCCAATGGGCGATCGCTCAGCGGCGTCGAGACCGTCACCTGCTCAATCTGCTGGGCTAGGTGGATTGAGGTTGGCTCCGTCAGCTGTTGCACGGCTTCGGGCAAAAACTCCGGGAAGGTGGCTAAAGAAGGATGGGCACTCATGATTCAGGAGAAAGCCGCTTGGGTTTGCTGCGGTAATAGCTGGCCACCAAGGCCAACATCATCCACCAGAGAGTGCTGACCTGGGGGCGATACCAAATCGTATCGACCAGACCATGCACCAACATACCGGCCATGGTGGCGAGGGCGGCGATCAACCAATAGGCCTGCACCGACTGCACTTCTCGCAACTGCTGCAAGAGACGCCAGCCTTGGCCCAAGGTTACTGACAGCAACCAAAAGAACATCGTGAGCCCGATCAAACCGGCTTCGACAGCAATTTCTAAAACGACCGAATAGGCGCTCAGGGCGGTGTAGTTGGGCTTTTGATAAAGCGGGTAGATCTGGTTAAAGGCGTCGTTGCCGGGGCCAATGCCCAACACCGGGCGCGCCTTGATCATGTCTACCACCGCCAGCCATACGTTGATGCGAAAGTTGTTGCTGCTGTCGTCTCGTCCTGCAAAGATGCTCATGACGCGATCGCGCAGCGGTGCCAGCGCCGCCACCGACAGCACCAAAAAAGCTGCCGAGCCACCCAACAGTAGCGGGATGGTCCATCGCTGCCAAAAATCGTTAAAGCGAATGCTCCAAAACTGCACCAGCAAGACCGCCAGCGTAAACCCACCGGCCACAAAGCCTAACCACCCGCCCCGGCTAAAGGTCAATACCAAACAGGCCGCATTTACCAGTAGCGACAGGGCCGCCAACACTTTGGGTGTCCACCGCGGCCAGGCAAATATCGCTGACCCACTCAACATCACCGCCGGAATCAAATAGCCCGCCAGCAAGTTCGGATTGCCCAAATAGCTATACACACGAGTCGTGCCCGCCAGGTTAGAGGACGGGTCCACCCAGGTCGCCAAAGCGTCCGCCCCAAAAAACCACTGCCGCAGGCCAAACACCGAGACGACCAAAGCGGTGAGCAAATACACAGTGATTAGACTCGTGCGCAAGGGGGGCCGCCGCAGCACCCGGGCCAACAACAGAAACAGCAAGACGTTGAGTGTGAGCTTGATCAACCCGGCGATCGCGGCCCCCCGCACGGGTGAGACCGCCGTCGCCAGCAGCATCACCCCCCAATAGCTAATGACCATGAGATGAATCGGGGTCAACCCTTCCCCTGCCTCATCAGACACCGTCAGCAGCAGCCAAAAGGCACTACAGGCTAACAACAAGATGCCAATCAACGTGGTTGAGACATAGGGCGCTAAGGCGAATAGAATCGCGGCGACGCCTAGGGCGATCGCATCTCCCCACTGCAGCAGCCAGCTGCCTTGTCGCCATGAGCGCGCAAAGGCTAACAGCCGATGTAGTAGGCTAACCTCGCGCCACTGGTGCAACGCAAAGCGATTGAGGGTTAGGGTTTGCCAAGCATTACTCAACATAGTCCAGCGTGCTATCCCAGCATTACTAGGATTTATTCTGCACTATTCCGGCCTGTTCGCGAGCCCTCTGACCGGAATCTCAGCTAAAGGTAAACCCCGCCTCTTGCCAAGACAGCAGCGCCGACTCATCCGGCAAGTCCTGCAGATCGGTATGGGTCACGTCACAGCGAGGTTGCCCCAGTTCCGCCAGGCAGAGATTGGTGTATAGACGAGCAATCACCTGTCGGCCCGCTTCTGTGGCCGCGAGATACCGCATACTCTCTTTGACATAGGGATAAACGACCTGCCAAAAGAAATAAGGGTAAGCGGTCTGCAAATCCTTCGGGGTCGCATAGCCCAGCACCCGATTCATCCCCACTTCTTCAAACTCTTGAAACAGCGCAGGCAGCTTCTGTAGATAGAACGGATCACTGAGTTGCCCCAACAAATCGGCGGCTCGGCATAATCCGCCGTAGCTCAATTTATCTTGATAAGCCGCCCCGTGGGGAATGGGAAATCGCGTCATTTCGATCGCCGTTTGTAAGCTTTTAAGATCGATTTGCGGCGGCAATGCCAAGGTTGCGACATAGGCTTTGCTCCGATCAACATGGCAATCTTGCAGCGCCGCACCGGTGGCCGTCGGCGGAATTTTGACCCAGCCACTGCGACCATCAAAATAACAGTAGCGATCGCCATTATCTCGCCCTAGAATGCCTTTGACGTAGCCAATATCATGGCAGAACAGCGACAGCATAAACTGGAGCCAATCAATCGGTGAAACCGTACCTTCATGATGCTGCTTACCAGCTAAGATCGCTTGCCCCACCTTGACGACCTGCCAGCTGTGGTCGAGGGTATGGTAGGGGGCGTCACCTTTCACAATGGCCTCAATCACTGGGTTGATCAGCTCCATCAGCACATGATCGTAGCGGGGGCCAAACGGGCCAAATAGGGTCTGGTAACGATCGCTCAGCCAAACCAATTCAGCGTCAAAGTTGAGCATATCTTTTAATCTCTAGGGGTCGATGTTGTAAAAACAAAGACTCTAACTAGCCGATTACGGAGAGAGAGAACAAATCTTTTCGAGCCTGGCTACCTCAATCAGCCGAGGCATTCAATCAGTTTATGGACGGTTTTTGAGGGAAATCCAAAACGAACTATTAGAACAGGGATAGTTGTGTAAACGTCTTGGATGTGTTTAATCTAACCAATAAAATTTTGGGATGACAGATATGAATCAGCTTTCTCTGTGATTTAAATCAAACAAAAGGTAAATTCTTTGCGGAAACTTCTGTCAAAAATAAGTAGAAACCTTGAAAAATGAAAAAATCAGCGATTGCATCATCGCCAAAATCGACCAAACAAATGCTGACGTTACCCGCCTAAGCAATCAAACCAGCATGGCAGCTCTTCCTAAGTAAACAAGATATCGTTGCTCAGGGCGTTAAGAAGAGGTCGAAGATGCCGCTCGTCGGCTCTGCATGACGGCATGTTCCATTCGTTTAAAGTCGCGGTTAACTTCTTGCCACAGCATCTTGTTGTGCGGGTCGAGGCGCAGCGCTTTTTTCAGAGCGCGGCGGGCTTTTTCGTAATGGCCATGGCGGATCAAATAGCGGCCCCAGCGTTGATAGGCGATCGCCTGCCACTGTATGACCTCGAGGTCATCGGTCAGGCGCTGCGCCAGGCCATCAACGAGCGCGATCGCCCGCGGAAACCGCTGCGCTTGAAATAGTAGCTTCAGTTGATTAAACCCTCTCTGCTTGAGGATCTGATCTTCTGGGGAGAGGTCGGGGTTGACTTGCACTGTCACACGGCTCGCCGCCGGGCGAGTGACCGTAACTTTGGGGCGCGTTGAGACGGTTGAGGTGACCGCAGCAGTGTTCTCGGCGGTAGCGACGGGCGTCGGCATTGCGGCCGAGAGCGCCTGGTAGGCCTGGGTAATGCGGATGAATTTGTCTTCGGCTTCGCGATCGCCCGGATTCATATCAGGATGATAGCGGCGAGCCAATCGCCGATAAGATGCCTTGACGTCCTCAAAACTGGCATTAGAGCGCAATCCCAATACCCTTAGTTCATCCACCAGTTGCTTACGCACCTTGTCTACCGCCTCCCATGACTCACGCGGTCTGCAACCCCTAACCCCCAAAACGTCAGGCAGGGTCAAACCGCTCACTAAGAATGAATGGTGTAAGTCTATCTTTTAATTTCAAAAATGGTGCGATCGCGCCGCTAAATCTTGCGTCTGCACGCCATCCTCAACTCCTTCACCTACCACCACTAGCTTTTTTATTGTAAAAAAAGACCCAAAATTCGTTAACTTCAGGTCTTGATGTAAATATTCAAGATTGTCGGTTACACAAAGTTCCCTAAGCTGAGAGCCCAGAGGCAAGCATATGACGACTGCCGTCTCCAGGCTCCCTCGCTTCTCGTCCCCTCGGAAATTGCAAGTACCCAGAGTGAGCACTAAGTTGTGGCGGCTGCCACAGCTTCTTGAGTCCGTTCCTCAATCACCCGGTCAATCAAGCCATACTCCATTGCCGCTTGAGCCGACATGAAATTATCGCGATCGGTATCGCGCTCAATCTCTTCCAGAGTTTTGCCCGTGTGCTTAGCCAACATCTGATTCAGTGTGTGCTTGATCCGCACCACCTCTTTCGCCTCAATTTCAATGTCGGTGGCCTGCCCGCGCGCGCCTCCCAGAGGCTGGTGAATCATGATGCGGGCATGGGGCAGCGCTAGCCGCTTACCCGGTGACCCCGCCGCGAGCAAAAAGGCCCCCATAGAAGCCGCCAAGCCCACGCAAATGGTGATCACCTCAGACTTGATGTGCTGAATGGTGTCGTAAATTGCCATGCCCGCCGTCACCGAGCCGCCGGGGGAATTGATGTAGAGATAAATCGGCTTGCTGTTGTCATCCGAATCGAGATAGAGCAGGTAGGCCACGATCGCATTAGCGATATTGTCATTCACCTCTTCCGACAAAAAGATGATGCGCTCCCGAAATAGCCGTTCGTAAATACTGATCCATTGCTCATAGGGACTGCCCGGCATGCGGTAAGCAACGCTTGGAACACCAATAGGCATGATAAAACTCTCCTGAAAGACGTGACTTGAAGTAAAAGAACTTGGAAACTGACGCGATCAGCAGACAATAGCGGTTTAATTTGAGTCCAGCACTCGGTCGATGAGTCCGTAGGCTTGCGCCTCGTGCGGCGTCATATAGAAGGTGCGATCCATATCCTGAGTCAGCTTTTCGATCGTCTGCCCCGTGTTGCGAGACAGCACCCCTAAAATGAGCTGCCGTTTAGCCAGCACCTCTTCCGCATTGACTTGAATATCCGTCGCCTGTCCCTGCGTGGCCACTTTGGGCTGCACCAGGGTAATCATGGCGTTGGGCAAGCTCACCCGTTTACCCGGCGCTCCCGACGACAACAGCACCGTTGCCACCCCAATCGATTGCCCCATACAAATCGTCGTGATCTCCGATTTGATATGCTGCATCGTGTCTAAAATCGCCAGCGCCGCCGTAATGCCCGACATGCCCGAGAAGGCATCCGCCATTCCCGCCGTGACCGGATCGCCCATCGAGTTGATATAGAGGTTGATCGGCTTGCCCTGATCTTCAGAGTCCAGGTACAGCAGGGCTGAAATCACCGAGTTTGCCAACCCCATCGTGACGGGCTGATTGAGAAAGATAATGCGTTCCTGACTCAGGCGAGTGTAGATATTAATCCACTGCCAGGACTGACCGCCCGGCACCTGATAGGGAACGCGCAAAATTCCATCGACAGACATAGCTACTCTTAAGCCATTGCAGGCATTGCTTTGGGCAGGTCTTTGGTACTCTCGAGCACCCGATCAATCAGGCCATATTCCTTGGCCTGTTCCGGAGTGAGATAGAAGGTGCGATCGGTATCTTTGGCGATTTTTTCCGCCGATTGCTGGGTCGTGCGCGACAAAATGTCGA
This sequence comes from Cyanobacteria bacterium J06626_4, assembly GCA_038523235.1. Lineage (GTDB taxonomy): Bacteria > Cyanobacteriota > Cyanobacteriia > Phormidesmidales > Phormidesmidaceae > Halomicronema. Next base: position 6,497 of record JBCBJQ010000054.1, read on the forward strand.
GCATTGCTGCTTTGTTATCCAAGACCTCTTGAGCCCGAATCTGAATATCCGTTGCTTGGCCACGGCCCATGCCAATCCGCGGTTGATTTAGCACGATGGTGGCATTGGGGAGGCTCGCCCGAAAGCCCGGTGTCCCTGCCGACAAAATCATGGCCGCCGTACCCATGGCCTGACCAATACAGATTGTATGCACCGGCGGTTTAACGTAGCCGATGGTGTCGCAGATGGCGAAGGCTTCAGTATCTTGGCCGATCGCATCGCCGGTATACCAAGAGGTGCCGGTAGAGTTGATGTAGAAGTAAATCGGCTTGTCAGGGTCATCAAACTGTAAGAACAGTAGTTGAGCGATAATCAACTTGGTGACATCGACACCCAGTTGACGCTTGTACTCATCTGCCGAGACCAGCGGTAGCCCTAAGTAGATGATGCGTTCCTTCAAAAGCAACGACGGCAGATCAGGGGGAGGAGTGCGATAGTAAGCACCACCGCCACCGCCATAGGGAGCTTGCACAGCACGAATTGTTGAACTCATAAATGTAATAACTTAGGCTTCGCAGTTCCTAACATAGTAACGTGTGTATGAATTCTGTCAGGGGGCGAGATATCCCTACTTCATTGTCCAGTCAATCGTTTCGGAGTTTGCCCGATGGGTATAGCCTTACACTGCGCACTCAGCGATCCCTATTTAGACAGTCAACAAACGGCAAGTCAGCGGCAGCTGGCGATTTCGATTCAGGCAGTGGTGGGTGAAGAAGATGGTCATGCACCGCTTAACCTCGGGCTCATCTTGGATCACAGCGGCTCGATGCAGGGGCCGCCGTTGACAACTGTGAAAGAAGCGGCGGGTCGTCTGGTTGATCAGCTCTCTGACACCGATTTGCTGTCTATCGTCGTGTTTGACCACCGCGCCAAAGTGCTGTTGCCGTTGCAGCCCGTGAGCGATCGCGATACCCTCAAGCGCAAAATTGATACCCTCAAACCCAGCGGCGGTACGGCGATCGACGAGGGTCTGAAGCTCGGCATCGAAGAGTCGGCCCAGGGCAAACAGGGTAAAGTTTCTCAGATATTTTTATTGACCGATGGCGAAAATGAGCACGGGGATAACCAGCGCTGTCTGAAGCTGGCTCAGGTGGCAGCTGACTATACCCTCACCCTTAACACGTTGGGCTTTGGCGATCACTGGAACCAAGACGTGCTAGAGCAGATTGCCGATGCGGGCGGCGGCACGCTGTCTTACATCGAGCAGCCCGACGCCGCTGTCGCCGAATTCAACCGTTTACTGAGCCGCGCCCAGTCCGTCTTTTTTACCAATGCCTATTTGCATCTCACGCTGCTGCCCGGCGTTCGTTTAGCCGAACTTAAACCCGTGGCTCAGGTCGCCCCAGAAACTGTGGAACTGCCGTTTTCGCAAACCGGACAAGAAATTGTGATCCGCCTGGGAGACTTGATGACCGACAGCCCCCGAATCGTGCTGACGAATCTCTACATTGGGGCGCAAGGAGAAGGTAGCTTTGCCATCGTTAGCGCCTACATTCGCTATGATGCGCCCACGAGCGACCAAACCGACTTACAGTCGGATGTGGTCAGCGTCACTGCCACGGCTCAACCCACCTACCACCCCACACCCGATGAGCAGGTGCAAAAGCATGTGCTCACCCTGGCCAAATATCGACAAACGCAAATTGCTGAGCAAAAGCTAGCCAGTGGCGATCGCCAAGGTGCTGCCACCCTATTGCAATCAGCCGCCCAGACGGCTCTGCAAATGGGTGATGAAGCCGCTGCCACGGTCTTGCAGACCAATGCAACTCAGCTCCAGGCGGGCAAAGATCTCTCCGAGCGCGATCGCAAGCGCACGCGGATCGTATCCAAGACTCAGCTACAGTAAAACCCTATGCAGATTTCGATCACGCCGTTCACGGTGCATAAGCGGGTGGCTCTCACGATTAGCCGAGGCACCCATGCTCAATCCACCAATCTCTGGGTTCGTCTCGCCGCTGACGGCATCGAAGGCTGGGGCGAAGCCACGCCGTTCTCGGTCGGCACCCACACTCAAACGGTGACCCAGATTCAGCAAGAGCTAGCAGATTTAGCGCCCGTGCTGTCCGAATTTCATCCCCTAGAACGACAGCGGTTGGCCCCACATTTAGCAGCGCTGAGCTCAGCGGCCCGTGCAGCGATCGATGTGGCCCTGCACGACTGGCTCGGCAAGCAGGTGGGCTTGCCTCTATGGCAACTCTGGGGGTTAGATCGACAGCAAATTGGCCCCACGGCAGTCACTATCGGCATCAGTGCTCCCGAGCTAGCGGTACAGCGATTACACCAGTGGCAAACCCAATTGCCCGATGTGCAATCAGTCAAGATTAAGTTGGGCAGTCCTCAGGGCATGCAGACCGATCAGGCCATGATGACGGCGCTCCTTTCAGCGATCCCAGCCGATACAAAAGTGAGCATTGATGCGAATGGCGGATGGGATTTAGAGACGGCAATCGCGATGGCTGACTGGCTAGCCGATCGTGGCATCGCTTATCTAGAACAACCCTTACCCGTTGCACTGGATGAAGCCTTAGAAAAATTGTCGGCGCGATCGCCTTTACCCATTTTTGTGGATGAAAGCTGCTTTACGGCGCAAGACGTCGCTCGGTTGGCCGGTCAAGTGCAGGGCATTAACATCAAGCTAATGAAAGCAGGTGGTCTGACCGAAGCGCGACGCATGATCCACACCGCGCGGGCCTGCGGCTTGGATGTCATGTTTGGCTGCTACTCTGACAGTGCCATTGCCAATACCGCCCTAGCCCACCTAGCCCCCTTGGCTGATCATCTGGATTTAGATAGTCATTTGAACCTGACTGACGACCCGTTTCAGGGCAGTAAGATGCAGGCAGGTCGTCTGTTGCCCAACCATGCCCCTGGTTTAGGATTAACTCACCATGCAATATCTTACGGCTGACCAGCGCATTGCCCTCTTAATGCATGAGGGGACTGATAATCCTGGCGGTAAAACCGGACTGGCCATTCTCCGCTATAGCCCCCTCAATATTGTGGCAGTGGTTGACCAGTGCCATGCCGGGAAATCAATTCGAGCCGTGACGGGTATTGAGCGCGATGTCCCCATTGTGGCGTCAGTGGCCGAGGCCATGACATACGCTCCGACCGTCCTCACCATTGGCATCGCTCCCTCGGGGGGCATACTGCCACGCCCGTGGTACGAAGAAGTCAAACAAGCCCTCAAGGCGGGCCTTAGCGTGGTCAATGGCCTACATACCTCGATGGCCGCCAACCCCGACATATCGGCTCAAATGCAACCTTCCCAATGGATTTGGGATGTTCGCCAAGAACCCACAGGATTACCGATTGGCAGTGCTGCGGCGCGCGCTTTACCCTGTCGCCGCGTGTTGCCGGTAGGCACAGACATGGCAATCGGCAAAATGTCCACCAACCTAGAATTGTGCCTACTCGCTCATCAGCAGGGACTGCGAGCTAAAGTCATTGCGACTGGACAAACTAACTTAATGCTGGGGGATGATGGCATTCCTCTCGATAGCATTCGAGTTGATTTTGCCGCAGGAGCGGTGGAACAGCAAATGATGCGCTACGGCCACGATCACGATATTCTCTTCATTGAAGGGCAAGGGTCACTGCTACATCCCGGTTCAACAGCCACTTTGCCACTTCTGCGAGGGAGTCAACCAACCCATTTGATTCTTGTGCATCGAGCCGGACAAACCCATGTGCGCAATCATCCCACGATCAAAATTCCACCCTTACCAGAAGTCATTGCCCTTTACGAAGCAATTGCTTCAACAGGCGGCTGCTTTACTCCCGCTAAAGTCATTGGCATCGCTCTCAATACTCGTGATCTTGACGCAATGTCTGCACAGCAAGCAATCAAGACCACAATTCAACAAACGGGCCTACCTACCACTGATGTCATCCGATTCGGGGCAGAACAGCTCATGCAGGCTATTCTAAAGTGATTGGTAGACAGTCAACGAAGCCCTCAATCGCCTACTTCTTGCGGAGGCGGTAGGTAATGCGGCCTTTGCTCAGATCATAAGGAGTCAGCTCGACCTTCACGCGATCTCCAGGCAAGATTTTGATGTAGTTGCGCCGAATCTTACCTGAAATATGGGCCAAAACGTTGAAGCCATTATCCAGATCAACTCGGAACATTGCATTGGGTAAGGACTCTGTAACAGTACCTTCCATCTCAATCAAATCTTGTTTAGACAAGCGAACCTCCTAAAAACAGAGAAGAAACACTCCCAGGGCAGGGAACGTCACAAATTCTTATAAATAAATCGTCATTAGCGTAGCAAATTTAGCAGAAAAATAGGCTACTGCAGAATCACATCTCGACAACCTTGAGCAAATCTTCGGCCACTTTCTCAATAGGCTGGTTGCTGTCTACTGATACCAACTTTTGTCGATTACGGTAGAAATCAATCAGCGGTTCAGTGTTTTTGCGATAAACATCTAGGCGGTTACGGATAGTATCTTCTGTATCGTCTGATCGGCCTTCCACGAGTCCACGTTGAATTAAACGAGAAAGAACAACTTCGTCGTGTGCTTCAAGATTGACCACACAATCTAACGGCTGTTCAATTTCCTGTAGCAACTCGTCCAAAAAGGTTGCCTGCTCAACATTTCGAGGAAACCCGTCCAAGATCCAACCCTGTTCAGTATCTTCAACAGCTAAACGTTCGCGCACCAGTCCCAACGTCAGCTCGTCCGGTACCAACTCACCAGAGTTTAGGTAAGACTGAGCTTTTTTGCCTAACTCCGTCTGCTGAGCAACAGCAGCTCTAAAAATATCTCCCGTAGAAATATGAGGAACATCACAAGAGTGAGACAGCTGCTTGGCTTGAGTCCCCTTACCGGCACCCGGCGGGCCTAGAAAAATTAATCGTGTCACTACTGCTTCACCATCCCTTCGTAACGCTGGGAAATAACATAAGTTTGAATTTGCTTGGCGGTGTCGATCGCCACGCCTACCAGGATGAGGAGAGAAGTTGCTCCTAGGCCACGGAAAGTCTGTACCCGCGTCGCGCTTTCAACCGCACTAGGAATTACCGCTACTAAGCCCAAAAAGATCGCACCCAAAAAGGTCAGTCGATTCAACACTCTACCAAGATAGTCAGTCGTCGCTTTACCTGGACGAATGCCCGGAATACTCGCACCCATTTTCTTTAAGTTACGAGACATATCTTCGGGGTTGACGACCAAAGATGCATAAAAGTAACTAAAGAACAAAATGAGCATGAGATAAAGCCCCACATACAAAGCCGAAGTAGGGTTCAAGTAATTGCTCACAAACCTGACGAAAGTTGGGTTGTTGACGTACTGAGTTAACGAAAGCGGCAGCACCAACACTGCTGAAGCAAAAATGATCGGCATCACCCCACCTTGGTTCAGGCGCAGGGGAAGATAGTTACTCTGTTCTAAATACAACTTACGGCCCACTTGCCGGCGAGCCGAAATAATTGGGATACGTCGAGTGCCTTCTTGCACAAAAACGATGCCGACAATCATGGCCAAAAAAACCAGGAGCAGAATAATGACGCCACCGACCAAGTTGCGATCGCCGCTCTGAGCCAACTCAACCGTTTGATTCAGTGATCGCGGCAGAGTGGAGACAATGTTCAAGAAAATCAGGAGCGAAGCGCCATTTCCTAAACCGCGCTCTGTAATCAGTTCACCCACCCACATCACAAACATAGAACCAGTCGTAAGAGCGACGACGGTTTGAAAAATGAAGAGGATTCCTGGCTGTTGAGCAAACGGTGCCAGTAAGAAAAGTGACAAAAGCGTACTTTGCAGGATTGCCCAACCCAAAGCCACGTAGCGAGTGATCTGAGAAATGCGCCGACGTCCAGCTTCTCCTTCGTTTTTCTGCAAATCCTCTAAGGAAGGAATTGCCGCTGTTAACAGCTGCATAATGATTGAGGCATTGATGAATGGCAAGATCCCGAGCGCAAAAATCCCGAGTGCCGATAGTCCACCCCCGACAAAGATGTCGATAAATCCGACAAAGCCCCCTAAGCTGCCACTGCGAATAGCAGTGCCAAAGGCCTCTCTGTCAATACCAGGAACCGGAATAAAGATACCCAACCGCACCAAGACAAGCAGGCCAAGGGTCAGCAGCAGCCGACTCCGTAAGCCAGCAGCCTGCGCCATTTGCATAAAAGTTTCCTGGGCACTAGGATTCTTGCCGCGGCTAACAACCATGTCTCAAAATACCTCTGCAGCATCAGCGAAAAAACAGCAGGATGAACAACGCATCAACACAACCCTGCAATTGTGATCATAGCGACTGAAGAGCCCTTAAGGAAGCAATTCGCAAGTGCCACCAGCCGCTTCGATTTTCTCACGAGCCGAGCGTGTAAAGGCAGTCGCCTTTACAGTCAGCGCCTTAGTTAATTCACCATCACCTAAAAGCTTGAGCGGGCCGTCGTCTGTCGTGACAATTCCAGCGGTCAACAAAGACGCTAGTGTTACCTCAGAATCGGCATCTAAAGCATCTAGAGCACTGACATTAACAATGGTATAGACCTTGCGGTTGACCACCGGAAAATGTTTCAGCTTCGGCACCCGACGATACAGAGGAAGTTGCCCACCTTCAAATCCCGGACGAGTACCCCGACCAGAACGAGACTTTTGGCCTCGCATGCCGAACCCGCAGCTCGCCCCTTGGCCCGCTGCAATTCCTCGGCCCACTCGCCGTCGCCGCCGCTTAGAACCCGCTTGGGGCTGAGCATCATTAATTCTCATGGATGGCTCCTAACAACTACCTTGCAACAATCATTTCCCCAGGGGAGTTTAAGCGTAAAGCTTCTCAATAGGGACACCGCGCTCTTCGGCCACTTCTGCTAGCGTCCGCAGCGAGGACAACGCGTCAGCTGCAGCACGAGCATTATTGAGGGGATTATTAGATCCCAGCTGCTTAGCTAAAACGTTACGAACTCCGGCCAGCTCCAATACAGTTCTTACTGCGCCACCAGCAATTACGCCAGTACCCGGAGCTGCCGGTCGCATAAACACTTTGGCTCCGCCCCCGAAGCCAGTAGCCTGCTGAGGTAAAGAGTAGGAACGAGTCAGGGGCACATCCACAAGATGCTTTTTACCGTCCGCAACCCCTTTCTTAACCGCACCGATCACATCTCCGGCCTTGCCCACGCCGACGCCAACTTGGCCTTTCTCATTGCCAATCACCACAATGGCGCGGAAGCTCAGCTTCTTGCCCCCTTTGACGACTTTGGTTACTCGGCGGATCTGAACGACACGCTCCTGCCACTCAGATTCTTTCTCTTTGCTTCGTGCGTTTTTCCGACGATTATTACTTGCCATCTTTTCCTAACCCCAGCATCCAAGATAAAACTCAAAAAATAAACGGCATTAGAAGGACAAACCGGCCTTGCGAGCGGCGTCTGCCAAGGCCGCAACACGACCATGGTAAAGCTTACCACCACGGTCAAAAATGACTTGGTTGATGCCTTGCTCACGGGCTCGTTCAGCCAAGAGCTGACCAACCATGGCGGCTCCTTCTTGAGTCGCCGATTTGCCCACTGCCTGTGCAGCGGCTTCAACCGTAGACGCGGCAACCAAGGTATGGTGCGCGGTGTCATCAATAATTTGTGCATAAATATGCTGATTGGAACGAAAAACCGCTAGCCGGGGTCTTTCCAAAGTTCCGGATACGCGCCGCCGAATACGCGCATGGCGACGACGGGTGAGTTCTTTACGACTTGCCTTCATGGTTTATTTCTTCCCTGCTTTACCAGCCTTACGCCGAACATACTCGCCTGCATAGCGCACACCTTTGCCCTTATAAGGCTCCGGGGGACGAGCCGCTCGAATCTTGGCAGCCATGTTGCCAACAATCTCTTTATCAATGCCACTAACAACGACATTAGTGTTGTTCTCAACCGCAAACTGAATGCCTTCTGGCGGTTCAAAAATCACTGGGTGGCTATACCCTAAACTCATGTTGAGGTTTTTGCCCTGAACCTGAGCGCGATAACCCACGCCCTGAATTTCTAGGCGCTTTTGATAACCGTTAGAGACGCCCTCAATCATGTTGGCGACTAAGGTTCGACACAAGCCATGGCGCTCTCGTGATTTCCGTGAACTATCTTGGGGCTGAACAATGACAGTATCGCTTTCTTGTGAAATCACAACGCCCTCTGGAAAAACCCTAGAAAGCTCGCCCTTAGGACCTTTGACAGTGACGGCTTGACCATCAACAGTAACTGCCACTTTTGCAGGCACCGGTACCGGTCTCTTACCAATTCGGGACATGACTAAACCTCCTCCCTAACAATCGCCAACATCAGGTTGTCAAACCCTGCACTATCACTACCAGACATAGCAAAGCACTTCGCCTCCAATACCCTGTTGTCGCGCGTCGCGGTCTGTCATGATACCGCTAGAGGTTGAGATGATCGCAATGCCAATACCACCTAATACCCGAGGCAACTCTTTGCGATTAGAATAAACTCGCAAGCCAGGACGACTAACTCGCTTCAGATTTTTAATGATAGGGTCACGGGTTTTACCGCGATATTTAAGTTTGATCACAAGTTTGCGCTGTACACCTTCACCCTCAAGGTCGAAGCTCTCGATGAACCCTTCCTCTTGCAAAACGTGGGCAATACTTCGCGTCATCCTTGTGGAGGGGATATCCACAGTTTGATGACGCGCGAGATTCGCGTTTCGAATCCGCGTCAGCATATCTGCGATTGTGTCGTTAGCCGCCATAGTCCTCTCCAGTGATTAAACCTAATTCTCGCGGAAGGGCATGCCCAATTCCTTGAGGAGGGCGCGTCCTTCTTCATCAGTGCTGGCCGAAGTCACGATAGTGACATCCATGCCACGGATCTGGTCGATTTTGTCGTACTCGATCTCGGGAAAAATTAGCTGCTCACGCAATCCGAGCGTGTAGTTTCCGCGACCATCGAAACTTTTACCGCTGACCCCTCGAAAATCGCGGATGCGAGGCAGCGTCAGGTTAATGAGCCGGTTCAGAAAGGCGTACATGCGCTCAGAGCGCAGGGTGACCATTGCTCCAACTGGCATCCCCTGTCGAATTTTGAAGCCTGCGATCGCCTTCTTTGCTCTAGTAACCACTGGCCGTTGACCGGTAATGGTCGCTAGCTCCGCTACTGAGGCTTCAAGCGCTTTCGCATTTTGCGAAGCTTCTCCAAGGCCACGATTAACCGTGACTTTGACCAACTTCGGCACTTGATGGATATTGCCATACTCAAACTGTTCCATCAGTTTGGGGATGACCTTGTCGGTGTAAAACGTTTTCAGCTGTTCAGCCATGTTCTAAATGTCCTCTCATGTTTCCTGGGCTTGGTCAGGAAACGGTGTGAAACAGTAAATTCAAACTGATACCTAAGCAACGAAGAGCAGTAAAACTAGTCAATAATTTCACCTGTTTTCTTCAGCACTCGCACCTTTTTTCCCTCGTCAGTGAAGGTGTAACCCATCCGGCTAGCCACCTTTTGCTTTTCGGAGTAGAGCATCACGTTAGAGCTGTGAACCGGCGCTTCTTCGGTAACAATTTGCCCCGATTCTCCATCTTGTTGAGGCTTTACGTGACGGGTACGAATATTAACTCCTTTAACCAACACCTGGCTTGAGCGAGGCATCACCTTCAGGACTTCGCCAACCTTGCCTTTATCTTTACCGGCAATGACTTGAACCGTATCGCCTGACTTAACATGCATCCGCGCTTTTGTGTCAGCTTTTTTCTTTTGAGGCATCACAACACCTCCGGTGCGAGTGAAACGATTTTGGTGAAGCTCTTGTCCCGAAGCTCACGAGCCACCGGGCCAAACACGCGAGTTCCTCTGGGGTTACCGTCCTGATTGATAATGACTGCAGCATTATCATCGAAACGAATACTCATACCGCTGTTACGTCGGAGAGACTTACGAGTTCGGACAATCACTGCTCGCACGACATCAGATTTCTTCACTGCCATATTGGGGATGGCATCTTTAACGACCGCAACAACTACATCTCCCACTCCAGCGTAGGTTCGGTTGCCACCCAGCACTCGAATACACATGAGCTTACGAGCACCGCTGTTATCGGCCACATTTAAATAAGTTTCTTGCTGAATCACGGTACGCCTCCTGTTAGACCTGCGCGGTTCGATTCAAAACATCAGCCACAGTCCATCGCTTGGTCTTACTCAACGGGCGAGTCTCACGAATGCGGACACGATCGCCAACCTTGCATTCGTTCTCTTCATCGTGAACTTTATACCGCTTAGTGCGAACCATAATCTTGCCGTACTTAGGATGAGGTACTCGGTTCTCTACCGCCACCACAACCGTCTTTTGCATCTTGTCGCTAACAACAAGGCCAATTCTTTCCTTAACTGCCATTCCCTTTCCTCTCTATTCCTCTTCGACGGCACTAGTCACTAAGGCCTGAGTCGCCATTGCTTCCGGTTCTGATTGAGTGGCCGCAAGCTGCCGCTCCCTAAGCACAGTCATTAGCTGAGCTAAACGATGTCTTTCATGCTTAAACTCATGCAGACCGGCCTCCAATTGACGAGTCGCCTGCTTAAAGCGCAAATCGAACAGTTTCCGCTTGGTGTCCACGATGGCCTTTTCTAAAGCCTGGTCGTCCAGTTCGCGAGCTTCTTTTACCTTCGGCAATGCCATGATTAAGAATCCTCCTGCTGACGAGCGATCACTTTGGTCTTGAACGGCAGCTTAAATGACGCTAACCGCATCGCTTCACGGGCCACGTCCTCTGGTACACCCGCAATTTCGAAGATAATCCGGCCCGGCTTGACAACAGCCACCCAAAACTCAGGATTACCCTTGCCGGAGCCCATCCGGGTTTCTGCCGGACGCATGGTGACAGGCTTATCGGGGAAAACGCGAATCCAAATCTTACCGCCCCGACGAACATAACGGGTCATGGCTCGACGAGCCGCCTCAATTTGGCGGGAAGTCAACCATGAAGGCTCGATAGCCTGGATCGCATATTCGCCGAAATTAATTTTGTTCCCCCGTTGGGCCATGCCTCTCATGCGGCCCCGGTGCTGCTTACGGAATTTAGTTCGTCTAGGACTCAACATGGCTCAAATCTTGCCTACGAATCAATGGAAAAAATATCTTAGTCCCCATCAGTGGGACACAAGAGAAACGTCTAAGACTCATTAGAACGGTCTTCAAATTGCTGGCGTCGACGCTGTTGACGCCGACGTGGCTGGGCCGCATCACCGGCAGGGCGCTGATCTTCTTGTCCAGGAATAATCTCGCCGCGGAAAATCCAGACCTTGATACCCAAAACACCATAGGTAGTTTGAGCCGTTCGATAGGCGTAGTCCACATCAGCTCTCAAAGTATGCAATGGAACCCGCCCTTCTCGTGTCCACTCAGTACGGGCAATCTCAGCGCCGTTCAAACGTCCACTCACCTGGATTTTGATCCCTTCGACTCCCGCTCGTTGGGCTCGTTGGAGCGCCTGACGAACCACCCGCCGAAACGCTACCCGCCGCTCTAACTGCTGGACGATGTACTCACCCACCAAAGGCGCATCAGCATCAACCCGAGTGACTTCAACTACATTGATGCGGATCTGCCGACTAGAATCATTGAGAGCTTTTTGCAAACCGACTCTGAGGGCTTCGATACCGCTGCCACCTCGACCGACAACAACACCAGGACGAGCAGTTCGAACTTCTAAGTCGATCTGATCCGCTTTGCGCTCAATGCGAATATCAGAAATACCCGCATTACTCAGATTCTTCTCGATATACTCGCGAATGATGTAGTCCTCTTTGAGGAGTTGGGGATAGCGATTGCTATCAGCAAACCACCGTGAACGGTGCTCTTGCACAATTCCTAAACGAAAACCCGTTGGATGTATTTTCTGTCCCACTCGAAATCCCTCAGATAAAAGCTGTAACGGTGAACGACCCAATTGACTCGAACTTACTCACTAGGAGCAACGCCAATCGTAATGTGACAAGTGGGCTTACGAATTTGATAGGCCCGCCCCTGCGCTCGCGGTCGAAATCGCCGCAAAGTGGGTCCTGCATCGGCAAACGCTTCACTAATCACGAGTGAAGCCGGATCCAGGCCGTTGTTGTTCTCAGCATTGGCCACTGCTGAGCGGAGCACCTTGAGTACTGGATCACACGCTCGATAGGGCATAAACTCAAGAATAATCAACGCCTCGCGGTAGGACAGCCCTCGAATTTGATCGAGCACTCGCCGCACCTTGTGAGGTGACATTCGAATGTAGCGGGCAACCGCTTTAACCTGCTCAGTAGTATCAACAGCCATTAGACTCTCCGACTCCGAAATTATCGACGCGCTTTCTTATCACTCTTGGCATGTCCCCGGAAGGTACGAGTGGGGGCAAACTCTCCCAGCTTGTGACCCACCATCTGTTCAGTCACAAAAACCGGTACGTGCTGACGGCCATTGTGCACGGCAATGGTGTGACCAATCATCTGGGGAATGATGGTCGAGGCTCTCGACCATGTCTTAATTACCTGCTTATCTCCTTTAGCATTCAGGGTCTCGACTTTGCGCATCAGGTGATCAGCGACAAAAGGCCCCTTTTTTAATGAACGCGACATAACTGTTAAAACCTCGCACTTCTCTCAAACTTGCAACACTCAGCCCTCGGTCTGAACCCAATTGATCAATTGAATCCTTAGGTATTACGACCGCCTCGTCCCCGCTTCGAAGTACGTCGCCGCCGCCGCACAATCAGAGAACTGCTAGCCTTTTTCTTCTTACGTGTCTTGAGACCCAACGCTGGCTTGCCCCAAGGCGTAACAGGGCCGCTGCGACCAATCGGTGCACGGCCTTCCCCTCCACCATGAGGGTGATCGACAGGGTTCATAACACTCCCTCGAACCTCTGGTCGGCGCCCCAGCCAGCGCTTGCGCCCTGCCTTCCCTAACGTAATATTGCGGGCATCGACGTGCCCTACCTGACCCAGGGTGGCATAGCATTCTCGTCGCACCATACGTACTTCTGTAGAAGGCAGCTTGAGCGTAACGTAACCACCATCTTTAGCTACGACCTGAGCTGAGGTGCCAGCGGCACGAACAATCTGTCCACCCTTACCAGGCTGCAGCTCAACATTATGGACTTCACTACCCAAAGGAATCTTGTGCAGCGGCAGAGCATTGCCAATTTCTAACGGCGAATCAGGGCCAGAGACCACAGTGGCTCCTACCGCCAAAGAAGCAGGGTGCAAGATGTAACGCTTCTCACCATCCTGATAATGCAGTAAGGCGATCCGAGCATTTCGATTAGGGTCGTACTCGATTGTCGCTACTTTGGCTGGAACATTAACCTTGTTGCGGTAAAAATCGATGATGCGATAAAGCCGCTTATGACCACCGCCGCGATGACGACACGTAATGACACCACGATTGTTGCGTCCCTTCGGACGATGAACCGACACGGTCAAGGATTTTTCGGGTTTAGAACGGGTGACCTCGGAAAACTCCGAAACTGTCCGCTCACGGGTACCAGGGGTAAAAGGTCGGTAGGAACGAATGCCCATTGCTCAAATCACTCAATAAACTGTTTCTAAACAAGGAAGTCAAGATGCTTCCTAAACGTCTGGAAATAGGGGGATACTGTCGCCTTCTGCGAGGGTGACAACGGCGCGCTTGTAGTGAGGGCGAAACCCTTCAAATCGACCGACACGGCGCTTCTTCCGTGGCAAGTTGGCAGTGCTAATACCGACTACCTTGACGTCAAACAGCTCTTCGATCGCTGCTTTGATTTCTGGCTTATTAGCCTTAGGAGCGACTTCAAAGGTGTACTGATTGTTTTCGAGCAGCAATGTGGCCTTCTCAGTGATCAAAGGACGTCGGATCAAATCTGCTAATGTCCCCTGCTTAAATGCCTTAGTCACCGTAAACCTCCTGGATTTTCTCAACTGCTGCTGCCGTCAGGATCACGCGATCAGCATTTAGTAGATCGAACATATTCAAATTAGTCGCAGAAATGATTTTGACGCGACTGATATTTCGCAGTGAAAGCACCACATTTTCCGGTTGCTCAGCCAGAATGAATAAAACTTTTTCATCTGTTGACACCCCCCAGCGCTTCATCGCTGCCACCATTTCACTGGTCTTGGGTCGAGGTAACTGATCGGCAAATTCTTGAACTACAACCGCCTCTGGAAAGCGACTCTGAAATGCTGTTCTGAGCGCTAAGCGACGTTCCTTACGGTTCATCTTGACGCTAAAGTCTCTGGGTTTCGGGCCAAAAATGACGCCGCCACCTTTCCACAGCGGAGAACGACTAGAACCGGCTCGGGCTCGTCCCGTACCCTTCTGCCGCCAGGGCTTTTTGCCGCCCCCTCTGACCTCTGACCGGGTCTTGCTTGCCAAGGTACCCTGGCGAGCATTGTTCATCTGACGGACTAAAGCCCGGTGAACAATGTGGGAAGCCGTTTCAGGCTTTGCCACCTTGAGGTCAATGGCAGCTTTACCAGCTGCTTGACCCTGCCAATCTTGAACAACGCACTCAACCATAGCTCTTAAATCTCTAACTCACGTCCCCGGATAGTTTTCGCCTTTCGCCCAGTCAGCCAACCGATCAACCAACAACATTGGTTGGCGAAATACTCAATAGCATGCCAGGTTTGCCAGGGATCGCTCCCTTAATGACCAATAGATTGTTGTCAGCATCTACGCGAACCACTTGGAGTTTCCGAGTCGTCACACGCTTGCCCCCCAAACGACCGGCCATTTTTTTGCCCGGATAAACTCGACCCGGCGTTGTACCGGGACCAATCGATCCTGGCAGGCGATGGTTTTTGGAACCATGAGACATCGGCCCGCGACTAAAGTTATGACGCTTTTGATTGCCAGCAAAGCCTCTGCCAATGCTGGTGCCCGTGACATCTACCAACTGGCCCGACTCAAACTGGTCAGCAGTGATGTTTTGACCGGCTTCAAATGCATTGGTCTCTGCAACTCGATATTCTTGTAGGTGGCGGACAGGCGTTGCTCCTGACTTCGCTAAATGCCCCAGCTGAGGCTTCGTCAAAGCTTTCTCAGTCACACTGCCATAACCAATCTGTACGGCGGTGTAGCCATCCGTTTGCGCAGTCTTCACTTGAGTGATGACGCAGGGGCCAGCCTCAATGACAGTGACGGGAATGGCGTTTCCCTCGTCATCAAAAATTTGGGTCATTCCCAACTTGGTTCCAAGAATCCCAACCGACACTGTTACCCGTCTCCGTTGCTACACGTTACTGATAGAGCGAACAATCTATACCGTAGAGACTGCACACGCTCAAAAAGTTTGAAGCCGAAGGCCACAAACCGAGGAAGCTGCTCAGACAAAGAACAACTCCCCAAAATACGCCTTTGAAAAGCGCTTGCCGCACCACATAAATTCGCTCAAGCAAATCGCTGAGCGATGGCGCTTACAGGCAAGAATTTAGCCGAAGAGGCAATTCAGAAGTTGTCGCTACAGACTTAGAGCAAGCCGTCCAGTTTCCGCTTCAGCGACAGTTATTCATCATACACACCCTAATTGAATATGTCTACAAAAAGTTTTGAAAGATACTGTTTTTCAGTCAAGATTGATGGTCAGGGCGGTCGAGTCCTTTCCCAAGTCTGGAATTGGGTTCCCGGTCTCAGTGCGATCTGCTGTAAAGCGGTAGTCGAATTTCAAATTCGATGCCCGCATCAGCGTAATAGGTGCGTTCGTGGGGCGTCCGCGATCGTACCCAGAACTGACCCCCATGTTTAGCCGTAATGATGCGGTAGCTCACTGCCAAATCCGTTTCTCGTTCGAGGCGCTGTTGCACAGTAAAAGAGTCAAGAATATCTTGATGGGTCAGCCTCGGTAGACTGGGGCCATTATCAGCAATTTTGATCGAAACCCATCGCTGGCTGCTGACGTCAGCCTCTATTCCATCATCGAGTTGAGTCGTTAGGGTGATTTTGGGTGCCAGCGTCGCCGTGATTAGAGTTGTGGCGTCAGCCGGTTTGAGTTCAGCATCGACTGCCTGACGAGCTGCTGAACTCAACAGGTTGTCAATGCAATGGGTCAAAACATTCATCAAAACCTGACCGAGTTGACCCGAGAAGCACGGCACGGGTGGCAAGGATGTATAGTGCCGAACCACCTCAATCTGAGTGGTTAAGCGGCTCTTGAGTAATAAAACGACGCCATTCATCAGGCTGTGCACATCGGCCGGTTTGGGATACACCTCATCGATGTGACAAAAATTTTGCAGACTGCTGGCTAACTGCTTAAGCCTTTCTGCGCCACTCTTAACACTGTTGAGGGTATTGGGTAAATCAGTTTGCAAAAACTCCAGCTCAATTTCTTCTTTTAAGTCAGTGAGTGTGGAGGGCTGTGCCTGAGCGGGTAACGATTGCTCATAGGCCGCGAGCAAGGCTAATAGCTGCTGGCAGTAGTGATCAACGTGAATCAGGTTGCCCCAAACAAAGCCGAGAGGATCCAAGATTTCATGGGAAACGCCGTCGACGAGTCGGCCTAGAGCCGCCATTTTTTGGCTCTGTAAGATCGCGGCTTGGGTGCGCTCGTAGCGCACTTGAGTTTCGATACCGCGGATTTGCCAGTGGGCTTTATTAAGATCGTGGCTATTAAGTAGGCGATCGCCCGCTGCCGTTTTGACGAGTAAGGGCTCCCCCTGTAACGCCGTGGGTCGCCTTAGCGCGACAGGTGCCGCTGTTAATACCGGCGTGTCGGCAGCAAATACTAAAGGCTCGATCCGGGCATAGCTGTAAAGCACCGAGAGGGGTTCTGATAGAAAAAGCTCACAGCCTCGTGGGCGCAACAAGTAGTCTGACAATCGATAGCGCGAGAGCACACCGACCACAGTTTGCTGATCGATCAATAAGAGACCCGGCAGCTCAGGGGATTGGTTGAACAGCTCAGCTGCTCGGCGTCCTGAGGTCTTGATGTCGAGATGGGCATCGTAAAGAGGTAACGCCTGTAAGGTCGAGTCGATGCCCAAAGCCCCCAGGGTGGAGTCTGGCTTACTCACGCTGAAATCAGCCGCTAAGGGGAGGGAATCGGACATCGACTAAACAGGTAAAGAGCCTGACTAAAACAAAAGCGCTTTCAGTATGCCCGCTCCAGCGTGATAGGCGCGATCTTTGCCAGATCAGCCGCATAAATAGACAAAGCCCAAAGATATTCTCTCGCAATGGGCAAATGTACCTTTAAACAACAATCTATGGCCTCAACAGTTCCTATGATAGGCGGGAAGCAACGGGCATCAAAATCCCTATGAAGCCGCTTTTGCACCATACCAAGATCGTGGCGACCATCGGCCCCGCCAGCAGTTCCCGCGATACCCTCCTCAAGATGGTGAAGGCGGGCATGAATGTGGCCCGGCTCAACTTTTCTCACGGGAGTTACGAAGACCACACCCGCATGATTCAGCTGCTGCGGGCGGTGTCCTCAGAGCTCAATACGCCCATCACCCTGCTACAAGACTTGCAGGGGCCAAAAATCCGGGTGGGACAGGTGGCCGACGGAGCGATGGAACTGGTGGATGGCGAGACGATCACCTTAGTTCCCTTGGGCGCAGCGGCTAATCAAGCAGACTGGGTTGAAATTGACTATCCGTATCTGGCTGACGAAGCGCAGCCGGGCATGATGGTGCTGTTAGACGACGGCCTGCTAGAACTCAAAATCGAGACCGTAGAGCCTCCCAAAGTCATCTGCCGCATTGTGCAAGGGGGACTGCTCAAAAGCCGCAAAGGGGTTAACCTGCCTGATCTCAGCCTAAAGCTCCCGTCAATGACAGACAAAGATAAGCAGGATTTGCGATTTGGCGTTTCCCAAGGCGTTGATTGGGTCTCGCTGAGTTTTGTGCGACAGGGAGCTGATATCGTGGCCCTCAAACAGTTGCTGAAAGCGGAAGGTGCCCCGGAAACCCCGGTCATTGCCAAGATTGAAAAGCCCCAGGCGATCGCCAACCTGAACGACATCTTGGAAGCCACCGATGGCGTCATGGTGGCGCGTGGTGATTTAGGCGTAGAGATGAAGGCGGAGAAAGTGCCGCTGTTGCAAAAGCGGATCATTAAGGCCTGTAATTTGCGCAGCATTCCTGTGATTACCGCCACGCAAATGTTGGAAAGCATGATTGAACATGCTCGACCAACACGGGCTGAGGCCAGTGATGTCGCCAATGCGATTATTGACGGCACGGATGCGGTGATGCTGTCAGGCGAATCCGCCGTGGGCAAGTTTCCGGTACGCGCGGTCGAGATGTTGGCTCGCATTGCCACCGATGTCGAAGCCGATCTGAGCTTTGTCAATGAGCCCCCTGAGTCAAACGACGTCACTCACGCGCTCAGCGAAGCCCTCAATGTCATTGATCAGGTGTTGGATCTGCAGTGCATTGTGGCCTACACCGAATCAGGCTACTCAGCCCTGATTGCGGCGGGTGAGCGTCCTAGCGTCCCGGTAGTCGCCTTCACCCCCGATCGCGATGTCTACCATCGGCTGAATTTAGTCTGGGGCGTTAAACCCATCTTGATCAGCTCATCAGCCAGCACCTTTGAAGATATGACTCAGCTAGCGGAGACAGCGCTGCTCGATGGCCAGATGGCCCAAGTCGGCGATCAGGTGCTCGTGATGGGCGGAATTCCCGCAAATCATGCACAAGGCACCAACTTTTTGAAGATCCAAACGATTGGTCGGGGATAATAAGCCTGCGTTACCTAACTTGATAATCTCACTGCTAGCGAACTTTCATGGTTGAAACTGCACCCGTTAAATCTACGGCACCGGCTTCGTCTAAAACTGGCCATCCTCATCGCGTCATCATCGTTGGAGGCGGTTTCGGCGGGCTTTATGCCGCTCAATCTCTCGGTCAAGCCCCAGTCGAAGTGACCCTGATCGATCGCCGCAATTTTCATTTGTTTCAACCCCTGCTGTACCAAGTGGCGACCGGTGGTCTCTCGCCCGGTGATATTGCGTCACCCCTCCGGTCAGTGCTCAATCGCCAAAAAAACACGCAGGTTTTGCTGGGCGAGGTGACTGAGTTAGATCCTGACGCGCAGCAACTCACGCTTAAAGATGGCGATGTCGTACCCTATGACAGTCTGATTTTGGCCACCGGCAGTGCTCACCATTATTTTGGCAATGACCACTGGGAAGCGATCGCGCCCAGCATTAAAACCATCGAAGATGCGCTCGAAGTGCGTCGCCGCATTTTCCTCGCTTTTGAAAAAGCGGAGTTAGAACCTGACCCGGAAATTCAGGCAGCCCTTTTAACTTTTGTCATTGTCGGTGCTGGCCCGACTGGGGTCGAAATGGCCGGAGCGATCGCCGATTTGGCGTACCACACTCTGAAAAAGGACTTTCGTAGTATTGATCCGAGGCAGACCAAAATCATTTTGGTAGAAGGCATGGATCGGGTGCTGCCCCCCTTTGCGCCCTCTCTGTCGGAAAAAGCAGATCAGGATCTACAGCAGCTGGGCATTGAGGTGCGCACCCAAACCTTTGTGACTTCGTTAGAGGGCGATCAGGTCACCTTTAAGAGCGGCGACACCGAAGATACCATTCGCGCGCATACCGTCTTGTGGGCGGCGGGCGTGCGGGCCTCTTCCCTCGGTAAGGTGGTGTGCGCCAAGACTAACGCCCCCAGCGATCGCGCGGGCCGCATTATGGTAGAGCCCGACTTCAGCGTGCCGAACTATCCCAACATCTATGTGATTGGCGATTTGGCCCATTACGCTCACCAAGACGACAAGCCCCTGCCGGGGGTCGCTCCAGTCGCCATGCAGGGGGGCAAATACGTCGCCCGGTTGATTAGCGATCGCCTGCGCGACAAACCGACGCCAGCTTTTCACTACACTGACAGCGGTAGCCTAGCGATTATTGGTCGCAGCTCTGCCGTAGTGGACCTGAACTGGACTAAGCTGACTGGCTTCCCCGCCTGGGTAGTGTGGGCACTGGTGCATGTCATGTTCCTCATTGAGTTTGATAACAAGGTCATCGTTATGACTCAGTGGATGTGGAACTTTTTTACGCGCAACCAGGGCGCTCGACTGATTACGGGACGAGACGTGATCAAAAGCGACTCGGCCTTTATGAAGCAATAGGCGATCGCCAGCCCCCTGACCGTGATTAGGCCAAGACTAATTTTCTCGATTGGGAGACTTTCAGGGCAGAAAGTCTTTTACTCTATGTAAGGTGTCTGGTCGTACAACAGGCGGCATCTCGTTGACGAGTGTAGTTACCTGCCCTCGAGTGCCGTCCTCGGTTGCGACTGACCTGACCTTGTCTCGTTTCTAAAGAACGCTCCGCTATCTTGTTTTATTCCTCTGCCAATCTGCAGTATTTACTCATTAACGGGGCGATCGGTGTCGGCATTGCGGCTGATGCTGTCATTGCTACGATTGGTAGATTTAAACGATTTGAAACCATCCGGGATGCCTTGACCTGGGCAGCGGCGATCGGCTTTACGCATACAGTGTTTCCGATGATTGGGCTGATTGGTCTCTGGTATGCTGCTAGTTCGTTTCCCTCCCTCAAGGCGGGCATCTATGGGGCGGGTTTTGTCGTGATGGTGTGGTTTATCAATGACGTCGTTCGCGACATTGCCGGGTTAGATAATGACGCGGATGCTGACAACGATGACGCTGGCAACGATGACTTTTTCTACCGATTCTTATCGCAGCATTCGCGCTTTTGGGCGGCTGTCTGGGCCGTTTCGATCGATGCGCTGGTGACCGGGCCAGGCAAAACTGCCGCCACGGCGCAGTGGAGCCAAGCCCAAGTTTTAGGTAGCTTTCCGCTGGTGGGGTTCGTGGTGTTTGGCTTGGTGATGTTGAGTGCTTGGCCCGCTATTCTACTGCGCCGTTACTGGCAAGCCAAAAAGTTTGACAACGCTGTCGGTTTGGCTCGGTTTACCGCGATCGGGTCGTGGGTTGAGCTGAGCATTTTTATGTATTTCGCCTATTTGGCCATATCGGAAATGGTGCTGGCGCTCGGGGTGCAGCCAGTTACGAGCGAATTTTTGATCGCGGGCATCTTGGCGATTGTGACGATCGCGCTGCTGCTCATAACTTTAGGCCAACGCGTCTGGCAAACGCAATTGCAAGAAGCTCAAGACTTACTGCTTTGAGGCCATCCCCGGCTGCTACCAAATGTCGCTCTGCTTACGGACGCTCAGTTTGCCAGGCGGGATGATTTAACAACGCATCCATCACTCTGACGCCTCGGAGCTGATTAGTGAGGGGTAAATGGCCCGCCGGGGCCTGCAGATTCCAGATAAATTCACCCGGATAGCGAGCCCAAGTGTTGCCGTCTTTCCAGGCAATTTTGGGCCATAGCTTTTCCCAATTTTTGCCGACGCCAAGCCAAATTTCTCGCTGCTTAGAAAAGCCAAAGTTCCCAGCAGAATAGGTGAGCCACAGCCGATCTAAAGTCTGCAAATCAACGACGGGAAAGATGTTGATCTCAGTGAAATAGAGCCATTTACGTTTGACGGCATTGGCACCCGCTAGCTCGCACATCTTTTGCAGGGTGAGGCGATCGGCCTGTTCAAAGGCTTGAGCCATGAGGGCAGTCTGAATGTCGGTATAGTCAACGGCGCAGGTCGCCGGTAGTGGCACCAAGCCCTGAGCGAAATGAGTGTTGAGAAAAGCGCTGACGTCCGGATCAGAGACTGGGTGCAGCAATTGCAGCGATCGCCCCGCGGCCAACGCTGCGGCAGGTTGGTCTTTGACCTCAAGCAGATAGTCCATCAGGATCTGATATCCGGCGGAACCTGCCTCTATGATCTGGGGCAAGATGGAGAGCTGCTGCTTCAACGAAGCCTCTCTCAGTTGGCTTTTCAGCGATGCCAACAGTTCTAAAGAGGAGGGCGAATTGTCAGCGATAGAACTGCTCATGTTTGGTAACTAAAATTCCCTACCCAAAGAATAACTTGCCAAAGCGCTGCCTGGGCAGGCAATTAAGGGCTCTGTTCTTTATCCTGATCCTACAACTCAAGTGTCTGCTAAACCAAATCCATCGATCAATCTGGCGTTGAGCGAGCCCGATTCTGAGCATCAGTTCGACCACATCAGCGCTATGGCCCATCGGGAATTGTGGACTGGCGGTTCCATGTATCTGTAGAGGTATCGGATTTCTAGCCCGATACAGCACGGCCCGATGACCATGGTGAAACCAGCTCATGATGGCAATGGGCGATCGCTGCGGGCTGAGACGGGGACGACGATTCTCGTCTCTCGGGAGAAACTGTGGCTTAATTCCCCTGGTCAGTCAGTTAAGCGGAAAATCTATGTCCACAAGGGCAGCGCTGACCTTTTTCCGTATTCGTCAGCACCGACAGATTTCGACGGCGGCTCACAATGTAAAGTGGACAACGTGTAACCCCTCATCCTTTTAGCCTAGCCATGTACGAACGCATTACCCCCCCGACCGTTGGCGAAAAGATTACCTTCGCGGCGGGCGAGCCGGTGGTTCCTGATATGCCCATCATTCCTTTCATTCGGGGTGATGGTACCGGCGTTGATATTTGGCCAGCGGCGCAAAAAGTCTTTGATGCTGCCGTTGCGGCTGCCTACGGCGATCGCCGTCGCATTGTCTGGTTCAAAGTTTATGCGGGCGATGAAGCCTGCGAGCAATACGGTCAATATCAGTATCTGCCCGAAGACACGCTGCAGGCCATTCGCGACTTTGGCATGGCGATTAAAGGACCGCTCACGACCCCGATTGGCGGGGGTATCCGTTCGTTGAACGTGGCGCTGAGGCAGATTAATGATCTCTACGCCTGTGTACGACCCTGCAAATATTATTTGGGCACCCCTTCACCTCATAAAAGCCCCGAAAAGCTCGACGTTATTGTCTATCGCGAGAACACCGAAGATATTTATCTAGGCATTGAGTGGAAGCAGGGCAACGAAATTGGCGATCGCCTCATCAAGCTACTGAATGAGGAATTGATTCCGGCCACTCCCGAACATGGCAATAAGAAAATTCGTCTTGATTCGGGCATTGGCATCAAGCCCATTAGCAAATCGGGTACTCAGCGTTTGGTGCGCCGCGCTATCAAGCATGCCTTGCGCTTGCCACCCGAAAAGCAACAGGTGACTCTGGTGCACAAGGGCAACATCATGAAATACACCGAGGGCGCCTTTCGCGACTGGGGATATGAGCTGGCAACTGCGGAGTTTCGCGATGAGTGCGTCACGGAGCGGGAATCTTGGGTGCTGAGCAACAAAGAGGCCAACCCCGACATCTCGGTGGAAGACAATGCGCGCAAGATTGAGCCGGGCTACGACGCCCTAACTGCAGACAAACAGGCGGAAGCCCGGCAGGAAGTTGAAGCGATTTTAGCGGCCATTTGGGCGACCCACGGCAGTGGCCAGTGGAAAGACAAGATTATGGTGAACGATCGCATTGCCGATAGTATTTTTCAGCAAATTCAAACGCGCCCTGATGAGTATTCCATTCTGGCGACGATGAATCTGAATGGTGACTATCTGTCGGATGCGGCGGCGGCGATCGTCGGCGGTCTGGGCATGGGGCCAGGCGCCAACATTGGCGACACCTGCGCGATTTTTGAAGCGACCCACGGCACTGCGCCCAAACATGCTGGCCTAGATCGCATTAACCCTGGCTCGGTTATCTTATCGGGGGTGATGATGCTGGAATATATGGGTTGGCAAGAAGCTGCCGACCTGATTAAAACGGGGCTGGGGGCGGCGATCTCTAACCGTGAGGTCACCTATGACCTGGCTCGCATGATGGAGCCCAAGGTCGAGCCGCCGCTGAAGTGTTCTGAGTTTGCTCAGGCAATTATTGACCACTTTCACGATTAGGCAGTTGTTCAAAAACAGTATCTTGAGCACTAGGGGTTAACCCCGCTGACAGCTTGTCGTAAACATCGGTTGCCCAGAGCAGGGGTTTAGGCAAAAAGTCCTGAATTCAGGGATGTTTACCGATTGCTCAGGGCGCGCCTGGCTCACAAGAGAAATGATGTTTGCTAATTGACTGATTTTGAGCGTGATTTCGCCCCAAAATTAAATTGCCTAAACCCCAAAACCGGTAATTAGCTTCTAACATAGCGATTGTAGAAAGACTCGTTACGTTTCTCTGTAGGAATGAGGCTTCATGAATCGATTTGTTCGGTGGTTGGCGGTATTGACTGGGTTCGGCATGGTGAGTCTTGGGGCCGCAGGCTGTATCCCCGGTATCCCCAAAAGCTCAGATAACACCGACGATGAGGCCTTTGAATTTCGATATGTAGATGGTGACGAAGACAGCGAAAACTATTTACTACAACTGCGCATCAACGGCCCGATTCTCAATACGCCTTCTAACGGCGGATTTTTTGGCCTCGATTCGGGTGTGACCTACGCCTACCAGCTACAGAGCCTGCTAGAAGAAGTGGCTGAGGACGATCGCATTGAGGGCCTGTTTCTTCGAGTTTCCACACCGGGCGGAACGGTGGTTGGTTCCAATGTCATTTATGAAGCCTTAGTAGACTACAAAGAAGCGACGGAAAATCCCGTCTATGTCTATATCGAAGGGATCTCAGCTTCGGGGGGAGTTTGGTCGATGGTGGCTGCCGACAAGATTTTTGCCGCTCCCGGCAGCATCATCGGCAGCATCGGTGTCATTGGCCCAACGCTGGTCTTTTTCAACAATCCGGTCGCGCTGGATGGCGGTTTGCTGGGAGGCGGCGTTACCACCCAAGACGGCATTCAACAGTTTGTGGTATCTGCAGGTAAAGGCAAAGACCTGGGCAATCCTTTTCGTCAGCCGACGGAAGAAGAACTCTCGATCCTGCAAACCAACATCAACAACGAATACGACAACTTTGTTACCCACATCGCCAGCACCCGCGATATCTCAGAACAAACGCTGCGCAATGAGATGGGGGCTTATATTTTTGGCACCGATCTGGCCCAGCAATACAATCTAATTGACGAAACGAGTGGCCGCCCTGAAGCGATCGCGGCATTAGCTGATGCTTTAGAACTGGAAGATGATTATCAGCTCGTGCAAATTGGTTTTGATCAACCTAGCCTGTTGGAAGTTCTACTGGGCCAAACGCCGCTGGAATTTAGCTATGAGCAGCAGCAAGAGCTCATTCAAGCTGATTTGTGTGCCCTGACCAACTACAATTTCTTAGCTTATTACGGCGATCTGTCGTCTCTATGTCCGCAGCCTTAAAGGCTCTCGAACCCGAGTTTGGATGACTGGTGATGTGCTCTCATGCGAAGTCGATTCAGGTCACCGTCGGCGCATCAGCCAAGAGCGTGATGAGAGCATGCCGTTCGATGCTCCCCGACAGGATGGCCGGAGCTTTTCAGTCGTTAGTCTGCCGGATTGAATTTCCTTGCTACACTGTGATTGACAATCATTTCAATCCCTGTTGATGTCAAGATGCAAAAAGCTCTGGATACTACTGTCTTCGATGTCGTTTCAGTCTTAAAGGCTCTGGCGGAGCCGTTACGGGTTGAAGTGATTGAACTGTTGAAAGAACAAGAGTTATGTGTCTGCGACCTGTGCGATCGCCTCCAAGTCTCACAGTCCAAGCTATCGTTTCACCTGAAAACCCTCAAAAATGCCGGAATCGTTCGCTCTCGGCAACAGGGTAAGTGGATTTACTATCGGCTGAACCTATCTCAGCTAGTGGAGTTAGAACAGTACCTGGCCGAGTTTCGCCGCTATAGCCCGCAGCTACCGACTCGGGTCTGTGAATCCAGCGAGTTATGAAGCTTCGCAGCGTCCAACGTCTTTACTATTCGTGTTTTTGAACCGTACACTGTCGCTGCGTAACTTTTAGCGGTACTCGGACTCCCGATGCCGTCTGGGCAATAAAGGGGAATCAAAGCGCAGAGAAGATTTGTCGTCTTGACTCAGAGCGTGGGCATGGCCTCGTGACCGATCGCCTCGTCTTGATTGACAGAACTTTGATGAATCAACTATGGTTGAAATGAGCTGAGGTCGGCAACAATGTTGAGCTCTGTTGAGTGGGTTCCAAATCATTGATTTGTCTTGCTGCGATTGGTTTACGCAGTTCTTAAAGCCGATTTCATGCGTTCTTAAGCACTGTGTGGCAACAGTTGAGATTGAACCGACCGATAATCTGGCGACCGTTCTCCCGCTGCTCTTTTGCTCATTTCTGCTTGCTTATTCCTTCTCGCTTCACCGTACCCTCACCCTTAGGAAGACTATGTCATCTGGTTCCAATACCCGTGCTGAACCGTTTCAGGCGGGCGGACAGCTAAGCTTTTTTGAAAAGTATCTGACCGTTTGGGTCGCTCTGTGTATCGTGGGCGGCATCCTGCTGGGCCGATTGTTTCCGGGCGTTGCCGTCACCTTAGATGCGATGAGCCTTTATCAGGTGTCGATTCCGATCGCAGCCTGCCTGTTTTTCATGATGTATCCCATCATGGTGAAAATTGACTTTTCCCAAGCGAAGCGGGCAGCTCAAGCTCCTAAACCCGTTGTGCTGACCCTGGTGGTGAACTGGTTGATCAAGCCCTTCACAATGGTGGCGTTCTCCCAATTCTTTCTGGGCTGGCTATTTCGCCCTTTATTGTCAGGCACCGAGATGATTCGCGGCACCGAAGTGGCACTGGCTGACTCGTATATTGCGGGCACCATTTTGCTGGGTATCGCCCCCTGCACCGCGATGGTACTGATGTGGGGTTACCTTTCTTTTAGCAATCAGGGCCACACATTGGTGATGGTGGCGATCAACTCGCTAGCCATGTTGTTTCTCTATGCGCCGCTGGGACGCTGGCTGCTAGCCGCGAACAACCTGGCGGTGCCCTGGGAGACGATTGTGCTATCGGTACTGGTATACGTGGGCCTACCGCTGCTGGTGGGCGCAATTTCGCGAACGTGGATTTTGCGGCATAAGGGCCGCGCTTGGTTCAACGAAGTATTTTTGAAGTATCTCAGCCCAATTTCGATTGCGGCCCTGTTGACCACGCTGGTGCTGTTGTTTGCCTTCAAAGGCGATCTGATTGTGCGCAGTCCACTCCATATTCTGCTGATTGCGGTGCCGCTATTGCTTCAGACCAATTTCATTTTCCTCATCACCTATGTCGCGGCTCAAAAAATGGGGATGTTTTACGAAGACTCGGCGCCAGCGGCATTGATTGGAGCGAGTAACCACTTTGAAGTGGCGATCGCCACGGCAGTTACCCTGTTTGGCCTCAATTCGGGCGCGGCCTTAGCAACTGTGGTCGGGGTGCTCATTGAAGTGCCGCTGATGCTGATGCTGGTGGAGGTGTGCAAAAAGACAGCGTTTTGGTTCCCCCGTGAGCCCGAAAAAGCAACGCTGCCCGATCCCCGTTGCGCTCGTCCCCTCGGGTAAGCCAGATGGAAACCCTGGTGCAGCAGCAGTACGATCGCCTCGCTCCGATTTACGATCAGCGGTGGCAGTTCTACATCACCAATACCCTGTCGTTTTTAATCGAGTGGGCCGGGATTGATCCTGAGGATAAGGTACTGGATGTGGCTTGCGGCACCGGTGAGCTAGAACGCCGACTCACGGCCCAGCATCCTCAGCAAACCATCGTCGGCGTGGATCTTTCGGAGCAGATGCTGGCGATCGCCCAGCCAAAATGCGCCGCTCATCCCCATGTCAGCTTTCAGCCAGCGTCGGCTTCAGCGTTGCCCTGGCAGTATCCGCAGTTTGATGTGGTGGTCTGTGCTAATGCCTTTCACTACTTTGATGCGCCTGATGCGGTTCTGGGCGAAATGCAGCGGGTGCTGCAGGCCAACGGTCGGGTGGTCCTGTTAGATTGGTGCCGCGATTTTGTGGTCTGTCGTTTGTGTGACTGGGTGCTGGGCTGGTTTGATCCGGCGCACAAGCGCTGTTATACCGAGGCCGAATTACACGAATTGCTGGTCATAGCAGGGTACAGCATCCAGCGATCGCAGCGAGTCCGCTTTGGCTTGATTTGGGGCTTGATGGCTGTCGAAGCCGTCATTGATGACAGCAAGAACAAAACCATTACCCGGAGAAATTGAATGAAACGAGTCATGTTTGTCTGCAAGAAAAATTCCTCGCGCTCTCAAATGGCGGAAGGCTTTGCCAAGACTTTAGGGGCTGGCAAGATTACCGTCACCAGTTCGGGGTTAGAAGCCAGCCAGGTGCGGCCCGAGGCGATCGCCACCATGAAAGACATTGGCATCGATATTAGCGACCAGACTTCCAATGCCCTAAGTGAGTTCAAACCAGAAGATTTTGATGCCGTGATTTCGCTGTGTGGCTGTGGCGTCAATCTGCCCCCCGAGTGGCTCACTCGCGAACACTTTGATGACTGGCAGTTGGACGACCCAGCAGAACAGCCAGCAATCTTTCCTCGTGTACGGGATGAGGTGAAGGAGCGAGTAGAGGCCCTAATCGACCAACTCCAGTCGGTAGAAGCTTAGTAGACTGGTGCATGAGTGTCCAGTCCTGATTTCGGGCAGGGGCCAAATCATAGGGAGATTCAGTACTGCCAAGCTTTCGTGCCGACTAGGGGCCTCGATCAAGACAGGACGATGGGAAAAATGTTGATTTACTTTAGCCGCGCTATTTGTTGCTAGCATCATTTTTGTTCTATCGCTAGAGTCTTCAGCCTATAAAGTTCGACGCGTGCATATTCTCCTGAAAGCGGATGCAAGCGGCCCAACTGGAGCGATGAACGGATTTCAGCGGTCGGACAAAGACGGGTGAGAACATCCGTCAGCCGTCACGAGTGAACAACTTCAGCCCATCAGCGAAGGTACGTTGGTCGTTATTGGTTCGGTACTGTAATTTTGACGCTGGTTTCTTTCATCAGGCTGGAGTGCGCAAAGCCCGCCAGCACTGCCCCCAAAATTGGTGCAATCCAAAGAGCTACACTTAGCCCAGTAAAGCGCCCCCAGCAAAGAGGGCCAGAGTAGTTGCCCCTACTCTTCAGGGTTGACCTGCAAATTGACGGCTAGCTCATCTTGCAGCCAGTTGATGATTTGCAGGCGCTCGCCTTCGGTGAGATAAAACTGCCCAGTGCGGCGCAGGCGATCATTAATATCTTCCATATCGGCGAGGGTAAACAGTCCGGCTGTGGTAGCGATATTGCATAGCAAATCGTCCCGCCCTTGCTGATCGAGGCTGTCGTAGCGATAGCGAGCAATTTGTTTGCTGAGGCGGCTAAACGTGGGATTACTCCAGTCCAACCGCTGCTGCCGTTCAGCCGAAATCCGCTCACCGGCTGCCATTTTGGCGTAGTCGGTATCCAAAATATCGAGATGGACGATTTTAGGTCGCTGATTCACAAGCCAATAAAGTCCTAATTATCTCCATAGGCTTAAAAGTGAGCAGGGGTGAACCTCGTGTCACTTCTGAGCCCGATGCCCTTGCTTCACCACAGGATAGTGTATTTTTCGGGGCAAGTTGAGCCCCATCAGCATTTTTTCACGCCTCGGGGGTGCCATCGGTTCACTAAATCGACTCACTGAATTGATAAAGGAGTGACAATCGCTCTGGAATAGCTCTGCACTACAAGGGCGATCCCGACCAACGTTACGGTTCGTTGCATCCATTCCTTGCCCACCCTGGTGCCGTGATACGTTCGGTATTGTTGAGATACCGCGTTCTGTTACGGAGAGAATCAACTGTGTTGGCATCTTCCAAGCATTCTGCTGAAGTCGCTGAGTCTGCTCGCGAAGCCTGTAGTGATTACGTTGCTCACCTGCAATTGCACATGGCGCTTCAAGCCAAGAATTTGGTTCCTTCTCTAACTCAAAATAGCGATCGCCGAGAGCATCTGCTCCATCAAACTCAAGCCGATCTTGAGAAGATGATCTCGCGCCAAGGTTTCTAAAACCTAATCGTTTTGCACCTGTTTAAGTCTCCTCTGGGAGCATTGAACCAGGGCATGGCCTGAACTGAATAATTTCCGCCCTGTCGGCGACCTCATGCAAAGTCCCTTTTTCAGAACTGGAGAAGGGACTTTGAGGTGTTAGGGTCCTGCACTGCAGCAAAATTTCAGGACGTCAACGTTTTTTGTGAGGGGTGGCCATGCTAAACCCCGATACTCGGCCTGCTTTTTCTCAAGGCGATCGCTCAGGCAATCGCCGTCCAGCGGTACCACAGACCAGACCTACGATCGCAACAGCCACAGGCCGGTAAAGGTCATGCCCGAATCATCGGGTCGCACCAGCAAAAAGTGCAGACCTTTGGCCTGTTGCTGGCGATCACGAAAGGTCTGGCCGGCCACAGTGACCTGCTCATCTTCAAAGGTGGTGAGCACCCAGCGATCGACCAGTCCTGATTCGAGCAGTACGCCATCGGGTGGGCCTGCCTGGTAGTTCAGCGCCACGGGCTGCTGCTCTTGTAGCCACTGGCAGAGGGGCAAAGCCCGTCGCCCCGCATCAATCACTACCCCCGGAATGGCAGCGGTGCTGGGGAGGCCCAGGTGCAGCGGCAGCCACTCAGCCGGAATCGCTTGAAATGGGATTGGCTCATGTACCAAACTCTCTTGAAAATCCTGAGCGGAGAGGCTGGCAAACTGCCATTGCTCGCCCCAAAGTGATTCTGGAATCGGCACCGGCGCGGGCCGCTCTAACGCCACGGGCTCGTAGGGTTCGCCAGAATAGGTCGGTTGCGACTGATACCACTGCGCTCGCTGCACCAGCCACTGTTTGAGCGTGGGGGTAAACCGAGTGGGCTTGACCACAAGACCCAGAGGCTGTGCCCCCGCCTGCAGCAGCGAAACGGATTGGGGCCGAAAGACGCGAATTTCGGTCGGCGGCTGGGGCGCTTTTTGCCGGGCCGCAGCGAATTGCTGCTGTAGCCACTGGCTGTTGACTGCTTTTTGGGGGGCGGTAGCCCCATAGGTAAAGTGAAACTCGCGATCGCAGATCAGCAGTTCCCACAGCGGGTTTTGGGCCTCATCCCGCAAGGGACGACGATAACAGTCAGCTTCCCAAATAGTCATAGTCAAGGGGGCATCAGGTGACGTTAGGCGACTTCTGGCGAAAGACAATTCCTGTCGGGGCGGGGGTTGTCGATACCTCAGTCGCAGTGAACTCGGGATTTCTGGTTAAACCGGCCCTAGCAATGTCGGGAACTGGTTCAGAAATTGCCTTAAGCAACCTGCCCCGTCTTGAGGGCAGTAGCAGCAGCGGCGGCATCCGGCAGGTAGTTTTGGGTCACGTAGTCGGCGACCATGCGATCGCTGTTGAAGTTAGGGGCATTGGTGCGAATAGAGGCCTTCATCATGGCGACCCACTTATGGGGAATGCCGTGGCGATCTCGCTCATAAAATAAGGGCGAAATCTCACGCTCTAGCAGCGTGTAAAGCGCATCCGCATCCAACTGATCTTGCAGCTCTTGGTCGCTGCTGTCGAGGGCTTCGCCAATTGTCCAGCCGTTGCTGGGTCGCCCCAACCGGCCCGGTTGATAGGCTTCACACCACCAGCCGTCGTCAACGCTGCAGTTA
>JBCBJQ010000055.1:0-37929 GCA_038523235.1 Cyanobacteria bacterium J06626_4
AAGAGAAACTATAGTATAGTTTCTCTTTCAGAAAAGCTTAAAGAAACTCGTTCTGCTGTAATGCGATTAAGCAATAATTTATCTCAGCTCAATGGACGTTTATCCTGCCTGCAAGATAGTTTGCAGTTTCAGCTTACTTCATTGAATGAGAGAGTTCATAGAGTAGAAGCCAAGAACCATGTTGATTTCGTAGTTGATAAATGGAGGAATGGGTTATGGGACAAGTATCCACCTCTTATTAGCTTATATCTACTAGTCGAAGAGCTGCACTGGGGTGATTTTGGTGTTTATCGTCGTGCAGTCAATGCTAACAGCAAGGTACATGAGTTAATTCAATATTTATGCAATCAAATTTTTCGAATCATTGAAGAAGAACTAGATCTACCTAAAAACAATCTTTTTATAGTATCTGACTGGCTGAAGTCTGATGTCGATTTATCTGACGAGCAACGTGACATGCTAATTTTTCTCTACTCTCAGGCAAAAATAAAAGAATCACCATTTGCATGGTCTATCGCAAGCTATGTTGATAATTATTCTCCACCTCACGTATTCAATGAGGTTCCTATTGTTTTGAGCCCTAGTAGAATTGTCGAGTCTTTAATAGACGAATTTGCCGAAAGCCTAGGGAAAGATGATGGCTGAAAACCGAGAAAGAATTGGGTTGGTTCTATCAGGTGGGGGAGCTAGAGGAGCGTATCATGCAGGCGTCATTCATTATCTAGCCGAAAGCGGCATCAAAATAGATGTCGTTTCCGGCGCAAGTATTGGCGCTTTGAATGGTGCTTTGGTAGCAGCTTCAGTTGATTTAGAAATGGCGGCCTGTCGTCTCCAAGACATATGGAATAAGCTTGCTGACGTTAGTCCTAGCAAACTGAATATAAATATACCTTCCTTTCTTGCCTTAAAATTATTGGGAGAAGTCGCGTTCACATTAGGCGGAAAGCCACTTCAAAGTTGTGTTGAATATTTAAACTTGCCGCCCGAGAAAATTGGTCTTCTAGAGCAAGGTTATGTTGGAAATTTTTTGAAGAGCTACGTTAGCCCCGAAAGTCTTAAAGATGGCCTACCATTGTACATCTCTGTTTACAGAACTGCAGGTGCCTTGATTGATTTGGCAAATGTTCTGCTAGCTGCCATAAATATCAAGAATACGCAGCCTTCGGATTTTTTGCATATTCAGTCCATAGCATCTAATAAACAGTTAGACATGATACTAGCCTCAGCTGCACTTCCTCTAGTGTTCGAAGCTAAGCATGGCTTTGCAGATGGTGGTATGGGCAGTTTTATAGATTCCCAAGGTAATACACCTGCTCATCCTCTAGTTCATCAAGAATGTTGTTCACATATCATAGTAACTCATTTAGATAATGGCAGTCTTTGGGATCGTTACAGGTACAAATTGTCTGAAGCTGTACTGCTTGAGATTCGGCCAAAGAAAGATATGCAGCGAGAAGGCTGGAAAGACTTGATCAGCTTTAACAGCAGTAGCATTCAGTATTGGATTGAGCAAGGATATGAAGATGCCCAGAGATGCTTGGGCAGAGTAGGAGACTATATTGCATTACGTCACCTAGCAGGAGAAAGTCAGCGCGAGAAAAAAAGAGCTTTAAACGCTTTGAATATGGATGGTTTTGAGATTAGATAGCATTAAGATAGATTTGAGAGTAAAAAACGGGAAAAGTCGTTTTTTATTATCTAAGTTCATTTATTGATACGTATAGAGTAGACGCTGGAGCCTGAAGTTGAACTAGATTTCATCGCTGGGTGAAACCCAGAAAACTCTATCTTCAAAATTTAGCTCCTAATCATAAAGCTGACATTGCATGGCTACTCAAGTCGCGGCTGCTTAAATTGTCCGTAAGAAAAGAGTCTTCATGGGGAAGATCGCAAAAAGGTCTCAGTTTATCGGTTGAAGACCATTAAAGGCCATTACCAATCAGAATGAACGGTGCCCAGTAGTAGGGATGGGTGAGCTGGGCACCCGCGCGCAATTGTTCGCCCGCTGGAGTATTCACCACACCTAGCCCGCCGCGATCGCCCCCCAAAGTTTCAAAGTCACCGGTTAACATCGCCAACTGCGCTTGGCGTAGCGCTTCTGCCTTACTCAACCCAGTTTCTAGCGCACTGTAAAACGCCGACATCAACGCCTGCGTGCCGCCATCATCCACCACCCACAGCGACGCCACCACCGCTTTGGCTCCGCGCCGTTGAAACTGATACCCCAAGCCCAAAATCTGCTCACCGCTGTTGTCGTAGCCGCCGAGCCCAGTTTCACAAGCGCTCAACACCACCATGTCGATATTCGCTAGCGAAAGATCTTCAATACCTTTGAGCGTTAGCGTGTCGCCATTGCCAAAGAGGATGAATGAGGCTTCCGGATCACCGGGGACAAAATCGGCATGGGTGGCAAAATGTAGGACGTTTGCGCCGCCCAACTCCGCTTCCACCGTGGCGAGGTCAAAGCCGTCATTAAAGAGGGGCGTGATGTTGCCGAGCATGTCAGCCAGTTGTTCCACCTCTTGCCCCGCAAACCAAAGCCCTCGGTAGTTTTGCCCCCGCACCGAATAGGCTACCGACTGATCGGCAAAGGCCCCCGCTAAGACGCGCGGGGTGGCCTGCGGGGCCGTATCAATCTCCGTCAGCGATTCGGCAGTGATGTTGTTGACGCGAAACCGTTCGACCAGCCAGCGATCGCCATCATGCAGCGCTGCTAAAGGAACGTAGCGCAAGGAGCCATCCGGGGAGTAGAGAATGGTGTCGACCCCGGCGGCAGCGAGATCGGCTTCAAGCGGTTCCACCAACCAGCGGTAGAGCTGTTGGGCTGGCCCCGTAGCATCGGCAGAGGGGTCGCCCAGGGCTTGGCGGAACGCCTGCACGGCAGTGTTGATATCGGCGCGGCCCACCCCCTCTACCGTGCGGTGAATCGGTTCTTGATCGGGGGTCGTAATAACGAGTTCGAGGCGGTCTTCCAGAATTAGCGGATAAAACAGCACCGCATCCAAATTGGCCAGGTTATCCCGCAGGCCCGAGAGTTCTTCAAGCGCCAGCGATTGGCGCAGCTCTTGGCGGCTGAGCTGATCCAGCGCTGACTGCACGACGTCACTGTCCACAAAGGCATTGAACTGTTGGGTGAGTTCTTTTTGCAGTTCCGTCAGCTGCAGCCGCCGGGCCTCTTCTTCGGGGGTGATGCCGCCTGCCGTTTTCAGCGCGTTGAGCTCAACCAGCTCGCTGCCCAGGGTAATGGCATCGGCCTGCAAGTCTTGATAGCGAGCCAAAATTTCGGCTTCTGGCTGCCAATATTCGATGCCGCTCGCCGTTTGGGCATTACCCCGCACGTTGTTCAAATACTCATTGAGTTCTTGCACTTTCAGCAGGTCAAGCACCCGCTGGGCTTCTAACACGCGATCTTCTTGCAGCAGTAAATCAGCCAGGTCGCGGTAGCTGGTCGCGATCGAGTCGGTATAGGACTTTTGCAGCGTTGGGTCGAGCCCCTGGAGGCTGCCGCGAATCTCTTCAAACGTATTCACGGCTTGCTTGTAAAACAGAATGGCTAGTTCTGGCTGGTCGGTATTTTCAAAGGCCCAGCCCAAATTAGAGAATGAACCCGCTTTACCGACGCGATCGCCAATCCGTTCTCGAATCACCAACGACTGCTCTAAATACGCGATCGCCTGATCAAATTGCTCTAGATTTAAATTGAGCACGCCTAAATTATTCAGTGATGTCGCCTCTAGGTTTGATGAGCCGATGCGGCGATTAATCGCTAAGCTTTGCTCATAGGCCGATAACGCTTGGTCGTACTGGCTCAAATTGTCGTGGGCTAAGCCCAAGTTAAGTAAAAAAGCAGCTTCTGCAGCGGCCAGATCTAAGCCTTCAATGATCTCTAATGCTTGCTCAAAGATGGCAAGGGCCTGAGCATCTTCTTCCATGCGTAAATAGACGATGCCCATGCCGTTCAGTGCATCCGCCTTTTGTGCAGTTGCGTCGAGGCCGACGATTGTCGTCTGCAAAAAAACATGAATGTCAACAGCTTGCTGATAGTAGTCCAGCGCTTGAGGATAATCCCCCAAATTTTCATAGGTGTTACCAATGCCCTGCAGGGCTGATGCCTCGAAAAACATCAGTCCTAGGTTCAACATCTGGTCTTCAAGTCCTAGGCTCAACACCTGGTCTCGATCGGTTTCATCTGTCTGATAGTCTCGACTCAGCGCTAAGGCATTTTGACTGGTTCTTAGACCTTGTTCATACTCGCCCAAAATGTTGTAAACAATACTGGTGTTGTTTAAGACAGCGATCTGCGTATTAAAATTACCTTCTATTTCTGCCTGATCAAAGGATCGCTGATAGTAGTCTAAGCTGGTTTCATACTCATCCAAATCGCTGTAGACGTTAGCAATTTCTCCTAAGATTAAAGACTCATCCAGCGTCTGCATAGAGTCCTCAATTTCCTGGGCCAATAAGAGTGCTACTTGAAACGTTGTCAGCGCTTCAACAAAGTAACCTTTAGTGCGCTGCAGTTGACCCATACCAACTTGGGCTGAAAGTTCTCTGTCAGGGTCGGTCAGCTCGCGGCTGAGCGTAATTGTTTCTGTAAAGGCAGCGAGGCTAGCTTCATATCGGCCTACTTCGCCTAATAAGATGGCGAGACTGTTTAATTCAGTCATAAAGTAGGGCGACGGGGGGAGTTCTCTTAGGGCCGCGATCGCTTGCTCTATATAAAACAGTTCGTTTCGCTTATCACCTTGTTGGTAATAAACGTCGGAAATACCACTCGACGAGACTGCCCGACCAATGAACTTGGCCTCTTGCAGTTCGGGCGTATCGGGCAGTGCGTCAAACGTGGCGATCGCCGTTTCATGGGCCGCGATCGCGGCCTCATACGCTTGCATTTGTGAATACCCTAAACCGACGAAATACCACCCAGAGCCTAATAAGCTATAAGGCTCTGAATTTTGATTGAATTCAACAAATTGTTTGAAATACTCCAGGCCCGTTTCGTATTCATTTTGTTCGTAGTAGGCGATCCCAATCAGATAGCGAGTACTGGCAGCTTCCGACTGGTTATCAATCGTTTGGTAAAGCGCTAAAGCTTGCTCATAAGCCGCAATCGCCTCGGCATAATTGCCCTGTTCAACGAAGCGCTCACCCTGCGTAATCAGCTGATTGGCGGCAGAGGTTTGAATAGTTGGATCATCCGCCTGAGCAGGGACAATGCTGAGCTGATAGTCCCCACTCTCGCCCTCATACAAGGCATTAGCTAAAACCTGATAGCTGCCGGTTTCGGGCAACACCAGCACAATCGCCGAATCCGTATCGAAGTCACTAATATCGTCGTTAGTAAACAGGTTTTCGCCCGCGCTATTTTGCAGAATCAAGTAGGTGTCAAAGTCGGCGCTGGTCAAGGTGAGCACAACGGCTTGTCCGGCCTCACCCTCAAAGGTGTAGCGGTCATACAGGGTATTGTCATCAAGCAGCTCGTCACCCTTTTCTAGGCTGCCGGTCACGTTGAGAATGACATCTCCATCCTCAATGACGTTTCCATAGTCGGTCATCTGCTGCTTTGGGGCGGCGGTCAGCGGCGCTGCTACTTTCACTGGTAGGGTTTTGGCTAGAACGGCCTCTTCGGGTCGGCTGGCCGTGATCAGGTCTAGCGCCTCTTGACGCGATCGCAAACGACCGGCCTCTGCCTGGCTCAGGTCGCTGACCCAATTCGGCTGCTGACCCCAGTGACGGGTCCTCAAACTTGAAGTCGGATAGCCCGCATGAGATGCCTCTGGCCCGCTCGGTGAGGTCTGGGGATGAGCGGTTGCAATATTATGAAGGGCTCTAGGCGCTCGCGCTCGCTCCGCTAAAACTTGAGCCCCAGCCGGTCGCGGGCTAGCGGGAATAGCCACAGCAGCGGCAGTCAGCAAACTCAGCCACTTGATCAATAGAGACATCTTAACTTGGGGTAAAACTGGCACCAGCATATAACCCTGATTCGGGTCTATTTTGGCACTTTTCTACCATCTTCGGGTTGATTGAACTTAGCCTTATCAGGAGAGCAATCGGAGTATTTTTGTAACCCAATTTGGTGGGGAATGCCGGGGTGTTGCGATCTCGTCGTCGCTTCAGATAGCTTGAGGCTGCCGCCTATAGCGTCAGATTCCAGCCTACTATCGCCCTGTTGATTCCAGCCCAGTTAGCGGCATGGTGATCCAACGTCATCAAGCTTTTCCCGAAACGCGATGTCTCACGCTTGAAACTAAGAAATGCAGCCTTCACAAACCATCCATAAGTGGACAAGGACTTGGCTATGAAGCAAGCGGTTTATATCGGTATCGGCTTACTGTTAATCGGGTTAGCGAGCATCGCCTGCACATCTTCACCGTCGCAAAACGAGGCTTCTCCCGACACCTTTGAGACCTTTGCCCAATGGTGCCAAAACCGAGCCAGCCTACCATCAGCGACCCAGCATACAGTCGAAGCA
This sequence comes from Cyanobacteria bacterium J06626_4, assembly GCA_038523235.1. Lineage (GTDB taxonomy): Bacteria > Cyanobacteriota > Cyanobacteriia > Phormidesmidales > Phormidesmidaceae > Halomicronema. The sequence goes on from JBCBJQ010000055.1 coordinate 6,473, forward strand.
ATCTTAGACGTTGTCGGAACACAGCGCTGCCGCCGGGCTGAGGCCAAGCTAACAGACTCAAGCAAGCTCGACCTCTCGAATCGCAACATTGTCGATTTGTCACCGCTGACCAGTGTGGCTCACTTGAGCAGTCTTAATCTGAGTGCCAATGAGTTGGTTGATGTGTCGCCTCTGACTGACTTGACCCAATTGAGCAGTCTCAACCTTCAACAGAACCAAGTGACAGACCTCTCGCCCTTGACTAATTTGACGCAGTTAACCGAATTGAGTTTGGTCAGCAATCAAATTGCCGACATCTCACCGCTGGCCGGATTAAGCAATTTAGCAGGACTCAGTATCGACAGCAATCAAATTGCCGACGTCTCACCGCTATCTGGATTGGCCAATTTAACCGAGTTGAGCTTGAGGAGAAATCAAATTGTTGATGTATCGCCGTTAGCGACATTGACTCAACTATATCGACTGCATTTGAGTGACAACAGGATTGTGGATGTCGCCCCTTTAGGCAATTTAAGGCAGTTAGAATTTTTGGAACTCGAATCCAATCAAATTGTCGATGTATCACCCTTAGCAACGCTTGACGGCGTCCTTGCCGTCAGCTTGATCGACAACCCCATTCGCGATCGCACTTGCCCTGTGCCGTTAGGCAATGCTTGCTCTTTTGAACTGCCACCGAGACCTGAATAAACAGCATTGGCTCAGGACAATCGCTGTTGTGATGAGCTTGCTCACTGGCTTTGCAACGGCAGCTTCATTTTCGAAGACCGCCCTCATGGAACGATGCCGAGATGGCCTTTGATGATGGCAAAACCAGATGGCCACGGTGTCGCATACCGGCAGGCCAATCAGGGCGATCGCACGATGAATAAAACAGGCTACGCTTGACCTCGTTGCATAGGCAGAGACGTTTTGGGCAGCGGGTTGCGAATCGTGATGGCGATACTGTTGGGATGCTGGCTATGGCTGGTGGCCCCGGCGATCGCCGGGGCTGCCGATACCGCATCGGCACCACTCTCCATCGCGGCGTTACAGGCCCGGATTGACCAGCCAGTGCGGCGCGATGGCAAACTGACCCTTGATCTCCGCGACGTGGTGCTCGATTTGCGTCCGGAGAATGGGGACTTTGGCGATCGCTTTTATCGACTGTTGCAAACAACGCTGCAGCGGGGCGACACGGTGTTCAACCTTGACCTGAGTCATGCCTTTGTGAAAGGCGAATTTGACCTGCAGCGGCTGAGCCTGCGGGAACCGCTGTATGGTGATGCCTTCTTTCCCCTGCTGAGCGATCAGGAGCAGTCACAGCTCAAACGCGATCGACGGCGGCTGTTTCAGCTCAGTCAACTATCGCGATCGCTGTTGCTGCAGTCTCAAACAACAGCAGCTCGCATCTATCTGTTTCGCGGTGGCTTGACGATGGCGCAGACCCGCTTTGAGGGGCCAGTGCTCGCATCAGACATCTTTTTTCTGGAAGCCGTCGCTGCTCAAGGGGCGCAGTTTGAGCAACGCGTCGACTTTAGCGACAGTCGCTTCAGTCAGTCGGTGACGCTGGTGGCAAGTCAGTTTCAACAAGCAGCGCGCTGGCGTGGCTGTCTCTTTTTTAACCGCTTGCGCTGGGGTCAAGCGATCTTTCAAGGGCCGGTGACATTTCAGGGTAGTGAGTTTTCGCAAAGTGCCGGATTCGAGCAAACGCGCTTTCAGCAGGGGGCTAACTTCAGCCGCACCACCTTTCAAAAGAACGTGGATTTTGGCCAAACCTGGTGGCAAGCCAATGGTTCGTTCTTAAACAGTGTCTTTGGCGGGGATGTCTTTTTAACGGAAGCCCGCTTTGAGGCTCCCATAAGTTTTCGGCAGAGTCGGCTTAGCCGGGCGATGAATCTGCGAGGGGCGATGATTGAGCGGCAGCTCGACTTTGGCGATATGACGTTTGGGCCGCAGACGCGCATCAACGTAGCGGGGCTGAACTTTGATACCGAGCAGGGGGGGCTACTGGGCAGTCCGGGGCAAATCGGGCGGGTGCTGTCGGTGCCCAGTTTGGAAGGTAACGAAACGCTGCTGCGCAATCTGGTGCGCAACTTTCGTCGGTTAGAGCAGGTGGCCGACGCCAACCGCATTGAATATACGACGGAACGACTGCGGCTGCGATCGCTGCAGCGCCAGCTGACGGGCATTAATCTCAATACGGCATCGCGATCGCGACTGCAGGCCGTTGGCTTCTCCCCTGAACAGAGCCAGACGATTCTCGATCAGCGTCAGCAGCTATCCTTCGTCAATCCGTCCGACATCCTCGATTTACCCGGCTTCAACCTATCTACTTACATCAAGGTGCGCGATCGCGTCATTGCCCGCTCGGCAGTTTCACTCTCGAAACGGCTACAGCTCGGTCTGTGCTGGTTAGCTTTATCGGCGCTGCTGCTGCTGAGTCACTATGGCACCAGCATCGGCCTGACTCTCGGGGTGGGAATTTTGGCGATCGCCCTCTCTAGCCTGCTGTTTTGGTGGGTTGATCGCTACCGTCGCCGACTGCCGATCCCCATTATCCCCTCCCGCCCTGAAACTCTGTGGATGCTGGGCAGTTTTGGCGGCTTATTTAGTCTGGGGTTGTTGGTGCTGTGGCGACTGGCCGACACGCCCGGTTTTGCCACGTTGGCGATTGTCCTGTTGGTGCTGCCTATCCCCAGCGGACTGATGGCAGTGCTGTATCGCCAGGGTCGTTTTCACAACCAGCTCGACACCAGCTACCTGGTCGAAGATGGCAGCGCCCGCCAGCTCCGATTGCTCATTGCCCGTCTGCCAGTGATTCCCAAGTTTCCGTTTTATCGCGATCGCTTCTACCCCATCGACTGGCAAAAGCGCCGCAACTGGCTTAACTATTACGACTTCAGCCTCAACAACTGGTTTAAGTTTGGCTTCAACGATTTGCGGCTGCGCGATGCCGATGTGCCCGGCTTGGTCACGGCCCTAGTGTGGTATCAATGGGCGATCGGGCTCGCCTACGTCACACTGTTGCTATGGACCTTCTCCCGCACCATTCCCGGTCTTAATTTACTGCTGTATTTTTAATGGATACACCCGATAGATCTGGCCGCGAATCCTCAAAGACGGCAGGCCATCACGGTTGACGACAGGCGATCAGTGCCAACGTAGAGAGTCGGGCCAACACCTTTCGGCTCCATACCCACCTTTTTGTAAAAGGCTTGGGCTCGGTAATTGATATCTGAAACACAAAGCCATAGCCACTTTTTCTCGGCATTGCGCGCGGTTTGGGCCGCATGGTCAAACAAAGTCCGACCCAACCCCGTGCCGTACTCGCTCACAAGAATATAGAGCTGCTTGAGCTCCGAGGCGGCCCCCTCTAGCTCTATGGGACAGGGGTGATGTTTCAGCACGTAGAATCCTTTGGGCTCACCCTGACGACGCGCAATCAGGCAAACGACCTGTTCATCCGAGAGTACGTTTGTCGCGATCTCCGGAGTGTAGTGCTCGGCGCTATAAGCCTGCAGATTTTCCGAGCTGTGAATGTCGGCATAAGCAGCGGTGAAAGTATCTCTCCACAAGCGCACCAGCTCATCGGCAGCGGCCATTCCTGCTTGTTGCAATTCCAGCATGGCTGGCTCAATCCTCAACGCATCGCTGAAATCATAGACAAGATTTAACTCAATATTGGGTTAGTGTTTGGCGACCCAGTCTCGCAGCAGGGGATTCACCAGTTCCGGGGCTTCGTCTTGCGGACAGTGGCCAATACCTTTGAGTTCAATAAAATCTTCGACAGCAGGATAGTCGGTATAGGCGCGCCCGAGTTCGATCGGTTCCCAAGGATCGGCATCACCCCAAATTACGAGTACCGGGCAATTGAGCTGCGGCAACAGATCTTCCGCTAGTGGCCCTTGCGAATAGCGGACAAAGGCCAGAAACACATCAGCCGCGCCTTCATCCTTGGAGGGCTCAATGAGCAGATCCACTAATTCGTCAGTCACCGCTTCCTCACGACCGTAGGCTTGCTTCAGCACATTACGGATGAAGTTCGGGCGAGCCAGTCGGGAGAAAAAGAAGTGACCTAGGGGGCGAATCCCCAGCAGGGCTTGAAAAATCGGCGTCGGGGCACCGCGATACCAGGGCAGAGTCGATCGCTTGCGATCGTGCAGCAGTCGTAGAGAACAATCGAGCATGGCGATCGCCCGCACCTGTTCCGGCTCCATTACCGCTGCCTGCAGTGCTACCACACAGCCGATAGAGTTACCCACCAAAAATACGGGTTCGCCAATGACGTCGCGGCAAAAATCTACCACCAGCTGTCCCCAGGTTTCAAACGTGTAGGTGATCGGATCACCGGGAGCAGGCTTCACCGATTTACCAAAGCCAATCAGGTCGATCGCGTAGACCTGATTGGTTTCTGCTAGCACGGGCAGGTTTTTACGCCAGTGATCGCTCGAAGCGCCAAATCCGTGAATCAGCAGCATCGGTGCACCCGTCGTGCCCGCTTTTTGATACCGAATGGGAAACCCCTGCCAGGGCCAAGTGCAGTCGATAACGGAGTCAGCGGTCACAACAGACATCGTGAGAAATCTCGTAAAGGTTGACGCTACCGACAGCAGCGCCTTGGCTTTATATAAGTTTACAAGGCATCGTCATGGGACGGCAGATTTCGGTCAGGGGAGATCACCGTCCATATTGGATGCGAGGCGGCCATGGGGGGCATCGACAATATCGCTAGATGCCGACGACGTCCCTGCGGTACCGTCAGGAGTATCTATCTATTTCATTGGGAATTGTTGTGTCACAGTCATCTCCGGTGCCGTCCTGGCGATCCCCGGTTTGGTTGGTTCTAATGTCGATGGGTTCTATTCACTTCGGGGCGGCGATCGCCAAAGGGCTGTTTGCCCAAGTGAGTCCGATCGGGGTGGTGAGCCTGCGATTGGGGTTGGGAGCCGTGGTTTTGCTGGTGCTGGTTCGGCCCCGTTGGCGCCACTATTCGCTGCGTAACTGTGGGGGCTTGGTGCTGCTCGGGCTCACCATGGGGCTGATGAATACACTGTTCTACAGTGCGATCGCCTACATTCCCATTGGTACGGCGGTGACATTGGAGTTTGTGGGGCCACTGGGGGTAGCGCTATTTCACTCGCAACGCCGGCGAGACTGGCTGTGGGTCGCGATGGCAGCGGCGGGCGTACTCCTGCTGGCACCGGTAGGAGGGGGGGCGCTGCATCCCCTCGGCGTGACGTTAGCGCTACTGGCAGGGAGCTGTTGGGCCGCTTACATCGTGCTAGCCAATCGAGTCGCTCGGGCGTTTCCGGGTAGTGAAGGTACGGCACTGGCAATGACCGTGGGGGCAATCGCGGTCGTGCCCTTTGGCATCGCGGCGGAGGGCACTAATCTGTTGAATCCTGCGGTCTTAATGCTGGGACTGGCGGTGGCCGTGTTGTCTTCAGCCCTGCCATATTCGCTAGAAATGGCGGCCTTGCGGCAGATGCCGGTCAAAGTCTTTGGCGTGTTGATGAGTTTAGAACCGGCAGTGGCATCCATGGTTGGGCTCTTGGTGTTAGGCGAGCAGCTAAGTTTGAGAATGGTGGCGGCGATCGCGCTAGTCAGCTTTGCCAGTGCCGGTTCTACCTTTCAGCCTAAGCCGCCTGCCTAAAATCGGTTAATCAGATTGCTCTGGAGCTGGATGTCAGCATCCGCACCACAATCATCTGCTGTCCACTGCTGGGCTCCCAAATCTCTCTCGAACTGGTTGAATCTAGGCGCGGAACAGTTTGCGCTGAAAAACGATGGCAAACGCGCCGATGCTCGCGGCGGAGAAGAGGGCAATGGCCTCGCGGAAGCGATCGCCGAAATGGACATCGCGATTGCCGCCGTGGCTAATGTTTTGATAGTCGATGCCGAGATCATCTACCGGCACGATGCGAATGTCTGCGTGGCCTCCCTGCTTAAATTCGATGCGCCAATCGCCCGCCTGTGCCGGATCGGGCTTAAACGTATAGTGGCCTGTCGCATCGGTTTGGCCTTCTTCCCAAGGCGTCTCTCGATCGTCGGGCGTGTAAACCAGCACCGCCGCCTCAGCCATCGGCTCACCGGTGCTAAAGCTGGCCGTAAACTCTAGCGCTAGCTCAGCCGCAAAGAGATCGACAAAGTAATCGGTCTGCACAGCGTGGGCCCAAGCAGCTGAGGCATTGCCCAATGCTAGCCAAACGCTTAACAACAGTCCGAGTGCCAAAGTTTTCATTGCCCGTCTCCTAAACAAGGTCTCACCAAACGCTGAGGGGATGCTTTTTTAGAACTGACGCCTAGCCCCCTGGCCGCCTCCAATCCTGGGGGAAGTGGCCTCGGGTTTTACCAGAATGTGGGGGAAGGGGGCCAACACCAAAGGCCACTGCGTCAGTCCTGTTTCACTAATCCAAGCGAAATCCTAGCATCTGGATTTTAGAAAGATTCGGAATATATTGTTGCATCCGCCGTCGTGAATGCTAAGACACCCCGAAGAACAACGCCCCCTGCTAGGATCAAGACTATCGAACCGGAATTTTGAGCCGGTGATTCGCCGTAAAGTTATGCAAATCTACCTGGATTACAGCGCCACCACGCCGACCCGACCCGAGGCGATCGCGGCCATGCAGGCCGCCCTGCACGAGCAGTGGGGCAATCCATCGAGTTTGCATGAGTGGGGCAATCGGTCGGCCACTGTGCTAGAGCTGGCGCGGGCTCAGGTTGCCAGCTTGCTGAATGCAGCGGCTGACCGCTTAGTGTTTACGGCTGGAGGCACCGAGGCCGACAATCTAGCCATCATGGGGGTGGCGCGCCGCTATCGCACGTCGCAGCATTTGATTGTGTCGAGTGTCGAGCATTCGGCGATCGCTGAGCCTGCCCGGTTTTTAGCCACTCAGGGCTGGGATGTGACTTGGCTACCGGTAGATCATCTCGGACGGGTCAATCCTGGCGAGTTGGCAGCCGCCATTCAACCCAATACGGTGCTGGCCTCGGTGATCTACGGTCAGAGCGAAGTGGGGACGCTGCAGCCCATCGTCGAACTGGGGGCGATCGCCCGGCGTCGCGGCGTGTTATTCCACACCGATGCGGTGCAGGTGGCGGGTCGGTTACCGCTGGATGTGCAAACGCTGCCGGTTGATTTGCTATCGCTATCGAGTCATAAGCTGTACGGTCCACCAGGAGCCGGAGCACTGTACGTGCGTCCGGGCGTCGATCTGCTGCCGTTGCTTGGTGGTGGTGGCCAAGAGGGGGGCTTACGCTCTGGTACCCAAGCGCTGCCTAACCTGGCCGGTTTTGGCGTCGCTGCTGAACTCGCTGCGCAAGAGATGCCTTCTGAAACAGTGCGCCTGATTCAGCTGCGCGATCGCCTGTTAGCTCAGGTCAGCGCCATTTCCGGTTTAGAAGTGACGGGCGACCCGCGCGATCGCCTGCCGCACCACGCCAGCTTTTGCGTTACCGCCGCCGATGGCGACACCGTCAGTGGCAAAACGCTAGTGCGCCAGATGAATTTGGCGGGCATTGGCATCAGCGCCGGGTCGGCTTGCCATAGTGGTAAGCTAAGTCCCAGCCCAATCCTGAAGGCGATGGGGTATCGCGATCGCGCCGCCCTCTGCGGCATTCGCCTCACGTTGGGAAGACACACCACCGCCGCCGACATTGACTGGACGGCGCTGGTATTGCGTCAGGTTTTAGACCGCACGCTGCCGCGTTTGACCCCTGCCCACGTTGCTTAAATCCGCTGCCCTAAGTTAACCCTATGACTGCTGTCCCCCGGAGTATCGAAGCCGCCGTCGAGCAGGCTAAAACCGCCACCCGTGCCGCCGTCGAGGCGGGTATTCCACGCATTGTGGTTGATCTCAACATTCCCGAACTGAAGGCGCTGCCCATCGCCGAGCAGTTTTACCCCGTGTTAGCCGAGCTGGGGTTGAGTTTTAAGGTGTATTTTCCTGATGCTGGGGCCGCCGCCCTGGCCCGCCGCGATTGGCAAGATCCGGCCTTTAGCATTCGCGGCATCAATGAGTTTAAGGGGCGCTTAGAGCCGGAGGATGAGGCTTGCCTGGTGATTGAGCCCTCTGCGGTTGAGGTGAATGAGGTCGAGGCACTGTGCAATGAAGCCACCGGCAAGTACGTCGTGCTGCTCAATCCCAAACTCGAAGATATTGCCGTCGTCGGCATCGGTTACACGGCCCGCCAGCTGCGCGATCGCTTTTTGAGCACGTTGGAATCTTGCTATTATCTGCAGCCGCTAGAGGGCGCGACGCTACTTCGCATTTATCCGGGGCCGTGGCAGGTCTGGGGCGAGACCGAGGACGATGATTATGAACTGTTGGGCGAGTTTGCCCAGAAGCCCTCAGGCGAAGAAATGGCCAATCTCTTTGCGGATGAGGAAGCCCAAGCAGGCGATGGCACTAGCCCCACTCGACCAAAAAAGGGCGGCCTCTTCGCTGAATTAGGACAATTCATTCGGGCTTTGACCCAATAAGCGTGACGCATTCTGGAAAATCTTCTAGTCAAACGAAGCTAGAGACAGGATAAACGCCACCGAAGCAAGCATAAACACAACAATAAAAATCAGACCGAGTGCTGTTAGCCGACGACTGAATTGAACAAAGTCAGACAACCTTTTACTGAGCTGCCGATCACGGTTGCCCTGAGCGCTTTGAGCCAGTGCCACCAGCGGCTTTGCACTGTTATGAGCCTGGGAATAGAAGACTCCCACATCAGGCTTGCGACGAACTTGCTCATAGAGATCTAAATGATGCTCTCTCAGATAAGACATCATTTTTCGATATTGTCTGAGATAGATAATATTGAAGATCATGATCGCTGTCATGAATAGGGCTGCTAGAAGCATAAATCCAACTGGAATTACCGTCTCGCCAATTCGAATCTGTTTTTCCAAGACTGAAATACTGACTAGGTAAGTCATAGCGCATCTGATAGTTCAGAATTAAGTCTCTCTACAATTATCAGCTCAACCACTCTGGTAAATCGCAACAAATGGCAAAAAACTGGTCTCTTGTGCACCAACCTGCCTTGTTGTCTTTAATCACATCCCTGATATGCCAGGCCCTGATGTCATTTAAGCTTTCAAGATTGTCAGCCATGCTTTTGGCAGGCTTTGGGAATGCCAGTCTTTACGGCTCTAACTCAGCAAATGCCCGTACCGGAAAGGTGCCAAAGCCTTTTATTTTGACTGGCACAGCATAGAACTTGAAGCCACTCACAGGCACCGCCTGCAAATTACACATGTGTTCCACGATGAGGATTTCTGCGCCTAATAGTGTCGAGTGCACCGGGCGTTCTTTACCACTGGAATCATCAATGTTGTATGCATCTATGCCGACGAGTTTAGCGCCGCGATCTCGCAGGTATATGGCAGCGGCTTCGGTGAGAAATGGATGACCCTCGTAGTATTCCTCCGTGTTCCAATATCTCGACCAATTGGTTTGCACCAGCACCGCTTTATCGCGGACTTCTAAATTGGCAAAGGCTGCTTGATCGATGGCTTTCACCTCTTCGTCAATCACCACTTTGATGCCCTCAAGACTCGCGAGTGATTCCAGCGTTAGCTCAGACAGATCTTTGCCATCTTCATAGCGATGAAACGGGGAGTCGAGATAGGTGCCCGTATTTGAGCACATCTCGATTTTGCCAATCTGAAACGTGGTGCCCTCGGCATAGTGGTTTTTTGACGCTTCTCGACTTAAGTAGTCGCAAATGATGGGGGCTGGCAATCCCTTATAGGTAACGAGGCCATCTTCAACGGTATGGCTGAGATCGATCAGCTTTTTCATTTAATGATTCTCACAAAGTAGCCGACATAGACCGACAATTCCGGTCAGATGGGTCTGCATCTTAAATTACAGTGCACGGGCCTATGACGCGATCGCGCCCAGCCAGTCTCTCCTGATTGTCGTTTCAAGCTGTTTGAGAAGTCAGCTTTAAACGTAGATCTTTTCAAAACAGTGCACCTCAGGCGCATCTTCCTGTGGTCCTAAATCAACCCAGCCATTACTGAGGTAAAATCTCAGGGCTACTCGATTCGTTGGGCTGACGCTTAGTCGGGCAGAACGGCAACCCAGCTCTCTGAGAAAAGTTGCTGCGTGTTGCTCTAACTGTTGCCCCAACCCTTGGCCCCGAAATTCTGCAACCAAATAAAATAAGTGGACATAACCGACGCGGAAACCGTGTTTCCAGCGCCCCATCTCAATTTGCCCAATAATCTGATTTTCCTGCCAGACATGGACACAACTATGCGGCAGTGTCTTCATTTTTTGCTCTAGCCAATGCAGATACGTCGTGACGCCGTCGCCATCCATTTCATAAAACAGATCGGCTGACCCAAAGCTACAAACAAAGGAATCGGCTCTGAATTCAACACACCGATCGCGATGTTTGGTGAGATTAATGGGCCGAAATTCCAGCATGAAAATCTGCGAGGTGATGACTCTGAGAAGTCAGGAGGGGCAATCCCATGAACCGATCTGGCTTTTCCCTCATCTTGCCTGATCGGTGAGGTCTGTGAACGGCTAATTTCGTGGCGACTGAGTCACGAATGTTCGCGATCGCACTGTTCGATCAATCGCTGGGGCAATGCCGGTTGAGCGCCCCAGTGGAGATGCACGTAAGACGCGTGGATGGAGGCGCTGCCCCAACCTTCTGTCCCTACTGGGAGCGCGGCTTCCTCAAGTAGGGGATAGGCGCTCAAAGTACATAGAGGCGCGACCGGCAGAGGGGCGATCGCCGAGCGGTGAAATTCGTGGCCCCAAAACTGCTGGCCAGGTACCACGAGCGGGCTGGTTTGCTGCGTGGTGACTTGACGATAGCCTAGCGTTAGCTTGCCGGTCATGGTCGTCGTCGTTGGCAGCGCCCCCACCATCGGCCAGGCTTGCCCCGCAAAATCGACCAGCGATTCACAGAGATACATCAGCCCGCCACATTCGGCGTAGGTGGGCAGCCCCGCTGCCACCTGCTGGGCGATCGCCGCTCGCATGGGCTGATTGTGTGACAGCTCTGTGGCAAACATTTCTGGAAAGCCACCGCCGAGCCAGAGCCCGCTCAGATTGGTGGGCAGGGCGTCATCAGTGAGGGGACTAAAGGGCACCAATTCTGCGCCCAGGCGAGTTAGTATTTCGAGATTGTCTGCGTAGTAAAAGTTGAAGGCGCGATCGCGGGCGATGCCGATACGGATTTTTTTAGTAGATGCTCGTTGAGTTTGGTGGGATTGTGAGGTCCCCACAATTGTCGTCGTGGGCAAAACCGTTGCCGGTGGCAAGATCTTGGCCAACGCCTGCCAGTCAAAGCACCGTTGCCCCAGCGTTGCGAGGTGGCGAAACCGCTCGGGCAAATCGGACAGTTCATCCGTCGGCACGAGGCCCAAATGGCGATCGGGGAGGGTGACCGCATCGTCTCGCCGCAGCACGCCCATTACGGGAATAGCAAGAGGAGCGATCGCCGCTTTGAGCATTGCCAGATGGCGATCGCTGCCGACTCGATTGAGCACGACCCCAGCAATGTGGAGGCGGTCATCTAGCGTTTGGTAGCCGTGGACAATGGCTGCTAGCGATCGTGATAATCGCGCACAATCCACCACCAAAATCACGGGACAGTTCAACAGACGCGTCACATGGGCCGTGCTGGCCCAGTCAGTGCCGCCGGTACCATCAAATAGCCCCATCACCCCTTCGACCACGGCGTAGTCAGTCGCGGCACTATGCTGCTGAAAACATTGCTGAACGTAGCTTTCGGACGTTAATACGGGATCTAAGTTGTAGGCCGGACGCCCGGTAATCGCCCGGTGAAACATCGGATCAATATAGTCTGGCCCCACCTTGAACGCCTGCACCGATTCGCCGCGCGATCGCAGAGTCGAGAGCAGCGCCATCGTCACTGTTGTTTTGCCCGAGCCACTGCGATCGCCTGCAATGATCACTCCACCCATACATCATCCTGAGGCCACTTAGAGTAATCCAAAGTAAAAAATATCCCACCTGAAGAACCCGGTTTCTGGGAACCGGTCAACAGTCTGCGGCAAGTTTTTCATAGAAACCGGGTTCTTGAACACGGTATTTCTTGGCATACTCTTAATCTTCTTGCCAGGGGCTAATTTCGTTAACAATATTGCCAGACTGGGGGGCTACATCCTGTGAAAGTATTGCAAGCGGGAATTGTGCCTGGCCTTGAAAGAGGCTTGCCGTCAATCGATGACATGTTCTTGGGGAACTGTGAGTCGCAAATTCATGCCAAAAAAAAGGACGTCTTCAGACGTCCTTCAATCAGAGGTTTTGGAATGGAACTTAGCTATGGCCACCCGAGACGACCGCCAATAGGGTCGGCATGTTAGCAGCCAAAAGATAGGCAAAGGTCGCGCCCCCGATGCCACCGATCAAAAAGCCACCGGCAAACTCGCTCCAACCTTCGTCGGTCGAAAAGTCTTTAGGTGGGTTAAACGGCGTCGTCGTGTTAGACACGGCTGGGTTGACCCCTGCGCCGGAATAAATCGACAGACAGGCGGTCAAGATGACCACCAGGGAAGCGGCTCCGAGCAGCCCAGCCAACCCTGGAATATCAGAATCCCGCAGGGGGCCAAGCAAAGCAAAGGGGCCATATAGCAAGTACCCGTGGGCCATGCCAATCTCGAGTCCCCGACGCTGGGGAGACAGCCCTTTGCGATAAGCAGGCAAATTTCCAATAAAGGCTTTGGTCAAGCCGGAAGAATTGAGCGGAGTTTCCAGATTACCAATCTGGGGATCCCCCGCTGCAGTAATGGCGTCAGACATATTTTTGAGCTCTCCTACTCACAGCGATGAACAGACCACAGCAAAGATTTTTAACCCGACTGTGACACCTTAGGGGTGCAGCAATAAATCAGGGAAAAATCGGTTGAACTCAATCAAAATACCTGCTGTGACGACCATCCAAACAGTCGCGAGGACAGGAGCCGTCGACAAATAAGTCAGAAAGTTTTTACTCATGGGTGCTCTCCAACGAGCGTGAACATAGCGAAGCGTCTAGCGAGGAGACACGGTGATTTCATCATCTTTGGCAAACATTGCGCCGCTGACAATATCTTTAGTTGCGGTCAACGGCCAAGCGAAGCCAGAGAGAGAACATTTGACAGCCAGAGGCACGTCGATGATGATCTCTTTCTCTTCGGGACTTTTTTCACCCCGAACGGCAATCAAGTAGGCCCGACCGACCCAGCCGATCCAACCCGCAATGTACAAAAACAGCAGACTCGGAATGACGAATTCACCCAGGTGAGCCAAATCACCATCCACAATCAGATGGGGCAGCCCATCATCGGCGCAGAGCAAACTAGAGTTGCCATAAAAATCGAAACGCGCCTTAGCCTTATCCGTGGTGGCGGCAGCGGCACGCTTTTGGAAAGCCGCATTTTCGCCACAGGGGGTGAGGCCAGACACGTTATCACCTGCGATGCTCGCAGATGCCGGTAAGGCGAAGCCAAACCAGAGAGAAATTACAAGAGCCAGTGCAAACAACCGTCGCATACAGTGGTTTCCCTTTATTACACAAAGGTCAAAGTTTTGAAGCCAAAACGTTAAGTTATTTGGAGGGGTTTTCACCCAACATTGCAGGCCATAATACCCTGCTGCCGATACTCGGTAAAGCAAAGCTGGCGCGGGGTTTACATCTCTCAAAGTTTTGTATTGCGTTTCGTAACTGACTTTTGTGAATGACTACAGTCTTAGCCTTAGAAACAAGTTGTGATGAAACAGCCGCCGCTGTGGTGCGCGATCGCACCGTGCTGAGTAACGTCGTCGCCTCGCAAATTGAGATTCACCGTCGCTATGGCGGCGTCGTGCCCGAGGTCGCCTCACGCGCCCATGTAGAGAGTCTGGGCACCGTTACCGATACCGCCCTGCAGCAGGCGGGGGTGCAGTGGGCCGATATTGACGGGGTCGCCGCCACCTGTACGCCGGGGCTCGTCGGGGCTTTGATGGTGGGGTTGACGGCAGGCAAAACCCTGGCATTACTACACGACAAACCCTTCCTGGGCGTGCATCATTTGGAAGGGCACATCTATGCTTCTTACTTGAGTCAGCCTGACCTGCAGCCGCCCTATTTGTGTCTCTTGGTGTCGGGGGGGCATACCAGTCTGATTCAGGTGAAAGGCTGCGGCGATTACACCACCCTGGGCAAAACGCGAGATGATGCGGCGGGCGAAGCCTTTGATAAGGTGGCACGGCTGCTCGATTTGGGCTATCCCGGTGGGCCAGTGGTTGATCGGCTAGCGGCAACGGGTGATCCCCAGGCTTTTAAACTGCCCGAGGGCAATATTTCTTTGCCGGGGGGCGGTGTACATCCCTATGATTCCAGCTTTAGCGGCTTAAAGACGGCGATGTTGCGTCTGATTCAATCACTCAAAGACGCTGGGGTAAACCCCTTACCCGTTGCTGATTTGTGCGCTAGCTTTCAAGCCACTGTGGCCAAGGGGCTGACTAAGCGAGCTATTCGCTGTGCGATCGATCATCATCTAACGGCGATCGCCCTCGGCGGCGGGGTCGCGGCCAACAGTGGTTTACGGCAACACCTGGCGGTGGCAGCACAAGCGCACGGGCTGACGGTGCTGTTTCCTCCGTTGAAATACTGCACTGATAATGCGGCGATGATCGGCTGTGCGGCGGCAGATCATCTGCAGCGTGACCACCAGTCAACGTTTGCCCTCACCACCCAGTCACGCATGCCCCTTTCAGAGGTTATGGCACTCTATGGCAATTGAGCCATGACTGCTGAAAGGGGCATGCGTGACTGGGTGGTGGAGCGAGATCGCAAAAAAATCCCCACTGGTGCAAGCACAGCGGGGAAATGTCGGAGAGAAGATGGCACAGACACAAGCAAACTTCGGACGACCAGGATTAGTCCTTATCCAGATTTTCGCGACGGCTTTCGTCTAAGCTAGCTGCGTCTTTTTCCAGATTTTCGCGGCGTAGCTCGTCAAACTTAGAGCCTTTTTCGAGGTTCTCTTGACGCAGTTCGTCGAGGTTGCTGGCGTCCTTATCCAGGTTCTCTTGACGCAGCTGATCAAAATCAGTTCCCTTAACTTGGATTTCGGCCACAGCATCTTTGTCCAAGTTCTCGCGACGGAGCTCATCGAAGCTCGCGGCATCCTTATCGAGATTTTCGCGGCGTAGCTGGTCAAACTTAGAACCCTTTTCGAGGTTTTCTTGGCGCAGTTCATCGAGGTCGCTGGCGTCCTTATCCAGATTCTCTTGGCGGAGCTGATCGAAATCACTGCTCTTGATTTGGATTTCGGTCACAGCGTCCTTGTCCAAGTTCTCGCGACGCAGCTCATCGAAGTTAACAGCATCCTTGTCTAAGTTCTCTTGACGCAGTTCGTCAAAATCAACGCCTTTGACGTAGACCTCAACAACAGCATCTTTGTCTAGATTTTCGCGGCGTAGCTCATCGAAGCTAGCGGCATCCTTGTCCAGGTTTTCGCGGCGTAGCTCATCAAAGCTGATAGTCTTGACGGTGATTTCGTTGCTGGCATCTTTGTCTAAGTTTTCGCGGCGCAGCTGGTCAAAGTTACCAGCATCCTTGTCTAAGTTCTCTTGACGCAGCTCATCAAAGTCAGGTGCAGCGTAGGCTGCGGGAGCCACAGCAACGGCGGCAACAGTCAGAACGGTTAGGGCAATGGCGAAGCGTTTCATCGTTTTGAACTCCTTAAGAGTGGTGGGTGAATCAATCATCTTGAGTTCTATAGTGCGGGGCTGTCCTGAGTGCTCTCTGACTGGCAAATAAGCCGGTCTTAATAGCTGCCTGAGAAATCTGAGAAAGCCGCCATGATTGCCTGAGTGCGCGTGACGCCCATCACCAACTACCGCCACATCCCTGGAAACGTCGTCGCAGATCTCGAGAGACTCAGTACCATTGAGCTACGCCACGCCTCAGAAACAGGCATTTTGAGATGGGTGGAGCGATCACCATGAAACCGGGCAGCAAGTACTATCCCCTATATCAGCGTTTGGCCGCAGCCGAGGCCGACCCGCTCACCCTCACGATTGACGACATTGCCGCTTTGGTTGCTGGAAAACTCCCCGAAACGGCCCGCACGCAGCGATCGTGGTGGAGTAACCGCAGCAAAGGGGCGCTGCAGGCCAATGCCTGGATTATGGCGGGCTATCACACCGAGGCGATCGACCTGGAACAACAAACGATCACGTTTAAGCGCTTTCAAGCCGAATACAAAGTTCAACGGGTAGATGGCGGCATCAAATGGGATCAGGCCGCGATTCGCGCGCTGCGGAAACATATGCACCTGACGCAGTCACAGTTTGCCGAAACGCTGGGGGTACGTCGCCAAACCATCAGCGAATGGGAAAACGGCGTCTACGAGCCCGATCGCTCCACCACCAAGCATCTCGGCTTAGTGGCGGAAACGGCAGCCTTTGCCCCTGATCGTCAGCCACTCCCGGAGCATGACGCTGACGAGGGACTGGCGTAAAACAAAGTCTCGTTAGGAAGATTGTGGATGAGTGACAGGGTAGGGCGTAGAGGGAGGCAACGGGGGAAGAGATTAGACCATTTTTTTACGCGCCTAGCCCCCCTGCGATCGCCGCAACAACTGCATCCTGTCCAAACCATCGCCAGCGCCCCAAAGCCCCCACTCACCCGCCAAGCCTCAAACTCACCACCCCACAGTCTGCCCCCTCGCCCCCCGGCCCCCCTGCTCCCTCTATTCCTTTCGCCGGATGTTGACAAATGTCCGGCAAGCGTGCGAGGTTTGGTGAAGCGATCGCTCGTCCTTTACTGTCATTCAATCCATGTCAAATTCTGAGCCTGTGGCTTTTTCCGTCCCTGCTGCCCCCAACGACGACAGCATTCGCGTCATTGTGGTGGGCACCGCGATCGCCGTCGATAACTTTGTCGCCACTCAACATCGGTTAGGGTTTGCCGAAGTTTTGGCCTGGTCGCCACCGCTGCCCACGCCCCACGACCGTCAAGTGATGCGAATCTTGACAAAACGCCTATCTTTACAAGCAGGCCGGCGTTCTCCGTAAGACCGACTAAAATAGAACGCAGTTATTTAGTTGTGTGAATAATCCAGTGCTCAATCTGGAAACGCTCTTTCCCTTTTCCCTTGATTCCTTCCAAAAAGAGGCCGTTCAAGCGCTGAACGAGGACAAGTCTGTGGTCGTCTGTGCCCCCACGGGCTCTGGCAAGACGTTGATTGGGGAATACGCGATCCATCGAGCCTTGAGCACTGGCCGGCGAGTTTTTTACACGACCCCCCTTAAAGCCCTTTCGAATCAAAAGCTACGCGACTTTCGCGAGCAGTTTGGGTTTGACAACGTCGGGTTGCTGACAGGCGACATCGCTATCAACCGCGATGCCGCCGTGGTGGTGATGACGACCGAAGTCTTTCGTAACATGCTCTACGGCACTCGTATCGGCGAAGTGGGCACCTCGCTGGTCGATGTCGAAGCCGTCGTACTCGACGAATGTCACTACATGAACGATCGCCAGCGGGGCACCGTTTGGGAAGAGTCGATTGTGTATTGTCCGCCCGAGATTCAAATTTTGGGCCTCTCTGCCACGGTCGAAAACGGCGACCAGTTAACCGACTGGCTGTGTCAGGTGCATGGCCCCACGGAGCTGATTTATTCTGACTTTCGTCCCGTCCCGCTCAACTTTCACTACTGCCACAGCAAGGGCCTGTTTCCCTTATTAGATGAGCAGCAGGGCAAAATCAATCCCCGGCTCAAACAGCGGCGACCCAAGGATTCTGCCCGGCGCGGTAAACGCGAGGGATTATCGATTCCCTACGTGGTAGGGCAGCTGCAAGATCGGCAAATGCTGCCCGCCATTTACTTCATCTTTAGCCGTCGAGGCTGCGATCGCGCCGTGACGGGCATGGGTAACGTCTCCTTGGTGAATGAAGCAGAGGCCGCACTGCTCAAAGAGAAAATCGACGAGTTTTTAGGCTGGAACCCCGATGCCGGTCGCGCCGGACAGGTGGAGCCGCTCTATCGGGGGATTGCGGCGCACCACGCGGGTATTTTGCCCGCCTGGAAAGGGCTGGTGGAAGAACTGTTTCAGCTGGGGCTGATTAAAGTCGTGTTTGCGACCGAAACCCTGGCGGCAGGCATTAACATGCCTGCCCGCACCACCGTGATTTCGAGCCTGTCAAAGCGGACGGATAGCGGCCATCGGCTACTGATGGCGTCGGAGTTTTTGCAAATGTCAGGCCGGGCGGGGCGACGCGGCATGGATGAACTGGGCCATGTCGTCACTGTGGAGTCACCCTTTGAAGGTGCTAAGGAAGCCGCTCATCTCGCCACGGTTGGCCCCGATCCCTTAGTGAGCCAGTTCACGCCCAGCTATGGCATGGTGCTCAACCTGCTGCAGCGCCACACGTTGGAAGAAGCACGCACTCTGATTGAACGCAGCTTTGGCCAGTATTTGGCGAACTTGCGCCTGGCCCCCCAACAGCAGGCGATCGCTAGCTTGGAAGCGGAAATTGAGCAGGTACGTGCCCAGGTCGAAGCCTTTGATGAAGCGGTATTCGCCGATTATGAAAAGCTGCGGGAGCGCCTACGCGAAGAAAAGCGCCTGCTCAAAACCCTGCAGCAGCAGGCGGCAGAGGTTTTGCAGGGCGACATGGGGCCAGCCCTGGCTTTTGCGATCGCGGGCACAACCCTCTCACTCAAAGGCAAGCATGTGCCGGTGGCCGCACCTTTGCCCGCCGTATTGGTAAGCAAAGTACCGGGCTCGGGCCAGTTTCCCTATCTGATTTGCTTGACCCGCGACAATCGCTGGTATGTCGTTTCCACCAGTGATGTGGTCGGGCTCCATGCCGAATACACCCGCATTGCGGATGTGGATCATCTGGTGCCGCCCGCCGACATGCCCCACAAACCCGGCCAGCACCGCAAAGGCACGGATCTGACGGCAGCAACAGCGATCCAAATTCCGCAACCGCCGCCGCTGGAAGAAATCGCTCCCGAAGTCAAAGATCAGCTCGAACGCACCCGCTCTGTCGAAGCGCTGATCGATAATCACTCCGCTCGCGACTACGGCAATCCGAAGAAAATGCTGAAGCAGTTCCGCCGCATTCAGCGCTTAGAGGAAGAGCTGCGGGATCGTCAACGGTCGCTGGCAAACTCTAGCGATCGCTACTGGCAAGAGTTTGTCAGCATCATGGCTGTGCTCGAACATTTTGGCTGTGTCGCAGAGGGCAAGCCGACGCCATTGGGCGAAACCGCCGCCGCCATTCGGGGTGACAACGAGATCTGGCTGGGTCAGGCCCTCGCCTCGGGCAAGTTTGATCGGCTCACCCCACCGCAGCTCGCCGCCGCCTGTGCTGCCCTTGTTACCGAAAGCACTCGCCCCGATACCTGGGTCGATTACGATCATTCGTCGCCGGTAGACATTGCCCTGAGTGATTTACGTCAGCTGCGCCGCGAACTGTTTCAGCAGCAGCGTCGTCAAGAAATCATGTTTCCGATCTGGCTAGAGTATGACCTGATTGGCTTGGTCGAGCGCTGGGTCGAAATGGGCAAGACGTCTGAAACCGCTGACCCCATCGGCTTTGGCAGCAGTAACAAAACGGGCGATCGCAGCGATTGGACAGAACTCTGCAGCAATACCAGCTTAGATGAAGGCGACATCGTGCGAGTGCTGCGGCGCACCCTCGATTTTCTGTCTCAGATTCCTCACGTGCCTCACATCGCCGATCAGCTGCGATCGAATGCTCGCCAAGCCTGCGACTGGATGAACCGTTTCCCCGTCAACGAAAACTAAGGTGTCGCCCCCAAAAGGGCTCGGCGTTTAAACAACTTTCCTCAGGACGGTAATGTTTGCTGTCAGGATTGGACAGTGCCGAATCCCTGCGATCAGCCGACTATTTTGACGCAACTGTCTCCGATTGGCTCAGCCCATTGCACTTCTTCGTCAGTCGATGGCGCGATTGCTGGCCAGTGAGATCGACTCATACGGATTGTTATAAGTCACAAAGAATACTTTTCAGATCCTGAAAGGCCTCTTAGAATGCGGCCATTCTCATATCCACATAATCCATACGCATTGGTTTTCTATGACAAGCATCACTGACCCTTCACCGGGTGCTTCCAGTCAATCAACCGAAGATTTTCCTCTTAGTTCGGTGCCCGAAACTGCGCGGAAATCGATGATTTCGCTCGCTCCCATCTTGGCGGGCTTTACTCTCTATTCTGGTACTCTGTTTGCCGGCGGTTTGGTCGGCCCTTCCTTTCAATTTTGGCCTGACTTAGTGGGGCTGATTTTACTGAGCAACTTGATTTTGGGCTTGTATGCGGCCTTTTTGGGTTTCATTGCCGGGAATACGGGACTCACCACCGTGCTGATGGCACGCTTTAGCTTTGGCAGCGTCGGTTCTCGCTGGGTCGATTTCATCCTCGGCTTTACGCAAATTGGGTGGTATGCCTGGGGGTCAGCGTTGATGGCCCAGCTGCTCAACAGCTTAGCCGGAGTCCCTGAGTCTTGGAACTGGTTGATTATCCTGTTTTTTACCTACGGTTTTTGCTCGACGGCCTATATGGGCTACAAAGCGATGGATTGGCTGAGCCGCATCGCCGTGCCCGCCATGATTTTGCTGATGGTATTGAGTCTGTCGGTGGCAGCTGGCGATGTCGGCGGCTTTGCCGGTCTGCAAGCCCAAGCTATTGGCGACCCGCTGCCGGTCAACGTCGCCATCACGATTGTCGTGGGCACGTTTGTGTCAGGCGGCACGCAAGCCACTAACTGGAGCCGCTTTGCCAAGTCGGGTAAAGCCGGTTTTATCGCCACGCTGATCGCCTTTTTCTTGGGGAACGGCTTCTTGATCTTTAGCGGGGCGTTTTGCGCCAAGGTCTATGGCGAACCGGATATCGTTAAGGTGATGGCAACTCAAGGGTTGCTGGTATGGGGCCTGATTTTGTTCTTCTTCAACATGTGGACGACTCAGGACAACACGATTTACGCCTTCTCAATTGCCGGATCTAACATGTTCCGCACCCGTAAACGGACGCTGTTGGTGTTGGGCGGGGCCACGTTTGCACTGGTGTTGGCCTTGGGGGGGATCTACGAAATGCTGGTGCAGTACCTGATTCTGCTCGGCACCTTCATTCCGCCTATTGGGGGCATCATCATGGCCGACTATTGGGTCAATCGAGGCGGCGAGTTTCCTGCCCTAAGCGAGCCGCAACCAGCGTTTAACTGGGCGGGCATCATTGCCTACGTCGCCGCGTCGGCGATCGCCTATTTTACTAACGCCTCAGGCTGGGGCATTGTGCCCCTCAATGGCATCGTGTCAGCCTTGGTGATTTATGTCGTATTGACAAAACTCATTCCGGCCCCCCAGTCTCAGTCGTAGGGAAACCTTCCCTCTAAAAACATTGACTTCCCGGCTCACAGTTAAGCCGCGTCGGGTGCCAGCCAGAGTGCCAGATTTCTGAAATAGGTGTAGACGTCGGCCACCCCGACCGGATTCGCCCGGATGCCTTGGCCCGGCGGCTCATCCACAAAGCTCGGACAGCCCAGGCTGGGGTCAATGTTGTAATCCACAAAATGATGGAAGGTCGATTGCGCCACGACTCGTCCGGTTTGGTTACCGGCGGCATCAGTGGCGCGATCGCTCGCCACCACGAGGTTAAACGGGCGCTTCGTGGCTTTGCTTTTGCCCGTCGCAATTACCCGTGCTTGGGGCATATGCTCTGGCACGCCGACGCCGCCTTCGTGGGGATGGGCTAAAAAATACTGCAGTGGGCCATTGGCACCTTGCAGCAGCGGATGCACCGGCTCAACGGGATTAATCGTTTGCAAATCGCCGTTGGCACCGGAGTGATAGTTCGGCCAGTCAATGCTGGTGGTGTAGGGATCGTCGCGATCGCGGTGGGCGGGGTCGGGATGGTTTTGCTGAGAATGAAAATAGTGAAACTGACCTAGCGGCCTGAGCGCACACATCGAAATGCCCATATCCTGATGGTCGCGCGTGGTCAAAATGCCGCCGCCCTGCTGATGGAACTGGGTGATGCTGGTACAGTCAGCCTCACTCAGGCCACCGCCCACATCCAACGCAAACAGCCATAGCTCATCAAAGCGATCACGACTCAAGCGGCTGAGCACCGGATCGTTGCCCTCAGCATTTGGGGTGCGATCGCGGGCCGTCACCGCAAATAAGGGATTGCCGTCACTATCCTTCAGTCCACCCAAGTAGCGCTGCAACAGAGAAAAGCGTGCGATCGTCCAGTCGTCAGTATCGGTCGGCAGCAGCGTAGTTTGGAGCAGAATGCGAGTCGGCATGGTTGAAGTGAGAGGAAAATTGAGGACACGGAGCAATCGGTCACAGATGATGACTGTCCCAATGATGGCGTGATGGAGGACGCGGGTAATGGTGTATGAGTGCCGCAAAACCTGGAGTTTTGAGGCGACAATCTCTCCTCGCTGCCACGCATCTATTGCGCGGCCTTGATTTCATCCAATTTTGCCTTCACTGTTTGAATATCTTGCCACATCAGCCATTTGGGCGAGCCCTTGTCACGGGACGGGTTTCGCAGCAGATAAGCCGGGTGCAAAATCGGCATACACAAGCGCCCTTCCCACTCAATCCACTGTCCGCGAATTTTGGTAATGCCGCGCTTTTCACCGGTGAGCCCTTTCATCGCCGTCGCCCCCGTCAGCAAAATAATTTTGGGGTCAACTAGGCGAATCTGCTCTAGCAAGTACCCTTTGCAAGCAGCCGTTTCATCCGCCACCGGCGTACGGTTGTTGGGTGGGCGGCACTTTACCACATTGCAGATGTAAACGTCCTGTTCAGTATCGAGACGAACAGCCGCGAGAATTTTTTCCAACAGCTGCCCCGATTTGCCCACAAACGGCAGGCCTTGCTCATCCTCTTGCTGCCCCGGCCCTTCTCCCACAATCATGATCGGCGCTTGGGGATTGCCTCGGCTCACGACCACGTTGGTGCGGCCAGCCGCCAAACCACAGCGCTGACAGTCATTGCAGTGTCTGGTCAGCGTGTCTAAATCGCTATAGATACCGGGCGGAATGGGAATGCTGCCGCTAGTGGGAATAGCCTCAACATCAAAGTTTCCGGCAGCGGCCTCAGCGGCACCGGCAGCAGCAAACAGGTCAATTTGGTCAATCATGGGCAGAGGCAGCAGACTAAGGACAGTGCACACATCGGAGCCTAACGGCTCGGCTCAAAGGTTCGGCTCCAATGCATGGATGTTATTGTAAGTGACCCGTTACAGCCAAGTCTCTATCCCAAGGGGCTGAGTAAACATTTTGCTGACCGCAGGGGTTTGTTGAGGGCGATCGCCTGCCCCGTTCTCAATCCTCATTACCTGACATAAATTCCATCCGATATCTTCTACACAACGGCCTCAGGCACCACAGTAAACTGAGAGTGATCTGCACAGAGGTGTTTGGATGGCGACGCTGCTGATCAAAGTGCCCCCCTCAACGACGCTCACCGAAAACCAGTTCTACGATCTCTGTCGCGCCAACCCCGACATCAAAATTGAGCGCACTGCCGCTGGAGAACTGCTGTTTATGCCCCCAACTGGTGGTGAAACCGGTAACCGCAATATCGAGATTGCTGCTGACTTTGTCCTTTGGAATCGACAGGCTCAGCTAGGCATGTTGTTCGATTCTTCGACCTGCTTTAAGTTGCCCAACGGAGCCGATCGCTCTCCCGATGTGGCTTGGGTGTAGCGCGATCGCTGGGAGGCACTGCCTTTGGCCGCCCGAGAAAAATTTCCCCCGCTGGCTCCGGACTTTGTGTTGGAGCTGATGTCGCCATCGGACGACCTGACGACAGCTCAAGCCAAAATGGCGGAATATGGCGAGAGCGGCGTGCGGCTCGGCTGGCTGATTGATCGTAAACAGCGGCGCGTGTGGATTTATCGAGTCGCCGAAGCACCCCAGGTACTGGACGAACCAGCGGCCTTATCAGGCGAACCCGTCTCACCAGGTTTCACGCTCGATACCTCTATTGTTTGGTGATGGGTTTCAGGCAGTAATCGCACTCCAGCATCCACACCAGCCGTTTAATGACTGCTAAGCATGCCCTGATAGGCGGCGATCGCCTGGGCCGCAATGGCTTGCCAACTGTACTGTTCCTTGGCGCAGCGTTGGGCATTGTGACCTCGCTGCTGCCGTTCGTCCGCATCTTTGAGGGCGGCTCGTAGCTGCTGGGCTAAAGAGGTGGCGTCGCAGGTGCAGACCCAGCCCGACTCGCTTTGATCAATCGTTTGCCAAATGTGTACCTGGTCAGAAATCACCACCGGCAAACCCACCAGCATCGCCTCAGCCACGGCAATCCCAAAGTTTTCGTAATAGGATGGCAGCACAAATAGATCGGCAGCTTGCAGAATGCCGGCTTTGAGATCACCCGAGACAAAACCGGTCAGCGTCGTCTGCGATCGCACTGCTGACTGCTCAAACCGCTCGCGAATCGACTGTTCGTACTCCCGCTCTTGAGGATTAGCCCCACACATTAAGAGGTGAAACGGCAGGCCCTCCTGCTGCAGCGTTTCGAGGGCGAATAACAGCAGTTCAATCCCCTTTTTAGGATCTAAACGAGACATGAAGAGAATGATCGGGCGATCGCGAGGAATGCTGAAGCGATCGTGCACATCGATCGGCGTTTGAGGGGACGGCAGGGGCGATACCCCTAGCGGCAGCACGAGGGCAGGCGTTTTGGCCCCAAACCGTTCTGAGATTTTGGCTTCTTGAGCGCTGGTGAAATGAATAGCGGCAGCCCCAGCTAAATTAGGGCCTTCGAGCAGAGCTGCGTAGAGGCGTTTGATCTGTTTCTTTTTGGTCAGGTCAGCCGGGTCGAGAGTGCCGAGAGGACGCAGCAAATAGGGCACACCCCGCTGTCGCAGCACCGCCGCGGCAAACGAACTCACCGGAGAAAAGAGCGCGTGAATATGGACGATGTCGTAGTCGTGGGCATGATGCCACAGCCAGCGCAGCAGCCCCATGGAAAACTTATAGCGACGAAAGGGCGAACAGCGAAAGTAAATCACCGTGTAGTTGTCTTCAGCTACCGGCGTTTCTAGCGGCACATCCAGCGGTGCTTCATCCACATCGCCATTGGAATCGGTGGTGGCAATCGTCACCGCTGCGCCCTCAGCCGCCAGCGCCTGGGAAAAGCCCCGCACCATTTGGCTGGGGCCACCATAGACCAGAGAAATCGACGGGACGATTTGCAGCACCCTTAAGGGTTGGCTCATGCCACCAGCTCCTGATAAAAGTCCAACGCTTGGCGGGCCAAAGCACGATTGGTGTACTGTGCCATCGCACGATCGTAGCCGCGCTTGCTGAGGTCAGTTTGCGTTTCGGGCGATTCCATCAGGGTACGGATTTGGGTCGCCAGCGCCGCGGCATCCCCTTCTGGAAACACCAGCCCTGCATCGTCAATCACGTAGGGAATTTCGCCCGAGTCGGAGCCGATGACGGGCACCTGACAGGCCATCGCTTCGATTAAGACATGGCCAAACTGCTCTTTCCAACCCGCGGAGGTCAACGTTTTGAATTTGTTGGTGGTCTCCGACGGCAGCAGCAGCGTCGACATCAAGTTGATGTATCGCGGCACATCATTGTGGGGGACGCTTTCCACCCAGCGCAGGCGATCGCCCACGCCCAAATCAGTGGCCTGTTTTTGCAGCGTTTCTTTGAGAGGGCCGCGTCCTAGTAACAGACATTTCCAGTTCTGGGCATGGCCTTTGAGCTGTTCCAGCGCTTTCATCACCGTCAGCAGCCCTTTCTCTTCGACAAAGCGACCGACGAAGCCAATCACAAAATCATCAGCGGCAATCCCCAAGCGCTCAGCCAGTTCGGGTTGGGGCTGCGGTCGAAATAGGGTTTCATCGACCCCCAGTTGCGGCATCACCCGAATCGGCCCCTGGTAGCCGCGATCGCGCAAAATATCGGCGCCATCTTGATTGCCGGACACGATGCCATCGGTGCCGCCCAAGTTGTAGCGTTCTAGCAACGAGATTGGAAACTTCAACTCGTAGGGCAAGTTCCACCAGGTAAAGAACAGCATTTTGGCCTTCAGCCCCAGCAGCCGATTCAGCGTGATCATCTCAGCATAGGCCAGGCCCTTAGAGCCCTGCTCGACCTGAATCACGTGGGGCCGAAACGTGCGCAGTAGCGACACCAGATCCAGCCCAAAGGTGAGCATGCCCTGGTTATTTTGGCTGAAGTTAGAGAGCGGCACCACTCGAAACCGCCCATCTTGCCAGGCTTGTTTCTCAATGATGCGATTTTGTACCCCACCGGGCTGCCACCGTTGTGGCACAACGACGGTAACTTCTAAATCGGGGGCGAGCTGGGCCAAGGTGCGAAACTTTTCGCAGTTCAAATCCACGATGTAGGTGTGGCTGGCAACCAGGATTCTCATGGGTGGGCTTCCTCGGGAATAGCAAGATGAGCGGGTTCAGAGCGGTGTGCTGCATCGACCACACTAAAGTTCAGTTCAAGGGAGCATTAGCATTGAGCCGACAGCGCCATGGGGGTATCGGCGGGCGTGGTGTGGATGCGGTGACGTTTACCGGTTTTGATCAGCGTGCCCACGGCATCTAAAAAGCCCAGGCAGTAAAAGCCAAAGCGCGTCACCACCTTGATAGGAGAACCGCTTTTGTTGCAGGGCGGATGGCCCAGCACATGACAATCGAACAGCTTGCCGTAGAGACGCAGTGCCTGTCCGGGCGTCAGGTTTTTGAGCCCCATCAAAAAGTGATTGTGGTAGAAGGTGATCTGATAGGCCAGCGATCGCGTGCTGATGTCGTGGCAGCCGCCGGTTTCTTCCCCCAAGTGCACGAGGTTCGCATCGGGCGCGTACCAAACGATGTAGCCGGTGCGGCGGAGTCGCAGGCAAAAGTCGGACTCTTCGCGCACGGCATTGCCGCGAAACCGCTCGTCAAAGCGCAGGCCATGTTTGCCAAAGATCTCGCGCCGAAACGACATGTTACAGCCCCGCGCCGAAATCACTTGCTGCGGCTGGGTGGTATGCACTAAATCAATGTGATACCAAGCAATGCCGGGATCCATGGCCGCTTCCGGTAAATACTCAATCGAGAGGTTTGGATCATCGCCCAGCTTCATGCGATCGAAGACGCGCCCAGCGACGGCCCCGACTTCCGGCTTATCTATAAAGATTTGGGCATGGGCCTGCAGGTAGCCTGCGGGCAGCTCAACGTCATCGTCGATAAACAAGATGATGTCGCCGCGCGATCGCTCAACCCCGTAGTTGCGTGCCCCCGGCAAACTCGCCCACGGCAGCTGAAAGTATTCAATCTTGCCACTTTGGGCCGTGGTTTCGAGATAGCTTTGAGTTTCCGGCTGGTGATCGTGGGTCTGGTCTACCACAATCACTTCAAAGTCAGGATAATCTTGCCGTAAAACATCCGCGATCGTGCTGCAGAGCACCTCTTCTCGCTGGTAGGTAGGGATGATGATGCTGATACAGGGGCAGTCAGTCATAAAAATAGCGGGATAAATAATCAGGAGTATCTTTACGCTTGCCGTTAGTGTTCTCAAATTTCTGAGAATCTAAACATGCCCTCGGTGAATTTTCCTAAAAGTTGGCAAGACGCGAGGATCCCTTGACGAGCGCTGCGGGTGACCGAGTTCCTGCCGTCAGTGTCTCCCGTGCGGCAATTCATCCGACCCCTCACCTGCAGTCTCGACAGCAGGTGAGAGAGGCACATCAGCGAAATCGCCTTCTAGAGGCTTATTTATAGAGAAACAAAGGGTGAAGGTCTAGCAATGCCATAGCCCTGCACGTAATCCACCCCTAACGCTTTGAGTTGAGTCGCGGTCGCTAAATTCTCGACACGCTCCGCGACGATTTGCACGTCCATGGCTTGGCCAATGCTGCAGATTGATTGCACAATCGCCTGATTCACCGGCTCGTTGAGTTTCTGCACAAAGTCGCCGTCGATTTTGATGTAATCGACCGGTAGCTGCTTGAGATAGCGGAAGGAAGACATGCCACTGCCAAAGTCATCTAAAGCAAACTGACAGCCTAACTGCTTGAGACTCTTCATAAAGGTCGTCACCCGATGCAGATTAGAAATGGCGGCGGTTTCCGTGATTTCAAAGCAAATCTTGGTGGCATCGACCGACTTCTGGGTCAGCTGCGCTTTCAAAAACGTTAAAAACTCCTCGTCGCTAAGGCTAGCGCCCGAGAGGTTGATGTTGTAAAGCCCGTCCAAATTACCCCCTCGTGTACTCAGCTCAGCCAAGAAGTGCAGAATTACCCACTCATCAATTTTGGCCATCCGGTGATAGCGCTCTGCCGCTGGAATGAAGGCCATCGGCGGGATAATCTTGCCATCCTCGCCGAGCATCCGGACCAGCAGTTCAGTATGGGGATAAACGCCGTCAATCTCGTCAACCTGGGCAATCGGCTGATGATAAAGCTGAAAACGATGGGTTTCCAGCGCTTGGTCAATCCGCAGACACCACTGTTGTTCATCGCGTTGCCGCGATAAGACTAAATCGTCTGTCCGATACACATGAATGCGATTACGACCGGCTTCCTTGGCGGCATAGCAAGCCGCATCAGCTGCAGCGAGCACGGTCGTCAGGCTGCGAGTCTCGGGGGTGATTTCGACGATGCCAATACTGACCCCCACGGCAAAGGAATGCTCGCCCCAGACAAATCGCTGTTCTCGAATCGACTGGCACATGAGATTCGCAATCCGGCGGGCAAACTCTAACGAACACTGCCGGAGTAAAATCGCAAACTCATCGCCGCCCAAACGAGCCACCACGTCAGTAATTCGCACCTGATTGTTCAAACTGTCAGTCACTTGTTGCAGCAGCAGATCGCCAGCTGCATGACCACAGGTATCGTTGACCAGTTTGAACTGGTCTAAATCGAGATAACAGAGCACGCTCGGGCTATCGACCGTTACCAGAAGTTCTGCTAGTTGAGCTTCAAAGCCCCGCCGGTTAAACAAGCCTGTCAACTCATCATGGGTGGCTTGCCAGGTGAGTTGTTTAGATAGTCGGCGGGCCTCAGTGACATCATGGAAGACCAGCACGGTGCCAATGATCTCACCCGCACTATTGCGAATGGGGGCCGCAGAGTCTTCAATACTCCGCTCGCTGCCATCTTTAGCAATCAAAATCGTGTGATTGGCGAGGCCGACAATAATGCCTTCGGCCAGCACCTGGTCGACCGGGTTATCAACCGGCGCGCGCGTATATTCGTTGAGGATGACAAAGACGTCTGTAAGAGGCCGACCCTGAGCTTCCGCTTGTGACCACCCGGTGTGCGCCTCGGCAATCGGATTGAGGTAGTTCACACATCCCTGAGCATCGGTGGAAATGACTGCATCACCAATCGAATCGAGGGTCACTTGAGCTAACTCTTTCTCGTTGTAGAGATCTTGCTCTAAGCGCTTTTGTGCCGTGATGTTGAGGGCAACGCCACCGAGAAAACGTTGATTGTCTAAGTCCTGATAAGGGAACTTAGAAACCAGCCAATCTTGGTCATTACCCGCCGCATCGGGCACCGACTCCTGGAGCTGTAAAGGCTGCCCCAACCGCATCACCGTTTGGTCGTTCTGCATGTTTTGCGCGGCGGCCGCTGGCGGCAGCCAATCAAGGTCGGTTTTGCCGACAATCTCGGTAGCGGCGATCTGAAAGAACTGCTCAAAGGGCCGGTTGACATAGAGAAACTCGCCAGAATCAGCATCTTTGATAAATGCTAAAGCGGGGGAGTTATCCATGAAGGTTTGGAAGCGTGTTTCGCTGGCTTGAAGAGCAGCCACCGCTTGGTTGCGCTCAGTCACATCCACCATTACCGCTAGAGAACGCACAACATTGCCCGCCGCATCGCGCTCTGCTGTGGCAGATAGTAAGACATCAAGCACCTCGCCAGTCTGGGTGACGATCTGATAGGGCACATCCGTGCAGCTGCCGATGGCAAAATACTTGGGCAGCACCACCTGCTGAGCGTACTGCTGGGAGGCAGCGGTCAGAAACTCAACAGACTTACGACCAATCACCTCCTCTCTGGAGTAGCCGAGTTTCTGCAGCCAATAATCACTCACGGAAATCAATCGACCTTGATGATCGATGGAATGTAGCATCACTGGGGTTTTGAGATAGAGCGCCCGATACCGCGCTTCACTCGCTGCTAAGGCCAAGGCTGACTGCTTGCGGGCGGTGATATCTCGCACGAGTACGAGCACACTCTCTGAGTCACAGGGCACAATTCTGACTTCTTCGTACCGCGTTTGACCCTCAAAATTCATCAGCCGTTCGTACTCAGCCGGTTCTCCAGTTTGAAGCACCCGCTGAGCGTGTTGGAGTTTTTGCTGAGCGTGGGCTTCCGGCAGATAATCACAGATGGTGTTGTCGAGAAAGTGATGCGTTCGTGCTAAAGTCTGGCCCTCAACATTCAGGTAAGTGCCATCAAGTTTCATCCAAACAATGCGATCGGGAATTGCACCGAGCAAGGCTCGATTGAGCGTCTCACTGCGCTGTATGGTCTGCTCAGCCTGTTTGCGATCGCTGAGATCGCGGATGATGTCAAGATGCCCTAAGGGTCTGCCAGCTTGGTTTTTGACCACTGTGCCGATGGTTTCACCAGTGAAAATTTCCCCGGTCTGCCGCCGATAGCGTTCTTCATGCACCCTGATGCTGCTGTCGTCTTTAGGGTGATGATGTTGCTCTTTCTGATGGTGATAGTTAGCTGGCGTTTCATAAAGGTGTTGGATTGTCCGGCCCAAGACATCGATCGGGTTACAGCAAAAGACGTCACTAAAGACCGAATTAACCCGACAGACGCGACGCTCGGGGTCAGCGAAAACCACCGCATCGGGAATGGCATTCAAGATACTTTCTAGGACAGCGGCGTACTGATGCAGCTGATCGACAGAAGCCAACGTATTGTCTAAGGCATGTTCGAGCCGTCGGGTTGCCTCGAAGAGTTGGTTAATGCGTTGTTCAGAGCGGCTCTGATACTGCATTTGTTTGAGCGCTTGATAGAGGATCTGGGAAAAGAGAATGGGGTTGAGGGCCTCTTTTGAAAGTAGACCTTGAATGCCGGTCTGGATCAGCTCTTGAGCGAGTTCCTCTTCAGACTCATTACAAAGAATTAGGGTCGGCAGTGCAGCCAGCATTTGAGACGTTTGCTGGATACGCTCTCTGGCCTGTGCCCCCAGAGTCTCCAAGTCAAGCAACATGAGGTCCGCCGGAGAAGACGCACATCGCACGGTGGCATCTTCCAAAGAGGCGGCAACGGTTACCTGAGCATTGCTAAACCAGGAACTTTTCAGCAAATGCAGAATAGATGCTGTTGTGGCGTTGTTTCCAACTAGCAGAAAGCTAAGGTTGTCGCGGACAAAGTCTGGGTAAGCCATGGCTGGATGAAGAGAGAAAAGTCAACAGAAGTGAGAATGCACTGTGAAGCTTAATCAGCAAAAAAAGCCAGCCAGGAACGCCAAGCAGTTTTTTGC
>JBCBJQ010000056.1:0-37582 GCA_038523235.1 Cyanobacteria bacterium J06626_4
GGTTGTGAAACATATCTGCGGCGAAGATACTTTGGGGGTTGCCCCACGGGAAATTAGCTCGGTGCCAGGTCGCTATTCACATCTCCCCTCGTGTCTCAATTCAACAAGACGTGAGGGGGGATTGCTTTAAAAACTATTGATTATTGCTGAGATGAATCTTGTCAGTCAGGATAACTAATCCCGCATTTTTATCGTTCTTCCAGTGCTCTTAGATAAATCTGAGAATCGGGTTTGCCACGATACAATGCTTTGAAGATACTTGGTTTCTCATTCTTAGTTGAAATTACTAAATGTTGAAAATCTCATAGGTAGCAAACTTTAGCTTCTATGTTACTCTTGCGGGTTTGAAGTTTTGCTTTGGCTGGTAGTGACGAAGGTGAATGTCCTTTGTGTTGACGTTGGGTGTTACTGACGTTTTATCATTTTATTCCCAAAAAAGCTGCACCGTCATTTCTCTTCAAGAAAGCTTATGCAAGGCCAGAGCTGAATGCACGAATTTGGATATGCTGCCTGTGCCACGATGGGATTTATGATCACTATGACGAAGTGGTACTGGTGCAAAAGTTTCGAATACTGGAAAGTATTCGAACATATAACAACATCAGAAAGCATTCTGAATAGGTGGCGAAGCAAAAAGTTTGACTTAAGATATTGGCGATGGTGACTGATGCGATCTTCTGATTTACACTAGACTGCAAGTGGTCTAGCAAATATCTATGGTGCGGTCACCTCGACAAACTTCTCCGATTACAGTGCTGGTGACGCGCGCAGCAGCGCACTCGAGCCAGTTCGCCGAACTGCTGCTAGCAGTCGGAATGGAAGTTATCGAGATGCCAGCACTGGAAATCTGCCCCCCCTCTAGTTGGCAGCCTTTAGATGAAGCCATCTGTCACCTCAAGCATTATGATTGGCTGGTTTTGACCTCTGCGAATGCGGTTGCTTTTTTCTTTGAAAGATTTGAGGAAATAGGACATCGAGCAGATTTAGGAGCTTTAAAATTAGCCGTTGTCGGGAAGAAGACAGCTACTGTACTCAAATCCCACAATCTGAAACCGGACTTTGTGCCGTCTAATTTCGTCGCGGATGCGCTGGCAACAGATTTTCCGGAGCCGGTCGCTGGGCAGAAATTTTTATTCC
The DNA here is from genome assembly GCA_038523235.1 of Cyanobacteria bacterium J06626_4. Lineage (GTDB taxonomy): Bacteria > Cyanobacteriota > Cyanobacteriia > Phormidesmidales > Phormidesmidaceae > Halomicronema. The sequence continues at coordinate 1,138 of JBCBJQ010000056.1, forward strand.
CACGGGTAGAAAATGGGGGGCGCGAAATTTTAGTGCAGTTGATGGTGGCGGCAGGTGCAACCGTGACTGAGGTGCCTGCTTATGAGTCGAGATGTCCTAAAGAGCTAGATATGACAGTGATCGCCGCTTTACAGACTCAATGTATCGATGTCATCACGTTTGCCAGTTCTAAAACCGTGCGTCATGCGTGTCAATTATTTGAGCAAGGTTTAGGAACTGACTGGTTGCGGTGTTTAGACAATGTTGCTGTCGCTTCTATTGGACCCAAGACTTCAGAAACTTGCCGTCAACTGTTGGGGCGAGTAGATATTGAAGCTACAGAATACACTTTGGATGGTCTCACGCAGGCAATGGAACGATGGGCCAGCGCATCATTGGCTTGACTGGAGGTATCGCTACAGGGAAGTCAACCGTTTCAGACTATTTAGCTGAACACTATCAGCTTCCTATATTGGATGCTGATGTTTACGCACGTCAGGCCGTTGAGTTCGGGACAAAGGCGTTGGTGGCGATCGCTCAGCGATACGGTGATGAGGTGTTGAATGCTCATGGTACTCTCAACCGCTCACATCTGGCTCAGGTGATCTTTCAAGATCCTGTTGAGAAGATATGGGTTGAACAGCAAATTCATCCGTTTGTGCAGCAGCGGTTTGCTGAAGAGATGCAGCTTCTGCCATCTGCGCCTACAGTTGTACAGTCGATCCCGCTTTTGTTTGAGGCTAATTTTGTTGTTCAGGTGACTGAAATTTGGGTTGTGATGGCTTCTGAAAATATCCAATTAGCTCGATTAATCAAGCGCAATGCCCTTTCAGAAGCGGCGGCGCGAGCCAGAATTAATAGCCAGTGGCCGTTGTCAGCCAAGGTCGCTGAAGCCGATATTGTGTTAGATAATAATGGAACTATGACTGCACTTTACGCGCAAGTTGATCAAGCATTATCAACTTCGTGAGCTGTAATCGCGCCGATAGTGCCTTGAACAACAATTTGATAAGTGGTTGGCGAGATCATCAGCATGTGTCCTCGTTTACCAGCAGAGACCGCAATCGTATCGAATTGAGTTGCGGAAATATCAATGAATACAGGGTAGGGCTTTTTACAGCCAATCGCTGTGACGCCGCCGCGAATATAACCTGTGAGGGGTTGGACTTCTTTGAGGGAGACGGTCTCTACTTTCTTGTTGTCTGACATTTTTGCCAGGGCTCGCAGATCAAGTATGGCGTTGGCAGGAATGACGGCTAGACAAATTCCGGAGCGATCGCCGCGGGCGACCAAGGTTTTAAAGACTTGTTGGTGGGGGAGGCCGAGTTTTTCCGCCGCTCGTTCGGCTGTCAGATCGCTGGGGTTAACCTCGTAATTCAGAAGCTCGTAGGGAATGCCCTGCTGTTCAAGAATTCGGGCGGCATTCGTTTTCATAGGAATGCGAACTGGTGCTGAAGGATGGTTGAGTAAAGCACGATAGCGACCTCTTAATTGGAGAGATAACGACAGTGATGGGTCTAGTAACGGTCGCTGGACTTTGGCATGAGCCTCTTATCATGGCCAAAGATTGATTATCCGAACTATATGCGGATCGATGGCTTACTGATGAGATTAACAAAATTTTGCCCGTTGAGCGGTTTCCGGTCGTTGTCTATGATGTGTGCTGATTCGGTCTATCGTGCTCTCTCATCGCTCGTGGCAGGCTGATTTTGCAATTAATGGCATTGAGCCGGCCTGCAGAGTTATCCAGGTTCGCTCGGAGTTGTCGGCAATAAGTATTGATCTGCTAAGACTGCCCGAGTGTTTTGTAGCCTGGGTGAAGTGGGCGCATCATAGACCACCAAGACTTCTTCAGCACTGGGTTTGAGCAGAGTGAGCCCCTCGGCACGATCGCCCCCTCGAGTCTCAGGCAGTTCGAGAACGAGGGAGGGATGATGTAAGGGAGCATCAGATTTTAGAGCCGCAAAAGGAATAGAGAATATTTGTAGCGGGCCGTCTAATGTCATCGTTGGGCCTGCGAGAACAAGCAGTGTATTGCCCCAAGGGCATAAATCGCGAATGCCTAAGCCGTTCAAATTGAGAAAATGACGGAGATAAGGTTGTTTTTTGTCCCCAATTTTCTGCAGTTTGAGAATGCCGGGCTTATCTTCGGTGAGTTGCAGTTCTAGCAAAACGGTCCAGCCTCGCAGTACAGGCCCCCGTAGACCCACCAGCAGGCGATCACCGTTTAAGGCTAACCCTTCAATATCAAATCCATTGTCTTTGCCTGGAATATTCGCCTTGAGAAAATCCCCGAGATAGCGATCGCGCTCTAGCTCCTTGGTTAACTCATTACCAGTTTTGCGACGCTGGAGTTGGGCGGCGGTCAAGGTAATGTCGGGATCTTTGGGATGGCTGCAGAAAGGATAAAGCTGACCGTTAACCAGCGGAATCCGCCCGAGCGTGTAGCGATTTGCTTGACGTTCGACCTTGCGAAGACGCTTGAGGTTGTCTGCTGGTGTTTTCTCTGGCTTGTAGGATTTTCGCTTCAGACTATGAGAACCGATAAACCAGAGATAATAATCGCTGTAGGCAATGCCCTCAATGTCGATTTCTTCGTCGCTAGAGCTTGGTAAGTCTAAATAGTCCGCGATCGCAAAATGATGATGGTCGTCAGCGTGATCGCCGCGATAGGTCAAACGTTCTAAGGTCGCTGTTTCATCGCAACCCAGCCATAGATGAGACTCAATCTGACGAATAGCTGAGAGTGAGGTTCGAATCTCATCAGCCCGGGTCTCAAATTGCAAAAGGCAGGTTGTTTGACTCATAGCCGCAACGAAACATCTGCCCAAAGACTACATGCAAAACAGCCGCAGCAAACCGCTACGGCTGTAAAAGAGTGTTGAGCTGTCGTGCGACAAAAAGCTAGGAAACTACAAAGGCAATTGAGAAAACACCCACTACGAGGCTGACGGCAAACGCTCCTAGGATAATGTAGTTGCGCTTTTCGTTGGCGCTGGGAGGCTCTGCCTCATACATCTTAGGCTCTACAGCGAAGTTATTAAGCCGACCACCATCTTCAACGGTATAGCGCATATCAAAATTACCTTCTTGAATATTTCCATCGTCTTAACATTAACAGAAAATCGAGGTTTATCTACACACTTCTTAACATTTTTCAGATTTCATCAAGCTTTCTTGGAAGAAAAAGGCGTTGTTGATAGCGTTACGGCTGCAAATGCTCTCTGAAAAAATCGACCTGAAGCTGGGCCGCAATGCGCTGTAGGCCAATGTCGAAGATGCTGTGACCGACGCCTTCAAACTCGTACATCATGGTGGGAATATCGTTTTGCTCAATGACATCATGAAAGTTGCGAGCCATATCAACCTGCAAAAAGTCGTTAGAGCCATGAAAGATTAGCGTGGCGGCGGTGACGTCTCCGGCACTGTAAAGCGGCGAGAGTTGGCGATAGCGTTCTGGTGCTTCCATCGGGGTCAGCCCGGTCAAATAAGACAGGAGGGAAGAATAGCCGAGCTGCCATTCGGTAAAGGCATCTAACAAAGAGCATTGGGGGTTGGCGGCAGCAAAGACATCGGGAAACTGGGTGATGGTCTGAGCGGCGAAGTAGCCCCCGTAGGAACAGCCACTGATACCCAATTGGTTAGGCCGAGCCCACCCTTCCCCGACTAGCTGGGCGGCGATTTCAACGCCTTCGATAATGTCTACTTGGCCGAAGTTATTGTCATTGGCCTGGAGGCGATAGAACTCGGCGCCAAAGCCCTCTCGGCCGGCAAGCGGTACAGACAGAACGGCAATGCCGAAGTTAGGCAGGAGGTTAAAGGGCATTTCGACTTCGATCGCGAATTCATTCACCATCGAAAAGCCCGGCCCCCCCTGCTGCCAAAAGACAATCGGACTGTCGACGGGAGGGAACGCTGCACCTGCCGGTTGAATCAACACGCCCTCCCGGGGGCCGCTGCTAGTGGCAAAACTGACGGGATGAGATTGCACCGCGTTGATCGCGGTCACTTCAGCATTGATATCCGTCAGTTGAGTGGGGGGCGCGCTCCCATCTAAGGGCATTGAGAATAATTCAGAGGGCTGAGTGACTGAGGAAAAGGCAAAAATTAGCGCCTCGTCAACATTCGAGACTTGCCAAGAATCAAGCCCAACGCTGCCCTCTGGCAGTGGTAAGCGATTAAACGTCTCCGAGCCCATCTCGTAGGTATAGAAGTGGCGGTTGGTGCCGACTGTCGCGTTAAAAACGAGCGTGTCTTCGTCGACAAATTCGGCGGCGCTTTCCAGGGGGCCATCTAAAATTTGATCTTCTATCGTGTCGATGAGGTTGCCCTGCAGGTCAAAGACTTGATAGTACGATCGCTGCGGATACAGATAGGTCGGAAATTCTCGACCCCCCAGGGTACTGGGTTCTAAGTACTTAATGACGACGTGCTCGCCGCCGGGGCTTATGCTTGCAGCCGCCAGCAGGTGCGCTTGATCGTTCATCGCATCAAGCTCTAACACAAGGGGCTCGGTTTGGGTGAGGTCATAGACTTTGACCGTGTTTTCCTGCAAGAACAGATTGTCTTTGGGGGGCGTGCGACCCAGAGCATCTTGATTGACCGGATCAGCGAGGGTCGGGCTGAAGGGAGTGCGTTCATACAGGTCGCGTTCTTCGATGGAAGAGGTAACGAAGACGACCTGCTGCCCGCTGTCGGACCAAGACGGTGGTTGCAGGTCTAAATCTGAGGGCAAACGACCGACTTCAATCCGATCGAGCGATCGCAGAGAAACCAGATAGATAACATCTTCCGCTTCTTCATAGACGCGCAGGGCAAATCGAGAAAAGTCGGGAGCGGCCCCGAGAATTTCTCCTGCCTCATCTTCGGTGGGATATACCGTAGTGCGGGAGACAATGCCGGTATTGCGATTGAGGGAAACCACCTCCCAAGGGCCTAAAAACCCTTCTTGAACAAAGCGAATGGTTTGATTATCGACCCATTGAATCGGTAGAGTTGGCCCAAAGACTTCATACTCCAGCGCTAGGGAGTCGATGAGTTCGCCTGTGTTTAGATCGAGAAATTTCACTTGCCAATCACTTTGGCTAAGGCGATCAACCGTGGCGACGACTAAGGTCGATCGGTCAGGGCTGATATCACTGAGAACGATGGGAAAGCGGGCCGACTGCAGCGTGTCTAACTTGACGAGTTCGTCATCGGAAAGGGTGGGCAGATCGGTCTCGTCGAACCCAATATTGATGATTTCTGCGGTAGCTGGGAAAGCAGTTATCAGGAGCGTTGTCGTAAAACCGATGAGACCTGGCAGAGAAGGTACGCCAAAGGGCAACCAGTTCGGTTTGAAAAAAGTCATGGGCGATCGCAGCTAAAAACAAGCATCTACAACAGCAGCGTTACGGGATGCTAACTTCCCCGTTCTAGCCGATTTTGGTCAGATTGGGAAATTTCCACATATATCTTTTTGCGAAAGAGTTTGTTGATTGCATGCTCTACACCAGTGCCGTTCACCCCTTGAGAGTCCCAGAGCAGGGAGGGCGTCAATTGTCGGTGGAACTGTGAAGTAGCCTGTGCTGCGAAGCAATGTGACGGGTCTCACTGCTCTGATGCTCGTTTTGAGATCTACCGTTCGGGGGGCACTGCCGGGTGAATTGTGGAGAAAGCGACTGTGACAGAGCGATTAGCCATGAATCTCAGGCATTAATGGTGCCATCGGGCATGATCGTACCGCGCAGAATGGTGCTGGTGAGTTTGACCATGACGCGATCGCCGACAGCCACCTTAGCGCCGCTGAGATCGGCCCCACTCAGGTCGGCACCGCTGAGGTCAGCCCCAATGAGGTTAGCGCCCCGCAGGTTGGCATGGCTGAGATTAGCCTGCAGCAGGTTAGCGCGAAATAAGTTGGCGTTGGACAGATCGGCCCGATTGAGGTTAACGCCATGCAAAAAGGCATCTTGCAGATCAGCACCGGTTAAATCAGCACTGCTGAGATTGCGTCCCGAAAAGTCTTTCTCTTTGAGGTTGGCCCCGCGTAGATTAGAGCCGCTGAGGTCAGGATTTTGTTGCCGAGTTCGCTGGGGGTGGTTAGATGAGGTGGTTGCTTCTGACGCGGCCCGACCTTGGGCAGCGCTGGTGCGGCTATTGTTGACGGTGTAGCTCGGACCGCTAGCCCGGCTGGCATGGGCGGCATTACCTGAGCCACTGGGGCGTGGAGTGGTGTAGTTGTTCCAACCGTCGTTGGTGCTGGAGTGAGCGGCACTATTGCCTGGCGTGTAGCTTCTGGGCGGAGATTTCGGCGTGCTGTAGTTGGCAGAAGCAGAATTGCGGGTGTGATCTCTGGCTGTTGAACCGTTGCTGGAACCATTATGAGTAGCGCGATCGCCATTATCTGCACTGCGATAAGCGCCATAGGTGCCGTAGGCCGACTGGGCATAGCGCGACTGGTAAGCGCGATAGGGATTTTCGTACGCTGCTTTTGGCTGTGATTGCCCGGTTGATTGACCGTAGGCTGATTTTTGTCGGTAAGACGGGTTGGTATAGCTGCGACTGTGGGGGCGAGTGCGCGATCGGTAGCCGCTACCGTGAGTGCTTTGTGCGGTCGAGCCGACACGGGCATGGGTGCGGATATAGTCGCGCGCATGATTCAGCTGCTTGATTTTTTCCTGAGCTTTTTCGACGAGACGTAAATTGTCTTTGGGCAGCCGATCAGGATGCCAGATAAACACCAGATCTTTATAAGCCTGATTAACCTCTTCCATCGAGGCTCCAGGCTCTAAATCTAAGATGCGATAGGCGTTATCGAGCTCTTGCATGAAGCTTCGCCGATGAGGTGCAAACTGCTATTAACGTACAGCTATTGAAATAGTTGAGAAGATAACAGTCTCTCTATTTTAATGGGCTTAAGCGCTACCCGCGAAACTGTAATGGTCTCAGACTAAGGGTGCAGACGGCAATCTGCGACTTTCTGCCTATTCGCTTAAGCATTCGTCAAAGAGTTTATGAATAGGATTTAACGATTGCCCCCCGGTTAGTGGCTAATTCATCCCGATCTAACGGCAACCGCATTCTAAGATACCTAGAGAGATGCGATAGCCGCTGGGAGGACAGCATGCGGATTTTGGTAATGGGGGGCACCCGGTTTATTGGGGTTTACCTGACGAAATTGCTGGTCAGTCAGGGGCACGAGGTAGTGCTGTTTAACCGGGGCAATAAGCCCGCACCGGTGGCGGGGGTAACGGTGATTCAGGGCGATCGCAAGGATGCTGTTGCGCTCAAGGCAAAGCTGGCGGGTGAACGCTTCGACGCCATTTTTGATAACAACGGTCGAGAGCTGAGCGATACTCAGCCTCTGGTAGAACTGTTTGGCGATCAGATACAGCATTTTATCTATGTTAGTTCGGCGGGCGTGTATCTCAAGTCAGACGAGATGCCCCATGCAGAGGGCGACGCTGTTGATCCTAATAGCCGCCACAAAGGCAAGTTTGCCACCGAAGACTTTTTGGCGAGTCACAATATCCCATTTACTTCAGTGCGCCCGGTCTATATCTACGGACCGCAAAACTACAACGATGTGGAGGCGTGGTTTTTTGAACGTGTTGTGCGCGATCGCCCCGTGCCGATTCCGGGAAATGGCATGGCGCTGACTCAGATGGGCCATGTCGCTGATTTGGCCGCCTCGATGGCGGCGGTACTGGACAACGATCGGGCCAAGGGACAGATTTACAACATCTCAGGTGATAAGGCGGTGAGTTTTGATGGCTTGGCGCGGGCCTGTGCGATCGCGGCGGGCAAAGATCCGGCGACGCTGAAACTTGTGCATTACGATCCTAAGGCTTTTGACTTTGGTAAGCAGAAAGCCTTTCCCATGCGGGTACAACACTTTTTTACAACGGTTGCCAAGGCCAAGGCAGAACTTAATTGGGCGCCTCAATTTGATCTGGTTGCGGGCCTGAAAGATTCATTCCAGAACGATTTCCTCGCGTCGGGACGTCACCAGGCCGAGCGTGAATTTCCGCTGGATGATGAAATTTTGGCGGCTAGCTGACGCGACTGCCCAGCCGTGATTGGCTGATATCAGCAACAAGCGGCAGTCGATTAAACCGACTGCCGCTTGAAGTTAAGCTGAGCTATTCAACTTGATGGCGGGTATGGCGATGCTCTGTCAACAAGGACTTAGAGCTCGTGGGAATATTTCGCCCCGCGATAGGTCAGCTCAACCTTGCCGTGCTCGTGATGAGGGATCTGAAAGGTCTTGCGAGTCAGACGAGCCCCCCGATAGACGCCAATCTCTTCGGTGGATTGTGCTGGGGTCGGCGCGAGATGAGCGTCGTAAGTATGGCCCCGATAGGATAGTTTCATGAGGTTTCTCCCAGAAATAGCGACTAACAAAAGTGTTGTCTAAAACTGTAGTTGCTTATACAGCTCTTGTCTTTATTGTATGAAATAGAGAAGTTTTGTGTGAGTAACAACGTAATTGTTCATGAAAGACGTGTGAGCTGAAGTGAGGTTGCCGCTGCGGGCGATCGCCCGCAGCGAGCCGAGGCGGGGCTGTCTATACTGAAGGACGTCCAGCGATTCAGCCAATTAAGGGGGAGAACGTGTCCGATCGCATTTTGTTTTGGCATCGCCGAGATTTACGAATCAGCGACAATCTGGGTTTGGCTGCCGCGCGATCACGTTCTCCCCAAGTGACGGGTGTTTTTTGCTTAGATCCTCACATTCTGAATCGGGATGATGTCGCGCCAGCGCGGGTGGCTTACATGATCGGCTGTCTGGCCGATCTGCAACAGCGCTATGCCGCCGCAGGCAGCGACTTACTCATTCTGAAGACCGATCCGGTCAGCGGTATCCCGGCTTTGGCGACTGCCATTGGCGCGACCGTTGTCTATTGGAATCGCGGGGTTGAGCCCTACTCTCGCAATCGCGATACCGCCGTCGCGACTGCCCTCAAAGAGAACGGGATTGAACTCAAAACGACTTTTTGGGATCAGCTGCTGCAGGCGCCGGGCACTGTGTTAACTAAATCGGATGACACGCCTTACACCGTCTACAGTCCGTTTTGGAAGAATTGGATCGGCCAGGCCAAAACGGCACCGGTGGCTACTTTAGAAGCTGCTGAAGGGTTGTCATCAGAGCAGCAGGCGCAAGCTAAGGCAGTGGGGGCGATCGCGCTGCCAACCGCCAAAGACCTCGGGTTTGTCTGGGATGCACCGCTCGTGTTGGCACCGGGAGAAGCGGCCGCCCGAGACCAGCTCGCCCAATTTTGTGAAGATGACCGCCAGATCGCGGCCTATGGTGAGCAACGCAATTTTCCCTTTGTGGAAGGCACCTCGCGTCTCAGTGCCGCTTTGAAGTTTGGCGCGATCGGCATTCGCACAGTTTGGGAAGCTGCCGATCTGGCCTATGGTCGCTGCCGCAGTGATGAAACCCACCAGCAGGTGCAAACCTGGCAGCAAGAACTGGCCTGGCGTGAGTTTTATCAGCATGTGATGTACTACTTTCCTGAATTAGCCGCAGGCCCTTATCGTCAGCAGCTGAAGGATTTTCCCTGGGTCAACAATGAAGCTCACTTTCAGGCGTGGTGTGCGGGCCAGACGGGCTATCCCATCGTGGATGCGGCGATGCGGCAGCTAAATGAAACGGGGTGGATGCATAACCGCTGCCGGATGATCGTCGCTAGCTTTCTCACGAAGGATTTGATCATCAACTGGCAGTGGGGTGAAAAATACTTCATGCAAAAGCTGGTGGATGGTGACTTGTCTGCTAACAACGGCGGTTGGCAGTGGAGCGCCTCCAGTGGCATGGACCCTAAGCCTCTGCGGATTTTTAACCCTGCTAGCCAGGCCCAAAAGTTTGATCCAGACGCTGAATATATTCGTCAGTGGCTGCCAGAGATTCGCCATTTAGACACGGCTGAACTGGTTACTGGCAAGATTCCTCCGGAAGCGTGTGATCGCGCCCAATATGTGCGCCCAATTGTGGAGCATAAAAAGCAGCAGGCCATCTTTAAAGAAAAATACCAGGCTCAAAAAGCGCGAACGTCTACTTAGTTGTGACCGCAAACGTCAGGGTTGATATTTTCTGGTCAAGCATTGGGCCAGGAACAGGCAATCTGGCTAAATCAATAGACATAACGCCGGCAGCTGCAATATAGTACAAAAATACTATTTTGTAGTCAGGCGAGTTCATCATGAAGTTGTCGTTCAAGCCGTCGCCGCTGGCGGATCGCGATCGCGGTCAGCCGAGTCAGCGCTACTCTAGCCACTACTTACCCGCGGCTTCAGGGGCTGGCGAGCCAGCGACAGTAGCAAAATTGCCGCGTATGGTTCGGCGGCGCTCTACTTGGCTAGGGGCGATGGGCTTGGCTGTACTCGGGGGGCTCATCTGGGCGGTGGCCGAGCTGGGCTATCAGCCGCCGCTGGTGGAGGCACAGGCGACTCAGGAGGTCATGCAGGAGCCGCTGTCGCCCTGGCAGTCGGCGTCTTTTCCGGTTGAAGAGTTTTTGGCCTACACGTCAGCTTTTGGTTACCGCGATCATCCTTTTGGCGGACGCAGCTTTCATTACGGGTTAGATATTGCGGCGCCGATGGGCAGCTACATTCGCGCCTGGTGGTCAGGTCAGGTGGTAGAAGTGACGGATGATACGGCTTGTGGTACCAGTGTGGTCATCGAATCATCTGGTTGGCTGCATATTTATTGTCATTTGCAGGGGTATGTGGTGATTGAGGCCGATGGCGATCGCTGGCTGGTCGATCACGACGGTGGTATTAAAGTGCGTCAGGGTGACACCGTTGAGAGCGGCCAGCGGATTGGCCGTATTGGCATGACGGGGCGCACAACTGGCCCGCACTTGCACTGGGGGATGAAATATCAGGGTACTTGGGTTGATCCGGCGGTTGTTGTCAAAGCAATGCTGGAATAATGCTGGCAGCTCTCCCAGGCTAAGTTTCCAGGCTCGATGACGATGCTTGCTCCTCGACTGCCATGTGGGCGCTGTCGGGTAGACGGTGTGGCTACTCTCTCATTGCTGAACCAGTGTTTTGAGCGGTAGCTCTTGGTTCAGTTTGCCGCTGCGGTAGCCTTCTAAATCGAGAGTGACGTAGGTGAAGCCAAAATCTTGAAAGGCAGCGACGAGAGCTGGTAGATCGGTCGCTTCGACAAAAGCCTTGATGTCGGCAGGGGGCAGCTCAATGCGCGCCGAGTCTGCTGCTGAGCGAACGCGTAGGTTCCGTAAACCCAGCTGTCGCAGATAGCGTTCACAGCGGGCCACTCGCTGCAGTTTATCCGTCGTGATCGATTCGCCATAGGGAAAGCGGGAACTGAGACAGGGCTGAGAGGGTTTGTCCCACCAGGGCAAGCCAAGCGATCGCGAAATTTCTCTCACCTCGAATTTGGTGATACCGACTTCGGCTAGGGGCGATCGCGCACCGCGCTCTTTAGCGGCTTGAATGCCGGGACGATAGTCGCTGAGATCATCGGCATTCACTCCATCCACCACGTAGGGATACCCCCGCTGGGTGGCCAGCGGCTTGAGCGTGTCGTGGAGTTCGCTTTTGCAAAAGTAGCAGCGGTTAGCGGGATTGCTGGTGTAATTGGGATTCTCCATTTCGTAGGTTTTGACTATTTCATGAGCAATGCCAATGTCAGCTGCCTGCACTTTGGCGTCTTCGAGATCTTCGGTCATCAGCGAGGGGGAATCAGCCGTTACTGCCAACGCGAGATCGCCCAACACGTCGTAAGCCACCTTCGCTACCAGTGTGCTGTCGATGCCTCCTGAATAGGCGATCAGAGCCTGTTCCATGTCGTTGAACAGGCTTTGCAAAGCTTCTAACTTGCTCATCTCTCTCGAAATTCCTCAATGCATCACTCTGTTGACCAGACTAGCGAATTCCTCTCACACTTTGATTGCTGAGGAGTCCGGGCTCAAGGGCGTTGCCTGTGACTTCGATGGATTGCCTGGGATTGCCGTGCTAGGTGACAGCGCTCAGCAGACTTAGAGATCTAAAAAGTCGTTGTAGATCCAGCTGCCGTCATCCACTTCTGACCACCGGTTTTCGGTTCGCCCCGTAATGGTCACTGTGGTGCCGTTGGGCACAAAGCCCACTAAGTCAAACTCTGTACCAGGCCCGGAAAATGCCAACGCATCTAGCCCGTCGGCAGTACTGACCTGCACCTCACGCGAATCGCCCAGGTCTAGAGGTGGGGTGGGCTCGGTGGGTGGATTGGGTTCGGTGGGTGGATTGGGTTCGGTCGGTGGATCGGGATCGGTCGGGGGGGGAGGCGCGGGACTGCCACCACTAGCCGTATTAGGAATCGCGCGATCGCTATACAGCAAGCTGCGAGTGTCAGGGCCAGCGACACCATCTGCAGGCAGTCCATTGAGCTGTTGAAAATTTTTAACGGCCTGCTCGGTGTCAGTGCCGAAATACTCATCAGGGACAAAATTGGGTGTGACGTAAGCGAGGTCAAGCAGTCGTCGCTCTAAATCAAAAACAGCCAGGTTGCGCGTGCCGACTTGCAAAAGTAAGGGGTCAGGCGGCGGTACCGGCGGTGTGGGTGGTGCTGCTGGCACCGGCTGGTTGATCGGGGTACCGATGCGAATAAGATTGCTCGCGACCCAGTGGCCATCGGTCAGTTGGGCCCAGCCCTGCTCATAGCGCCCCGTAATGGTAATAAGCGTGCCTACGGTGAGCGTATTAACGGCCGCGTACTGCACGCCGGGGCCGCTGCGAATATTGACGTTGAAACCAGTTGGCGGGGCAATATAAGCTGTCGTGGCACCGCTCGCGATCACAGGCTGTGAATTAATCAGATTGCCTGCTACCCAAGTCCCTTCTGTGAGCTGCGCCCAGCCATTTTGATAGGCCCCTGTGAGGGTGATGGAACTGTTAGAACGCAAGGTGTTGACCGCCGCATATTGAGTGCCAGGGCCGTTGCGAATATTTAAGTTGTAGCCCGATGGCGGGTCAACGTAGGCGATGCCTGCGGGGGGAAAGATGTTGGCCTGTAGTGCTGGGCTAACAGTGCTCAGGGCAATCGCACCCACGAGTACGGTGCTCCCTGATGGCATCAACCGCCTGATTCTAGCCACGGCACGATCATGCTGGGCGGTGGGTATCGGCGTTTCGTAAAGTTCCCAGAGCAGAGATGTCGCGAGAAAATCCACGATAGTTGCTTCCCAACAGCGGTAGAGGACACCAACTTTAAACAGTTTATCTGGCTGCACGGCGTCTCTGCCCAAGTGTCTAACTGGGGTAGCCTACCGTTGTCATTGAGGCCCTAGGGCTGGGCTGGCAGGAACTGCTGCAACAGATTCAGAATATTGAGACCCATAATTTTTCTGATGTCTGCTTCAGTGAACCCATTTTTCTGCAGTGCTTGGGTGATCTGATTCAGATTGGCCACGTCAAAGGGCACTCGAACTGCGCCATCAAAGTCTGAGCCCAGGGCAACATGGTCGATGCCCACTTGCTCTACGACATAACGAATTGCGTGAACAATCGCCCCAACGTCATCACCACAGACCGCTGTTTGCCAGAAGCCGATACCAATGACGCCTCCGGTTGCGGCAATTTGTTGCAGTTGGCGATCGCTCAGATTTCTCACTCCTGCACATGTGCCTTGGACGCCAGTATGAGAAACCAAGACAGGACGTTCCGTGATTTGCAAGACGTCATCAATGGTTTGGGGTGAAGCATGGGCGAGATCAACCAGCATGTTGAGTTCGGTCATCCGTTGAATGACATTTTGACCAAACGGTGTGAGGCCCTCCTGGCTCAAACCGTGGGCAGAACCTGCCACTTCGTTATCAAAGAAGTGAGAGAGTCCGATCATCCGGAAGCCGGCATCATACAGACGATTGACAGTATCAAGATGGCCTTCCAACGCTTGAGCGCCTTCTAAACCGAGTAATCCTGCTGTCATCGGTTGGCCGGCTGCTTTGCTAGCGAGATAATCATTGAGATCTTGCTGATTTTCGATGACCTGGAATTGGCGAGGTAATTTCTGCTCGAGTCGTTGCAGTTGCTTAGCCTGGTAGAGGGCGCGCTCAGCCAGACTCAACCAAGTAGCCATTGGCCAGCGTTGCAGCAGGGCAAGTTGTATGATGCTGTCACTATCGGCGGGATTGCCTTCTAGCAATAAAGGGGTGGGTACTTTTGTGACGACAGTGAAAACTTGCAGAGCTACATTGCCTTGTAGCAAGCGAGGCACATCGACATGACCAAAGTCGGACTGTTGGGACAGGTCTCTTCCCCACAATAAGGAGTCGGCGTGTAAATCAACAATGGTGAGGGAGTCATGCAATGCTTGAACATCTGAGCTGATTGATGGCAGGGGCTGGCTACCCACTGAATTCAAGCGTTGGGCGATGAAAGTTGGCCCCATAGAAAAAATAATGATCAATAATGCGATCGCTAAGCTCGTTGCTGCAATCAAGCCTAGTCGGACAACTTGTTTGAGTGGTCTGCTGCGTCTCATGACGATTAATCATCTGATTTGTCTGGACAACTGTTTAACTCAAAGAATGTCTCATCAGAGATCGGCGTTTCAGATTTAGACGAGGGCCAATTATCGGTGAGGCATGGTAACGATACCGCCCTTTCAGGAGACTCATCCTGTGGTCTTCACCGCCGCTTTCTGAAACGTTGTGCCATGAAGTTCGGTAAGACCTTGCACAACTATCCGTCACTATACGGGTAAGACCGGTATTATCTCTCTGGGTGGCAAACTCTGGTATCAGATGTCAGTCTTAAAGGCAGTGGCAGATTAGTTTGGGTGCTGCTGAAGTCGTAAATTATCGAATGTTATAGGTTCTTGAGCTGTGGAACCCAATTTTTATGGTCCTGTCGATGATATTCCTGAGGCTCAGCGTGATGCGGTGTCGACAGGGGCCCAGGGCGGTGGTTGGCGTGGCCCGCGGCGCTGGCTGATCTGGTTTTTGGTCGGTCTGCTGAGCGCGATCGCGGGGCTAGCGGTTTCGTGGCTGACTTACCAAGAGGCTGAGACCGCTCTACCGATACCATTCTTACCGATGACAAGGGCGGCAGAGGTCAGTGACGTCAATGATCTCGTCGGGAATTCGGGGTCTCAATCTTCTCTGCTAGGACACTTTCCTTATGAAGAGGCTGATCCGACTGAACTGGTGAGTGTGGCGAGTAATGCATCCATTCAGCTACGGCCGGCGGCGGCGACTAATTTTGATGAGATGGTGGCTGCTGCTAGATCTCAAAATATCTATCTCGTGCCGATTTCTGGATTTCGCTCGGAGGAAGATCAAGAATATTTATTTTTTGAAATTCAAGCCCAGCGAGGACAGACGCCCCGAGTGCGAGCGGAGGTGAGCGCGCCACCGGGCTTCAGTGAGCACCACACTGGGTATGCGGTTGATATTGGGGATGCGGATGTCCCAGATGCCAACCTGAGCGTTGCGTTTGAAGAGACTGCTGCCTTTGAATGGCTAGCGGTGAACGGCCCCCGTTATGGCTTTGAACTCTCGTTTGAAGAGGGGAATGAGCAAGGTGTGCAGTATGAACCCTGGCATTGGCGGTTTATTGGCGACTCAGATAGCTTGCAAACGTTTTACCGCGATCGCTAAATGCCGGGCATTGCTCCCCGAGCTGTCACCTGTCATGCACCGCATAGCCTTGCCGGTAGAGCTTCGTTAAAGTAACAGGACTAAGCGTTTTCTCAAGTGTCTGGTCGTGTCTAAACAGCCAGCATAGACATCGCGTCGTCAAAAGTGAGCGGTATGCCTAGCTGGGGCTGACCGGTCTGTGAGACGGGCATAACCTGAGAAGATGAGACAGTGAGTTCAGCGGAAAGAATCGATGGGTCAAACGACGCTCAATATCGTAGCAATCACCATTTTTGTGGTGACAACAGGCATGTTGCTCGGCCCGCTGCTCAACATTCCTCAAGCGTTACCGGTCATTACGATCGCCACTCTTTTGGGCATTGCGACGCTTGACCAAACCAGTTTGAATGGCACTCTAGGCAACCTTTTGATCAATGGCGTCAACCGCCTATCGGGTGAAGAGCGCGATCGCGTGGTGCGTCATGAGGCTGGACATTTTTTGGTGGCTTACCTGCTCGATATTCCGGTCGCTGACTACACGCTCAGCGCCTGGGAAGCCTGGCGTAAAGGCATGCCTGGCTTGGGGGGCGTGCAGTTTGACACCACTGATCTGGAAGCGACGCTGAAAACCGGACAGCTCCCCGCCCAGACGCTCAATCGCTATTGCACGGTGTGGATGGCCGGGATTGCTGCCGAGAAACTTGTCTACGGTGAGGCCCAGGGCGGTCAAGACGATCGCCAAAAGTTTTCGATCCTGTGGCAACAGCTGCAGCGCCCGCTGCAAGAAGGACAAATGCGCCAGCGCTGGGCGGTCGTGCAAGCCCAAACCCTCTTAGAAAAGCACACCGACGCCTATCAAGCGCTGGTGACTGCTATGACTGAAAACGCTCCTGTACAAGACTGTCTGGCGTTGCTGCAGGCCCAGGTGGGCGATGAGTCAGCCCCTGCTCAAACGTGAAGGTCTCCCATTGGTGTGACGGCGCGCGATCGCCAGACGGCGACTTGCAGCCGTCATTAGGTTTGGCTGACTGACTGTGCCGTCAATGCTCAGTGCGATCGGGGGTGTTGCCGCACAAATATGCTGAAATAGGTGGGATGTTGTTGATGAGGGGTCATGGCTGAGTCTGTGCCGGGGCGATCGCACCCGTCTCTGAAATCATGGCGTACTCCGACAGCAGTTTGGCTGGTGATGAGTCTGGCGATCGCTGTGGTGTATCGCTTGCCTGCCTTGCACAACGCCTTTTCTGCGACCTACGTCGTGCAAGATGATGCGCGCCAGCACGTGTTTTGGATGCAGCGCTTTCTCAATCCCGACCTATTTCCCCAAGATTTGTTTGCCGACTATTTTCAGTCCGTTGCGCCTTGGGGCTACGCCACGCTTTATTATCTGGCAGCGAAGATGGGCATCAATCCCTGGGTGCTGAACAAAATTTTGCCGGTGGTGATTGCGCTCGTGGCGACCAGCCTGGTTTTTGCCATCGTGATGGAACTGGTGCAAAGGCCGCTAGCGGCCTTTGTGTCCGCCATGTTTTTTAACCAAATGCTGCCCGTGCGCGACGATGTGGTGGCGGCTACGCCAGTGGCGTTTTTCCATCCCTTTTTTCTGGCGTTTCTGTTGTGCTTGCTGCGGCGCTGGTGGTGGCCCGGTGCGCTATCGATTCTGCTGTTGGGATGGTTTTATCCTCAAGGAGTGTTGGTCATGGCGGCGATGCTGGGGCTGCGAGGCCTCACCCTGGTGCGCTGGCAAAAAAGCCGATTGACTCTGACCGGCACGAAAGCGGACTATTGGGTGATCGGCAGCGGCTTGCTGGCAGCGTTTTTTGCCTTATTACCCTATGCGCTGCAAGACTCGGCCTATGGGCCGGTGTTGACGGTGGCGCAGGCGCGAGACATGTTTGCCCTGTCGCCGTCGGGCTGGTCAAAGTTTTTTGACGAAGATTTTGCTGATTTTTGGCTGTTTGGCAAACGGACGGGCCTATTGCCGCTGGAATGGTCAACGCTAGATTTGAAGGTGCAGCCGCAAGTTTGGCTAACGTTAGCGCTGCCTGTTTTGCTGGCGTTTCCGGGGCGGTCCCCCCTGGCCAGACAGAATGGTGGTCGCATTGCCCTGTTGCTGCAGGTGGCGATCGCCTCGACGCTGTGCTTTTTGGTCGCTCATTTGTTGCTTTTTGAATTGCATTTGCCGAATCGGTATACTGAGCATAGCTTTCGGGCGATCGCGGCTTTGGGGGCGGGGGTGGCGATCTCCCTCATCCTTGATCGGCGACGGCCGCCACACCGGTCACTAAAGCGGCAGTCTATTGGAATGACGGTGTTGCTGGTGTGGGCCTTAGCGCCGCTGGTAGTAGGTTTAGCCGCCGGCGAATCGCGGGGCAACTATATTCACGGTCAGTTTCCTGAGCTGTATCAGTATTTGCAAGGTCAGCCGGAAGACGTCGTCACGGCGGGTTTAGATGCCGAAATTAACAACCTGCCGAGCTTTACCAATCGGCCGATTTTTGTCGGCGGTCAAGGGTTTGCCTTGCCCTACCACTTGGGCTATTACGACGAAGTGAGCCGCCGCTCAGTCGAGTTAATCACGGCGCAATATAGCGACGATCCCGCGGTGGTCAAAGCTTTTTTAGACAAGAATGCGATTGATTTCTGGCTGGTTTCTGAGGCCATGTTTACCCCCGAATGGATTCAAACCAATGCTTGGCTGCTGCAGTATTCCCGCCGGACAGCGGCTCCCCAGCAAGCGATCGCCAACCCGCAGGCCACGGTGCTAGAAGGGCTGATCGATCGCTGTGCGGTCGCCCCTTTCGACTCGCTCTGGCTATTGGAAACCGCCTGTCTCAAGGCTGAATTGTGAAGCATGAGGTGACCTATCGTAGTGACTCAGACTTGACTTTGCCAAAGGGACTGCGGCAAGCCGACGGCTGGTCTCAGTCAGGGATGAGTGAGGCTGATGACACCGTAATGCTTTCGCTGATGTCACAACCTGATCAGCCAAAGCTAAAATGCTGTTTATGTCTTCGAGACGCCTCTCATAGGACAAAAGTCATCTTTTCAGAGGGCATTCGGTCTGCTAGGGTCTAATCAAGTCAGGGTTGAGGCGTCGATCGCTCTTTCCTTCTCTGGTGGTGAGAGATAGAAACTCATGTCAAACATGACTGATACTCAGCAACTACCCAGCTTCACGACTGTGGTGTCGGGGCAACTCCGGATTATTACCAGTGATATCAACACTCGCCCGATGAGTTTTGTGGACGACGGGCGGCGTCAAGGGTTTGAGCCCGCTCTCACGCGCATCGTTTGCGATCGCCTAGGGTTAGAGCCGATGTGGTTTGATATTCCGCTCAAAAAATTCTATTCGACCTTAAGAACCGGCGAGTATGACGTTATCTGGTTTAACCAGATCATTACTCAAGAGCGCCGCGCTCGGGCTGACTTTACCCGCGCCTATGGCCGGTTTGATACGGCAGTTTTAGTCCGCGAAGACTCCCCGATCGAAGATCGGTCGCACCTGAGTGGTCGGCGCATTGGTGTGATTCAAGAGAGTGTTAGTCGGCAACTGTTAGAAGTCTTACCCACCGACATTGACCCGGTGTATTTTGACGGCACTAAGGACGTTGAAATCGAAATGCTGCAGGCATTGCGCGAAGGCCATATCGACGCAGTGGTGGAAGATGCGCTGATTTTGTTCGCCACTGAAGCCCAGAATACTGGCGTGAGAGTGGCCTTCGAAATTCCATCACAGCATCCGTTTGGCATCGCTGTCTTACCGGGTAACCGCGAACTGTTGGATGCTTTAAACAGTATTTTGAGTGGGCTGATGATCGACGGCACGCTGAATCGTCTTTGGGGTCAGTGGATTCCGTTTAAGTCATATCCCTTTTGATGGCTACTCGACTGAGCCATCTGGACTCATCTGGCTTAAGCATCGCAGCATTCAGAATGTGCAGTTCGGCAGTCAGAATTAAACAGCTGCGAGTTAACCCTGATGGCTAGCGCGAATTCGCTAGGTTGGTAGCAGCGTACCTGGGGCGGTGATTGGGCTTGTGGCGACTCTGTGTATTAATCCCCGATGTCCGGCCCCGGTGAATGCAGAGGAACGTGATCGCTGCCAGAGCTGTGGGAATCGCTTGCGTTTGGGGCAACGGTTTCGACCGATACAAAGTTTGGGTGAGGGTGGCTTTGGGCGAACTTTTTTAGCCTGGGATGAAGCGGTGACTCCGCCTCAGCGCTGCGTGATTAAGCAAATCCTACGATCGCGCGGCAGCCGGGATCAAGATCTGGCGGAAGCGAAGCGTCTAGCCCAGCTGGGGCAACATCCACAGATTCCGAGCTTGATGGCCATTTTGGAATCACCGCGTGACCTTTGTCTGGTGCAAACCTATGTGCCGGGTCGTACCCTAGCCCAGAGATTGGAGGCTGACGGCCCGTTGACCGAAAAAGACGTGCGATCGCTGCTGCTATCCCTCTTGCCCGTGCTGCAGTTTATTCACGACCAAAAGATTATTCACCGCGACCTGAAGCCCGAGAATGTGGTGCTGCCGGAAGGCGATGCTCCTCCCGTCTTGGTCGATTTTGGGGCGGCGCGACCGGTGCCCACGGCCAGTGAACTAGAGCAGACCGCCACGATTATCGGCAGCGCGGGCTATGCGGCCCCTGAGCAAGCGCTGGGCAAAGCGGTGCCCGCCAGCGATCTTTACAGTCTGGGATTGACTTGCCTGCATCTGCTCACGGGGGTGCACCCGTTTGACTTGTACTCCGTCGCGGAGGATCGCTGGGCGTGGCAAACGTTAACGCCTGTCCCCGTTAGCGATGCTCTAGCGCGAGTGTTGAATCGGTTGACTGCTCGGGCATTGCGCAGCCGCTACCCGACGGCAACGGCAGCTTTAGCTGATCTGGCTCCAGCCGGGCTCATCCCTCAGCGACGAGTCACATCCAATTTGGTTAAGAGACTTCCTAACCCCTGGCGTTGTACTCAAATCTGGCCAACCTCTGGTCGAGTGGTGAAGGCTCTCGCGATCGCGCCCACTGGTCAAGCGATCGCCACGGCCAATAGTGATGGCACGGTGCAGCTTTGGGATCACCCAACCGGTGAGGTTTTGCACACTTTTTCCCAGCGCTTGGGGTTGGGCGAGGGCCATCAGGATGCGGCGACGGCAGTGACCTTTCATCCCGATGGTCAGACGCTGTTTAGCGCCAGCCAAGACGGAACGGTCAAACAGTGGGAGCTAGCCAGTTACCGGCTGCGGCAGAGCTTCCAGCAGCCGGGCTGGCAGGTGACGACGATTGCCCTTTCCTCGGACGGTGCGCAGCTCATTGCTGCTGATACCACGGGTCGAATCTCGCTGTGGCAGGTTGATAAGGGTCAGCGTCTGGTGGATCTAACGCGCCATAGCGGTGCTGTGAATCATGTGCGGGTGAATCCCCAAGGCGATCGCCTGGTCAGCGTTGGGGAAGCGGGCACGCTGCGGCTGTGGGTGCTGCCGACGGGGCAACTGCTGCACACTTGGACGGTGCCAACCGGGCTGCGAGCGGTGGCGCTGAATGCGATGGTTCCGGCGGTGGTGACGGGCGATCGCCGGGGTGCAGTCATGCTCTGGTCGCTGACGGATTTTGCGCAGCATCAGCAACTAGGCCAGCATCAAGATGCCGTCAGCGCGATCGCCCTCAGCCCGAACGGTCGCTGGTTAGCCACGGGGAGCCGCGATGGTGAAATTTACCTTTGGGACTGGAGCGGTGATTTGCCGACACGTTTTGCAGTCTGCCGCCACGACTGGACGGTCTGCGATTTGATGTTCACCCCTGATAGCCAAACGTTGATCAGCAGCGCCGCTGATGAAACCATTCGGTTTTGGCAAGCCCAGCCAGACTGTTGAGCTTTGAGTCCTCGTCTGCTCCCCCACTCCCCTGCTCCCTCTTCCCTCCTCTCCGTTACTCGAATCAACGCACTTTTCGCTGTTGTGATTAAAGCGACTCTGGCACCAGCACCAGCCGAAACCCGAAGAGAATATGACGCGAAGTCGTTGGGCGCGTGTGCTCGTAGGCGGCGCGACAAAAGCCAGGCAGATCATCCCAAGAGCAGCCTTTCATCACCGAGACGGTGACGCCCCGCCGCTCTCGCAGCGTTGAGGTGAACTCAAATACGTTACCCGCCATGTCTTCGGCCCCGTAGGGGCTTTGACTGAGGGGATAGCGCGCGATCGCGCTCGTGCCAAAGGGAATGGACTGACCCCAGTGGGTGGCATCATCCTGCCAGTCATTGCCCCAGGGAAAATAGCGACCATCTTCGCCTCGGGCCGTTTTCTCCCATTCGTCAGCGGTGGGCAACCGATACTGCACACCATCTTGCTGGCCGCGCCACTCGGCGTAGGCCAAGGCATCGTCGTAGGAGGCGAGCACGACCGGATGCTCACTTAACCCATCAGGAAACGTGTTGTCTTGCCACAGATAGGGCACGACGTCTGCGTAGGGGTGCACTAAAAACCCTTGCTCTTGATACTCGGCAGCAGAAATGCCAGGGGATCGATGATTGGTGGATGCAACAAAGGCGGCATAGTCTTGCTGGGTGACCAGATTAGCCTGAATGCAAAAAGCGGCCAACGAGGTCGTTTGCTGGTCGGCTTCAAACTCAAACCAGCGCCGATCGCGCAATCCTTGTTCGGCTGCGGCTACGGCCTCTGGCGCATCCGCGATCGCCTGGGCGGAAATCTCGTAGCCATAATCGCGTTCGGCGGGGGTGCTTCCTGCGATAAATGCGCCCGCTGGCACAAAGACGAAACCAGGCTGGGCGGCACAGCGATCTCGGGTCATCATCGGTTCGGCTTCCGAGGCGTCACTGCAGGCTGAGAGCAGCAGCAATCCTCCGGCGGCGACCGTTAACAAATGCTTGCCCATTGACCACTCCCTCAGCAGAGATTCATCTATTCGTTAGCGTTCAGTATTACCATAGCCATCGGTTCCCCAAATAAGCATCATGGCAAATAGCAACTGGCTGGTAACGGATGACGGCACACTGCAAACCCTCAAGGCGGCAGATGTTGAGGAGCCGGAAAAAACCTATCGCCTCTATCGCTTTTTGACTGAGTTGGAAGATATTTTGGCGGCGGAACAGAATGACGCGACCCGGCTGGCGGCGATCGCGCCCATCGTTCGCAAGTTGCTGATCAGTTCCTACTGGCTGCAGATGGAATATAAAGAGCCCGACCCCAAAACCGGCTGGGGGGTGCATTTTCTCTATCGGGAATATCAGTTTCCCCTGACGGTGCAAATGGTGACCTGGAGCCCTGGGAGTGCTTCCACCATTCACAATCACGCGACGTGGGGCTTGGTGGCGATGCTCGGTGGGCAGGAAAAAAATCGGATTTGGCGGCGATCGCCGACGCCCGATCAGCCTGACAAAATTGAGCTGCTAGAGGAAACTACTTTGGCGCCTGGCGACATCATTACGTTTACCCCCGGTGCGATTCACCAGGTCGAACCCTATGGGGACGAACCGACGATTTCGTTCAATCTTTACGGTGTGACTGACTATAAAAACCGCTACGTCTTTGATACGGCAGCGCAGACCGCGAAGCTGTTTTGATCGCGATCAACGGTTTCTGCGAGGTCGCCTTTGATCGAGGTTTGGCAATGCCAAACCTCGATCAAAATTGCCTAAGGGCGTTGCTCACAAATAGCCTCCTCGATCGCAGGGGTTTGGCATTGCAAAACCCTTACAGGAAGCGTGTCTGTCCCTGGGGATGTTATGTAAACGCAGATCCCTAAGTGCTCACCATTGAGGCGATGCCGACAAGTCGTTCACTGAGTTCCCATAGGCGTTTGGCTTTAGCATCATCACTGCCCTCTGCCGACAGCTCTTGCACAAAGGCTTCGCGGCCCTGTTGCTGGCGGTTACCCCAGCTCCAGTGATAGCCCGACTGCTTAAATTCGGGATCGGCCACTACCATGGCCACTCGCTCACCCGCCAAATCCTGAGACACGTAGCCCCCCGTGATATTTTTTTGGAACCACGGGAAAATCGTGCGGAACGCGGCAAAGTGATTGCGGAACAGCGGCGTATCGGCTACACAGCCGGGATACAGCGAATTGAACGTGATACCCGTGCTCTCGTGATAGCGTCGATGCAGCTCACGGGTGCAGAGCATATTGCAAAGTTTGCTGTCTTTATAGGCTTTGCCGGATTTGAATGGTTTGCCATCAATCATGGCGATCGGAGCTTTGAAGCCCCGCTCAAAGCCGATCATATCGCCGAGATCAGGCGGTGCTGGAATGGGGATTTTGCCACCGAGTTCTTTGCGGTTGGCGGTGACCGTGCCCAAAATAATCAGGCGCTTATCGCCAGCAGGCGAGTTTCTCAAATCTTCTAGCAGCAGATGGCACAGCAAAAAGTGCCCCAAATGATTGGTGGCTACGCTAATTTCGTACCCATCTTCGCTGTACTCAGGGTCTTTGAGGAGCGGTAGATAGACGGCTGCATTGCACACCAGCGACGTTAAAGGTCTGCTGCTGTCGCGAAAGGTCTGCACAAAATTGCGAACGCTGCTGAGACTGGCCAGATCGAGATGCATGACCGTGTAGTGGTCGGGTGACATCCCAACTTCTTTCGCTGCCCGCTCGGATTTTTCTAAGTTTCGACAAGCCATGACCACATGCCACCCCTTCTTGGCGAGGGCTTTGGCAGCGTAAAGCCCGACTCCAGAGGAGGCACCCGTCACGATCACCGTTGGCTGATTAAAGTCTGCCATTTTAACTTTTGTTTCTAAACGTAGGGTTGCGTTAACACTGTTTAGAATCGCACATCTAACGCGATACATCCTGCAATGAAATAAACCTTAAAAGCCGCTTGTGTCCTGAGTTTTTCGCCGCCAAGCAGAGAATAAAAATGATGCGCGTAAGCCTGAGACTGCCCTCGCTTTTGAAGATTCTTTGGTGAGTGGCAAGATATTCACCAAAGTCGTTCTTAGCCTTAACAAGAGCCGAGTCGAACATTGGCGGTAATCAATCGGGCTGAGGCGGGCACGAGGTTGATCCGGCATCGCCATCCAGGTGATGGCGTTCAGTGCAAAGACTGCAGCCTAGGTGTGTGATGCTGGCGCTTGAGCCTTAGCGCCGCCAAGCTCAAAGAGCGATCGCGCCTTCTCTGCCAGGTGCATGGCTGCTGGCCACTGGCTGTTTAGGCCAATTCTTCGAGGGGGGCGATCGCCTCTGATGGTTCCTGGGTAACGGCTTGAGAGGGCAAGCTGTAATCAGCGTTGGGCGCATCCGACAGCCTGCAGGACTGATTACAGCAGTGAATGAAATGCCGCACAATCAGCGGGTCTGACCACCGCAAGCGGGCGCGCTGTTCCAAAATAATTCTGGCTTCGCGCTCCGTCATCGGATGACGCCATCCCTTCTCTTGTTGGCAGGCAATCCAAGTATTGAGCACTTGAAAAATGCGAGCCAGCTTGTGCTGCGGTATGGTTCGCCGGTGATACTGGTTCAAAATGGCTTCGACGTCTGTGAGTCCGGAATCTCTGGCGATATTAGCGCTTTCAGCAAACCAGATATTCAAGCTAGCGACCATGTGACCATGATCGCGAAACTCTTGCTCTAATAGCTCGTCGGCGATGTAGAGTGCCCCCAAGTTTTTAAAGTAAGCAGCTAACAGTAGCGTTTTGCGTTCGTTCTCATCGAGCTGTAGCAGCTTGCCGTACATGTGACAAAGTTTGGCTAGATCTTGAGACTCTTGCTGCAGCCAATCCCCTTTGTATTTCAGCAAGCTGTTAAGAGTTTTGACATACGTCTTAAAACTGGGATGACTCATCGGTTTAAGCAGTGACTAACGCCTGACAACTAAATTTAGAGAGTGCTACTGGCAGAGACAGCGAAAATGAGCCGCTGCAGTCCCGGATTTCAGCCGATAGACCTTATTCAATCTGCCCATCCTGATGGATAAATAAATTTTTCACCGTAATTACTCGGGAGACTGTGTAAAAAAATCATCAACAACTCAACTCGATGTGAGGGCTGTCTACAGTAAATCTACGATCCCTAAAGTGCTGTCTAGATGAATCCGCTGTCCGGATTGCAAGCGATCGCGCCGCTGGTTCATCACAATGGTCGGAATGCCATACTCTCGCGCTGCGATCGCCCCATTAGAAAGTTGTCCGCCGGTTTCGGCAATCAAGCCGTTGATCGGCATTTGGGCAAAGGCAGGCAGATCACTGGCCTTGAGAAACGGCACGACCAGAATCGTGTCGAGCGGTAGCGCTTGAGGCTGGCGCAAAGCCTTTAAGACCGAGACTTTACCCGTGGCTGCTCCGGGACAGACCGGCAGGGCGTGTAGCCGAGATGTGCCCTCAGTCAGGGAGGCGGTTGGCGAGTCAGTGGTTGGCAACTGGGGCTGGGCGTGCTGTCTACGATCACCCTCAACGGGAATGATGGGTCGACTCTGGAGCAGCCAGAGGAGATCGCCGTCAAAGCTCCATTCAATATTTTGGGGAATGCCTAAACAGCGCTGCTCCAGGTGGCGGGCTAAAAAGGCCACTTCTTGCAGTAGCCGCTGCGGCGTCTCACCAGCACCCTGGACGTCGAGGGTTAATGCCTCGGGCAAGCGCCAACTGTCGGGACTCTGGATATCCTCTGGCCGGTCAGCGGGCTGCAGAGTGACTTGCCACCGCTCGGGCGATCGCTGGCCAGCCGTCACGAAAGTGGCGGGGCCGAGCAGCGCTTCAATGACAACGGTGTCGCCTGCTCCCGTAAAGGGATCGCGGCTAAAGGCGACCCCGCTGCAGAGACCCTGCACCTGCTGCTGCACAATGACGGCCAGACTGCCCTCGGGTAGGTTGCGATCGCGGCGATACTGCAGGGCACTGGCTTGGCTGTAGGCGCGAAAGCACTGATTCATCGCGGCGTACAGCGCTTCTGGTGAGGTCAGGTTAGGGATCGCGGGATATTGCCCCGCACTGGACGAGACGGCTGGGCGATCGCCGACGATGGATGACCGAGCGATGACAGGAGCCTGCGGCGACGGTTGGGTAATCTCCAGCAGCATTGCCGGGTCATCCCCAGCGGGTAAGACATAGCCCGTCGGCACGGGATAGCCCCAGCCAAGCAGTTGCGATAGTGAGGCCGCTTTAGCTCCGACCTGATCTTTGTCTAACCGTTTTTGGAGCGCTAGCAGCGCGCGATCGCTGCGAAAGAAGCCGAACAGCCGCCGCGATTCGAGTCGCGTGGCGGGGTTGGGCTGATCGAGCTCCTCAGGCATTTTTTGATAAATCCAGCCGATCAGACCGCAAAGGCTGGCCGTCAGTAAAATCCGCATGCCGTTGGGGTGGCTGAGGGCCGTGATCAGCGTAAACAGCCCCAGCACGAGCAGTCGGCCCTGCTGCTTTTCCCGAAATAGCGTGAAGCCCAAAAAGCCCACCAAAAAGCTTAGACCGGCCACCACGGGGGTGTGGGTAAAGGCTCCGCCAATCAGGCTAGTGGTGCCGACGGCGTGTGATCGCCAGTAGCGGCCCATGACCAAGGCCATCAGGGCAATGATTTCCCAACCGGGGTCAGTAGGAAAATAGTGGCGAGCCAGCCAAACCGTCCCCACGCCTTTGGCCACCTCGGTCAGCCAGGCCAAACTGCCCACCAGCTGATTGCCCTCGATAAAAGCTGTGGTGATGCTGGTTTCGCGACGCCACGGCTGTGGGGTGGCCTGACGCGTCAACAGGGCGAGCCACCAAGCCGTCAGCGGCCAGGCCCCCAGCAGCGGGCACAGCACGAAGATGAGCAAAGCGCCCCAAACTTGAGTCAGGGTCAGCATAAAGCGGTTGCTTTCAAGGGCATAACAGGATGAGAACTGAATCAGGGTTCTCATTTTCTCATGGGATCTCCAGACAACGCTCGCTGCTGTCGGCTGGTTGGGAGGAACTCATGTGATCGCTAGCACCGCCTCAGAGACACTCTCCTCCCTGAGAGAAAATAGGTTTTACCATAGAACAAGACTGACGCAGATGGGCGCGGGCCGCTAGCGTAAGCGGTGAGGTATCTCTTCGAAGACAGCTACAGCCAGCATTGCGTCGATCCTCATCGCGTTAAAACTCACTAGGAAAGCTATGGCAGTTGCATTAATTACAGGGGCTTCGGCTGGGATTGGCGCTGAATTTGCTGAGCAGTTAGCCCAACGCGGATACGATTTGGTGTTAGTGGCGCGATCACCCGACAAGCTGCAGGCGATCGCCGATACCGTGAGCCAGCAGCGCCACGTCAAAGCCACCGTCATCGTGCAAGATTTGACCACGCCTGATGCCGCCGCCAAGGTCATGACTCAGCTAGAGCAGCAGCAGCTTCAGCCCGACCTGCTCGTCAACAATGCGGGGTTCGGTACCTATGGCGAATTTGCTGACGGCGAACTCAGCACCTATCTCAACATGATTCAACTCAATACGATGGTGCTGGTAGATCTGACCTACCGCTGTTTGCAGAGCATGAAGCAGCGACAGACCGGTAGCATCTTAAACATCGCTTCCACGGCGGCGTTTCAGCCTATTCCTTATTTCGCCGTGTATGCGGCCACTAAAACCTTTGTATTGAGCTTTAGCGAAGCGCTCTGGTTTGAATGCAAACCGCATAATATCAAAGTGCTCGGTGTCTGCCCTGGCCCGACCGAAACGCAATTCTTTAAGACGGCTGAGTTTCCCGATAGCCTGGGAGAAAGTGTCGGGCAAAACTATACCTCGCCTCAAGCCGTTGTGAGCGATGCGCTGCAAGCGTTAGACAAGGGGCAGTCCAACGTGGTGACCGGGGGCCTCACTAACCAGCTGTTGGTGAATGCGGGCCGCTTTTTGCCCCGTGAAGCGTTGACTGGTGCGGTGGGCCGGATGTTCAAAACGCAGTAGGCCCTGATCGGGTAACCCGCTGCCCGCTATGCAGCTGTTCTTCATCGCCATGACGATGGCCAGCCCAATTGTGAAAGAACTGTAAATGGCGGGTCGATTGAGCCTATGCTTTGTCAGGCGTTGGAGCGATCGCGCTGGCCAACGGGCGATCTCGGTATCGTCAGTCTGCAGCCCTTACCTCACAACGATTCTGGGCGCGGCAGCAATTTTTACGATGCGGTGTTGTGGGCGATGCAGAGCGATCGCGATCGCCATGGAGAGCACTGGTGTAACCGCTGTGATGACGCGACGATGCGGCTCTGGTGGCGGGCTCTAATCGCGGTGGTAAAGCGCTGGACAGCCTCTGTTTGAGAAAGTCAGCGGCGCTCAGTTTTGTCAAGTTGAGAGGGCCGACAAAACTTTAAAGAACCTGTGAAGCGTAAAGTTTCGTTAGACACTGTAGGTATCTCTCCACTAGTATGTGAGCAGACTATGAAGCAGCCGATTCGGGAGATCAGCACAAATACGTATTTGATATTTATGAGAAACGAAAGTGTGTCTGTTTCAGTTACTCAAGCTCTCTGATTAGGGCGATCATGCAGCCGATAAAAGGCTAAAGCGGCCAACATACTGCGATGATTTGCTTAGTAGTTTAAGTCTAACTATATCGCTCAATCAAATCAGGAAAACCTGTTTTATTCAATGGTTGCTAGCTGATAATGTTGGCTCCGTCAAGATTGAACGCCTCTGAATTGACTCGCATGATGTTCCATGCCCAAACTTTTAGGGCTTCTACAGATGTCTTGATGCTGCTGATCGCAGATTTTCCCTCCCTTAGTCTGACTTGCTATAGAGCTGCTGCTTGAGTGACCTTGTGTGCGACTTCGAGTCCACTAAGAAGATGGGCTGTTGGCATCGCTTCACGGATATCTGAACTTTTTGAAAACGCTAAAAACTGCTTGATTATGAAGCCTCAAAACTTTCAAGAAGCCGTTATTTACTATTCAATCATTGGTATTTATCTCTTATTTTTCCTGAGTAGTCAGTTTATTGCCGTGCCCATGATCGCCTGGGGGTTA
Organism: Cyanobacteria bacterium J06626_4; assembly: GCA_038523235.1. GTDB lineage: Bacteria > Cyanobacteriota > Cyanobacteriia > Phormidesmidales > Phormidesmidaceae > Halomicronema. Next base: position 30,606 of record JBCBJQ010000056.1, read on the forward strand.
CTGGCTTATCTGATTCTCGATCATTTCTTTCTTCGGCCTGCCAAGCGGTCAGCGGTGCATATTCCGATTGGCGTTTGGGTTTGGGTGGTGGCGATGCTAGCTATTCTAGTCGCCCTAATGGTCGGGCTAGTCAACATTGATGCCAGTCTCACTCGCTTAATTAAGTCTTTTATCAATAACTTCATGCGCACTTGGGCTTTGCTGGCGGTCTTTCCTTTGATTGGCTGCTTCCAGATTCGCCCTCAAATCGTGTCCCGAGCTATTTGCCTCCTGGCGGTTCAAACCCTAATCATCTTGCCCTTTGCTTACATCATGATGACCGCTGGGGTTGAGATGCCGCTCTACACAATTTCTATTCTGTCTAAAATTGGTGGCTTTTCTGACCTTTATTACGAAGTGGCGCTGCACGCGGTTGAAAATATCTCGGGTCAGAGTCGGCTAACGATGTTTGCGCCATGGGCTCCTGCTTTGGCCTGTGCCGCGACGGTGCATATGTGGTTGGCTAGCTACGAAAAAAATGTCGTACTCCGGTGGCTAGGAATTGGTGCCAATATCATTTTGATAATTGGTTCTGCCTCTCGCTTGGGGCAGTTATGTTTGGTCGTGTTACCGCTCGTCCGCTTTAGTTTGATTAATTTGACTCGGCCCATGTGGCTGTTTGGGGCGGCGTTTGCTGCCTTTTTGGCCAGTTTACAAAGTTCGCGCATCGTGACGGGGCTAACTGACCTCAAGATTTACTTTGATAACCAACGCAGTGAATCTTCCCATGTGCGAGAGGTCTTGGCCCGAGTTGCCCTCAATCGCTGGACTGATGCGCCCATCTGGGGCCATGCGATGAAGGCCCCTGGGTCACAGGCGACCCGCGATATGCCGATTGGTAGTCACCACACTTGGATTGGGGTGCTCTTTACCCACGGTCTGGTCGGCACTACGGCGTTGCTCTTCGCTGCTGCTTATACTTTTATCGATCTGGTGATTAAATCCCAGGCGAGTAAGGTCTCGCAGGTTAGTCTGATGGTCTTTCTGACTATGATTGCGTTCTCGTTTGGTGAAAATCTGGAGACGCTGGCCTACATGTTTTGGCCTGGATTAGTCATGTTGGGGATTGGCTTACAAGAACCTGATCGGGTGTTCACCAGTGCATCCGATGAGCCACCTTTACCGATCGCTACCCATTCTTAAATCAGAGGTCTTTATGTCTACCGTCTCTATTGTTATTCCGGTCTATAACGGCGCTAAAACGATTGCAAGAACGCTGGAATCTATTCTTAAGCAGACCTATCAAGATCTCGAGATCATCGTGATTAATGATGGTTCTACAGACAATACGTTAGAGGTGGTAGCCGGCTTTGAAGATCCGCGCATCAAGGTGTGCTCTTATCCGAATGGTGGCCTGCCGGTAGCGAGAAACCGGGGCATTGACAATGCCACAGGCGACTTTATTAGTTTTGTAGATGCCGACGATCTCTGGTCTCAAGATAAAATTGAATGTCAAGTCAAAGCGCTTAGCCGCGATGAGAAGGCAGGCGTTGCCTATAGCTGGACGGCTTTTATCGACGAGCACGATAACTTTCTATATGCCTGCGTTCCTCTGCACCACGAAGGGGATGTCTATTCAGCGCTGTTAGTCAGAAACTTTATTGCCAATGGTTCTAACATTCTGGTGCGGCGATCAATTGTTGAAGAAGTCGGCCAGTTTGATCCCAATTTGCATTCTGTTGAAGACTGGGAGTATTACATCAGACTAGCGGCCCGGTGTAATTTTTCAGTGGTGAAAAAGCATCAGATCTACTACCGAAAATCTTCTCAAGCGATGTCAGCCAGCGTGCCTCGCATGGAATCCTATGGGTTGACGGTCATTGAGCGGGCCTTTTCGCAGGCTCCTGAAGATCTGCAATACTTGAAACCTCGCAGTTTAAGTAAGCTGTACCGTTATTTAGCCTTGCAGTGCGTGCGCAACTCATCGAGTCGCGAAGATTTAGCGGTCGCGACTCAGAAGCTCACGAAGTCAATTCTTAATTCGCCGCGATCGCTGCTCGAAAGAGATACTCAGCGGTTGGCTGTGAAACTGTTCATTCTCAACACGCTGCCTCAGGACTGGGCCAAATCTCTCATTGAGCGCTTGGGCGATAAGCCCCCAGTAGTGCTGCAGTGATGACCTGGACGCGACGTTATTTCCGCTGCGGGTAAAGATTACAATCGCGACTACAGTGAGTTATGTCCCTTGGGGAAAAGATTACACAGTTCTTCCAAAGAACTCGACAGTTTATTGGCCGTAAATTACAAGATCGGTTTGCTCGCAGCTTAGGGTGGCTCGGGATCTCTCAGGCGTTGATTCGCTTTTCCAGGCTCGGGGCGACACTGCTGCTGCCTCGGTTTTTAACCCCCGAAGATTATGGGTTGGCTGCCCTGGTGCTCACAACCTATGAGTTTACGCGCACGTTTACCAGATTTGGCCTGCATGCCAAGCTGATTCAAGCGAAAGATGATGAGATCGGCGAGCTGAGTAATAGTGCTTTTTGGCTCAACCTGGTGTTGTTTGTCGGGTTGTTTGTGCTGCAGTGCACGCTCGCTTTTCCGGTGGCTTGGTTCTATGACAATGACCGGCTGATCTTGCCGATTTGTGTTCTGGCAATCACGTTTTTGATTGTGCCGGTAGGGCAAATTCAGTCGTCGCTGATTCAGCGAGAGAATCGCCTGAAAGACTACGCGATGGCTCAGTCTCTCCGCTATACCACGGCAAACATTTTGACGGCGGTGTTTGCTGTGGCCGGGTTGGGGCTGTGGGCGATCGTTTTGCCCAGAGTAATTGCTGCACCCATTGAATATTTTATTTTGCTGCGGAAGCACAAGTGGCGACCTTCCCAAGGATTTACGACTTATCGGTGGGGAGAAATTATCAAATTTGGCTTCAATATTCTCGGTGTGCAGCTGTTACAAACGGCCCGCGAGAATATGGACTACCTGATTGTCGGACGCTTTATTGGCATCCGTGAATTAGGCTTTTATTACTTTGCCTATAACGCCGGTTTAGGCATTAGCTTGACGATTATCAATAGCATCACAACGGCGCTGCTGCCATACCTCTGCGCGGCGAGAGAGACCTTAAGTCAGCTCAAAGCGGCTTTTTTAAGCAGCCTCAAGACCATTGCTTCCGTGATTATTCCATTCGTCATGCTGCAGTCCCTGGCGGCTCGTTTCTATGTACCGTTTATATTTGGTGAAGAATGGATTCCAGCGGTGCCCATTCTGATTTTGATTTGTATCTCGGCGATTCCTCGTCCCTTTGATCAGGCGTCGTTTTATTTATTGACTGCCGTTGATCGATCCGGCGTTGGTCTGCTGTGGAATATTGGCTTTACCGTTTTGTTCGGGCTGTCTTTGCTGGTGGGCGTGCAATTTGGGGCGCTGGGAGTGGCGACATCTGTGGTCGCTGTTTATTACTGCTTTGTCCCGACTTATCTGCTGTGGTCGATGCGCTACGTTTTTGTAGCTCGCAAAGGGTTTTTGACGTAAGGGAGCATGGGCAATGACGTTGGTTTCAGTAATTGTGCCGGTGTATGGCGTCGAGGCGTATATTGCCAAAACTGTGCAATCCGTTCTAGATCAAACCTATGGCAATTTTGAATTGATTTTGGTGGATGATGAATCGCCGGATCGGAGCGTCGAAATTTGCCAGCGATTTGAAGACTCTCGTATCACCATCGTGCACCAAAAAAATCGCGGTTTAGCAGGAGCGCGCAATACCGGTATTCGTCACGCCCAAGGCACCTATCTAGCGTTTTTAGACGGGGACGATTTGTGGCAACCCACGAAGCTAGAGCGACATGTTGAGCATCTGGAACAGAACCCAGATGTCGGTTTGAGTTTTAGTCCTTCAGCGCTCATTGATGAAGCGGGTGAACCAACGGGCACTTACCTTACTCCCCGGCTCCAGGCGATTACTGCCGAATATCTGTTTCGCAATAATCCGATTGGCAATGGGTCGGCACCGGTGATCCGACGATCGGTTTTGGAGGCGATCGCCGTTCAGCAAGATCGCTATGGTCAGGTGGAGACGTTTTATTTTGATGAAGACTTTCGCCGCTCAGAAGATATTGAATGCTGGCTACGTATTTGTCTGTTGACCGTCTGGCAAATCGAGGGCATTGCTGAACCGCTAACGCTGTATCGCATTAATGCGGGGGGGCTGTCGGCGAGTCTCGTGCAGCAGTTTGACTCTTGGCAGCAGGTGCTACAAAAAGTCGCGACCTATGCGCCTGAGCGCGTGGCGCAATGGGGCCAGCTGAGTCTGGCCTATCGATCGCGGGTCCTGTCTCGCAAAGCGGTGCGCCTGCGTAATGGCGCGATGGCTCGATATTTTGCGCAGCAAATGCTCACCAGCGACTGGCGAATCCTCCGGCAAGAACCAGCCCCCACGCTGCGAGTGTTAGGAGGAGCCGGGTTGCTGACGATCTTGCCCTACCCGCTCTATCGGTTGGCTGAATCGGGGGTGGCTCAGCTGATGGGGGCTTGGCAACGCCAAAAAATGTCGACATCTGGCCGTTAACCCAGTCCTCTTGGAAAGTGGAGGTTGCCATGCAAGTACGCCGTTTTGCAGTGCGGATAGGTTGCCTGTTGCTAGGTCTACTCTTGGCGTTTGGCCTATCAGCAGCGATTCATAAGTGGCTGCAGCCAACTTCTAAAGCGGCCCTGATCGCGCCAACCGCGGCGCTAACTAACGTCCCCATTGGTGGCGGCGGTTACGTGACGGGAATTTATATCCATCCGGTTGAGCCTGATCTGATCTACCTCAGAACTGACATGGGGGGATTTTATCGTTGGCAGGCGGCGACGGAGCGCTGGCTGCCGATTACCGATCGCTTCTCGGCGGCTGAGCAAAACTATTATGGTGGCGAGGCCTTAGCGCTCGATCCCAATAATCCTGAGGTGGTCTATATTGCAGCGGGCAAGTATCTGGATGATGCGCCGGGGGCAATTTTTCGGTCGGACGATCGCGGGGGCACCTGGCAAAAATTGGGTCTAGAGTTGCCGATGGGCGGTAATGAAATTAACCGGTGGCTGGGTTCGCGCCTGGTAGTTGATCCGCAAGACTCGGCCCACCTGTTGTTTGGCTCTCGTCAGAGCGGTTTGTGGAGGTCTAGGGATGTCGGTGTCACTTGGCAGCAAGTCACGGATATCCCCATCTTGCCGGATGATCCCGTGGGCATCACGGGCATTGTGTTTGATCCGGTCGATGCGGCGATCGTCTACGCTACCCATTTTGAATCTGGCGTCTATGTCTCCCGCGATCACGGCAGTCGCTGGCAGCGCTTGCCGGACAGCCCGCAGGCAGTGCAACAAATTGAGGTGGCAACTGATCAGAGCTTATATGCGGTGGGTGATACCGTTTATCGATATGGCGGTCAACGCTGGGAAACGATTGTTCCCCGCCAGGGCGGCGGCGCTGAGGTGGTCTTCAATGCGCTGAGTCTTGATCCCCATGACGCCGAACACTTGGTCGTCAGCTCTAAAGAAGATCGGGAGACGGAGATTTTTGAGTCGCGCGATCGCGGCGCCACGTGGCGACGATTATCGCGCCGGCTCCAGGGTCAAGTGCCCTGGTGGACTGATTTTATGAATTCCCAACCGGCCATTGCTGCGATTCGTCTTGATCCACATCATTCCCAGCGGCTCTGGCTCACCGATTGGTACGGCGTCTGGCGCACCGATCAGCTCGATCGCCCCACCTCAGTGTGGAAAAACTATGTGGCAGGTCATGAGCAAGTCGTGTCTTTTGCGTTGATGGCGCCGCCAACCGGGCCGGTGTTAGTGAGTGGCTTGGCCGATGTCGATGGCTTCGTGCACGACGATACGTTGGCGACTTATCCTCAGCAGCGTTTGGGGGTCCAGGGATCACAGCGCATTTCTGATACCTATAGCTTGGCGTACTGTGAGCAAGATCCGACAATCTTTGTCCGCATTGGAGGCACGCGCTGGGATGACCAATATCTACTGGCGGTTTCCACCAATGCGGGCCAAACTTGGCAGGCGTCGCCAAGCTTTCCCGCCGATAAACTGCCGATTGATGTGGCGATCGCGTCGCCTACATGCGACAGCATCGTCGTGATTTTGGATGATGAACCGCCGCTATATAGTCGCGATCGAGGGCGCACCTGGGCGACGACCACCGGTCTCCCCGATGGCCCCGACGGCCCTTGGAATTGGTCGAAGCCGTTGGTCGCCGATTCCGCTCTCGATCAGGGGTTTTATTACGTGACGGCTGACGGCGAAGTCTATCAGAGCCGTGATGGAGGAGAGTCCTTTGAGTTGCTGAGCCAGGGCTGGCCAGCCGCCTCAGAGCCGATTCTGCAAGTTGATCCCCGGCAACCAGAGCGGCTGGGCTTAGCGCTGGGGAAGAATGGCTTGTATTACTCAGAAGACGGTGGTCAAGACTTTCGGGCGATCGACAGCGTCAACACCGCTCATTTGCTGGCCTTCGGTAAGCCGGCCCGAGGGCGAACGCCACTCTACATCTATGGCACGCTAGCTGATCAAAAAACAGGACTGTTTCGCTCCTGGGACTTGGGCGAACAGTGGGAAGAGTTGACGTCCCCGACACAGCCGATTGGCAACAAGCCTAATGTCTTGGCTGCGAGTCAGCAGATCGATGGGTTGGTGTTTGTGGGAACGAATGGGCGAGGAGTGTTTTACGGATATTAGGTATAAATAAGGACTTCCAAGATGAAGGTGTCATGAAGGGAAGTTTGAGGAAGTGATTAGTGGATAAAGATTGAGTAATTGTGCGGAGTGGTGGGGTAGGCGGAGTGCCGCCGACCTCGTAATAATGCCCTTTGAAGAGCGGAACTTTCTTTAACGAGTTTTAGTCTGGTGGAAAGAAGCTCCTCACTGGCTGGGAAAGAAAGGAGAGTTCTATGGTACGTCCATTGATGGCGATTGGGTTAGATGCAGCGGACCCGCATTTAATTGAAGAGTGG
>JBCBJQ010000057.1:0-37172 GCA_038523235.1 Cyanobacteria bacterium J06626_4
TGTGTACCATACGTCAGCACAATTTTTGCAAAGCTCTAGGTTTAAGCGCAGTCTTAATGGAGCAGTGCTAGACATTCGTTCTTGCTAACGAAAGGGTTAAACGGAGACGGCGGTGAACATCATTCAGTCCCTATTTTCATCTAAGCGACAGAGTGTCGGCATCGAGCTGACACCTGAGCGGGTCAATATCGCCCAAGTGCGAAAACAGGGGCAAAAGCTCAAGCTTGAAACGAGATCCTCGGTTGAATTACCGGAAGGAGCCTTTCAAGAAGGTCAGATATTAGACTCTCCGGCAGTAGCAGAGGCTATTCGCGATGGCTTAGCCGACAGTCGCATCAAAGTTAAATATGCGGCCACGGGCATTCCGGGTCGGGCTATTACGCGGGTAATTCCCGTCCCCTCTGAGCTCGATGAAAACGAACTGAGGGAAATGGTCTTAAACCAAGAGGCAAGTCTTTATTTGCCGTTTCCTAGAGAAGAAGCCGACGTCGATTATCAGAAGCTCGGCTTTTTCGTCGATGAGGATGGCATCGAGAAAGTTCAAGTTCTCTTAGTGGCAGTCAGGAAAGAAATCACTGACTCCTACATTGATACCTTTCAACAGGCGGGTATTAACTTAGCGGTGTTAGAAACCACCAGTTTTGCCCTGATTAGAACCATTCGAGATCAGCTGCGACAGTTCACCCCACAAGAGGCGGCAGCGATCGTCGATATCGGCTTTGAAAGCACCGAAATTTCCATCGTCGTCGATGGCATTCCTCATTTTTCTCGCTCAGTTCCCATTGGCACGTTTCAGATTCAAGGGTCGTTAAGTCGAGCCATGAACCTACCCCCATCACGCAATACGGATCTGCTGCGCGGCATGACCGTGCCCACGACCCCAATGGATACGGTCGGCTCACCACAGCCCATTACTGGCGGGTCTTCCAATCCGGGCACGGCAGCCATGCTGCGGATTTTGGGTGAGCTATCAGACGAGCTCAGGCGGTCGATTGACTTTTATCTGAACCAAGCCGAAGACATGGAAGTCGCCCAACTGCTGTTGGCTGGGCCAGGGGCCGCCATTGGCCAGCTCGATGAGTTTTTTGCTCAGCGGTTGAGCCTACCGGCCAGTCAAGTTGACCCCGTCGCGGCCCTGTCTTTAGAGGCCGCTGATGAGATCGATCTCGAAGATCGACCGGGGCTCGCAACGGTAATTGGTCTTGGGCTGAGGGAGGTTTAATCGATGTACGGTTTAGATGTCAACTTTTTAAAGGATCGCGAGATTCGCCCCGTTGAGGTCGGCAGTGCGCCACGGGCTGCCGCCGCCCCCACCGGCAGTCGAACGCCTTTGTTTTTGGGGTTGTTAGCAGCAGTAGCGGCCCTGGGCCTAGTGGGTGGCTATTGGCTATTGCTGCAAAATCGGATGCAGCGGCTCGAAGCGCGGGAAGCCGAGCTGGATTCCGAAATTGCGGAAATTCAAAGTCAGCTGCAGCAAATTGAGACGGTGCAGGCACAGATTGAGCTGGTAAAGCAAGAAAACCAGGCCTTCGTCAATGTGTTTAACCAGATTCGTCCCTGGTCAGCCTTCTTAAAAGAGCTCCGCGATCGCACTCCGGCTCGCATTCAAGTCGTCTCAGTGACCCAGACGGCGGGCACCCCAATTCCCACTGGGGTCGAAGGCGAAGAGGCGGTACCGCCGGTTGCCGGGGGCGTCAATATGGTCGGGGTCGCCTGTTCCTTTGATGATGTCAACGATTTTATGTTGACCATGCAGCGATCGCCGCTCTTAGATGCCACCAGCGTGGCGATCGACGTTTCGCAAAAACGTGATGAGCTACTTGATCCGGCGGTAGATGGCGTTTGCCCCGACTCCCCCCCCAATCGCCCCGAAGTGCTGGTTGACTTTACCATCGGCGGCAATTTTTCGGATGTGCCTGCCGCTGACTTGTTAGACATCTTGGAACGCCAAGGTGCCGTTGGCCTGGCTACCCGGATTCGAGCCCTTAGAGATTCAGGAGTAATCGAGACACCATGACGTTTACTGATGATTTTGTCCCAGTTGAGGACGATACTCTAAGCCAGCCAGAATATCCGACGGCATTCGGCATTCCGCTCTCGCCCAAAGTGCAGGGCATTGCCCTGGCGGTGCTGGGCATCGGCGGCGCGATCTTTTTGTTTACCCGTATCGTCAGCCCGGTACAAACGGAAATTGCCGAAATCAATCTGCGGATCGAAGAGAAAGAAAACACCCTGGCCAACCAGGCGGAGAGTCTGCGGCAGATTGAAGAGGTGCAGGCCGAGCTGGATCGCGTGCTGACCCAGCGAGAAGGCATTTATAGCCTGTTGGGCGACCCCAATAGCCTCGACACCCTCCTGCTCGACACGAATCAGCAAATTGAGAATAGTAATGCTTCCATTGCCGGGGCGATCGCCGGTGACCTGACCCAAGCGCAAGCCGCGACCCTAACCTCCATCGGCTTAACGCAGCAGCAGGTGAATCGGGTAATTCAAGAATTTGCCGAAGATCCCATCGCCCAGCGATCGGCCTTTACCTCAGAGCTGTTTGGGTTTGACCCCTTGGGCCTCTCCGGCCCCATCGCCGAGGAATACGGGCCAGAGCTAAACGGCAAGCTAGAGCGCCAGCTGGTGCAAGTGAGCTTCCGAGGACTGTTTAATCAGACCCAAAATATTCTCCTGAACCTCGAGCGGCTAGAGCCCCTGCTAATTATTCGGGACTTTAACCAGTCGTTTGCCGACGTGCCTGGCAATACGACCGAGGAAGACTTCAACCGGCTCGGCATTCGCCCCCTGCAAACGTCTTTCACGATGGAAGTCTTAGTCCCGTTGGGTGATCCGCGAGAACCACCCGCCCTGCCCGAGCCAGAACCCCCAGCGGAAGGTGAAGAAGGGGCTGAAGAAGCGCCTCCTGAGGAAGGTTAAACTCCCAGGTCTCAAGCCAGCGAGTGTCTTCAGCGGTGTCGAGCAAACATCAGAATCCAGAACCTTTGTGAGGAAGGAGTGACCGTGAAACGATTATTAGGATATGGCAGCTGTCTGGCAGGGAGCACCTTGCTAGCCCTTGTGGGCCAACCGGCCCTGGCCACAACGACCATGATTACGGGCATCCAGGTCATTCCGACGGATGGCGGTGCTCAAATTGTCTTAGAAACTGAGGCCGGTGATGTGCCTCAGGTGTTTGCCATTAACCAGGGCAACACCCTGCGAGCCGACATCGTGCGCACACAGCTGCAGCTAGCCGACGGGGGGCCGTTTACCCAACAAGATCCCGCCCCTGGCATTGCCTCAATCACTCTCAATCCCCTTGATGGCAACAGCGTTCGCCTCACCGTCGATGGCAGCGATCGCATCCCCATGGGCACCGTGGGGTCATCGACCAATGGCGGCATCATTATTGACGTCGCTGCCCAGACCGAAGGCACCGCGCCCCAAGCCAGCACTCCGGTTCCCGATGAGCTAGAAACTGTCCCTGGCGAACCCGAAGCCACTGCACCGGAGACCTCGTCCGGTACACCTGATGCCACGGTAGCTCAAGCCGATCCCGAAACCGAGCCGCTACCGGAGCCGACGGGCCCCCAGCCCGATGTCCTGGTTCCCAATCCCCAGGTGGTAATTGACGGCGTCCCAGTACCGGCGCCTGAAGTTCAGGCTGCCCCGCCATTCTTACCCTCAGCAGTCGCGCCGCCGGTCGGCGACATTGCTGTATCAGAAACAGTGCCTGACTTTGGGGGAATCGATCTGGGGACTGCAGAACGCGTGCCGCGTCTGGTGCTCCGCGATGCCCCTTCTCGCGAAGTCCTCAACCTCTTAGCGCGCGCCGCTGACCTCAACTTGGTCTTCATCGACGCTAACGGCCAAGAGACAGATGGTGCCACTGCGACCGGCGAAGGCCCTCCCATCACTCTAGATATTGAGAACGAGTCGGTGCAAAGCGTTTTTAACAGCGTGTTGCGGGTTACCGGCCTGCAGGCCAATCGGGTGGGCCGAACCATTTATGTTGGCCCGAGTCTGCCAGTTTCGGCTCAAAATGTCAGTATGAGAACCCTGCGACTTAATCAAGTCGATGCCTCGGTCGCCAGTAACTTTCTCGTCGGTTTAGGAGCTGAGAGCGCGGTTAGCCGAGAGCGCTTAGTCACTGCCGTTAACGCCGTCTCGATCGAAGAAGGTGTGCCTGACATTACCGAAAGTCAGACGACGACGGAAGAACGGATTGAAAACCAACGAGTCGAGTACGCTGACAGTAATCCGATCTTTCGCGGTTTGGTCGTCGTAGCCGAAGAGCGCACCAATTCCATTACCTTGGTTGGTCAGCCGGCCCTAGTTGAGTTGGCCACCGCTCAGCTCGTACGCCTCGATCTCCGCCGTCGTCAAGTGGCGATCAATGTCAAAGTCATTGATATCGACTTGAATGCGCTTGATGCCTTTGGCACCAGCTTCTCTTTTGCCACCGGCGATCTGGCCGTCGGCGTCGTCGGGGGCGTCGGTTCCACCAACTTCGGGGGGGAAACACCCGGCGGTACAACCGCTGTGCCTAGCGCTGCTCCCTTCGGATCTGTAGACCTGTTCAGAGGGGGTGTTCCTGGGATTATTGATGATTTCTTGTTCCAAGTGTTGGCCACAGTTCAAGAAGGCAACGGTAAAATCTTGACCGATCCGACTTTGATCGTGCAAGAAGGTCAAGTGGCGTCGGTGCAGCTGACAGAAGAGGTCGTAACAGACTTTGAGGTCGACCAAGAAGTTAGTGACGGTGGAGATATTACGCAGACGCTTTCGGTCGAAACCGAGCCAGCTGGATTGATCTTGCAGGTGGATGTCGATCGCATCGACGATAACGGCTTTGTCACCTTATCAGTCGCCCCCTCGATCTCAGCGCCTATCGACATTGTCAATTTCAGCTTCGATGGCGTCTCCAATGCGTTTGTCACGCTGCTAGCGGAACGACAGCTATCTTCAGGACAGGTCAGAGTTCGAGATGGTCAGACCCTGGTACTCTCTGGCATTATTCAGGAAACGGAGCGAACCACTGTCTCCAAGGTGCCGATCTTAGGTGATCTGCCGCTGTTGGGCGCACTCTTCCGCAGTACGACCGATGAAACTAGCCGTCAAGAACTGGTGGTGTTGCTAACCCCTGAGATTTTGGATGATTCTGACCAGTCGGCCTTTGGTTATACCTACACCCCGAGTGCTGAGGTGCAGGAGTTGCTAGAGCGATCGCAGTAGCGCTAGCAATTGGCTCCAAAATTTCCGTTTAACCTTCTCACGTTCTGGTGTAATGGCTAGATTCCTTTCAAAGCAAGGGATCTAGCCATTTTTTTGATCGCTTTAAAGCGCCTCAAACGCCCTAATTGCGTTACCTTTCGTTAAAAAACGCCGCAATCGACACAAATTAAAGCCTTCAACGATCCATATTCGGGAAGTTGCCCTTAGAATGGGGCAGTGAAATTCCGGGATGTCAGGGGTTTCAGCGATTTAGGAAGATTCACCTTTCCATAGACAGCTTGGTTGTCTAGCATCGCTGCCCTGGGATTCGTATTCCCCCAAAGAGGAGACTCACAGATATGAACAAAGGTGAATTGGTTGATAAGGTTGCTGAGAAGTCAGGCGTGACTAAAAAACAGGCCGACTCCGTGCTCTCAGCTGCCATTGAGGCGATTATGGAGACTGTCTCCGAAGGTGACAAAGTCACCCTCGTAGGCTTTGGTTCCTTTGAGCGTCGTGACCGCAAAGAGCGGGAAGGTCGTAACCCCAAAACGGGTGAGACCATGGTGATTCCTGCGACGAAAGTGCCCGCCTTCTCGGCTGGCAAGCAGTTCAAAGAAATGGTGAGCAAATAACCCTAGTCGATTCGGTTGGAAGAAATTCTGTTTAATACTCGACCACGTCACGGGGGGAACATTGAGTGGGCTGCTCAGGTAGCTAACTGTTCCCCCTTTGCTTTGCTTGATTTTTCTGCCAGCATCAGCCCGTTGGGGCCACCCGCATCGGCGATCGCCGCCCTCCACACCAGCCTCGATCAGCTGACTCGATATCCCAATCCGCGCTACGACACCTTGCGCCAAGCGCTGGCGCACCATCACCATATTGCCCCTGACTGGATTTTGCCCGGCAATGGCGCTGCCGAGCTGCTGACCTGGGCCGGACGTGACCTGGCAGCCCAAACAGCCCCCTATCTGGTCACACCAGCCTTTGGCGACTATGGGCGATCGCTGACCGCCTTTAACGCTATTCCCATTCCTTGTCCGCTTTCTCTCACGGCAGCCGAGCAAGGCACGGTAGATTGGACAACCACGGTGACCCAGTCGCTCCAGCATTCACCCGAGCGCTGTGGACTGCTGCTCAATACGCCTCATAACCCTACGGGCTTGATGATTCCCCGCTCGGCCCTGACCGCCTTGCTAGAGCAGTTTGCGCTCGTGGTAGTCGATGAAGCCTTTATGGATTTTTTGCCGCCCGATCGCCAGCAGAGTTTAATTAACGAGATTGGGCGGTGGCCCAACCTGGTTGTCGTGAGATCGCTGACCAAGTTCTATAGCCTGCCAGGATTGCGCCTCGGCTATGCCATCGCCCACCCCGATCGACTACAACGCTGGCAAACTTGGCGCGACCCTTGGCCCGTCAATGCCCTCGCTGCCGCCGCCGCCGAAGCGGTGCTCACAGACCACCACTACCAACACCACACCTGGCAATGGCTGGAAGCGGCTCGTCCAGCCTTATTTGCCCAGCTCCAGGCCATTCCGGGTCTATATCCCCTGCCGGGAGAAGCCAACTATCTGCTGCTGCGGTGCGATCGCCCCGGCTCCCAAATTCAGCTAGCACTGCTCCGCCGCCATCGTATTCTGGTGCGCGATTGTCTGAGCTTTGCCGAGTTGGGCGATCGCTACCTGCGCGTCGCCATCCGCACCCCAGAAGAGAATCAGCAGTTGGTAGCCGGATTAAAGGATGTCCTCAGTCAGCCAGCATAAGCCTTCAGGGGACACAGGGACATATCGCGAAGGCGCTGAGCCAGCCGTTCCTAACCATTGGACTCGTAGCCTCTGCTACCCGGCGATCGCAAACCTGATCTACGCTAGGCATAGTTAACTAGGATGCGCCTGTGTTCGAACAACTGCTGCGGCGGTATGAACCCACTCCCCATGAAGTGCTCGAAGTCTTGGAACTGCATCAGCTCACGCTCGACTTTAAGCAAGAGCAGCATTATCGAGCAGCGCTAGAAACCTATTGTCAGCAATACAACGCCATGGCCCGACAGCACCAACACGAACATGCAGCCATGCAAGACGAACCCAATTTATTCGCGCTCTTTTGCAGGAAGCGTCCACAAGCGTAAAAGAACGTCAGTTCGGGTTAAGGCAAAACCGGTTACTTTCCCCTCCTGGGAGGGGCTGATGGGGTGGGTTCAAGCCATCGGAGAAACCCACCTCGTCCTGCGGACACCCCTCCTAGGAGGGGATTTAGCCCTCAAACTACCCGCAGATCCCTTGTCAGTCTTATCCCGAACTCAGGTTATCTTAGGAAAGCTGGGCGATCGCATACCTGCATGGCAACCCCCAAAAAATATCAAGGCCAATCGGCCCTCTTGTCGAAAGACCTGTTGGCCTTTTATCGCGAGGTGAGTCAATCGCCGCTGACGGTCGTCGATGTGGAAACGACCGGCTCACTGCCCTATCGGGGGGCTCGCGTCATTGAAGTGTCGGTGCTGCAGGCCAGCTTAGAGGCCGGCATTCTGCATCAAGAGACCCACCTGATTAATCCTGGCGTGCGCGTCCCGGCCATGATCACCCGCATCACCGGCATCGATCAGTCGATGGTTTCGCAAGGGCGCTTTCCCGAAGAAGTGTGGCCCGACTGTTTAGAACGGCTAGAAACTGGCGTCTTAACCGCTCATAACCTGGAATTTGACTATCGCTTTTTACAGGCCGAATATCGCCAGCTCGACCATACGTTTACGCGACCACAAGCCGCTCAGCTGTGCACAGTGCTGCTCTCGCGATTGCTGCTGGCTGACTTGCCCTCGCGCAGTCTGCCGAATCTAGTGAAGCATTTCGGCTTTGACGTGGGCACCTCACACCGGGCGGGCGCTGATACCCTGGCCTGCTGGCTGTTGGCCGAGCTGCTACTCAAACAGATTCAGTCAGAAGATGAGGCGGTGCTGATTGCCCGCTTTGGTCGCCAGTGGATTCGTCTCAAGGATGCGGCAACGATGCTGCACTGTTCAGCCCCAGTAACGCAGCAGATTTTGACGGAGGCCCAGATCGAAAGTCGCTTTTCTAAACGCAAGAACCGCCCCCTGTATCGTCGTGGCGATGTGGAACAGGTGATGCAGGAGCGATCTTCGGGCGAGCAGTTGTCGGTGTTGTGAGGGCGCGCTTGCAGGGCGGGGGCGCGAGGGGGCGACGGGGCAAGGGGGACTTGCAGAGCGGTGTGGAAAAACCGTGTCTCGCCGGCAGGGATTTGGCCGTGCTAAATCCTGACAGAAAAGGTTTTTGTTCTGAGGATGTGGCGGCAGCGCAGAGCCTTTGGCCACGCTTACGCGAGGGCCGTGCCGCATGAACCAAGGCTGGATTTATCGCGATCGCATTCCGGCGGCGGCCATCGGCCAAACCCTGCTGGACTATTACACCCAGCGGTATCGCCATTCGAGTCGAGCCGATTGGCAACAGCGGATCGAGGCCGGGCAGGTGACGGTCGATGAGGGGCTTGGCCTTGCAGAGCAGCCGCTGCAGCCCGGCCAGCACCTGGCCTATCATCGTCCCCCTTGGCAAGAACCGGCAGTGCCGCTGGCGTTTGCCGTGCTCTATGAAGATGATGACTTTCTGGCGATCGCCAAACCCTCAGGCTTGCCCGTTTTACCCGGCGGCGGCTTTTTAGAACATACACTGCTACATCAGCTCAGGCAGCGCTACGACGAGCCGCTGCTGAGTCCAGTGCATCGCTTGGGTCGGGGAACGTCGGGAGTGATGCTGTGGGCACGATCGCCCCTAGCCAAATCAGAACTAAGTCGCCAAATGCGCCGCTCTACCTATGAAACGTCCTCTGAAAGTGCCCCCGCTATGGCTCTCCGCAAAACCTATCGGGCGCTGATTGGTCCCGGTGAGTTGCCTGACACATGGGTGATGACAACGCCCATTGGGCCAGTGCCTTACCCCCAGTTGGGCACGGTGCATGCAGCCACGCCCACAGGTAAACCCGCCCGCAGCGAGGCCCGCGTGGTGAGTCGCGGTGACGCACAGACACTGCTAGACGTGACAATTTTTACGGGACGACCGCACCAAATTCGCATTCATCTGGCGGCAGCCGGCTATCCGCTGTTAAATGATCCCCTGTATGCGCCGGGTGGCCAGCCTTATCCGGTGACCGATCCGCAGGGAACAGTGCCCGTGCCGGGGGACTGTGGCTATTGGTTGCATGCCCATCGGCTGCAGTTACACCATCCCCGCACGCGATCGCCCCTCAAAATTGTGGCCCCGCCACCCCCGCCGCTACAAACTCCGGCTGAGCAGGCTGAGACATGAGCAATTGGGTTTTAAAGGGGACAACAAGTTGACTGGGCAGTTAGACCGCTCGACGCCTCTCAAGCAGTTGCCCCAACCATAGAGCAGCAGAGCGGACAGGCGAATTGTGCAACAACTTGTCAAAGAATGGGGCTAAAGGGTGGTTGCCGCGATCGCCAGGCGGTATTTTTGCTCTATTGTGCTCCAGTCCAGCCTGGAGCACCTTTCGCCTGGCTGTTTCTACCGTTGTCGTAACTCCGCCCTATGCTCGACCAGTTTTGGGAAATTGTCGGTTACGTCTTTGCCCTCAACGGTGCCGCCTTTCGCATCGCGAGCCGCTTGCCGATAGCCCTGTGGCTGGCACTCTTGATCGTGGTGTTGGCGGGACTGTCGCGCAGCATTGGCCAGTGCGTCATTCTGTTTCTCAATCAAGTCAAGCCACAGCGGTTTGTGATGAGCCTGTTGATTAACGCTCTGCTGTTTGTCGGGGGCTTTTTAGCGCTGGTGGGGTCAACCTGGTTGATTACGTTAGTGCCGTGGTCCATCAGCGTTTCCCTGAGCGCTCTGATCACGGTGCTCGGGCTATCCTATGCGCCCCTGCTGTTTAGTTTTTTGGGCGCGCTACCTTACCTGGGCGTTCCCCTACTGTCTTTGTTGTCGGTGTGGCACCTGCTCGCCATGGTGGTGGGCTTTGGGGCCGTGACCGGAACCAACATTCCCGGCGCGTTTGGTTATGTGGCGGTTGGCTGGCTCGCCCTGCAAATTATTGAACAAACCATTGGCCGACCGATCGCCGCCCTGACCCAGTGGTTAGAAGACACGGCAGCCGGGGTCGATCTCAAAACCGAACGCCAAGAGATCGTGGCCCTGTTTCAAGACCGGATTGCCGCCTCTAACGATGAACTCAAATCAGAGGTGCAACAGCGACTCGACACCGTTCAGCAAGCACGACAAACTGCCGTGCCGATCAGCCTGTCTGCCAGTGACAATCGGCCACCGCTGGCTGCTGTGGGGTTTGGCGAAGCGATCACGACGGCCACCGCTCAACCCACGGTTACTCAGGGTGCAGAACGCAGCGATAGCCCGCTGTTGAAAACGGCCCTCGGGCTGATCGCGATGGTGCTGCTGACGCTGATTGTGCTGGTGCTGTTGCGGCCTGTGCGAGAGTGGTGGTTTGGCTGGTTTGGCAACTTGCCCGAGCTGGTGCAGCTGGTACTCAACCTGGTGTGGATTGCGATCGTCGCTGTCATCGTCGCGGGGTTGCTGGCGCCCCTCGAAACGCTGGGCTGGTGGGCCGGTTGGTATGAGGATGAAGTCAACGCGATCGACAATGCCGGTGAGCTCGCCGCACCGATCGCTGACACCGACACCCTTGATCGATACGTGGTGTACCTCGATGGCATTGGCAAATCGAGCTATGAGTATTTGCCTGACGTCGAAGACTTTTTGGATGCGTTGGCCCCGGCGCTGCCTGCAGGGGTGGCGTTAGTGCGGGGCATCATGCCCTACTCCGTGATGAATAAGCCGCTGGATGAAGACCGGACGCTGTCGTTTTTTTGGCGCTATGCCGACCAGTTGCGGTTTGCCAACCCGTCGAGTTTGTTGGGGCTCATCGTCAACATCCGCAATGTTTTGATTGTGGGTGTCTCTGCTGATCGCCGCTACGGCCCACTCTACAACCAGGGGATTGCGCAGATTGTGCTGAGCGGCTTGCTCAAAAACGGCTATCGCCTGGGCAGTGGCACCCCGGTCACCTTCATTGGCTACAGTGGCGGCGGTCAAATGTCTTGTGCCAACGCGCCCTTCTTAAAGCGCGCCATTGCCGCTCCGATCGATGTCATTTCTATAGGTGGGGTGATCAGCGCCAACAGTAACTTTCTCAAACTAGAGCATCTGCACCATCTGGTGGGTGAGAAAGATGATGTTGAGCGCATTGGCCCCCTGATGTTTCCGGGCCGGTGGAAAGTCTTTCCCCTGTCATTTTGGAACCGGGCGAAGCGGCTGGGCAAAATTACGATTATCCCGATGGGGCCAGTCGGTCACAATGTGCCGGGGGGCGTGCTGGATCCCAAAGTGATTCTGGCGGATGGACGCACCGCCCTACAGCAAACGATTGACACCATTAACGCGATTCTCTGCGGTGATCTGGTAACGGGGAAAGATCTGGAACCAGCGAAGCCGAGTAACTACAGTCTTTACCGCCAGCTACCGTTTTGCCAGCCGAGTTTTTATCCTCTTGGCTCGTCGCCTGATCCGGGCCTGTATCAGCCGATTGGTGAGTGGATGGGGCGATTGATTTTGCCCGCTAAAGCAGCGCGA
Source organism: Cyanobacteria bacterium J06626_4 (assembly GCA_038523235.1). Lineage (GTDB taxonomy): Bacteria > Cyanobacteriota > Cyanobacteriia > Phormidesmidales > Phormidesmidaceae > Halomicronema. The sequence goes on from JBCBJQ010000057.1 coordinate 11,811, forward strand.
TCGCAGGTGCAAGGGGTGCTGATCGAAATCTCCCACGCGCCACCTGACTACGCCCACCTGGTAGGGCAAACGGTGCCTCTACGCTGGCAGCGCGATTTGCCTCAAGTGCAGCGTCTGGTCCAAGCGGTGACCCGCGATGTCAACTTCAGCGCCGATGCCGAATACAACAGCAAGTTTAGCGGCATGGTGCTGCCCGATCGCATCAACCGGTGGCGACAAGTCGATCCCCTCGAATCCCTCGCAGGGAGTCACCCAGTGGATGACATCACGGTGATGCTGATGGCGATCGACGTGCGATCGGCAGATGATGGCACGGTGGCTCTGCATACGCGCTACCAGCCGGTCGAAATCACCGGTCGCTATTACGCCCTGGTGCAGTTCATCACCCCTGAAGGCCCCGATCAATATCGCGTGCGCCACTTCAATGCCACGACCCGCCAGTTTGACGGCCCCGCAACGGTGATGAGCACGCCGCCAGTGATGGTGGCGAAAGACTATGGCAGCTATCCCTCGACCCTCAACCAAATCGAAAATTCGCCCATCAATGAGCAGGGATGGTATGTCTATGGCGCTCTGAACGCCGCAGGCCAGTTTGTCGTGCAAGCCTGGATGCCGCGAGCGTTGATGCGGCTGCAGCCCGATCGCGTCGTCTTTGGCGAAAAGAATGTCTATCGTCACATTCGCCAAGAAACCTGGGATGACATGGCGGCGAAAAAAGGCCAAACCTCATCGGTGTTGGGGACGCCCCGCGACAACGGCACTGCCGCTGCCATTCAAGCCGCCGTTGAGGATTGGCAGGCAGGAGATCGCGCTCTGGTACTGCACACCTACGGCGGCATTGGTGGCGAACAGAAAGAACCAGCAGCAGCGACGCCCATTTTCTTTGGCCACTTTGCCTTTGGGGTGGCACAAGTCAAGCACGATCTGCTGGCGGATGAACTGCGGTTTGAGATTTGCTATTACCAGGTCTATACCCAAAATACGGATGGCTTAGTGGCGGGCACCCTGCACTGGTCGCGCTACATGGGCGATCGCCAAAGGGGCTGGCTGGGCAACCGGCCCACCTGCGACATGGTGGTTAAACTCCCCTGCTTTACCGAAGATTTTGACTTCGACCGGGCACCCCAATCAGCCCTGCATTACATGGAAAGCTTTTTGATGGCGATGACGGCGCGATATCGCATCGGCGATGGCACCGGCGCTACCTATGTCGGCCCGGCCAATAACTGCTCGCAAGATTCCAATCAGGCCTTGTTTGCGGCAGTGCGACAGTTGGGGCAGGCGATGGGGGCGCAAGCAGCACAACTGCAGTACTGGGCCGCCGCGCATCCAGACCAGGCGCAGCGGTTTCAACAGTTGATGATCTTTGGTAAAGACTTGAAGCAGGCTCTGCAGCCCTTTGGCAAGACTCGCGCCGATTGGGAAACCAATGAGTTTAATCTGGGTGCCACTTTGGAACATAAGCCCCTGGAAAACCTGATGATGGGCCTCACCAGCTGGCGCACGCTGTTGCCGCGCAAAGCTAGCGATACGGTGATACGAGCCTTTCTTAAGTACGGTGCCACCGTTTGGATTTTGCGCACGAACCAGGTCGGCGGCCATGACCCCAATATCGAACCGATCGCGCCGATCACGCTGTAGGCAGCCTGTCGCGAGTCCCGATCACGGAGAATCGGTTTCCCCCCTTATTAAGCAAAGTGGCAACTCGATAACCGCTGGGTGTCGGCAGGCGACTGAATCCCTAATCAGTGGTTTCAGGAGTGGGCTCACTGGAGTCAGTATCAGCCGTTTTAGCCGGGGGTTCACTCGGCCCATCGACTGGCTTGGCCGACTCTGCCATGGACTGTGCGGCCTCTAGGTTGGGGCGGAGTTTGACCCTGACACCGATCGCAGTGATGTTGTCATGACCGTTGTGCTCGTTGGCCAGATCAATCAGGTTGGCAATGCCTTCATCCAGGTCGGCGCGCGATCGCAGCATCGGTTCCACATGAGATTTGACATGACTTTCGAGCAAGTCGTTGTCACTTAAGCCATCGGAGCACAAGAGTAACAGCGTATCTTGAGTAATCGGGAATGGGGTTATCGTCGGCGCGACATCATCATTGTTGCGTGGGCCTAACGCTTGGGTGAGCTGATAAGCATCGGGACGGGCATAGGCGATCGCGGGCTCGACGCCGCGATTCACTTCGCGCTGCCCGACTTCATGATCCACCGTGATTTGCTTGAGCCCTTGCCGGGTGCAGAGGTAGAGGCGACTATCCCCCACATGGGCCACGATCGCCTGATGATCAGCCACCAATAGCAACACTAAGGTGGTACCCATGCGGGCATTACCGGCCCGATCTTCCGCCTCATTTTGCTCAAAAATAGCCTGATTGGCCTGCAAGATGCCGTCCTTGATGACGGTTTCATCGGGCAGCTCCGCCACCCAATGCTCTAAAAAGTAATCGCGTAGGGTCTGCACCGCTAAGGCACTCGCCACCTCACCGCCAAGGTGCCCGCCCATGCCATCACACAAAATATAGAGACCGCGCGCCTGGAGCTGTGTACCCACAGGGCTATCAGTACGCTTGAGCTGAGTCTCCGCAAAAAATGAATCTTCGTTATGCGATCGCTGCCGCCCAATATGGGTGCGCCCAACCTCGTCTAACCGATAGAGCTTCATCGGGAGGGCCATGGTGGGGAGATCACTCTGACCATCTTCCGAGGATGGCACCGCGAGGTCGTCTTCGCCCGCCAAACCGTCTAACTCGTCAGCCAGCAGCAGGTCGTCCACCACCAGCGGCACGGCGTCATCTTCTGAGAGCGGGGGCAGCGGCATCCCGGCAGTTCCCGAGCCAGGAGTAATGGGACCCGCATCGAGAGCGGGCAATGCCGCCTCTGGGCCCTCCGGCCCAGAGACGTTGGGATCAAGCGGCAGGCCCTGCAGCTCATCGGCAATATCGGCTAGCTGCGCTTTCACCAATTCAAGCGCCGTCATCTCACCCGCCGTCATCTGGTCGGCCAGGAGCGTGAGAGCCGGCAGATCATAGGCCAGCTCTTGCAGGAGTGACTGCCAGAGCAGCCCTAAATCTTGCAGGGTATATTGGCGATCGCCCGCGTTAAAAATGAGACGCTGTAAACAGACCACCTGATCATCATCAACGCGTAAGTTGCTGGGTTCCAGCAGACTAGGTTCGGCCTCGACGGCGATTAAGGCATCCCACAGCGTCAAAATTTCATAGCACCAATGCACCAGCTCTAGGGGCTCAACCTCCCCAGACTGTAGCAGCGCTGAGAGAGTCTGCCAGGTAGAGCGATCTTCTACCACCACCACCGTCAGCTCACTTTCTCGCCAAGCGGCCTGCAGCTCAGGCACCATCGGAAAAAACTGGTCTTGTAACTGCCAGTAGGCCAAGGCCGCTGTGGGCAAGCGTTCGACCAACGCTTCATCATCGACCTCTTCGTTCGCGTTGTCGAGTAACTGCATCAGGGGTGAGTCACTCGCCGGCTCACAATCTAAAAGGCTGAGCAGGATTTCTGCCGTGTCTAACGGGGTGTCGGCAGCGGTGGGCTGGCGGAGCTGATAGCGCGGCTCCCCCCGCAAGCGCTGATCGGCTGTGAGCAATTGTGCGACTTGCGGTGAAGCGGCAGCTTCCGGCGTGGCGGCGATTGCCACCGCGCCAGTGGGGGCCGTTTCTGGCAGCGGCGATTGGGGATGACGCTCACTGTTCCGGGTAGGCGTGATCACCGCTCGCAGTCCCTTCAGAGCATTGCCGCACTGCTGACAAAAACGATTTTGAGGTGGGTTTTCGAATTGGCAGTGCGGACAGACAAACATGGCCAGGAACCTAAGCTGCTATCTGGCGAGGCAGTCGAAAAGTTTTATCCCCATAGCTTACCCGAAGAATCGCCAGTGAGCTGCGCTGCACCTGGCAACCGGATTTATCAGGCAATTGGGTGCATCAACTATTTCAATGCCACACAATCAGATTCAAACGATCGCTCACACCAAACATACTAAGAAATTTCCCGATACGGCAGCCAAAATCCGGAAATGCCGACAATTGGAGCCTGACCAGAGGATGCCTGGTCGTGCTGGGGTAGCCAGGCAGCCAGGTTTACGGCGGCAAATTTTCGCTTAAGAGCTGCTGCACTTCATCAGGGGTCAGCGATCGCCAATCGCCAGGAGCCAAGCCCGCCAGGGTCAAGCTGCCAATCGCCCACCGCACCAGTCGCAAGGTCGGATGCCCCACAGCCGCTGTCATGCGCCGCACCTGCCGGTTGCGACCTTCGGTCAGCACCAGCTCCAGCCAGCTAGTGGGCACTGATTTGCGGTAGCGAATGGGGGGCTGCCGCGGCGGTAGGGTAGGTGCTTGCGGCAAGCTGGCTACCTCCGCCGGACGCGTGCGTTGGCCTTTGATCTCAACGCCCTGGCGCAGCTGCTGCAGAGCCGCCGCATCCGGTTGGCGCTCGACCTGCACCCAATAGGTGCGGGGATGGCCGTATTGGGGATTGCTCAAGCGATGCTGCAGGCGGCCATGATCGGTCAACAACAGTAGACCTTCGCTGTCGCGATCAAGGCGACCGACCGGGTAAACCCCCGGCACCTCAATGAAATTTTTGAGAATGACGCGATCGCCCTGACTATCGGTGAACTGACTCAGCACGTCGTAGGGCTTATAGAAGATGAGATAGCGATAGGCCGCTGACGCCTTCCCGGCGCCTGGTTGAGCAGTGACTGCGCCCCGAGGCGATCGTCGTGAAGGAGGTTTTCTGCGCCGACGGGGAGGAGTCAAAACTATATCAACCTGTGTAACTGTTTGCTGCAATATTTGCAAATATGTTGAGAAACTCTGCTTTCTGAGGCGAGACTTATATCCTAAAAGTAGCCAGCGTTTATCTCAGAAAGATTATGGACAAGCTACAACGGTATCGGTTTAACTGCACGCTGACTTTTGGCGATATCTATGGTCAGGTGATTGCCTGGTTAGTCGTATTGCTCATTAGTTTGGCTGCTTCGATGGGTCTGATGGGTGCCCGCCAACCCTTGTACGCCTTGGTCTCAGTGGGCTTAATCCTAGTCTTGTCTTTGCCCTTTTTGCTCTTTGCGTTTGTGACTACATTGGTCAACCACATTGAGTTCGTCAGCATTGAGCCTGAGGCAGCGGCAGCATCGACGGCTAGCACCGGTGTGGCTCAGCAGCCGGCCCAAGCTGCGGGTTAACCAGCCACCTCACAAACGACGGCGGTTTAACCGTGGGGCATCATTGCGCCCCAAATCTGACTGCGACTAGCCACCTTGTACTCCTCAGCATGGTCTCGGGAGGATAGGGTGGCTTGTTTGTTTAATTCATGAGTTTGCCATGGTTTGGGCGCGGTACTGTAGTGATGAACTCAGTGAGACGGATCTGATCGTTCTGCTGATCAGCCGTAGCGGCATCGGCGATGGCGTCGGCCCTGTCTAGAGCACGTCATCAATCAAACTCGGCAGCCTGACGGTATGGGCATAACCGCGCTCGCTCCGGCAAGCTAGTTAGCGGCTGAACCGCCTTCAACATCAGGAATCAGCCGCTCAATGATGACAGCCTCTAGTTTATTTGTTATTCGTTGTGCTCAACCCGCCTAATTGACTGCCCATGACCGCCCCCGCCATCTTGGCTTTAGATTTTGACGGTGTCCTGTGTGATGGCCTGATCGAATATTTTCAGACCGCTTGGCGAGCCTATTGCCAGCTGTTTCTCGATGCGGAATCAGCGCCACCCGAGGGCTTAGCCGAACAGTTCTATCCCCTGCGTCCGGTGATTGAAACCGGTTGGGAAATGCCGCTGCTGCTCCACGCGCTGCAACAGGGCGTGAGCGCTGAGGCGGTTTTAGATCACTGGCCCACCCTGGTGCAATCGCTGTTGGCAGACACCTCACTACAGCCTGATGTGGCGATGGCCGCAGTAGATGGCGTCCGCGATCGCTGGATCAAAACCGATTTAGACAACTGGTTGAGTCTGCATCGGTTTTATCCTGGCGTGATTGACCGGCTGCAAGGGGCGATCGCCGCCGGTATTTTCCCCATCATTATTTCGACTAAAGAGGGGCGCTTTATTCAGGCCCTGCTGGCTCAAGCGGGGGTAGATCTGCCCCGCGAACAGATTATTGGCAAAGAGATCAATCAGTCTAAAACCGACACTTTGAAGCAGCTCCGGCAGTCGTCTGCAGCCGAGGTCAGCGGCCCGGTGCCCATTTGGTTTATCGAAGATCGCCTCAAAACGCTGGATAAAGTCAAAGCTGTGGATGACTTGCAGGATATTGTGCTGTTTCTGGCCGATTGGGGCTACAACACTGCCGATGAAAGGGCACGCGCCGCGATCGATTCCCGCATCCATCTGTTATCGTTATCTCAATTAGTACGTGAGTTCTCAGTATGGCAGGCTGTGGCCTAATGCCTGGTCATGCTCAGTAGAACTGACCCTCCCTGGTGAAAATCTGGGGTGGGCACTCGCATCGGTAACTCACCCGCTCTCCTGGAAGCGGATTCCAGCCGCAATCAGAGCACTGCCATGTTGGATTTGATGAAGCTAGCCCAGCAAATGCAGGGGATCAGTCATCACCTGAAAGAAGAAGCCGAAGCTGCCGGACGCCGCGTCAAAATTGCCAATACGTTGATGGAGCGCGCTCAGACTCACCAAGTAGAGCTGATCGAGCGTCTAGAGGCCTGGCACGATCGCATCCCCTTTGCGATCGCCACGCCGATGGAACCGTTGGATACGCGGGTGGCGATTGCCGCGGCGCCTGCCGCCCATACCGTATTGGCTACCGATGGGTCGCAGATTTCCCCCAGTCATCACGAAATTGCCTACTGCTATCTGCTCAACGTGGGGCGGGTGGTGCTGCACTACGGTCAGAGCCGCTTTCCGCTGTTAGACAGTCTGCCCGAGGTGGTCTATCGTCCCGAAGACCTCTACATTTCTCGCCAGTGGGGCATTCGCACGGAAGAATGGATGGGCCATCGCCGCACCGTTTCAGAAGCTCAAGCCCTAACCGATCTGGCCCTCACGGTGGCCGCAGAGCCCGCGACTGCCGCCTCAATGCCCACTCTCGCCCTGACTGACGGCTCTCTAATCTACTGGTTTTTAGAAGACCTACCTAAGGACGCCCGCGATCGCATCTTGCCCCCCATTTTGGCTGCTTGGGATGAGTTGCAGACGGCGGGCATTCCTCTGGTGGGCTATGTTAGTGCCTCGCGCAGCGGCGAAGCGCTGAACTTTTTGCGGCTACAGAGCTGCCCATTTGAGGTACCCGACTGTTTGACCCATTGTGCTTCCCAGCGCGATTTGGCTCCCTGTCAGGTGTTTGATCCGCTGCGCGACGTCGCTCTTTACTCCACCCATTTAGCCCCGGGCGAGCGCGGCCCGCTGTGGCGCAGTTCCGTCAATATATTGGCGGACTATGGACCACATCACATCTATTTTTGCTACCTGCATGTGGGCGCCGAAATTGCTCGCATTGAGTTGCCCGCCTGGGTGGCCCTCGATGGGGCGCTCCGCGACGCGGCGCTAGAAATGGTAATTACCCAGGTGCAAAAGGGCTATGGCTATCCGATCGCGCTGGCCGAAGCCCACAATCATGCGGTGGTACGGGGGGGCGATCGCAGCCGATTTTTTGCGCTGCTAGAACGGGAGATGATTCGCGCCGGTTTGCAAAATGTCGGCACCTCCTTTAAGGAAGCGCGGAAACGGGGCAGCATTGCCTGAGCGGAGCTAGGGGGCAACATCGTTTCTCCCGTCGGATGGCTGGGTACTCTATCGATGATATTGATCGCCGCCCGAACAATTAAAAGTTCGACGAACTCCTATGTCTGCCGCTTCTGATGCTAGTCTGACCCTCGCACCTGCTCTCAAGCAACTCGTGGAGCGCTCACTAGAGGACATGGCGATCTACGATCATGAGCTGCACTATTGCACCGTAAGTCCGGCGTTATCGCAGCGCTTGGCAGTACTGAGCTCAGACTTCATCGGACAAACCAATGCCGACCTAGCCGCCTTAGCCTCACCTCACCAACCCGCCAGTCCCTGGCGGCAGTATTGGCAGCAAGTTGACGATGCGCTTCGTACCGTTCGACAACAGGCGGTGGCTGAGCGACGGGTCCATGGGCTGCCGGGAGGCGAGATCGGTCAGCGGTATGAAACGACCTACACCCCCATCACCGACGAACAGGGACAGGTTAGTTACATCGTGAGTGTCAGTCACCCACTCCCCCCTGCCAAGCCGTCGCTGACGGCGACGCCTGACAGTTTGACAGTGGCCCAGCTAAAGGCTCATCCTGACTCGATTGTGGGGGCGCAGATGCCCAGCCCGGTAGCGGCTTCCTCAGCGCCGTCGTCTACCTATCCGACGATGGCCTCGCCTCCGCCAACTGAGTCGGTGCCCAGTCAACCGCCGGGGCGCTGTGTCGAGCCGCTTCACGAGTCGGTCGATTTTCTGCAGTTAGTGATTGACAACATTCCCCAATACATTTTTTGGAAAGACCACAACTCGGTATACCTCGGCTGCAATCAACGGTGGGCGGAGATGGCGGGCTTGCCCGATCGCAGCGCCGTCGTGGGTCTCACTGATGCTGACCTGCCATGGACTGACGAACAGGTGGCCTGGTATCTGGAATGTGATCGCTGCGTGATGGCCACCGATACCCCGATGTTGCGGATCAAGCAGTCGCAGCGACAGGCCGATGGTCAGCTCAGCTGGCGCGAAACGAGCAAACTGCCGATGCATGATGCTCAGGGCAATGTCGTAGGTCTGTTGGGCGCGATCGAAGATGTCACTGATCGCAAAATCGCTGAGGATTTGTTGAAAGAATCCCAAGCGACCTACCGCCAAACGGCCAAGCGCGAAGCCCTGCTCAACGCCATCTTTCATCAAATTCGCCAGTCTCTGAGCTTAGATGCCATTCTCGACATAGCAGCGCGGGAGGTGCGGCAACTGTTTAACGTCGATCGCGTCTTGTTCTATCGCTTTGATGAAAACTGGCAGGGGCAGATTGTCACCGAATCAGTGGTCGCACCGTGGATTGCGACGATCGAGCACCAGAGCCCTGACAACTGCTTTGCGGCAGAATCTGCGGCGCTATACCTGGAGGGCCGCACCCAGGCAATCGACGATGTGGCAACGGCGAACATCAACGAATGTCACCGCGACTTCTTGCAAGGGTTGCAAATTCGGGCTAATGCGGTGGTGCCAGTGCTGGTGGGCAACTCGCTGTGGGGGCTGATGATTGCCCATCAATGTGCCACAACCCGAGCTTGGCAAGAGAGCGAAATCGACCTCATGCAGTCATTGGCGGCTCAGGTCAGTATCGCTATTCAGCAGGCTGAGCTTTACTCGCAAGCGCAAGAAAGTGCCGAAGTAGCGCGAGCCAAGGCAGCACAGCTGGAAGAGAGCCTGCAAACGCTACAGAAAACTCAAACCCAGCTGGTGCAGACCGAGAAAATGTCAGGGCTGGGGCAAATGGTGGCCGGTATTGCGCACGAAATCAACAACCCCGTCAATTTCATTTACGGCAATATTCCCCACATTCGAGAGCATTCGGATGACTTGATGACTCTCGTGAATCTGTACCAGAAACATCATCCGAATCCAGCGCCTGAGATAGCTGATTTCATCACCGAAATTGATTTGGAATATTTGCTCGCGGATCTCTCCAAAATCTTGAAGTCATTGCAGTTAGGCAGTCAACGGATTCGGCAAATCGTGTCTTCTTTAAGAACGTTTTCTCGCTTAGACGAGGCGGAAATGAAAGCGGTCGACATTCACGAAGGGCTCGATAGTACTCTGCTAATCCTGCACCATCGCTTTAAGGCCAAACCTGAGCGGCCCGAAATTCAGATCATCAAGGAATACAGTGATCTGCCGCTGCTGGAGTGCTACCCCAGCCAGTTGAATCAGGTATTTATGAACCTGCTGGGTAACGCCGTTGATGCCTTGGAACAAGAACTCATGGCGGGCGATCGCGCCCACAAGTCCGAAGCCGCTACGGTCAAAATCATCACGACCAAACTCAATAATCAAGTGTTGATTCGGATTTGCGACAATGGCCCTGGCATTGACGAACAACATCGAGCCAAGCTGTTTGACCCGTTCTTTACCACCAAACCCATCGGTAAGGGCACCGGCTTGGGGCTGTCGATCAGCCATCAAATTGTGACTGACAAACATGGGGGGCAACTCACCGTGAGTTCAGAGCTGGGCCAAGGGTCTGAGTTCCAGATCTACGTTCCCCTGCGCACCTCATGATGGACTATATTGTGAAAGTTTATGAAGTGAACGACAGCGGTGGCTGATAGCTCACAGTCCGAGGCGGTTGTTGACACCTACAGAGTCTGAGAGCAAGCAATGGTTCATCCCTGTGTGGAAAATCACTTCACCACCATTTCAGCTGCAACCCCCCTGCCAACGGCTATCCAAAAGTTGACTCGATTGACCTGTGAGCTGCAGCCAGAGGCGTCAACGTCCAGCCCAGCGAGCAGTTTACTGGTAGTACAGCAGGAAAAACTCATCGGCATTGTCACAGAGCGCGATTTAATTCGCCAGATTGCGACTCAGTCAGATTTATCTCGCCTGACAATTGAGCAGGTGATGACGACTAATCTCATTACTCGCCACCTCGACGATTTGGGAGATGCCTTTGAGCTCATGCAAATCATGCGGCGCCATCGCATCCGCCATTTGCCGATCATTGATGCTCAAAAGCGCCCCATCGGTCTAGTCACGCCCAAAAGCGTTCGCGCTGTTCTAATGCCAGCGGATTTGCTGCGCTATCGGCTGGTGCAAGAAATCATGACCCCCAAGGTGATTACGGCCAGCCCTGAGGCTTCACTCGCGGCGATCGCCCAGCAAATGGCAACGGCTTCGGTCAGCTGTGTCGTCATTGTGCGGGAAGAAGCTGGCGTGACCTTGCCCATCGGCATTTTGACCGAGCGTGATGTGGTGCAGTTTCAGGCGTTAGAGTTGGACTTCGCCCAGACTCCAGCGGCGGTGGTGATGAGTGCGCCGGTCTTTGGCGTCAGCCCTCAAGACTCGGTTTGGGAAGTGCACAAAACCATGGAAACGCAGCGCATTCGGCGCGTCGTAGTGGTCAATGAGCAGCAGCATTTAGTTGGCATCATTACTCAGACAAGTATTTTGGGCGCGCTTGACCCGCTGGAAATGCGCCACCTCATTGAAGACTTAGAGTCAAAGATTCAGCGCCTGCGAGATGACAAAACGACCTTGCTCAAGCAGCAGCATGAACTCCTATCGAAAAAGAACCAAGCCCTGCAGATGGCAAATCGAGAACTCAATCGCTTGTCTAATCTGGATGGGTTGACTCAAATTCCCAATCGGCGCTGCTTTGACGATCGCATTCAACAGGAGTGGCGACGTCTACAGCGCGAACAGCAACCGTTGTCAGTCATTCTGGGGGATATTGACAACTTTAAAAGAGTGAACGACACCTATGGACATCTGCTAGGTGATGACTGTCTCAAGGCGGTGGCGATGGCGATGAGTCAGGTGCTCAAACGGCCTGATGATTTTGTGGCGCGTTATGGCGGCGAAGAGTTTGTCGTGGTGTTGCCCAATACCGATCAGGCGGGTGCCGTGAACATTGTGCAACAGCTGCAGCAGGCGATCGCCAATATTGCACCCGTGTCATCATCATCCCCAGATGCCTGCCGGGTGACAATGAGTTTTGGCGTCACGACTCTGGTGCCAACTTCGTCGCTCAGCTGTCAAAAGCTGCTGACTTTGGCTGATCAAGCACTATATGACGCTAAAGCCAACGGGCGCGATCGCTATCACGTGAGCTAATCGGCTGACAGTCGCAGAACTCAGTACTGGTATTGCATTCTGGTTGCGGCGACCTCGAAATCAACAGCGGGGTACATTGCGGCAGGAGACGGCACCGTCAACCACATCAAAGGTAATAGACAGAGCCGCCAGCTGCGTCACGCTCACCGGCTGCACGGTCGCGGTGCCAGAACCCTGGGAGGTACCACTGACATCTCGCAGCAAACCCTCCACGACTGGCGTCGGGTCATCAACGCCAAGCGGACCACGCAAAATGCCGGTATCATCAGCGATTTCCTGCAGTCCCTGCAAGGCATCGTCTAAGGGGTTACTACTTCCGACAATGAGCACCTCTGTAGTGCCCGTCGGCGGTTGCGTGACCAACTGAAAACTGTCTCGGCCGGGATCGGGCAGCGTCAGCCTGGACCCGGCTGGCAGCAGCGTCGACTCAACCGTAGCAGTCCACTGATTCGGAAAAATTACTGACATGACGCCTGTGGCATCAATCACGAGCACGCTGAGATACAGATCGCGGTTTTCCCGGTTTTCGATTTCAAAGCGAATATCCGTCCCCAGAGGAATTTGCTCGACTCCGGATGACCTCACTGTGAAGGCACTGGCTGATATCTGCTTGCCTCTTTCTGGAATCATGCCCACAGTGAGGTTTAAGCGCGAGGCACCAGCATTGAGGATCAGCTTGACGAGGCGAGCCGCAAAGAGCGATCGCAGCTTGGGCCGTAGCCGCTCGATCGCGGCAGCGATCGTTTCTCCTGGAGCGCCGTAGGAGTCAGGCACCAAATCGAGCCCTTGCGAAAAGAGCCCTAAGCTGCCCTCAGCGGGTAAGTCGGGCTGATCGGCGAGTTCCTGACGATTCGCTGCCGTCATGCGTCCCAGCACATAATGCACTTCATCTCCCCCGAGGGCGAGGGGCTCAATTTTGGGAATGGTAGCCAGGGTCGATTGGGCGATCGCGGTGTCAGCCCCCAATGAGTCATCCAGGCCAATCCGTAGGGTGACATCGGTCGGAATGCCACGCACTTGCTCTTGCAGCAGCGAGCCTGAGGGTAGGCCCGCCGCTTCGATCAGTCGGCCGCGACCGCGCAGGCCTTGACGATCAGTCAGCTGCACTTGGCCGCGTGACTGGCCCGTTTCATCCACTCCGGAGAGCACAGCCCCCGGCCCAAATACTTCCAAACTGTTGGGATCAACCCCCCCCAGCCACACCTCAACCTCACCGCCCGTAATATTGGTGACTACCGCTTCAGCCGGATCTGACACCTTGGGGGTGAAATAAATCGGCGCAGTCCTTTCACCATCAGGAGCCATCGATAGCTCAGGAATTTGGTTGCTAAAGGACAGTTCCGTTGTCGTGCGACCCACATTCGCGATGGTGGTGTCAAAGGACGTATTGCCCGTCTGCTGCCACAGATATTGCGTCAGCACAAAGGTAAATGCCCCAGCATAAAAGTCGGCAAAGGGCGTGTCGGCAGCGTATTGGTTGCGGCGAGCTGAGGCGATCGCGGCGCCCTTGGCGATCGCGGCCCGGCGCTTTTCCACAAAATCATCTGGACTCAGATTCAACCGTGATAGCCACTGAGTCTGATAGGCCAGTTCGGCTGTGCTCATCGCTAACCCATTGCCGCCCGGGCGCGCGCGAATCGCCAGGTTACCCCGTTTAGCGCCGCCCGAGTGGCAGCTATCGAGCACCATCGTAAAGTTGTCCGTCGGCACCGCGCTGCCCAGCAAAAACAGCGTATGCCCCGTGATGTCATTGACGGCTCCACCTTCGCTAGGGAAGCCAGCTGGCAAAGGACTATCCACAGGTACCAGGGTGCTGTTTAAACCATCTTCAAAGTCTTTGTCAGGGTCTGCCACCCGCGAGCCATGGCCCGAAAAGTGAAAGACCACCACATCGTCAGGTTGTGCCTGTTTAATCAAATGCTCGTCAAACGTGGTGAGAATATTCTCGCGGGTGGCCTGCTCGTCGGTCAGCGTCACGATGTCGCTTGGGTTAAACCCATAGCGATGCACCAATAGCTGATACTGCAATTCCACATCATTGACACAGCCGTTCAGCGGGGGAAACAGGCCATCCTCCGGGTAGGCATTGATGCCTACGAGTAGCGCCAGCTTGCGCGGGGTCGATTGAGCCAGCAGACGCCCGTAGCGATCGCTCCGCTGCATGACATCCCACTGCGACCAGCCCAACGCCGCTAAGGTCGCTCCAGCGGTTTGCAAAAAATGACGGCGTGAAAATCCTCGCGACATAGTTGAGCTTCCTGAATGAGGGGGACGAAATAGCGGTCACACAGTTTTCTTCTACAGCCTACATGCCGCGATCTAGGCAATCCTGAAAAGGGCTGACGATACTTAACCTCATAACAAAGCCCGTAGCAGCGGTCGTTCGGTAGCGAAAATCACTCCTGGGGAAGGAGTGTACTCATTCTCAGTGATTGGCCGTCCCATGCTAGCTTGGCCGCACTCGAGCACTCAGCAATAGGAGCATGGATGTGCCGTCTTGCTGCCGAGTATCGGGATCAGGGATGCATCACGGATGGACTGAGTCCAGCACAGTTAAGGAAATCGCAAAGAGTTAACCGGTCGTGGCGCCCTCAGGCAAAGAGCAGTTGCCAACCGACGATCGCGATCGCCAAATCGGCCAGCAGATGGCTGATATAGCAAGCCCATAGCGAACGATAGGTCAGGTAGCACCATGACCACACGACCCCGGCCACAAATACTCCCACCGACCCGAGGATGACGACGCCCCAACTGCCGGTGAAGCCGGCCAGCGCAATAATGTGATGCAGTGTAAAAAACAGCGCGGCTAGGGCCACTGCCCACCCGCCGGGGACGAGAACCTCGCACTTTTGATAGACAAACCACCGCCAAATGTATTCCTCAACCAGGGCATTGCCGAACGTAAAGTAAACCGCACTTGCCAGATAAATCGCTGGGTTCAGCAGTCCTACCTGGGCAGCAGCGGCTTGCACCGTCGCGGGTTCAAGCCAGCGTTGCCCCAGCCCCACATAAGCCCCATAAATCACCCCAAACATCCCCACCCCGAGCAGAATGCCTGCCCCTAGTTCTCGCTGGGTGGGTCGGGGCAAGGACAATCGTTGGCGATCAATTCGCAGATACCACGCGATCGGCAATAGCAAAATCCACACGCGGGTAGCCACAAAGATGACCTGTCCCCCTTGGCCCTGCAAATACAGCCTGGCCGCAATGCCCAAACTAGCGGCAGAAACCAGCAATAACAGCGCCACCGCAGCTTGTAGAGGAGACTTACGTTTAGGCATGATGGCGATATGGGCAATGATTGCAACCGACAGTGCCGCCAGCATCAAGAGTCGTCAGCTGGCTTAGCGCTAGCGTAACCTGCCCAGACAGCAACCATCCTCACAGCGACCGTCCTCAGGCTAAGTTGGCACACAATCGGTCATCTCTAATCGCCCCAACAGAGCGATCGCGGCTCCCTTCATCCAGTCAAACCAAAGCCTCTAGCTTAAATACCGATCAGTCCTTCCAGAGATTTGGGGGTATCGGCGGGGGGCGTCGCTCGCCCGATGCCCAGTTCACCACTCGTGTAAGTCGTGCCAAAAGTAGCCGCTAGGGTAACCACTTGGCGCAGCGCCGAGCGCAAGTCAGGGGGCTGTAACGACCCCAGGGGATGCACGTAAACCGCCACTACCGTCCCCTCTGTCACGGCATATCGCGCATCCAGAGCGGAATGAAAGTTCGCCAGCAAGATCGCCTCAACCTGCTCGACAGAAAGCGTCTCTGCCGCCACGATCGGTGTCACGATACGCATCCGGTTTCTCGCTTCATCGGCCAACACGACCACAGTTTGCCCTTCTAACGTTAGCTGCCACTGGCCCGCTGAGCCCTGTAAGTCACCTGCCTCATCTTGCAAAATGGCTTCTAGTGCCTCAACCGTCATCTCAGACTGCACCTGAGCCCTGGCCGGTGCCAGTGCCTGCCCGCCGCCAGGGACACCCGACAGTGGGGCCAAATTCACCAGCAAGCTGATACCAATCGCCCCAGAAACAGCGTAGAAAAACGTTCGGCGCATGACGGTTCTTTGAAGAAAAGGACACTTCGGAATATACGGAACTTCTCTGAGAACCCTGTGAGAGGAAGCCGATCTGCGGCTTAAAGCCGGGGATAAAAAAATATCCTCTGAAACAGACTGGGAAGGGCTTTGTCTAGGAGTATTCCAAGCAATACCTTGTCCCAGAACTCGGTTTCCATGAAAAACTGGCCGCAGACTGTTGACCGGTTCCCAGACATCGGGTCCTCAGGTGAGATGTGTTTTATTTTGAATGACTTCGAAAAGCAGGTGGCCGAGATTTAGCCCCTAAATTCTTGACTGAAATCCAAGACAGTTAGTCAATGCTTGCCAGGATTCTTAAAGACGCGATCGCGGCTGATCCAGACGACCCTAGCCCCATAAGAGGCGTTACGTTTCTGGAGCGATCGCAGTCGAGGCAGTCCGGTTTCATCCACAGCTTTCATCAACTTGGTCAGCCTCAGTGGCTCCTGGCAAAGCTGTCATCAACGGCTGAGCAGATGGGGCAAAAAACTTGCCGTCTCCCTTGACATCCTGAAAGTGGCGAACAGCGGCCAGTCGGCCTGACGGCCTAGGCGACACTGTCGGCGACTTCAGGGCTCTCTAGGCTCAATACCCACTCGGTCAGCAGCTGATTGACCTGCTGAGGCACTTCATCATGGGGACAATGTCCAGCTTGCAAAAAATGCTCCTTGAGGGGGGCGTAATGCTCGCGGAACTGCTGGCTGCGCTGGCGAGTATTCATCCAAGGATCGCCCTCGCCCCAAAGAATCAACAGCGGCGCGGTCATGCGGCTGAGCAAGACATCCACCGTTTCCCCTTGCGGTGACTTGAAGACAGCTGCGAAGACTTTGACCGCACCCAGATCATTGGCCGGGCGACGGATATCTTCGACCAATTGGTCTGTAATCACCGTGTGATCGAGATAGACCTGCTTCAACGTCTTGCGAATGTTGCGGCGCTGCCGCACGTACTGAAACAGCAGCCAGCTGGGCAGGGGCTGCAGCAATACTGTCTGCACGGTTTGTCGAATTGCCTGCTGTAAAGGGTTCGGTTTTGGAGCCGGCGTACTCGATTGAAACGGGCCAGCACTGTTTAACAACACTACGCCCGCCACTGATTCAGAATGGTCAGCGGCCACACACAAACTCGCATATCCTCCTAGCGAGTTGCCGGCGATCACGGCTGGTCGCCCAATCACATCACGGATGAACTCATGCAGTTGATCACGCCAGAGCCGACCGCTGTATGCCTGGTCGGGCTTGGCCGATCGCCCAAATCCCAACAGGTCAATCGCCCACACCTCAAATTCCTCTTTGAGCTCATGAATGTTTTTGCGCCAGTGATCGGTAGACGCCCCAAACCCATGCACCAGCAGCAGCGGCGGTCGATCGCGGTGAGCCGTGCCCGCTTTGACATAGTAGATATCGTGACCTTGCCACTGCCAGGTATTACCCGGTAGAGCAGGAACGTCATGGATGTTAGAGGCGATCGCGACCGTCATACAGGCAACAAGATGTAACAGTGTGTAAATTCACTGTAGCGAATTTCGGCGGCGGCGAAGCGATCGGCCTGAGCGCCAGGGAGTGCTCAAACCTGTGACCGCCGGTCCCCAGCCCAAAAACTTCGGCAATCCGCCGGCCTGTCATCCTTGAGGCGATAGATGTCTCGCTGAAGCCGGGTTATGAGCCAACAGTTGAGGTGGGTGCGGTCAGGCTGATTCGGCAAGTTTTTGGCAGTGAATTGATTACCCCCCCTAGAGAAAGCGCCCTTAGCAGTCTATTCTCACAAGCAGATGACAACTGTGTCCTTTCGCGACACAGTGCTAGATAACGTTTTGATCCCCCGAGGCTATGGCTACGCTTTCCCGCTCAAAAAAACGTCGTCCGATTGTCAAAACTACCGCGCTTTGGTTTGAGCGCATTGTGGCGATCGTGGCATTAATCAACCTGACCCTGGTGTTGTTTGACACCAGCTACATCCGATTTCGCGATATCTACCTACGGTTTTTGCCCGAGTTCACCACCTGGTATGGCGAAGTATTTAAGGGCATCGAGCCAGAGCGGGCCACGGTCAATTATCTTGAAACCGTCGAAAAACTCGAAGAGCAAGTGGCGCAAACGGGGCTGCAATCCATTCAAGCGGCGACCTTGCTGTCTGACCTGCAGCAACAAAGCATCAGCATGGTTGACGAAAACCCCTTCGAAATTGCCAACAAGTCAGGCACTTTAGAGCGCATCAAGAACGATATTCGCGATCGCATCGGTGTCGATTCTTCTAAACAGGCGTTCACCACCTTTTGGAGCGAAGACTACCTCACCCAAGCTGGCTGGACTCAAGAAATCGGCTTTTTTAACGAAGATATTGAACCGCTACTGGCAACCAACTACTTTCGGCGCATCGGTGAAGATGGCGGCCCGCGCAACGACTTTTGGAAACTTGATGGCTGGTTTGTCTTACTTTTTGCCGCTGAGCTGCTCGCGCGCACGTTCTACATCAGCCGTCGCTACCAAAACTACACCTGGCTAGATGCCTTACTGCTGCGGTGGTATGACCTGTTCTTTTTCTTACCTTTTTGGCGCTGGTTGCGGGTGATCCCCGTGACGATTCGGCTCAACCAGTCGCAGCTCGTGAACTTGATCCCACTACGCAATCGGGTCAACCGTATCTTTATTTCTAACTTTGCGGTGGAACTCACCGAGATTGTGGTGCTGCGCGTCGTTGACCAAATTCAAAATCTCGTGCGGGATGGCGACGTCGCTGATTGGATGTTAGCACTTGGTTCTAAACGCCAATATGTCGATATTAATGGTGTGAATGAAGTGGAAGCGATCGCCAGCAAACTGACCACCATCACCATGTATCAGGTCTTGCCCGTCGTCAAACCTGAACTCGACGCCCTGCTTAAGCACAGTGTTGTCAGCGCCCTTGAGCAGGCTCCCGGCTATCAGGGGTTTCGGCAGCTGCCTGGCATTGGCGACCTGCCAGATCAAATCGCTCAGCAAGTGGTCAATCAAACGTCGCAAACCCTCTATCAGGCAATGACCGGAGCCTTGGAAGATGAAAAGGGGAGTGCGCTCACCCAAAATCTCATCACCAAAATCGGTGAGGCTCTCCGCACCGAAGTCCAGCAAAACAAAACGGTGGACGAACTCGAACAGTGGACCGTCGCCCTGTTAGAAGAAATCAAGATCAATTACGTCAAACAGCTCTCTGTGGAAGACGTAGATCGCCTCAGAGAGGGCAATTACAAACTTTATAATATGACTCAAGTCCGCCAGTAGGTTTCATCCCAGCAAACCATTGCACAAACGCAGTTTAGAACGAGTGCATCCCAGTTATGCAATGAGTCATAATGCTTCCCCTCGGATGTGGCATGAGGGGTAAGCTTTGATGAGTTCACCCCTCACTGGTCGCTCCCATGGATGCCTCTAAGGAAGCCCGTCTCAAAGCTCTCACTGAGGAGATCGCAGAGTTGCTGTATGAGGAGACTGACCCAGAAGCGGTCAAAACGCTGGCAGGGATCGAAAAAGCCGTCCGCGGTCATCTGCTGGAGCATGTGGGGCCAGAAATCGGTAATTTTTTATCCGTACGAGCAGCGACACCACGAGTGGACGGCATCGAGAAATCGCCAGCATCATCGGAGTGGTGAGCATCAGTGAACGTCAAGGTGAACGTCTGGGGCTCAAAGCCCGTAGCCAGTGGAGTCCGTATCTAGAGACGTGTTGTCTGTTGGTGAGTGCCAACGAATCCTACCAGCGTGCCGCTGAGGATATCGCCGTACTGACGGGCATCACGGTGTCGAGCAGCACGCAACAACGTCTGGTACATCGGCAAGCGTTTGCGCCCCCTGAGGTCGATTGTGGGGTGAAGGAGATGAGCCTCGACGGCGGCAAGGTCCGCTTGCGGACGCCTTTGGGCGAGCCCAGTGAATGGCGCGATTATAAAGCTGTCAACCTGCACCAATGCGGTGTCAATGCTTACTTTCGAGAGAATGAGCGCCTAGTCGACTGGGTCAACCAGCAACCGCTCGCCTCGCCGTTAGTCTGTCTGGGCGATGGCCATGATGGCATTTGGAAGCTGTTTGCCCAACTCGACGGGGCGATACAGCGCCTTGAGATCTTAGACTGGTACCATCTTGTCGAAAACCTGGGTAAAGTGGGCGGCTCGCAGCTGCGACTCAATGCCGTAGAAGCCAGACTGTGGAACGGTGATGTCGAGGGTGCCGTCGCCTTATTCGATGACTGGCACCATGAGCACGTGGAGCGATTCATCGCTTATCTGGCTAAACACCGGCACCGCATCGTCAACTACAGCTATTACCAGGCTGAGGGCATTTCGATCAGCTCGGGTGAGATTGAGTCAACCGTCAAGCAGATTGGACGACGGATAAAAATCTCAGGGGCTCAGTGGCATGAGGATAATGTGCCACAGGTGCTGTGGCAGCGCTGTGCTTATCTCAATGGCAAATTCTCGTCGTGAGTCTTGCAAGACTGGGTTGCACTCAATATTAGCGAGCCCAGGTCACAGTCTCACCACCACAAACAAGAGCAAACGATTTGGCAGCGACGCTTTTGAGAATATCCGATTTCCACCTACGTTTCTGACAGCAACCTCACCATTGTTTTGCCATCCAGCTCCTGTACTTCAAACATCACCGGAAATTTCTTGTAATAGCTGGCCCAGCGGTTGACGTTGTAGGCCGCTTTGACGATTTTGCGTTGGCTGAGGTAAGCCCCAATCGATTTGACATCTGCCCAGCCAGTAGACTGCCGATTTTGCTTAATCGCCTCCACAAAGACTTTGGTGGGCACTGTTTCAGCTTCAGTCAGAGATGACGAATCGACCATCGTCAGAGCAACGGTGTTGGCAGAGCCAAGACTCGATACGGCAGCCCCCTGTTTGTTGTGACCGGTATTGAAATGTCCATAGGTGGGCGTTTTGCCCGCGTCATTATCCAGCGAGACAAACTCCGTGCAGGCTTCTTGAAAGGCGATCGCCGCAGTCTTGATCTGACCAAAGCCAAACACTTGCGCCCCCGAGGCGATCAGTCTCACCACCAAGGGCGTATAGTCACTGTCACCTGCCACAATGCCAAAAATCTCTGGTCGCATGGTTTGCAGCAAATCCATTGCGTCGATCGCCAGGGCGATATCGGTGGCGTTTTTACCCGTTACATAGTCAAACTGTTGAATCGGTACGATCGCGTGCTTATGCAGAATTTTGGCCCACCCTTGCAGATGGTCTTTTTTCCAATTACCGTAAGCACGGCGAACCCGAATCGTGCCGAGAAGCCCCAGCCGACTAAACACCAAGTCAATCTTGGAAGCCGGAGCGTTGTCAGCGTCAATCAGCAGGGCAATTCGAGGCGTTCGAGAGTCCATCGCAGGCGATCGCACAAATGGCTCTCTTAATTTACCGAGTGACTCTAGTTATGGGGTGTTAAAAGATGTTGTCTAATCCCCTCAAACTCTCAGAAACTGGCCCACTGACGAGATGGCTCAGCAACTGACCCGCGTAGAGTAATGGATAAAAAGCCTTTAAAAGGAAAAAAGGAGAGCTGAATTCAGCTCTCCCTACCATCAGGGTGCATCTACATAACATAGTATTGCACACTGACCATGAGGGGTGAAACCCCCACCCCTGATCTTTACACTTCTTAACTATTTAGCTTCTTGATTAAGATTTGGTTGGTGAGCTTCGGATCCACCCGCCCACTGGTTCGCTTCATGACCTGACCGACAAAAAAGCCCTGGAGCTTTTTCTTGCCAGCGCGATACTTTTCTAGCTCGTCAGGATGGGCGGCCAACACCTCATCAATGATGGCCCCAATCTTTTCCGGGTCAGAGATTTGGCTGAGTCCGCGCTCCTCGACGATCGCCTGGGGCGAGCCCCCCTGAGTCAGCAGATCAGGCAGAATATCCTTCGCGATCTTGGTGCTAATGGTATTGTCGGCAATCAGCTTCACCATTTCCGCCAGCATTTCTGGCTTGAGGGCAATCTCAGTGATGGAGAGCTTTTCTGCATTAAGGTAGGCAGCAATGTCTTGGGTGATCCAGTTCGCCGCCAGTTTCGGGTCAGCCCCCAGTTGCACTGCTGTCTCGAAGTATTCTGCCACTTGGCGCTCATCCGTCAAGACGCGTGTGTCATAGGGCGATAGGCCCAGCGTTTCCTCATAGCGAGTACGTTTGTGAGCCGGTAGCTCCGGTAGTTCTTGCTGCCAGGTTGTGAGCTGCTGGGGCGCGACTTCGATCGGGGGCAAATCCGGTTCAGGAAAGTACCGATAGTCGCTGGAACCTTCCTTGAGGCGCATGCTGATAGTGCACTGACTGCCTTCTTCCCACAGGCGGGTCTCTTGATAGATCGGTTCACCCGCTTCGACCGCTGCAATTTGGCGATCGATTTCATATTCGATCGCTTTTTGAATGGCGCTGAAGGAGTTCATATTCTTGATCTCAACCTTCGTGCCAAACTTTTCGGCCCCGACCCGCCGCACCGAAATATTGACGTCGCAGCGCAGTGAGCCTTCCTGCATGTTGCCGTCACTGACGCCCAGATACCGCATGATGCGCCGCAGTTCCTGAGCATATTCGGCGGCTTCTTGCCCAGTGCGCAGATCTGGCTCTGACACGATTTCGACCAACGGCACCCCCGCCCGATTGAAGTCCACCAGCGAATAGGCTGAACCTGCGAGGCGATCGCTACCCGCATGCACCAACTTGCCCGCATCTTCTTCCATATGCAGGCGGGTGATGCCAATGCGCTTGCGGCTGACTTCGTTCGTTTTGCGATCGACCAGTTCAATCTCTAGCCAGCCGTGCTCGGCGATGGGCAGATCAAACTGCGAGATTTGATAGTTTTTGGGCAAGTCAGGATAAAAATACTGTTTGCGATCGAACTTGCTGTAAGGGGCAATTTGGCAATTGAGCGCCAAGCCCGCTTTCACCGCATATTCCAACACCTTTTGATTGAGCACCGGCAGCACCCCCGGCATGCCCAACACGATGGGGTCAATGTGCGTATTGGGGTCAGCGCCAAACGCTGTTGAGCTGGGTGAAAAAATCTTAGTCTCGGTGCTGAGCTGGCAGTGAGTTTCCAGACCGATGACAGCTTCGTACTGGGTTTTGGTCGGGGCAGCAGAGGTCATGACAAACCGCAATCAACAATTCATTCAGCCATTCTAACCCCCACCGGAGAAGGCGATCGCGAAATTCCGCGCGGCTGGCCAACCGTAGGCCCAATGACGGTGCCGCAGTCTTTAACCTCAGTGCTCCTCGGCAGGCGACGGTTCACAATTGCCACGACCCCGGCGATCGCGCAACGGCAAAGGGGGCAGCAGGCCAAAGCCGCCAGACCGCATCCTGGGAAAAAGCCGACAAAGCTGCTGGCAATGTTTCTAAAGCGAGTGAGTTCCCCTGATCACGCCGAGCCCCTTGATCTTGGGCGGATGGGTGGCCCTCGCCAGGTAGGGAAATGCTGTTCTTATAGATATCGCCACAGAGCAAAGCTGTAGGAATATAGCGCAATACTGCCAACGAGATAAGAAGCCATATTGGCCGTCAAGAAGGCTCGCCAGATTTGCGGTTTGGCAAACTGTGATTTCAACATGAGCTGCCCGACCGCGCCTTCGATCGCGATCGAGAGCACAAAGGCAACGACATAAAAAACACTGATTGCGAGCAAATGACGAGGCAACTGAACTTCTTGACTACTGACCCAAGGCATCCAGACGACTAACCACCAGCCGCCATTCAAGAGCAGGGAAAGGGCGATGCCGATTACCCCACTAATCACGTTGGCCGTCACCACTACCATGGCCGACTTTCGATGCCACCAAACCCGGCTGAGACGCCGTGAGATGATGAGAATCTCCAGCACAATGATGGCCACCATAAAGGCCCATCCCGCTGGCGTAAACGCCAAGATACCAAAACTCACATTGGCCAGCATGGGAATCATGCCAACTGCTCCACAGAACTGGGCATACCGGCGATCTCTACCATACTGCCATCACTTAGCAGCCTGAGTCAGGTGCAACACTGGCCCATCATTGCCTGGGATGCAGCTAGAGTCATGGCTGGCGTCAGCTGCTCAGAGGATGAATATCGATCACGCCTGGCTCAGTTGGGCCTAGCATTAAGCGTGAGGAAGTTCGTCAAACCGGCCACTCTTTTGGTGATTAAAATCATCGCTCAACGGTCTTCTACTAGCGGGTACTCGATGCCGAATAACCTTTGGGAACCCAGAATAGCGAGGAACAAAACTCGGCAGAAAAGTATTTTTTACGGCTGTCTTTTGGAGCGATGTCGTGAACTACAAAGGCTAATTTTTGTTATCTGCAAGCAAAAATTACTGCTGAGATTGACTTTCTCTGGTGCAGTAACGTTGCGCTTGAGCCGCTCTATCTCTGCCACTCCCGTAGAATTCGGTGCCTGTACGGCGGGTTCCTAGCCTACCATTTTCGCCCAAAGCTGTTGGGAATGAGGGGACATTTACTTCTGTGTCACCACACACTGCAAACAATAAGGCAAAAACACAATATTGAAGGTGTGGTAATATCTTGTTTGATTTTGTAACTTTTTCAAGCAACGAGTTGCCGAAATTCAAAACTTCAGGGATTAGAAGACGCAGGCTAACACATGAATCCATCTAACAACGGTTCGGATGCTCAGCTTCAGCGATCGCCGTCACAACCTATTCGCGTAGGGGTTATCGGGGTCGGCAACATGGGGCAACACCACACGCGCGTTTTGAGCCGTCTTAAGAATGTGGAGCTAATTGGGGTCTCTGATGTCAATGTCGAACTCGGGCTCGATACCGCTAGTAAATACCGGGTGCGGTTTTTTGAGGATTATCACACCCTCATCGAGCACGTCGACGCGGTCTGTGTCGCGGTTCCAACTCGTTTACACCACACTGTTGGGATGAATTGCTTGCGGGCCGGCATCCACGTGTTGATTGAAAAGCCCATTGCCGCCAACATCGCCGAGGCCGAGTCGCTGGTGAATGCGGCGGCCGAGTCTAACTGCATTCTGCAGGTGGGGCACATCGAGCGGTTCAACCCAGCTTTCAAAGAGCTGCACAATGTTTTGCGAACTGAAGAAGTGCTTGCTCTCGAAGCGCGGCGCATGAGCCCCTACTCTGACCGGGCCAATGATGTGTCAGTCGTGCTGGATCTGATGATTCACGACATTGATTTGCTGCTAGAGCTAGCGGGCTCTCCCGTCGTGAAGTTATCAGCAAGCGGCAGCCGCTCAGCCAACTCGGGTTATTTAGACTACGTCACCGCCACCTTAGGCTTTGCCAATGGAGTGGTGGCGACGCTGACGGCTAGCAAGGTGACCCACCGCAAAATTCGCACCATTGCCGCCCACTGCCGTGATTCGTTAACCGAAGCGGACTTTCTCAACAACGAAATTTCGATCAGACCGTCTTGCCGATAAAGCACTTGACCATAATTGGTCATGGTGTTCGCGGTCATTTGGCGATTGATC
>JBCBJQ010000058.1:0-36855 GCA_038523235.1 Cyanobacteria bacterium J06626_4
GTTTGAAATAGGTTCAAACTATTCTGGATATCCTCATCAGGAGAATCCATATTAGATAGAGCGTATTCACTCAAAGCTTTGGGATCAAACATGAGTTCCCGTTTTCATATTGCAATCAACAACCTAGAACAAGCAACACGCTGCAAGGCTTGAAAATTCTCGCGATGTTCAATAAAGCCAGCTGTATTTCTTGAACAATCGATGTTCACCCAGAAATTTTTTTCCTCATCGCGGATATGACATTCCTTATCCATATCCACATTAGACAGGGAAGAAGCCGACTTTGAAGGGCGGAGATGCACTGAGTTTACCCATCAGACTAATCTGAATCGCAAACCTTTGACAACAACTAAGAATTCCCAGCGGATGGAAAACCGCATGAGCTGTGCCCACTGTAGGCGATCGCTAAGAGCGTGTGATGCCACGACCTCTCAACGACCCCCCATGGATTCTCCGGCAGGCAGACCTCAATCATTGAAGAAGTAACCGCCCGCCGATATCGCTGCGTTATCGCTGTTCTTAGGCCACAGCGTAGCGCATCAACCTACGACTAAGGGGGGCATCACCCCCTGGCCTCATAGCGATTTCAATTGATTTTGCCCTGACTTCACGAAGGCTCTACGTTAGGCAGCTCGGCCAAAGCTGCGTCACATTTTTTGGTGAGCCCTGTCACGACTAGTGCAGCTCTAAAGTCGGACTTGCTCAACCTGCCAACATATTCCCCCAACCAAATTTGCGACGCCACAGTTCACCGTCAAAAAGACCATCAGACATGGCATCTCAATTACTAAAGATTTTCTTGAGATTGACACATTCGCCCCCTGCTCTCCCCCAATTCAACGGTTTCTGACGCTGGGTTCCTCAAAATTGAAGCCAGGGGACCCCAGAGCCCGCCAAGAAAGTCCTCCCTTGACTCAAAAATGCGACTGGTCTGAGGGGATGATTTAAGCACTGTTCCTCACGGAGCGGATATTGCGACGGAGCACAAGGCAAGATAACGATTAACGACGGCAGGCACTCTGGAGTCATGGTGACGAAGTCGTGGCTATCTGCCATGACCAGTGACCGATCTAGAGCCGGTTGATGACGCAGTGAGTAACGTCCATCGCCCATTCAGAGAATCGTGATGCGTTTGATTAAGTGAGCTGCCTGACTGATTGATCGGGCCTCAGAGGTTAGGATAATTAGCAGAAAATTTGAAACGCTGATTGAGGTGTGAATTTATGGCAACGCCCAACATCGAAATTTATACTTGGAGCCGCTGCCCTTTTTGTATTAGAGCGAAAGCCCTGCTCGACCAAAAAAACGTCGACTACACCGAGTATTGCATTGATGGTGACGAAGACGCTCGAGACCAAATGGCCGAAAGAACCCAGGGCAAGCGCTCTGTCCCTCAGATTTTTGTCGATGGGCAGCATCTCGGTGGCTGCGATGACATCTATGGACTAGATCAGCGGGGCCAGTTAGATCAACTACTGGCAGCCGGGCAAACCTAAAAACAGCATCCGGCAAAACTCTGCGCAATTAAAATCCCTCCCCCCTCAAGGTATCAGGCTGACCTGGCTTGGGGAGGAGGGACATTAATAGCAACATGAACACGTCGGCAGACAGACTTTAAGCAGCCGATGCCGTCCGCTGGCGACTATCCTCATGATTCGCCTGGTGATTTTGTCGAGGTTGCAGCAACCCATAACCGCCATGGTTGCGCTCATAGGCAACGTTGATCTCACCCGTCTCGGCATTTAAGAACATGTAGAAGTCGTGATCGACCAGTTCAAGCTGTTCTAGAGCGTCGTGAACGGTCATTGGCGGCATGGAGAAATACTTGGTTCGCACGACAGCCTCAGGCAGCACCGGAGCCTTGGCTAATACCTGGGAAACATCGACAGTCGGATCTTCAGTCGTGACTAATGCATCGTTAGGTTTCACCGATGAAGAATTACGATTTTGTCGCTTTTCCTTGTATTTCCGCAGTTGACGGGTGATTTTATTAGCGACCAGGTCAATGCTGGCGTATAGGTTTTCGCTGCTTTCTTCAGCTCTGACGACGGCACCGTTGATGTAGAGTGTGACTTCAGCACTTTGCTTAGGCGTTATCCGAGCATTTTTAGCTACTGATAAGTTGACGTCTACTTCGTTAGTCAGGTGTTCGAAATGATGAACAGCCTTGGAAATTTTCTGGTCGACGTAACTGCGGATGGCATCTGTGATCTCAATGTTTTTACCTTGAATCACGAGCTTCATAGAGTCGCCTCCGTACGATATTCCTTACTGATTTCACCCTAACACCTTGTATTCTGGACGACAGTTGCCTTCAGAATCCTTTGCAACGGTTGATATTTCTTGATTGCTTTTTTTGAATTTTTCTCTCCATGAAGGACTGCGGATCTGCTATGAGTCGCTTGAGCGGGACTGATGTGCCCGTGATCGCCCCGCCGCCGTGCCGTTTGTACCGCTTGGGCCTGATTCCCTATGCCACCGCTTGGGCCTGGCAAAAAGGCCTGCTGCAGGCGCTGCGTCAAGAGCCCACTCGCCCCGACACTTTGTTGTTGCTGGAGCATCCAGCCGTATACACCCTCGGTCAGGGATCAGATGAAACCTTCCTCAAATTTGCGCCTCAACCTCAAATGCCACCAGTGGTGAAGATTGAGCGCGGTGGAGAAGTGACTTACCACTGTCCGGGGCAGCTTGTGGGCTACCCGATTCTCAACTTGCGGCGCCATCGCCCCGATCTGCATTGGTATTTACGGCAGCTTGAAGAAGTCGTAATTCGCACGCTTGCGGTTTTCGATATTCCTGGCGAGCGCTTAGTCGGGCTGACAGGCGTTTGGGTTCACGGGCACAAGGTCGCGGCCATTGGGATCAAGGTCAGCCGCTGGATCACCATGCATGGCTTTGCGCTCAACGTGAATCCCGACCTATCAGGCTTTCAGCACATTGTCCCCTGTGGCATTGAGGACAAACCGGTGGGTAGTCTGGTGCAGTTTCGCCCCGAGCTAACCCGTTTTGAGGTGCAGAGCGTTTTAGAAGAGGCATTTGCTGAGGTATTTCAATGTCAGCTGCAGCTACAGGCACCCGCTACCTTGATCGGGGACGGATCAGCTTGATGCGCTGAATTCTAGAGAACGCCTCAGGCGATCGGGAGATCGACAGGGAAGCCCAATGGGGAATCTTGTATCTGAACAGGAGGAGGCATGCCTGAGGCATTGAGAATCAACTGGATTTGGGACATCGCTGGATAGATGAAACCCGACGATTTTCAGGGTCTGGATTGGCGCGATCGCGCCTGGGGCATGGCGCTAAAAATCGATGGAGTCCAGATCCTAGAGAGCGCTTAGAGCCGCAACTAGAGGCCCCTGCAACCCAGCCTCCTAGGCCCATACCGGCACTCGAATGTTCAGCTTTGGGAGCCCGCGTCATGAAGGATTAACCTGAAATTCACGATCGCGCGTTACAGTATAAATGACTATGGGTGCTCAGTATGGATGCGGGCTGCTAGCGGGAAATACGGAATCGTTATTTTGCGATCACCCCTGGCAATCAGCTTAAATCAACGACCTCACAAGGTTGTCAATCCTTGGAACTTCGGCGATACCGACGTTGGCCAAGCAGTTTGTGTTGAGCAGCTACCAAAACGTCTCATGGATGAAGGGTTTATCTCGCCGGGCACCGACGACAGCTTTTTTACATCAGGTCCGTCAGTATTCGGGAGGACTGAGTCACAGTCGTTGCGTTCTTCCTCCGGGACTTCTGAGCCTCTGAGCTACCCCGTAGCGCTTCCACAGAGCGGCATGCAACGAGTGGATACAGGGATTCCGTTGATTTCAAGCACGCAGCGGACTTCGCCCAGTCTCGGCGTGAGCCACGCCAGCCCGATCGCTCCGATGAGAGCCCGTGACAGTGCGGCTTTGGCTGAGATGTTTGAGGGCGATCGCCTGTCTGAGATTACCTTAGACATTCACCGATATTTGGCCCGAGCTTACCCCGAACCCTGCTGGGAAGATGAACCCTATGAGTTCCTCCACGGGTATGTTTGACGTTTTAGTCAGGACTACACCTAATACTGTTCAGTTCCTAAATCGAGCCTCGTCAACTGTTAAAAAGGAATGTCGTCGTAATCGACTTCGGCGTCAGGCTTGGGGGCGGGGGCCGGGGTCGCGCTCGGCGGAGCACTGGCGACTGCCGATGAGGCCGCAGGAGCGTTAGCGGTCGCAGGAGCCACCGCCGGTTGCGGAATGCTCAAAGTGCTGAGGTCAGACAGACGATGAACTCGCTGAACCGTCATCTCCGCCTGTTTTTCTTTGAAACCTTCGGGGCGATCGACCGTATTGATGGACAGTCGCCCTTCCAGTAAAACGCGATCACCGGTGTGATATTGCTCTTGAATTTCCTGCGCCAGGTTGCCCCAGCCAATGACCTTGAGCCGTTGGGCGGCATCCTCAGCCCGCAGCCCCGGAAAAGCCACCGTCATCTCCGCGATCGCGGTTTGGTTATCTTGGGTATAGCGCAGTTGCGGTGCGGCAATAATCTCCGCCATTAGCATGCAGTGATTCATGATGCGGTCTCCTGATAAGACTGGTGAATACCTTGCTCTTGTTCAATAAAGGCTACAACTCGCTGCCGATACTCGTTGAGTTTTTCATCGACCCAGTCGCGATTTTCGCTATTGGCGTAGATGTGGACTAACGGCTCCCCGGCATCTGGCAACACTAAAATCCAGCCATCGATAGTCGGATCGAGAATTTTGACGCCGTCAACCAGCTCTAGCTGTTCCGCTGGATGAGTTTCGACCAGGTGACGCATTAAAGCGCCCTTCGCCGTCCAGGGACAACGCAAGGTTTGGCTCCGATGAGAAATGCGCGGCAAATCTGACCAGATGTGGCCCAGCGTATGCTCTTGAATGGTCAGCATCTCGATCAGCTTAGCAATACAGAACATCGCGTCAAAACCAGGATGCAGCTGCGGAAAGATAAAGCCCATATCGCTGCTGCCACCCAAGACCACGTTTTCGTTGGCTTGGCAAGCTTCCATCAGGGCCGTGGGGTTGACCTTCGTGCGAATGACGTTGCCATCGTGACGGCGCGCAATGTGCTCGATCGCCCCGGTCGCATGCACCGGTACCACCACCGTGCCCCGAGGATTTGCCGTGAGCACCATATGAGTAATCAGCGCAGTCAGCAACTCGCCTCGAATCGGCGTTCCCACCTCATCAACTAAAACAAACTGCTCACCATTGGCTGAGACCTGCACACCAAAGGTCGCCTGCAGTGCCTGCACGACCTGACCGAGCTGTCCTAACATGGCTTCCCGCTCAACTGCCGAAACCGCATTCGGGCGGAGACTCGCGTTTAAGACCACGGCATCGCAATCAAACTTACCCAACAGCACGGGTAAGACCGCCCCCGACACCGCGTAAGCGTAATCAATCACCAGTTTAGAGTTGCTGCTGCGTACCGCTTCAACATTGAGATGCTCTTCAAACTTAGTGGAGTACACATCAATCACGCGGCTAGGATAGGCCACCAACCCAATTTCATGAATCTGAGCCCGCCGCAAGTCTTCTTTGAAATAGGCCCCTTCAATCTTCTTCTCTTTACCCTTGGGAATATCAATACCAATCTCGTCAAAGAACTCGATCAGCAGGTGATCAGGGCGTTCGGGATGCAGCCGAATATGTACGCCTCCCGTCACATTTAAGGACGGCATCACGGCTCGAGCTAAAGGAATCGCCGTCGCCTCGAGGTTTTGAATGTTGATGCCGACCGACATCAAACCGGAAATTAGGGCTCGCGACACCATGCGAGAAATGCTGCGCTGATCGCGCGACACGGTCACGTAGGAGCCCGCTTTGAGCGTTGAACCATAGGCGGCCCCTAACTTCACGGCAAACTCTGGTGTAATGTCGATATTAGCGAGGCCTGATACCCCCCGCTGCCCAAACAGATTACGCTGGGCCGTATTGCCCCAAATTAGGTTGATATTCAAAATGGCTCCCGACTCAATTTGCTTATTGGGCCATACTCTCACCTTGGGGCTGATCTGAGCTTCTTCACCCACTGTTGACAACGCCCCGATGACCGCCCCCTCTAACACATGGGCCCGTCGATCAACACGGGTGCCGCGCGAGATTACGCAGGCCTGGAGATAAGCTTCTTCGCCGATGATGGCCCCATTCCACACAATCGAGCGTTCGAGCTGAGCATCATTGCCGATCGTGACGTTGTCCCCAACCAGCGTGCCCGCCCGCAGCTTGGTCCCGGCCCCAATACGACAGTTGTCGCCAATCATCACCGGCGGCTCGATTTCGACCGTGGAATCAATTTCAGTGTTGGCACCGATCCAGAGCCCCGGCGATCGCTCAGGGTAGTATTCCAGATCCATCTTGACTTTGCGATCAAGAATGTCATATTGCGCTTCTCGATAGGCGTCGAGGTGGCCGACATCACACCAGTAGCCTTCAGCGACATAGCCAAACATGGGTTCCCCTTTGGCGAGCAGCAGGGGAAACAGGTCTTTAGAAAAATCGGTTTCCTGATTGCTGGGCAGATACTCCAGCACTTCGGGCTCCAAAATATAAGTCCCGGTATTCACCGTATCGGAGAAAATTTCACTGGTCGAGGGCTTTTCGAGAAACCGCTGGATGCGATTGTCACTGTCAGTGATCACGACGCCAAACTCAACCGGATTTGGCACGTGGGCTAGCACAAGGGTGGCTTTTGACCCTTTCGCCTTGTGAAAGCGCACTGCCTCTTGCAGGTCAAAGTCAGTGATGCCATCGCCACTGATCACCAAAAAGGTTTCATCCAGCAGCTCCGCAATATTTTTGACGCAGCCTGCTGTCCCTAAGGGCTGATCTTCTTCCACTGCGTAGGTCATCTGCACGCCAAACTCGCTACCATCTTGAAAATAGTCGCGCATGACGTCGGGCAAATAATAGAGCGTCGCGATGACTTCATCGACACCGTTGCGCTTGAGGAGATTGATAATGTGCTCGGCAATGGGGCGATTCAAAATCGGCACCATGGGCTTCGGCAGGTCACAGGTCAGGGGTCGTAACCGGGTGCCCGAACCACCGGCCATTAGTACTGCACGCATTAGATTCTCCTCGTACTTTTAAAGGGGCATATCGCTAAAATACTGAATGCAATGAAGGAGCACATGACGAAGGCATTCACACCATTACAATCGCCGCGCTTCAGGAATCAGCGGCAAAATTTGTCAGTATTTTTGATCATCGTTGGCTAACGTCACATCTACCGAATAGCATAGACGGGTTTGCGTCGCCGTCTGGGACACAACGGTTGACCCAGGGACGCGCACTCTCGAATGACGATTCTCTCGTGGAAGCACTACAGGGGGTGTCGCTGCTATTTTAAAGGGTAAGGGAAACAAAACCTGTAAGGTCGAGGAAACAGTCATGGCACCATTGATTACGTTGATTTTGGTGATCGTTTATGGAACTGGCGCTTGGCGCTTCTGGCGGGGATTTCACCGCACCAACTTTAGTCAGGGCAAAGTCAACTTGACGCTACTGTGGCCGCTATATCTCGCTCTCAATAAATCGTATCGCCAAAATTTCAACAAGGCGCTGAAGGGCTAAGGCTAGCCACCGATAGATGCGGCTAGATTGTGAGTCAGATGTTTCGCCAGCCCCAACTGACCGCTGGGAGCAGGCCTGGTTAGACCTCACAACCCAGGGCTGGAGTTAATTGATGACGTGCCCTAGGATGACAAGACGCTCTTAACTATCGCGTCTTCACCTCTATTTATGGTTTCTACTTCTTTGCCGGAACGCTTGGACGCTGTGGCCGCCCGCTACGATCGCGAATATCGCGGTACCACGGTCGAAGTGCCCGAGGCAGTTGAAGCTTTACCCATCTTTCAAGACTGGGTGGCAGGGCGGTTGACTGCCCGCATTGCCTCACCGTTTTGGGAAATGGTGAAACCGAAAAAGCTACAGCACTGCCTCGATTTGGGCTGTGGCGGTAGTTTTTTATTTTATCCCTGGCGCGATTGGGATGCGCGATTTTATGGCCAAGATATCAGCCCGGCCATCTGTGAGATGGTCAATGCGCGGGGCTCACAGCTCAATTCCAAACTCTACAAAGGGATGCGCCAGGCGGCGGCTCATCAGTTAGATGCTTATGAGGCCGATCAGTTTGACCTGGTGATCGCCACCGGGGTGAGCTGCTATTACGAATGGGACTATTGGGACATCGTGCTGTCGGCGGTCAAAAAAGTGCTGAAGCCAGGAGCGTCGTTTGTGTTTGACGTAATTGACCCCGACCAGCCCTTAGCCGAAGACTGGGCCATTTTAGAAATGTACCTGGGTGCTGAAATTGAACTGGTGTCGATCGCTCAGTGGAAGCAGCAGCTCAAGGCCACCGGGATCAAAATTCAAAAAGAGCGCGAGGGTGAGCTATTTCACCTATTTAAGGTGACGTTTCCATGAGACGGCGGCTGTGGCTGATTGGGGGCACCCAAGAAAGTCGCCAGCTGGTTGCCCAACTGTCTGCCTTAGGCACCGATGCCACCCTCGTGCCAGCGGCGCTACTGATTACTGTGACGACGGAGGCTGCGCGATCGCTCTATCCGCCGGAGTGGACTGACCAGATCTGGGTCGGTCAGGTGGCGGTTCCCCAAGTTGATGACTTTGTGCGTGATTATCAAATCGGGGCCATTTTAGACCTGTCTCATCCCTTTGCGGCGCAAATTTCTCGCCAGGCGATCGCCCTGGCTCAGTGCCACCAGCTCCCCTACCTGCGCTACGAACGAGCAGTGGTCCAGCCCCCCTTAAACTCCTGGCGCGATCGACGAGGGCGACCGGGTCGAGTTGAGTTAGCCCAGTTCGCCGATTTATGGCAAGCGGATTATCTGAGTCAAGAGCGGACGTTATTAACCATCGGCTCGCGTTTACTCCCGCAATTTGCCCCTTGGCAGACCAAATCCGACCTGTTTGCGCGCGTTTTGCCGTCGCCGCCCGCCCTCGCCGCCGCGCTGGCGGCGGGGTTTGCCCCCGATCGCATCCTCGCCTTGCGTCCCCCTCTAAGTCCCGCGTTGGAAAAAGCGCTGTGGCAGCAGTGGCACATCACCCAAGTCGTGACCAAAGCCTCGGGTGCCGTCGGGGGGGAAGATCACAAACAGGCGATCGCGGCTGAGTTGGGGGTGCGCTTGATCCAAATTGCGCGACCGCAAGTGCCCTATCCGCAGCAAACTGATCGTCTAGATACGGCACTGCAGTTTGCCATCCGCTACGCTATCCAGAGGTGTGATGACGGGCGATCTTCTCCCTCTGACTCGTGGCTTGGTGCCGCTCCGTGCCGCCCCATCTGACGGGTCGGCGTAGCTGACTCAAGTCACCAAAGCGGCAGACAAAATCCGGGTCGAAAAACGCGGATTTCTACGCATCAGATTCGGGTGATCGCTTTTAATCAGGAGTGCTATGCTTAATCCCCAATAAGTTCACTTTAGGAAAAGTGAGCAGTCTTAGCTGTGCTCCCGGAGCCCCATGACCGCACTGCCTATGCCATCCGGTTCATCTTCAAATACGTCTGGGCCCGAGGCTCGCCCCGAGGCTACCCCAGCATTCGCCATGAAAGAACTGGTGACCCGTCTGCAGCGGGAACAGTTCAAAATTCAAGATCTGCTGAGTTCCCTCGGTTTTGCCCTACGCAGCCTCAATAACCTCAATCAGTTTTTAGAGCTGATCCCCATGATTGCGAGCCGCGTCACTGATGCTAGTGGTGGGGCTTTGGTACTGTTTAAGCCCGATGGTCAGGTGCGCTTAGAGCGACTGCACTGCCAGAGTGACGATCATTGCCAAGAGGTCAAAATGGCACTGGAGGCGGCGACGCGGCAGGTCACAGCCTCATTTTCCCCTTCGGGCAGCGCGATCGATATTGCCCGCACGGCGATGCTCTCCTTAGATCGCTATGTGCATCGCTACCTCGGACCTGAGTTTCAGGTGTTTGGTACGGCGATCATTGTCAAAAACGTCGAGCGCGGTCGGCTTTACGTCTTTAGTCGCGAAGTTGACTATGGCTGGACGGAAACCCGGCAAAAGTTGGTTCGGCTGGTAGCCGATCAAACTGCCGTCGCCATTGAAAACGAAGAATTAACCGTCGCCCTGCGCAACAAAGAGCGGATGGGCCGAGAGCTGGAAATTGGTGCGGAGATTCAGCTGCAGCTGTTGCCGCGCACGTTTCCCACCATTGAGGGCGTCGATCTCGCGGCTCAATGCCAAACGGCTAACAAAGTGGGCGGCGATTATTACGACTTTATCCCCACCACCTATGATCAGATTCGCCATCCCGACACGCGGCAGTCAGCGCTCTCACCCTGGAGCTTTGCCGTCGGCGATGTGATGGGCAAGGGCGTACCCGCTGGCTTGATCATGACAATGCTACGAGGCATGTTGCGAGCCGAGGTCTTGCACAGCTTCTCGGCCGCCAAGATCTTGCACCACCTCAATCACGTCATGCATACGGATCTGGAGAATTCCAGCCGGTTTGTGACGCTGTTTTATGGCGAATACAATCCGAAAACGCGCACCTTAGCCTATAGCAACGCTGCTCACAACCCGCCGTTGCTGTGGCGTGCGGCCACTAATACCGTGACCCGATTAGATACGGTAGGCATGCTGCTGGGGCTAGATATTGATACCCACTATTACCAAGAGCAGGTGGAGCTGCAGCCCGGCGACACCATTCTTTACTACACCGATGGCTTTACCGATGCGGCGAATCCGAAGGGGGAGCGCATGGATGAAGACAACCTGATCAACGCGCTTAAATGGTCATGCCACAACCGCAACTCGGCTCAAGAAATTTTGGAATATCTGTTTGAGATGCTGCAGCGGTTTGTGGGCCGCGATCGCCATACCGATGACGACGTCACGCTGGTCGTGATGCGCATCAAGCCCGAACTGCAGCTCAATCTGTTTGACCAAACTGAGCAAGATTAGGGCAGCAGCAGACTGTCTTTTGAACATCCCACTAATTCCGCCCTCAAACTGGAGCGATCGCCCCTAAATCCAGAAATATTCAGACCGTTAATGCATGCTGACAGTCGGCCCCTACGCTGGATCTAGCTCGCACGTTTAAGAGAGCTGCGCTTCAATTAATACTTGCAGAACAGACAACTTTTTGTCAGGGTTTTGCCATGTCACCCTTCGCAGTTGTTCGGCCTAATTTTGCCGCTGCGGGCAGAAGAAATACGTTTTTGAGACGTGGGTATGCTTCAATTCATACCATCAAGCTATGAGGCCCCCAATCATGAACTTGGAGTTACGACTGCTAGATATGACCGAATTCACACCATCGGGAACCGTGGTGGACACAGTCACCGGATTCCCGACCTTGGCAGCCGCGCCCTACCAAGGCACTGCCCCAGTATTAGCGCAACAGTTTGACCAAGACGTCGTGGGTGATTTGGGCAACGCTCTGAATACCTTTGTCCAATCAGGCCAGATTTGGGCATTGCTAGTCGGCTTTGTGTTGGGCTATTTGCTGCGTGGGGTGACCACCTACAAGTAGCCCTGACATTCTGAAAACGTTCGTATTGACGAAATAGGTAATTTTCTGGTGAGTTCCCCTGCCCCCAAAGCCTGGAGCCAGCGGTTTGAGTCGGCTCTGCATCCGACGATCGCGGTCTTTAACGCGAGCATTGGTTTTGACATTGCGCTCATTGAGCACGACCTGATGGGGTCTGAGGCCCATGCCAAAATGCTGGCCAAGACGGGCATCATTTCTGGCGATGAAGCGGATCAACTGGTCGCAGGCTTGGCGCAAATTCGACAGGAATATCAGCAAGGCCAGTTCGTGCCGACCATAGACGATGAAGACATTCACTTTGCCGTGGAGCATCGCCTGGTCGAAATCGTGGGAGCTGTGGGTAAAAAACTGCACACGGCCCGCTCTCGCAACGATCAAGTTGGCACCGATATCCGGCTCTACTTACGTGAGCAGATTGATGTCATTCGTCAGCAGCTCAGGCGCTTTCAGCAGGCGCTGCTCGATCAGGCCGATCGCCACCTAGAGACGGTGATTCCCGGCTACACGCACCTGCAGCGCGCTCAGCCACTGAGCTTGGCGCATCATCTCTTGGCCTATGTCGAAATGGCCCAGCGCGACTGGGAACGGCTTGGAGAAATTCGGCAGCGGGTCAACGTTTCCCCCCTTGGCTGCGGCGCACTGGCGGGCACGCCCTTTCCCATTGACCGGACTTATACAGCCGAGCTGTTAGGCTTTGACGAGATCTATCGCAACAGCTTAGACGGCGTCAGCGATCGCGACTTTGCGATCGAATTCACCGCCGCCGCCAGCCTGATCGGCGTCCACCTCTCGCGTCTGTCAGAAGAGATCATTCTCTGGGCCTCGTCAGAGTTCAGCTTTGTCAAGCTCACCGATAGCTGTTCGACCGGCTCCAGCATCATGCCGCAAAAGAAAAATCCTGACGTGCCCGAACTGGTGCGGGGTAAAACTGGACGCGTGTTTGGCCATCTGCAAAGCCTGCTGGTGATGATGAAAGGCTTGCCCATGGCCTACAACAAAGACTTGCAAGAAGATAAGGAACCCCTGTTTGATACCGTTCAAACCGTGCAGGGCTGTTTGTCAGCCATGACGATCTTGCTGCAGGAAGGGCTAGAATTCCAAACCGAGCAGCTTGCAGTGGCGGTGACAACGGATTTTTCCAACGCGACCGATGTGGCAGATTATTTGGCGGCTCGCGGCGTCCCCTTTCGTGAGGCGTACAACCTGGTTGGGCAGGTCGTGCGGCAGTGTTTGGCTACGCATAAACTGCTCAAGGACTTGACGCTGACGGAGTGGCAGCAGCTGCATCCGGCCTTTGAGGCAGATATCTACGAGGCGATCGCGCCCCATCAGGTCGTCGCTGCTCGTAACAGTTTTGGCGGTACCGGGTTTGACCAAGTGCGACAGGCGCTGAGTGCGGTTAGAAAACGCCTCACAACCGAGTAGGGAGACTTCAGGATCGGGCTAGAGGCTCCCCAGCAAGACCGCGCCGCTCGCTACACTGCTTACCCTCACTGGTGGTTCGCCCATGACGATTTCTCTCTGCATGATTGTGAAAGACGAGGCCGATAACCTGCCCCGGTGTCTCGCCAGCGTCAAAGACTATGTGGATGAAATGGTGGTGTTAGACACCGGCTCGCAGGATGCCACGATCGCGATTGCTCAGGAATTCGGAGCTCGAGTCGAGACTACCGCATGGACACAGGACTTTGCCGCCGCCCGCAATCAGTCCCTAGCGCTGGCGACTGGCGACTGGATTTTAGTATTGGATGCCGATGAAACCCTGACCGAGTCCGGCCAAGCCCTCCTACAGCAGGTACGAGCCGGAGCCGCCATTGAGGAGCAGCCGCTAGCGTCGGTGGTGATGATCACGTGGTTACGCCATGAAGTAAACACCGATCAGTCCCCCTATTCCGAGGTGTCACGACTATTTCGCAAGCGGGATGACCTGCGCTTTGAGCGCCCCTATCACGAAACGGTGGATGACAGCGTAGCGCGTCTGCTGAAGGCTGAGCCCCACTGGCAGGTCGTGTTTTGGCCTGAGGTGGCGATGACCCACACGGGGTATGAAGCGGATGCGATCGCCCAGCGTGACAAGTTTCAACGGGCGCAAACTATCATGACGGCTTATCTGGCCGAACATCCCCACGATGCCTATATCTGCAACAAGCTAGGCGCGCTACATGGCAGTTCTGGAGATTGGGAAACCGGGCGATCGCTATTGGAAAAGGGACTCGCCGATACCACTGCCGATGCCGCAACGCTGTACGAACTGCACTATCATCTGGGACTGGCCTATCGCGATGCTGGTTTAGCGGCGATCGCCGTGGATCACTATCAAAAAGCCCTGGCACAGCCCGTCGCTGAGATCCTCAAGGTGGGGGCTTATCTCAACTTAGGCAGTCTGCATCAAGCCCGTCAAGACTATGCCAGCGCCCATCAAGCCTTTGAAACCGTCGTTGCCGCTGCCCCCGATTTTGCCCTGGCCCATTTCAACCTAGGCATTGCCCGCCGGGGATTGGGCGATCTGGAAGGGGCGATCGCGGCTTACGAACGGGCGATCGCGCTCGATCCGACCTATGCGGCGGCGTATCAAAACCTGGGGGTTGCCCTGTTTAAACTCAACCAAATCCCTGACAGCATTGCCGCCTTTCGGCAGGCAGTAGCGCTGTATCGCCAAACCCAACCGGCAGAGGCAGAGCGGCTATTGCAAGGCATCCGCAATCTCGGCATTCAACCCGAATAGAGATCGGGAGCGATCGCGCTGGGCACACTGTGATCTCGCGATTGCTCGAATCACCAAATCCAGGGCAACAGGCGACGACTGGACTGTTGATAGGCAGCAAAGTCTGGATATTTGTCAGTCATTGACTGCTCTTTTTGGAGAATTCGCTGGACATAGAGCAATAGAATGCTGGCCGGTAGCACATACGCCCAAGGGGAACCCGCAAGCACCGCGAAGCTGGTGTAGCGCATCAGATCGCCCAAATAATTGATATTTCTGACCGATCGCCAAGCCCCATCTTTGACAAGCCCTGTGCCCATCGACTTGGCCGTCATTTTTTGCACATCGGCACCGGTATTGATCAGGCTGCCAAAGATGTATAGCGGCAGCACGATCGCGATCGTCAAATAACTAATCGGCTGCGGATTCGTGAAGGCTAAATATCCGGGGAACGCGTAAAACACACCCACGAACAAAATCACGAACAGGGTGGTTACGATCCCGACCTTTTCGGTAAAGATGTAGCGGCGACGATCGGGAAACAGCCACTGCTCCAGCAGCCACCAGACGCAGTAGCTAATGTGCAGACACAGATAAATTAGCTGTCGGGGATCTTGCACGCCATAGATCAGCGCCAACGCAATCAGGCACCCAATGGTGCTGGCCTTAGCCACATTAATCGCCGTTAACTGGGTGACTTGAAAGCCGGATGACTCTGCTGCCGTTTTCATGATGCTCACTCTGGCTTAACGCCTCGATCTTAATGTTGCAGCCAATACTCTGCACAGGCTGATCAAGATACTTCCAGATTTGCTCGTTGAGACCAAGTCGGTATGTGGGTGAGATACATAGAAATGCTATCGCTCCTCGCTTTAATCCGTTTACCTGGATTTAGTCTGGGTTGAAGGACGATCGCTTGAGCCTCAGTATGATTACCAGTTCCGGCCTGAATCAGTGATCGCCCCGGAGAAGACTGAAGTAGTTAAATAGACATCGCTGATGTCCAAAACTCCGGTTTTACACCGTTCGGTTTGACACCGTTTAGTCGAGTCATTTAGGAACCTATCCATGCAGTTGCCTTCCGTCCCTTGCCTCGCGATCGCCCTCGCTGCCGGTACGCTGTCACCCGCGATCGCTGCGCCCCTGACAGAGCTTTCCCTCGGCGATACGCCCCTACAAAATCAAACCCTCTCGGCAGGCGCGATGCAGGTCGTCATCACCGACTATCGGCCCAATGATTTTGCCACTGATGACCGGGGTGCCCTCAGCTATGAGGTTTATGTCAACGACGAGCTGAAAGCCAGTCACAGTGAAGAGGCTGACTTTATGTTTGCCGACTTCAGCCTCCAAAATCTCGATCCGGATGGCCTGTCCGAAGTTATTTTTCATCGCTATACCGGCGGGGCTCACTGCTGCAGCATTTATCGCCTGTACTCTTGGCAGGGCGATCGCCTGCACCGCACCCAAACGTATCCTCTCGATGCGAGTGCTGTCGGTTCCTTTGAAGACCTCGATAAAGATGGCTATAGCGAACTGGTGGGCGCCGATGGCCGTTTTCTCTACGCCTTTGGCAGCTATGCCAGCTCTTGGCCACCCACGCTGGTGCTCTCGTTTCGGGGTGGCACGCTGATTGATGTCAGTCAGCAGTTTAGCGACATGATGCGAGCCAACGCTGCCAATATGTACCAGAGCACTTACACCTCAACCTTACAGGAGCCCATGCTAGGTGCGAACAGCATCCTCGCTGGTTACGTCGCGCAAAAAATCATGCTTGGAGAATATGAGTCGGGCTGGGACTATATGCTGGCCCATTACGACCCGACCGATACTTGGGGGCTTGAGCATTACAACACTGCTGGTGAGGTTTCAGAAACCTTTGCAGACTTTCCGGCTGCGCTGGAGGCTTTCTTAATCGATCTGGAATATCTCACCGTCAACGGCACGCCCAACCCCCATCTCGATCTCAGCCGTAGCATGGTTGAGCAGGAGTCTCTGCTGTAAGCAAGGTGTTCCCCAATAGCGAGAAAATTGCCGAAGTTTGGCAGTGCCTAGCCCTGACAGCTCACGGCGATAAACAGTCCTCAAGTTGCTTGAACGGCAGTGGGGGCAGTCTTCCTAGAGCGCAGGGGGATTAGCCGCGTCAATCTGGCGGACTGCGGTCAGCGCCGAATAGCTAACCCCCGCCGTGCCCTCGCCAGGGTGAGTACAGTCACCCACCAGCCACAGGTTAGGCAGCGGCGTCCGGTTGGCAAAGCCGAAGGGGCCAAAAGTGCTGACACGCATGCCCAAGCCCCCGACCGCACCGCGATCGCGCCCCGTAAAGCGTTCAAAGGTTCGCGGCGTGCCCGCTTCGCAATGAACAATATGCTCGGGTCTGAGGTCAAAAAACTCTCCCAGCTTAGCGATCGCGGTGTCGGTGTAGTGCTGCTTACGGCGATCGTAATCATCCTGCTGCCACGCCTTGAGAGCAGTAAACGAAGAGGCAATCACAGTCGCCTTACCCTCGGGAGCGCGGCCATCGCCGGGGCGGCTGACCGACACAAAGAGGGAATTATTTTCACCGATGGGGC
This sequence comes from Cyanobacteria bacterium J06626_4, assembly GCA_038523235.1. Lineage (GTDB taxonomy): Bacteria > Cyanobacteriota > Cyanobacteriia > Phormidesmidales > Phormidesmidaceae > Halomicronema. The sequence continues at coordinate 16,827 of JBCBJQ010000058.1, forward strand.
CGTCGTAATCGTATAGAAACTGTAGGTGAGGCGGGCAATCAGCCGGAATCGCCGCCCGCTCCACTCCCAAATACACCACAAACGCGCCGGAGGAATCGGTAAGTTTCTCAACACGGTGGCGATAGCCCTTGGGCGCATCGTCGCCCAACAGCGTGACCAAGTTTTGCACCATGACGTTGCCGACCACAATATCGGCAGGCTGCGTTCGAATGTCGCCCGTTTTTTGATCGCGCACCGTGACGCCTGTGACACGTCCCTGAGTGGACTGAATCTGCTCTACCGTGTGACGCATCAGCAACTTGCCACCATCACGCGCTAGCGCAGCTACCAAGCGATCGCTCAGCACTTGCATACTGCCTTCCAGATGAAACAGCCCCTGAGGCGCTTGCGAAACGCCCAGAGCTGTGGCCGCATACAGCAGCGCCGTCTCGTCGGCCCCCACCTGGGAATACAGCTTAAGCTGCAGATCGAGAAAGGTTTTGAGGCGGCGATCGCCCTGCAGTCCGAAGGCGCGGAGGAGCTGCCCCACCGTGGAAAAGGTGAAGGGTGCGGTAATCAGCGTGTCGGGTCGCACTGCTGACACCAGCTGCCACAGATCCCAAGGCGTGCGGGGAGGCAGCACTGGCTCGCGTCCCTGAAAGCGCCAACTGGCTTGAAATAGCGTGGCCAACAGCTGCCAAAACCGTTCACTGCCCGGAAACTGGCGCTGGCGCTCAGCCTGCCAGGCCGCTGGGTTGCGCCAGACGGAAATCGGGGTGATTTCGCCCGGCAAGTAAACTGCACAGGCCGGGTCACAGTGGGTTGCCGCCGGTAGCGGGATGTCGAGTTCGGCAAAGATTTGCTGGTGCACACCGCCCGGCTCTAACCCGGCCACCTGCGTCGCGCCCACATCAAAGGTGAAGCCCCGTCGCTTAAACGTTGAGGCACAGCCGCCGGGCACATAGGCTTGATCAAATACGGTGACGTCGTAACCGCGCCGGGCCAGCAAGGCCGCTGCTGTCAGTCCGCCAATGCCAGCCCCGATGACGACGACTCGCTGATTTGTGGAATGCCCGACAGTCATGAAGTTTACATTTTGTTACGTCTGTCCATAGTTTAACGGCAAGCCGGGCTCTCTGGCCGCTGATGCGAGGACATAGTAGAGACCGGTGATCGTCTTCCCCTGGTCTCTTTTAGCCGCCACTGATTTTTTAGACCCTCAACTATAGGCCACGCCGCCGCCAGACTTGTTGGTAACAGCGATGCATCACGGCGCGTCCTCCCATTGAGCCAGATCAGGTTTACCCGCCCTCAAGTCAGGGGTAGCTCCATTTGAATGTTGCAGCGTTCGTAGGGTGAGGGCTGTCCGACGACCTTGCGAAACCCCAGCTTTTGATACAGGCGGATAGCCGGTTCTAAAACGGTATTACTCTCCAAAAAGAGCGTTTTTGCCCCTAACTCACGGGCTTTGGCGATCGCGGTTTGCCCGAGGCGAAAACCGATACCTTTACCTCTGGCCGTTTCTGCTACCGCCATTTTGACCAGCTCATAGGTCTCCGCATTCAGTCGTATCAGCGCACAGGTACCCACCACTTCGCCATCCTGTAGCGCCATATAAATGTGTCCGCCTGGGTTCAAAATCTTGTCGTCTGGATGTTCTAGCGATTGGCGATCGGCCGCTTCAATTTGAAAGTATTGTTCGATCCATGCATAGTTCAGCCGTTTGAAATCATCGTGAAAGGCGGGCTGATAATCAACAATTTCCACCGTTTGCTGCTCCCGCGATTTGTGCACTGCCCGCACCCGCTCAAAAAAGCTGGTTTGCGCCAACAGAAATTCCACCTCTGCGATCGCGTTCCACAAATCGTGCTGAGCTTCTGCCAGCAGGCCTTCCACTGCCTGTGTTACATCGGCGCACTGCTTTTCGAGGTTTGGCACCAGTTGCTGACCCATGTCAGACAGACTCACGATGTTGACCCGCGCATCCTGACTGTCTTTTGCCGTTACAACCAGCCCACGACGACTCATTTCTTTCACCATTTGGCTGACTGAGGGATGGGATTGACCAATGGTTTGAGCAATCTCAGTTACAGCCGCACTACCCCGCTGCATCAGCACATAAATCACCGGAAACCACTTGGGTTCCAGCGCTACATCGTAGAGCGCGTAGATTTTCGCCCCATCTTCTGTCAGGCCTTCGCTTACCCGTCGGAGACGGCTACCCAGAGCAACTTTGCCAACTTCAGAATAAAAGTCTCTAACCATAAAATCAATTACGTAATTAATTACATATTATTCAGCCATCTAGACTTGCGTCAAGACATATCGCCATTCATCTTGACAAAGGCTATGCCTGACAGGTAGTGGGCATAGCTCGCCCGAGTGAAATTGTCCAAACTTGCTTAACCTAGCTTCAGATCAGCTCTCGTATATCGCCCCAATTTCGCCTCAGCGTCAAGAACTGCGCGGAGAGCTTCGATAAACTCGTGCTTGCAAGCTGGATCAGCACTGCCTCCGTCATTTAATAAACTCATGTCGCTGAGTTCGTCGGCTATTAGCCGCTCAGGCAGATACTCCCATCTACGCAGCAAGTACTCATATGCGGCTAAATAGGCTTGTTCAACAGTAATTTTGTCAGAATATTCAGTCATTTGCGGCCATGATTTTCGGTGGCTATATGTCGTCTTTGCTATGCTGATCTCAGTCATCCCAATACTTCTTGCAGGCTTGAGACAACATGGCAACAGGAACTGGAATGCCGGTGTCCAGCTCACAAGTAGCATCTAAGTAATCCAGGCGCAGTATGCCCTCAGTACAGCAGACTGAGATGTGATTCCCCTCCTCTTTCGCACTGAGGATTTCGAGGTCACAGTCACCCAAATGCACAATATGCATGACAGATGCGGAACTCTCGAATGGGCTATACACTGCATCGCTACAGCTGCGGAGATGTACCCAGAGAAACTTAGACCCGGTTGCTAGCAACTCACAGAGATACTCGATTTCAACCTTCACAGAGATGTCGCCAGGACACTCACCTATGAAGGCGACAATGCTGCCATCGTATAGCACACTCCAGATATCAACCTGAGATCTCATGGACATCAGTAGATATAACTCACCGTCACCAGCACCACCTAGCTACGAATTCCACTGATTGTTCAGAAAGTCACCAATGGTTTTAGTCCAGCGGGGCTGATCAACCGTGACTAACAGGCTGTGCCCCGTATTGGGGAATACCGCCAGTTCTTTGTTGCCCTGCAAGTTGTCATAGATATCCTTGATTTCCTCTAGGCTTGTCCAGCGGTCTTTTTCACCATGAAGAATGAGCGTTGGCACCGTCACCGACTTCGCGTAGCGGGCGGGATTATGGGCAAATCCGTTGTAGCCATGTTGCACGCTGCCCCAAAACACCAGCAGTTCTGCCAGCCCAGTCGTAGGGAAGTCCTGGGCCTTCATACGAGTTTTGACCGCGCTCATAAAGTGGGCAAACGGCATTTCTAGAATGGCGGCATCGGGCTCCAGGCCATTCGCGATCGCCTTGAGAATCGCGGCACTGCCCGCCGACACGCCATAAACCACGTAGGGTTTGGGCAAGCCAATAGTCTCAGCATGAGCCATCGCATAGGCGACATCTTTAGATTCGCGCAGGCCCAGGGTGGCACTGTTACCGCTAGAGCCGCCTTGCCCCCGAAAATCGACCATCAGGGTGTGGTAGCCCAACCCGTTAAACACACTGGCAGACAGCATGAGCTGATGAGCTTTGTTGCCGCCGTTGCCAGGAAACAGCAGCACCGTGCCCTTCGCCTCGCCATAGTACGGAATGCGCCAGGCTTCCAGCCATTCGTCTTCGTTAATGACGATGCGTTCAGTTGCGTAGTCGAGGCCAAATTCGGAGGGTTGACGGGCGTTTTCCGGCTTGGGGGCAAAGGCTAGGCCAGGCAAAATCGAGTCGTTGAAGTGGGTGAGCGTGTAAGCCCCAAAGAAGGCCAAGCCATTCAGCAAGAGTACCAAAACGCCGACAAAAAAGAGGATGTAAATCCGGCTTTTTTGGGTGAGCAAACCCGCGAGGATAAAGGCGACACAGCCAATACCTGCGAGCCACAACGCCAACGTCATCAGAGGCAGCTGACTCGCCGCAAATTGACTCTGGGGTTGTAAAAAGAACAGCCCGATCGCCCCTAATGCCAATGCTCCCCAAGCCACAAAACCAATCTGCAAAAAGACCAGGCGGGTTCTTGAGCGCGAGCGAATCATGGCGGCTTCCCTGTACGTTAGCGTGGCTCTAGACGCTGGGCCTTGAGCAGCAAAGAGTTCACCACCACGGTCACTGAGCTAAAAGCCATTAGCCCCCCCGCCACGGCGGGACTCAGACTCATGCCATAGGCCGGCAGCAAAACCCCAGCTGCAGCCGGAATGCCAACTAAGTTGTAAGCAAAGGCCCAGGCTAGATTTTGCCGAATTTTAGCAACAGTTGCTCGACCCAGACGCAATGCCGTCAAAATTTCTGTGAGACGATCGCTCATCAGCACCACATCCGCCGCTTCGGTGGCAATGTCGGTGCCAGAACTGAGGCTAATGCCCACATCGGCCTGGGCTAAAGCAGGTGCATCATTAATGCCGTCGCCGATAAGGGCCACGCGCCGCCCCTGCTGCTGCAGATCAGCAATCACCTCAGCCTTACCGGCAGGCAAGACCTCAGCGGTAATGTGCTCGGGAGCCAGGCCGAGGGGTTGGGCGATCGCCTGGGCCACCGCTGAGCGATCACCCGTCAGCATCTGCACTTCCAGACCCTGCGCCTGCAGGTTAGCCACCGTTGTCGCTGCCTCAGCCCGCACCGCATCGGCCACGGCTATCAGGCCCACAACGCGCCCGGCGAGGGCACCGTACACTGCCGTATGGCCGGGCGCGATCGCCGTCATGGCCTTAGTCGCCGCCTCGGGAATGGCCAGTCCCTGCTGCGCCAACCAATCGGCGTTGCCGATGAAAACTGGTTGGGCAACACCTTGGTGGGTTACCGTGGCAGCAATGCCCCGACCCGGCTGAGTTTGAAAATCTGTCGCTGTGGGGAGTGCCAAAGATTGCGCTGCCGCCGCCTGCTGAATGGCGATCGCCAGCGGATGTTGGGTGCCGCTTTCTGCCGCTGCCGCTAGGGCGAGCCACTCGTCGTCGGTCAGCGACGCGTCCAGCGCCTGACAGTGAGTGACTTGCGGTTGGCCTTGGGTCAGGGTGCCGGTTTTGTCAAACACGACGGTGTCAATCTGGCTCAGCGTTTCGAGCACGTCGCCGCCGCGAATCAGCAGCCCCCGTTCGGCCCCCAGTCCCGAGCCGACCAAAATCGCCGTCGGGGTTGCCAGCCCCAACGCACAGGGGCAGGCAATCACGAGCACGGCGATCGCCAGCTTGAGGCTGATCAGCAGCGAGGACGACTGCAGCGTCATCACATGATCGGCATGCATTGCCCCCAGGGCGCTATTCATGACTTGGGGCCAAACGGCCAGGCCGACAAAATACCAAAATAAGAACGTCAGGGTGGCGATGGTCAGCACCCCGTAGGTGAAATAGCCCGAGATCACGTCAGCCAGCCGCTGAATCGGCGCTTTACGCGTTTGGGCCGCTTCTACTAGCTGAATCATCTGCGCCAGCACAGTCGCGCCGCCGGTTTGCGTTACTTTGAGGGCGATCGCGCCAGTCTGGTTCAGGGTACCGGCCACGACCGCCGCCTCGGGCGCTTTTTCGACTGGTATCGATTCGCCCGTGAGCATTGACTCGTCAATCGTGGTTTGCCCCGCCACAATCACCCCATCAGCCGGAATCGTCTCCCCTGGCAGCACCTGCAGCCATTCGCCCGACTGCACCGCACTGACAGGAATCTCCACACCCGGCTGCGTCACTCCCGCCGCATCGGGCATGCCAATCAGGCGCGCTTTGGCCGGTTGCAGCGCCATCAGCGATCGCAGCGCATCCGTCGCCCGAAACCGCGCCCGCTGCTCTAGAGTCCGTCCCAGCAAAATAAAGCTGAGCAGCATCACCGGCTCATCAAAAAAACATTCCCACCCCAATTGGGGCCACAGCAGCGCCACCACGCTGGCCCCGTAGGCACTCAATGCCCCCAGCGCTACCAGCGTATTCATGTTGGGCATGAGGTGACGAGCCCCCTGCCAGCCATCGACTAAAATGCCGCGTGCCGGCCACAGCAACACCAAGGTTGCCAGAGCAAAGTGAAACCACAGGTCACTCAACACCGGAATCGCCACCCGGCCAAAGTGATGATGCAGGTGTCCCATCGTCGAGAGCGCTAGCAAGATCAGGGCGATCGCCAACCGCTGGAGCTGCTCGCGATTTTCCTGCTGTTTGCGCGCTAGCCAGTCGGTCAACCCCGACGTGCTGCTGGTGCCATCGGCGGCTTTGGCCCGCAGCTGTGAGGGAAAGCCCGATTTGGTCAGGCGATCGGCCAGGGATTGCGGATCGATCGCCGGCTCGCTGGCCGCTTCCACCACGGCCACTTCGGTAATCAGGTTCACGGTGGCCGTCACCACCCCGTCGCAGGCGGTCAGCTGATTTTCCACCGCTCGCACACAGCCAGCGCATTTCATCCCGCCGACGTCAAGCACATAGGATTGATGCGGTGGCGGCGTGCGATCGGCGCGGTCTTGCGGCACGGCGGCACCAGCAGAAGGGGGAGCTTTGAGCATGACCAAAGAATACGGAACCTGCTTATAGTATTGAGCCTAAGGGCGAAAAATTAGAAGCGGGGGAAAACGTTGAGTTTTCTTTATTCAAAGATTGCATGGGCTATTCAGCATAGCTAAAAGGTAGGGTCAGGGTCTGAGGTCTGAGGCTAAGCGCAATGTCCAGTGTTCGGACTCCTCAAGCAATCTTGACAACGCCAGGGCGCTGAGGAGCAGGCAGGCTAGAGTGGTCGTCTTCTTTCAGAGAATTGGGAATCAGCCTGCAAAATTTCAGCGATCGCGATGAGAACACGATGAATATTCTGTTTATCTGTAGCCGCAATCAGTGGCGCAGTCCGACGGCAGAAGCGGTCTGGCGCCGGTATCCGACCTTACAGGTGCGATCGGCAGGCACCAGTGACACAGCCCGCCGAAAGGTGACCGCTCAGGATATTCAATGGGCTGACTACATCTTTGTGATGGAATCCCAGCACCACAAACGGTTACGGGAGAAGTTTCGTTCCCTCGTTGCCGATAAGGCGATCGAGGTGATGGATATTCCCGATGAGTACCGTTACATGGATCCAGAGCTTGTAGAGATCTTCCAGGCCGAAGCTGAATACTTCTTAAATCAGCGCTAGAGCCCCATCTGCCATAGCGTTGCGGCATCCTCCTCCCAACAATGAAAAAGGGGCGGCTATAAACCGGTGGGGGCGGTGGGTCAGATATAGCGAAGGGATGAAGGCAAAAGGCAGAATTGAAAGCATCTCTATGCAAGGGTTATAGCCGTTGTCAGTATCCGAACCCGAGAGCTATAGCATTAGCCGCCGCAATCCCATCGACCACCAGCCAGAAATTTCGCACGGATTGGGTGCTTCTGCATTGGCACCAAGGGGGCCAACAACTCGGCGGGTACCGCTGTCCCGACGCCTGGGTTAACTGATTTGGGCGGTAGCTCAGCGTCAGACAGCGCCAGCGATGACCAGATCTAGCTGTGTGTATTTGGCACCGTGACAGACGATGACCACAACGTTATCCTCATGCCTGAATACCGAGTTGCGCCAGTGAGCAGATTGTGGCCTTTTGGCGAGGAGTCGTCACTGACAATTGCGGCTTCAGATTGGCAATCATCTTACTTGCAGAAACAACTGTGCTCACCACGGTCGAGACATTTTACGTAGGCCATCCAGAGTTTTCCAAGTCCCAATTTCTAGTGCTCGAAACAAGAAAATGGGAGCCTTATCACCGAGGAAGAACGATGTCCCACTATTGGAGCAGAGCGTATTGCTAAATAATAATTCGCTAGTTCTGTACGTCAATGATTGTGGAAGCTTCGTCAGGTCTAAGTTGTTGATGAGAAACTAGCATATCGCGCAAGCGTTGAGCCAGTGTTTAAGTCTCAGAGATCATGAGTCCGATTTATTGTTGCTTCCGATCCAGAAACGAGTCCTCTAAAAATCAATATCCGGCAGTTTTTATCCATCTGATATTCTCTGATTAACGCTGCCGCTGTCACCTTCTGGATTACCGTCATGATTGGCCTTCGTCATCTCAGCATCAAGTCAAAAATTCAGGTGATGTTGCTGGGTGTCAGCCTGATTTCGATTATTTCGATCAGTCTCCTAGGGTGGAGCTGGGCGCGGGCAGAGCTCAAGCAAAATATTTTTGACCATCTCACGAGCGTTAGGGCGTCAAAGACCTATCAGATTGAATCCTATTTCACCACCTTCAAAAACCATGTTGAAACGCTCTGTGAAGACCGCATGGTGGTATCGGCGGTGCAGGAGTTTGATTCGGCCTATGATCAGCTCAACCAAAAAACAACTCCAACAGACTGGGACGATGGCATTCGTGATTATTATGAGCAGAACTTTTTTCCTAAGTTGAGCGAGCATATTGCGGGTACGCCGAATTATGAAACCTACGCCCCTAAAGGCCATGCAGCCCGTTATCTGCAATATCACTACATTGCGGCCAATCCCTATCCAGTAGGGCATAAGGATGCACTGACAGAGGCCAGTGATGACAGCGTTTACACCGCTGTTCATAACCGGTACCATCACCTGTTTCAAAACCTCATTCAAAAGTTTGGCTACTACGACTTTTTTCTGATTGATCCCCACACATCAGACATTGTCTATTCTGTCTATAAAGAAACGGATTACGCCACCAATCTCGACTATGGTCCCTACAGCCGCAGTAATTTAGCCGAGATCGTCGCAGCGGTGCAGGATAATCCTGATCGGGGCGCGATTCAAGTTGCAGATTTCAAAACCTACAAGCCTTCCTACGCGGCTCCAGCAGCATTTTTGGCGGGTCCGATCTACGATGGCTCCACCTTTGTCGGCATTCTCGCGGTGCAGATGCCGGTCAACGAAATTAATCAGGTTTTAACGGGAGGAAAGCACTGGGAGCAAGACGGATTAGGTAAGTCTGGAGAAACCTACTTAGTCGGTGAGGATTATCTGATGCGCTCCATCTCTCGGTTTTTGATTGAAGACAAAGCAGGCTATGAAGAAGCCCTGCGTTCAACGGGGACACCCAGCCGAATCGTCAAGCTGATTGATCAATTAGATACCTCAATTTTGCTTCAGCGGGTGAATACAGAAGCGGCAAAAGAAGCGATCGCCGGGCAGGAAGGAACCCAGATCATAAAAGACTATCGCGGCGTTCCGGTGCTGAGTTCCTATGCTCCTGTGAATTTGCCGGGGCTACAATGGGCGATTTTATCGGAAATGGATCTAGCTGAAGCCTATCAGTCCGTCTATTCTCTCCAAACCTATTTGCTCATTTCAACCGTAATTTTGATGCTGGTTCTGACCTTTTTGGCCAGTATTATTGCTGCTAATTTTGTGAAACCCATTGATACCCTGATTGCGGCCTCCCGACAAGCAGAGTTGGGTCAAGAAGATGCCCATGTGTTCTTTGATTCCACCGATGAATTTAGCGAGTTGGCCGCTATTTTCAATACAGTTGTCCAAAGAATGCGCCAGCAAATTAACCACGTTGAGCAGCAATATTTTGACGCTCAGGATATTTTGCAGAAACTCCTGCCAGGTGAGATTATCGAGCGCCTCAAGCGAAAAGAATCCTTGATCGCCACCCAGACCCAGCAGGTCACCGTTTTATTTGCCAAAATTGTTGGCTTGGGTTCCCTGTCTGAACAGCAGACCTCTAGCACGTTGACTCAGTATCTGACGGAGCTATTGAGTACCTTCAACCAGGCGGCCAAGCGCAATGATGTCGAGCCCTTTAAATTTGCTAGCGATCGCTACATCGCCACCTGTGGTCTCACGAAACCCAGACTTGACCATGAAAAACGAATGATGGATTTCGCCCTCAATTTGCTGGAGCTCATCCAAGGTTTCAATAGTCGTCATCAAACCTGCCTGAGTTTGCGCCTTGGCATTCACACGGGAACTGTAGCCACCGGTCTTCTGGGTGATCAACCGTTAAGTTATGACCTGTTGGGCCAACCGGTAGCCATTGCCAGTGAACTGATTGACACGACGGACGTGAGTGTCATTGTGACCACTCAAATGGTGCGAGATCGCCTCAAGGGGTTCTATGACTTTCAACCAGGCAGCAGTCTTTCCCTGAATAATCAGGTCAAAATTGACACCTGGATACTCCGCAAAGATGCCCTCACCGATCTGATCGGAGAACTCACCAGCGGCCTTTCTCAGGAGTTATCTTCAGAGGACTTAAAGCCTGAAATTAAGCCCGAATTGGCATCTCCAGATTTCCTATATAAAGACGAGTCATCGGATCATAGGACAGGCGAGGAAATCGCTCAGGTAAGTGCTCAACCGACTCAAGCGCCTTCTAAAGTCGCATCGTCGGCACCTACTAATGAAGCCTCAATTGTGGGTGATCTTGCCGAAGAACTGGGCCTTGACCCGTTTGATACTTAAGTATTGGAATCCACTCGACGCTAAAAACTAGGGATGTCGCCATGGAACAGAACCAAATTACGTGGGCCTTGATTTTAATCATGGCAGTCCCAGCTGGCTCAATTGGCCTGGGAGAAATCGTTTCACGCCTGCGCCTGCGCGGCCATCCTTTAGCGGATATGTTGCATAGTATCCGCGTATTTGTCTTGCCGCCCCTAGCGATTTTACTGGTGACCCTAAAGCTATTCCATGTACCCGCTGAAGACATCACAATACAAATCATTTCTACAGCGCTAGGATTGGCCATCATCTACAGCCTCATTGCCTTGGTAAATGGCATTCTAGTTCCAGGCAATCGTCAGTATGACTGGCAAATTGATGTTCCCAATTTACTTTTTCAGGTCGCTCGGGTCGGGGTTATTCTATGTGTTGCGGCTTATCTATTAGCGACCGTCTGGCAGGTAGATCTAAGCAAAGTCATTGCCGCCCTAGGGGTGGGGTCTTTAGTCATTGCCCTGGCCCTGCAAGATACCCTCAGCAACCTGGTGTCTGGATTTTTGCTCATTTTCGAATCGCCCTTTCAGGTCGGGGATTGGGTTCGCGTTAATGAGGTCGAGGGCGAGGTTTTAGAAGTCAATTGGCGGGCTGTGCGGCTGAGGACGCCTGACCATGATGTGGTAATTATTCCCAACGGAATTTTGGGACAGGAGACCATCTATAACTACACGTTGCTCTATCCGCTCCATGGCGATCGCGTCACCTTTACCTTTTCTCATGAAGAAGCGCCCAATCGGGTCATTCCCGTTCTCAAGGCGTCGGCACTGGCGGTAGAGGGCATCTTGGCGGAGCCGGAGCCGGAAGTTCGGCCCCTGAAATTTACCGATCATCAAGCCGAATATGAGGTGCAATATTGTATTGCTGATTTCACGAATGCGTCAACAATTCAGGGACAGTTTATTACGAATGTCTACTATGCGGCAAAACGCCATCGGTTGATGCCGCCGATGCCCTTCGAGAAACATTATGTGTTGCCGGATCATCCGTCTGATGGTCAGGATTATGTCCCTGATATTTTGAAAGCTCTCGCGGCTTTACCCATTTTTCGACTACTGGATGAAACCGTGCTCGACACCCTGGCCCATCAGGCAGAGGTGAAATATTATGGCGCGGGTGAAAGCATTATTCACGCTGGTGAGATTGATGCCGGGATTTGCATTTTGCTCCAAGGCCAAATCACCCTTTCATGCCCTGATCATGCGGGTAATCCCCAGGTGGTTTCTTACCTTGAAACCGGTGATCTGTTTGGCGAAATGTCGCTACTGCGCAACGAGCCCAGCTGGGTTTCTGTGACGGCACTGCAAGATGTGGAACTCGTGGTGCTGAATGGTGATGCGGTATTTTCTGTTGCTCAACAACAGTCTAACTTCGCCTTAGAAATGAATCGCTTTATTGATGAACGGAAAAAAATGGTGCAACGCACTACAGAATCGAGTTCAGAGGCTGTAGTTATTGCTCCTCAGTCTGCAATATCCTAGAACGACCAGTGGGGTCGCGACTCAGCACAGCAATGAAGTCAAGAGATTCCAAGGTCTGCATGGAAAAACCATAGAATCTTAGTGAAGTCCCCGCAAAGTTTTGGGTGAATCGATAGAAACCTGAGCTAACCGCAGTCTACAGATCGCGATCGCACCACGGCGAGTGATTGTAGAGACTGTGAGTTTCCGGGAAGTTTCTAATGTCTCTTTAGAGCCGAGAGCAGACGGTCGAAGCGGAAATCTTGATGCCGTCTAACGTGAAGCTAAGCGGCAGCTAGTATTTTGGCATCCATCCCTAAATCGTAAAGTCCGTCCGCTCCTGCGTAGGGTTAGGCGACAGGGACCAGGAGCATTATCCGCCTCAGGACCTATGTTAGGCAGAGCCTGCCCAAGCTGAAAAATCTACGATTCAATCTCGTTTGGGTCTGATTCCCCGCTGCTTGCGGCGGAAACAACAACTCTGCAAGCTAAACCGCAGCTTTAGGAGCAGACTCTCTTGCCATACCCCGTCCGCTTGCGGCGGGGTTCTTGATTCTTATTCAAATTTCGATTTTGGTGATGTCAATGATGAACTTCTTCACCTGACTTACTCCAGGCTCCCACCCACCCTCTATTGCTTGCTGAACTGCCTGCTCAATGATGCAGGGAGATATAACTAGATCGTGCTGATATTCAAAGCCTCCAGTGACACAGTATCTGTCGTCATCAATGCTCTCAATAATGAAGGACTTAGTGAAGTAGTCAGAATCTACTTGAGCAAACCATCTGTAAGCCTTGCCATCAATGCTGATTTTGCGAGTCCCTTTCCTCGGTATTGCCATAAAACTTTTTTGGGTGAAGCCTAACTCTTATTAGATCGACAATTGCAGTCTATCTGCCCGAAATCTGGTGGATAGGCTGATTGCTCGCGGTATATCTCGCTAAATTGGGTGTATGGGCTGCACGTTGCCCATGTAGTACACTCATATTAGCAGGAGTTACGCATTGACAGCTGAATGAATATATGAGTTGAAATTCAAAGGTGTTGCATAAACCATTCCGTTGCGTATTCTGGCAAAACCTTCCACGGCGCACTGCACGATCGACCTCTACGTCTGCTACCGACTCGCTCAACCGCAAGGTTCTGGCTGTTGCGCACTGGCTGAGAGGCTCAAAAGGGTGTCCCACGACAGCGTCAATCGCTTTCTGTGCCGAGAGCGCTACGTGCCGAAGGATCTGTTGGACGAGTTAGTCTCTCAAGGCTGGATTGACTTAGTCGGGGGTGTTTTGAGCGTGGACGATACGGTGCTGGAAACGCCTTATGCGCAACGCCAAGCCACCGCTCTGTTGGGCTATTTCTGGAGCAGTAAAGCTGCTAAACCGGTACTGGGACTCTTACTGGTCACGCTCTACTACACCAGCATCAATGGCTTGCGAGTGCCGATTAACGACCGGCTCTATGACCAAGCGGAGGGAAAAACTAAAAACCAATACTTTCAGGAGAGGTGGCAGGACGTGAGGCAATGGGGTCTGCGCCCTCGCGCCGCCACGAGCGATATTTGGGATGCCGCCAAAGCAAATCTCAAGTATCGCTCAAAGACGACCAGACGGGGTTTTTAGTCGGAGTGGCCAAGAATCGCCGGGTGCGTTTAACGCCTCATCAAGCTGATCAACGGGTGGAGGCGCTCACCATTCCTGAGTCTGGGAGGCTGGTCTATCTTAGGGGAGTCGGGTGAGTCCAGGTCTTTTGCCAGCGTTTCAAAAACGAATCGTGTCGGTATTATGCTTTGTACTTGCCTGACCCGGAGGCGCTAGAAGCAGCCGTTGCGGCTGACTTTGAGCAGTTGCATACCCAACATTGGGGCATTGAATGTTTTCACCGGACCGGGAAACAGTTGTGTGCCCTCAAACGCTTTCGGGTGCGCTTAAAGGAAGCTATTCACACTCATATCTTCTGCGCCCTACGTGCCTTTATCGAGTTGGAGTTGCACGTCTGGCACCAGCAGTTAGGCAATTGGTATGAGCTACAACGTCACCTCTATCAAGAGGTCGCTCGCCAGTTCATCCTCCAAGCACCGCTGATGGGTAGCACCGCTTGAATTATGGTTTTGCTGAATTTGTCAATGCGTAAGTCCTGATGTCTGCCCGTGACATTCAGCTCTCCTGCGCTAGACTTTGAAGCCGCGAGGTGCGAAACTTGCCGAGTTGTCAGCAAACGTTGGCACAGATCCGTAGGCACAGCGTCATTGATCCCGATGAAGTTTCCTGAAAGGAGACATCCCGATTGCGATTTGATTGGCTAATTTCAACAGGGTTGGGGGTGACTAGCGCGCTAGTTTTAACCTTGCCCGCAGCGGCGGCTCAGCTGCAGTCTTGGCAGTTTAATGAACGCGAAAATCAGCTGGTGTTTACCACTGATACGGCGGTGCAGCCGCGCGCTCAGCTGGTATTTAACCCCACTCGAGTGGTCATCGATTTGCCGGGCACCACGTTAGGGCGATCCTCTCGGCGTCAGGCCGTCGGCGGGGCGATTCGCGAAGTGCGATCGGGTCAATTTGATGCCCAAACGGCTCGCCTGGTGATTGAGCTGGCTGCCGGATACACCTTGGACCCACGGGCAGTCGAGATCCGCGGCATCAGCAGCAACCAGTGGGTCGTGCAGCTACCAGAACCAGAACAATCAGCCACGCCCACTGCGCCTGCCGGCAACAGTGGCAACTCCATCACCGGGGATTTTTCTAACGAGGCGACGAGCTTTCTCTCGAATATTGTGACGACGCCCGATGGCTTTTTTATTCGCACCGATGGCCCGATCCCGACGATCAATCTAGAACGGGTCGGCAGTCTCGGGCGCGAGCGCCAGATTGTAATTGACATTTTCAACAGCTCGATTTCGCCCTTTCTCGAAGCTAGCAACCTCCCCGGCAATCGTTACAGCGTGAGCCGCTGGGATATTGCTCAAGACAATCAAAGCTTGACGACTCGGGTGGTGATGACGCTATCCCCCGACAGCCCGGATTGGGAAATCACCCCCACCAGTGTCGGCAGCCAAAGTGGCCTAGTGATTGTGCCGCCCAGTGGGGTTTCCATCAGCTCCATTCCAGATGAGCCGTTAAGCACCAACCCTGCGATCGCGGTACCGCCCGGTTCGCAACAGCCGCCGCAAGCACAGATTCCCCAGCCGCAGATTCCCCCGCAGCCCCAAACGCCGCGAGTGCCGCCGCGGGTCAACAATAGTCGAATTTTGGTGGCGATCGATCCGGGGCATGGGGGCCGCGACCCTGGTGCTGTGGGTATTGGCGGTGTCCAAGAAAAGAACGTAGTGTTTCCCGTTTCGACACGGGTAGCGCAGCTCTTGCGAGAAGCGGGCGTTGATGTGGTGATGACGCGGGTAGACGATCGCACCCTCGATCTAGAGCCACGGGTCAACATTGCTAACAACGCCAACGCCACTATCTTTCTCAGCATTCATGCCAACGCCATTAGCCTGAGTCGGCCTGACGTCAACGGGGTAGAAACCTATTACTACTCCGAGAACGGTCGACAATTGGCCAGCATCATTCATGCCAATGTGCAGCCCGCTTCAGGTTTGGGCAATCGTGGGGTCAAGCAGGCCCGATTCTATGTGTTGCGCAATACGGCCATGCCAGCCGCCCTGCTGGAGCTGGGTTTTCTCACCGGTTCTGAAGATATTGTCAGACTACGTGACCCCGCTTGGCAAGAACGCATGGCCCAAGCGATCACTCAAGGTCTCTTGCAATACCTCGAACCCTACCGCCGCTAGGGTTCGGACTCTGCGCTGGAATTACCGATCCGCTATAAATAGCTGGGTCAAATTAAGTGTTAAACCGGTCGCTGATTTCGACTCCGCTCAATCAGCTATATTGCTTACCAAGTCAAACGTTGAGGGTTGAGCGGAGCCGAAACCCGTCTGCAAGATGATTGTGCTTACCTACTTACACCGATGAGTCGCGCAACTTGCATTCGTCTTGATCGGAACGATATCCGTTATCCAGAAAGCGATTCCATTAGAGAAACAAGATGATTTTGGATTAAAATTGGCTTCCATCCACCGTCAGGTATGTTCTCGACCAACGGAGATGGCTTTGAGAGCGTAAGCTTCAGAAAAAGCGCATCCACAGGTCTAGCACACTACCGAAGTCTCCCGTCTCCCTACTGAGCAGCTTGCACACGGACGAGGGCTTCCGATAAAAAGTCGGCAGGCACTGCGCCCGGAATCAGAACGTCATTCATAATGAACGTCGGCGTACTGCTGAGCTGTAGTTCTTGGGCAAGGGCCAAATCGCGTGCGACGGCTTTTTTCGCGTCTTCACTGGCGCGATCTGTGTTGAACTGATCAAGATCTAAGTCTAAATCACGGGCAATTCTCAGGTAGAGTCCTTCGCCTAGATTGGGCTGGTTCTCAAAGAGCGCATCGTGGTAAGCCCAGAATTGACCCTGCTGTCCGGCGGCCCAAGAGGCCAGCGCGGCAGGCAGTGCCTCAGGGTGAATGTTGGTCAGGGGAAAGTTTTTCAAGACAAAGAGCACATCGTTGTCATGCTCGGCGAGAAATTCATCAATGTGGCCGGTGGCCTGGTTGCAGAACCCGCACTGATAGTCAGAAAATTTCAGCAGGACCACCGTAGCATCAGGATTGCCCAGCGTCGGAGAATCGCCCACCAAAATTTCTCGACTCAGATCATCAACAACTTCCGTCACCAAAACTTGATGTTCTTCCTGGTTGGCGGGGGGTGCGGTTACGGGAGTTGGCGCTGCGGTCGGTGCTTCAGCGTCTAAAGGGGCTGTTGAGTTGCCACCCAAAGAAGTCGTCAATGAAATCAAAAGTGCTGCACCAACGGCACCGAAGAAGCCAATGCCCAACCATAGCGGCCAGTTGGTGGCTTTGGCTTTGGCTGAGTTAGGAGAATTCTCAGCTGGAATCTTAGGGGAAGAATCACTCATGACTGAATCAAAGGGTGGCGGTAAAGAATGCGCTCAATTTATCTCAACAATCTGAGAACACCCTGAGAGAGCACAGAAATCTGAGAATGCTCTGAGAGCGACTAGAGAATTGAGACTCCCCCATTAGGTGCTCCATCACCTGGCCCAGATGAGCGCATTCGTCGTGGCAGCCCGGCTCTGACGCCGCGCCTCAAAGCAGACGATGTTTTGTCAGGCTTGGCCGTGTCACCGACAGCGATCGCAACCGGATTTTGGCGCTGTTGCCTTAGCATAAGCCGGTCAACCGTTCTCTGGGCGGTGCCCAATGGGAGGCATGGTGATCAGAGAGCAACTGAAATTTCAGACTTTAAGGAAATTAGGGCACCTTGAGTGAAGAGATAAGTAGCTTGGCTGCTTGTGAACGTTTTGCATGAGGTTGCTGTATGGCGTGGCGTTGGTTTTCCCTCACCGGTTTAGGGCTGACAACAATCATCGTGAGCGGATCGGGCCTGGCCCCCGGCTTCACTCAGCAGCTTCATGAAGTCACCTTAGAACCCTTGACCCTCAGCGCCTCAGAGGTGGGGGGAACCGCCTACGTGCCCGCCGCCATTGCTACCTCCCCCCGGCCAGTCGATGGACCGCTGCGGGCCGTGGTGAATGAAGACGATCGCACCCCCGTATTAACTGCCAGCTATCCTTGGTCAACCATTGGGCGGGTCGATTGGGTCGCCCCGGACGGTGTTACCGTGCTGGGAGCTTGTACGGGGACGCTGATTGGGCCGCAGCTGGTACTCACCAATGCCCACTGTTTAATTGACCCCGAGAGCGATTTGCCCACCACCCACGCCATTACCTTTCGCCCCAATGTGATTCAGGGCGAGTCTGAGGCCGTGGCGACGGTGGTGGCCTACGAATATGGCAGCAGCCCGTTTACCGGCGATGTCTCCGACGACTGGGCACTGTTAACTCTAGACGAGCCTTTGGGCGAGACCTTTGGCTTTTTGGGCTGGCGTCATGTTGACTTTGTTGATGCCGACACGCTGGCCGAGATGGATAGCCAAATCAGTGTGGTCGGCTACTCGGCAGATTTTCCCCCGGCGACGCTGAGCGGGTTGGGCGAGCCGGGCGAAACCGCTGGGCTCAGCGATCGCTGCAGCGTGATTATGGAGCTAGAAGAGGGTGATTTTGCCGGGAGTTTAATTCACACCTGTGACACCAACCCTGGCGCCTCGGGAGCCCCACTATTTGCCTTATTTGATGACGGCGACTACTACATCTTGGGGCTGCACGCTGGCAGCGTGACCCTGCTTGAAAATGTGACCCTGCCCACCGGTGAGCAAACCGATGTGTTGAATCGCGGCATTCCCGTATCGCGCTGGGCCGCCAGAGCCGCCGCGCTCCGTTAGCACCGCGTCAGACTCAAAACTGCAGCGTCGAATTGGGAGCCTGGTTATCTGTCTGCTGGCTAGTGCCCAGCGGTTGGGCATCGGTGTGAACGCGGGTCACATTACCCTGGGATGGCGGGGCCGGCAGCGGAACGGTGGCGCGGTGGTGAAAGGTGTAGAGGATATCGCCGTGGTTAGTCGGTTCAAAGTCGGCGAAAAAATCTTGAGCCCGTGCATCGAGAAACTTGCGCGCTTGGGCACCGGTAATGTGGGCAGCCATCGCAAAATCCAGAGCGCTAATGCGACCCTGGTAGCTGGGCAAACAATCATAAAAACAGCGGTACAAACGCCGCTGAAAATCGCGATGGCGCTGCCAGCGATACCACCCAGCCATGCCACCGGCCAACAGCAACAGCCAGGGCAGCAACAGCTTGAGGAGCCAAATCAGTAGCAAAACGGCGATCGCCGCCCCCAATCCCAACCCTAGTCGCAGCGTCACGTGCTCAGCATCAAAAGATTGAGGAGGCCATCGCGACATGGGTCTGACTCCAGTTCAAGCGTATTAGTGATTTTCTCTTTGAGTGTAAAAGACTCTGGGAGCTTTGGCTGGGCGATCGCACATTAACCGTTACATTCAGGCCGTCTGACGTTCTAGCCAGCCGCGCATTTTGCCCGGATTCAGTAACCCGTAGGGATCGACCTGCGCTTTGAAGTCAACCTGCGCTGGGTTAATTTCCTTGCGGCCCCCATCTTCCAAAATGTAGGTGTGGGGGTTGGCAATAAAAGCGCCTTGCGCTTCGAGGTGGTCAATGATGGCCTGTAGCCGTTCTGGCGTTGAGAAGCGCACCAGCTGCAGCGCGGCAGCAATCACCGACCCACCCACCCGAAAATATTCCAAATGCATCATCACCTCATCGCCAAAGTGCTCATACATCTGCTGCACTAATTGCAGTTCCGGGTCATGGGGAAACAGCGTTTGTAAATAGGTTAGAGAGGGATCGACATTGCGAGCATGCAGGGTGGTGTGGTTCCAGGTAAATTCTGCCAGCGAGGTCTTTTTGCCCGCCTCGTCTGCGGCCTTTTGGTAGGTGATGGTGCCACCAAACTCAGCCACGAGTTCGGCCAATAGCTCTAGTGACGGCTCAGCCACCATCAGCAGCGCCGCATGGCAACCTGTCGGCAAGTAGGCTTTGAGTGCCGCAAAGTAGCTGGGAATCGGGGCCGCGTGGACGCTAATCAGCTTTTTGATCAGACCGTCAGCATCGCCGAGGGCCTGCCCAAACCGTGCCGCCGTCATGAAATCGTCAAAGGTGACAATCACCTCCGCCCAGGGATAGGCAGGCCCCAGCGGAATTTCTAGCTCGGTAATAATGCCGTTCGTGCCGTAGGCATGGTTGACCTGCTGCACGTCATCACCTCGCAGTTCAATCACGCGAGGTTCATCTTCTAAGGTCACGACCCGCACCGCATTGAGGTTGCCGCGATCGCGCAGTTGGCCATACATAATTGACCCGATGCCGCCGCTGCCGCCCCCAATGAAGCCGCCAATCGTCGCCGTGCGATAGGTTGAGGGATACATGCGAATTTCCCAGCCTGCGGGCCGGGTGACTTTATCAATCGCCGCCAACTTAGCGCCGGCGGCGACG
>JBCBJQ010000059.1:0-36189 GCA_038523235.1 Cyanobacteria bacterium J06626_4
CCATTTGGCGATAAAGAGGAATGACAACCTTCCCATAAGATGGGTAGATTATCGCTTTCGTTAGCGATAATCTACCCCTTTATCCCCGCTATCGATGGACGATATCGAAAATATACCTAGAACTTTATCTACACTATTGAAAATGTACCTAGAACTTTATCTACACTTTGTATTAGAGGGTCTTTTTGACGAGAGTATTCTACTGTCGCTAAAACACCAAAGTTGAGGGTCATCGCCGAGTGCACCCTTAAGAGATTAATTGTTGCTGTAAACACATCGTGCTGACGGGGATCGAGACGAATGCCGCAGAGACGATTGAGACGGTAATACGCTCATCGGCATTCTCTTAAGCCAGTTGTTTGAAGTTCTTGATGCCTAGGATGCGAAAGTCGTTTCGGTTTATTGGCCAACGTTCATCAACGTGGAAAACTCGTCCTCAATTTTGTCGGGACGACGAACCGTGTATGGATGCTCATGATGTTGCGATTTAGGTATCGACAGGTTTAGGGGCAACGGGCGAGGCAATCTCGACTAAACAGCCGTTTAGATCACGCACGTAGCCAACGACTTGGCCCCAGGGCTGGGCTGTGGGTACTTTGACGGCCACCGCACCTGCCTCTACCGCAGTCTTAAATTTTGCTTCCGGCTGATCGGTCACAAAGGCGATTTCAAAGCCTGCGGGGAGTTCACCCAGAGTATTTGGGCGGATGGCGATGTCATTGAACTCAGCCATGGGGTTACCGGCAAAGGCCAAGACGGTGGTGCCCGTTTCCATTTCGGCATAGAGTTTGCTTTCGTGGATGAACTTACGGTTGAGGCCAAAGGCGGCTTCGTAGAACTCTACCGTGGCGATGACATCTTCAACGTAGAGAATGGTGTAGCCGAGCTGCATGATTGGTTGCCTTTATTGATGGGGGCAAGTGGGTGGCGATGAAGCCGATCGCTTGAGATCTCATCGCTCAAAGAATATTTCCAGAACAGAACTGTCTGCTGTCAGAGGTTGGTCGTGTCCAATTCTGACGAGCAGAAACGTGATTTCTGAGTTCGGTGCTTAAGCCGATCGCCGCTGCCAATTGACGTAGGGCAGATTTGCGGCCGTCGCTTGAATGGCCGTCGCTTGGGAAACGAGCTGACCGCAAGCATCCCACGTGCCACCGACAAACATTTGTCGAGGCCCATTGTCGATCGCCACCGGGGCACTAAACTCGCCCATCGTGACGGTCAGATTGTTCAGATCCAGAGTGAGGAGTTGCTGGGGCTGGGCGACAATCTGCGCCTGCAAGGTGGCTGCAACGTCAGAACTAACGGTGACGCAAGGCACGCCCATGGCCACGCAGTTGCCAAAAAAGATTTCGGCAAAGCTTTCGCCAATCAGTGCTTTGATGCCCCAACGGGCGATCGCCTGCGGGGCGTGCTCGCGCGATGAGCCGCAGCCAAAATTACGGTTGACGACCAAAATCTCGGCGTCTTGATATGGCGGTTGATCAAAGGTATGTTCGCCTTTGAGCTGGGTGCGATCGTCGGCAAACACCTGTTCGCCCAAGCCATCAAAGGTGACACAGCGCAAAAACCGAGCGGGAATGATGCGATCAGTATCAATATCGTTGCCCTGTAGCGGCAAACCGGAACCGCTAACCGTGGTGACTGAAGTCATGGCAAATCCTGATGAAGCTCAGCAATCTCTGGGCTTTCATCATATCGTTCTGTGGCGGTGATTACTCACTCAAGAATGGGTCCGGGGTCGAGACATCCGCAGCGGAATCGACCTTATTTGTAATCCACAGCGACTGGTAGGGCTGGATCAGATAGTCAGCCCCGAGCGACATGAGGCGATCGCCGCTAATTAAATCAATCCACTCATCTGTATCTAACAGGTTCAGGTCGCTCAGCTGTAGCTCCTGCGGCGTATTGCTCAAATTGTGAATCGAAAAAATACTTTGATCGCGGGCCATGCTCTGTCGCCAAAAAGCAAAGATCGCTGGGTTTAGAGGATGCAGCGTGTACTGGGTCGCATTGGGGTGAAAGGCTCGCTGACGGCGGCGAATGCCAATCAGCCGCGACAGTTCTTGGAACACTTGAGCGTGGGGCGTTTCGGGGTCAGCGAGGGCCGTTTCCAGCTCGGCAATATTCCACTTGTAGCGATTGATGGTGCGGTTGTGTCCGGTGGCGGCCACGCCCTCGTGATAATTGCGCGTGCCCAACAGACTGTGAATATAGAAGGCCGGGATGCCCTCCAACGACATCATGATGGTCTGAGAGCACAAAAACCGTTCGATTTGCCACTCATCTTCGCCCGCCACCGTGCCCTTCATGGCATCGAACAGCGAAATGTTGATTTCATAGGGCGATTCCGTCCCATCAGGGCGGCGTCGCATGCTGATTTTGCCGCCAAACCGCTTCATCGTGTCTAACAGCGAGTTGTATTCGTCGGCGGTCAGCAGGCCCTCAGTGGGCCGCAACCCGATGCCATCATGAGACGCCGTAAAGTTGAAATAAGCGCAGCCAATTGGGGCCGGGGGCATGCTCATCATCCACTGCTTGAGATAGTCAGAACGCCCCTGCATTAAGGCATTGAGCACTAGTGGTGGCAAACTAAAGTTGTAGATCATGTGAGCTTCGTTGCGATTGCCAAAGTAGCTCAGGTTCTCCCGATTAGGGACGTTGGTTTCCGTAATGATGGCAATTTGCGGATCGATCATTTGCAGCAGTTCCCGCAATAGCCGCACCATAGTGTGAGTTTCCGACAGGTGAATGCAGTTAGAGCCCAGCTTCTTCCACAGATAGCCGACGGCATCGAGGCGAATGTAGCGCGCCCCCGCTTCGATGTAGAGCAAAATGATTTTGACGTATTCCAGCAGCACGTCAGGATTGCCAAAGTTAACGTCGATTTGGTCAGCGCTAAAGGTACTCCAAACATGCTTCGATCCGTTCACGGTTTCCAGCTGGGTCAGCAGGGCAGAACTCCGTGGGCGCACCACTGCTGATAGGCTCTCGTCGTCTGGGTCGGCTTCAATCAAATAGTCGCACCCTGGTTTTTCAGCGGCTTGAAATTGCTTCACCCACGGATGCTCACTGGAGATGTGGTTGATCACCAAATCGACCATCAGATTCTGGGTGGCGCTAATGCGTTTGACGTCGTCCCAGTCGCCCAGCTCGGGGCTGACGCTGTTGTAGTCTTTGATCGCAAAGCCATCGTCAGAGGTATAGGGAAAAAACGGCAGAATATGCACCCCGGTCACCACATCTTGGAGGTGTTGTTCTAAAAACGTTGCCAGCACTGCCAGCGGCGATCGCCCATCCTCAGCCACTAAGCTGTCACCGTAGGTGATCAGCAGCACGTTGTCGTGACTCCATTTGCGCCAGTCTTCGCGGCTACTTTGCTGGAGGTAGGGTTGCAGCAGCGTGTGCAATCGCTCAGTCAAGGGTTCGGCGATATGGGCCGGATACACCCGCAATAGCAAGGGGTTAATCCGAGACGAGAACATATCAAGCTCAGGATTGCTGGAGTCAGCGGGTTGAGAGGGCTGGATTTGTGGAGACTGAGGGCCGATTGACATAGCGATAAGATTCCGTTTAAACCGAGAACAAAGGCAGGGGTCGTGGCTGAATGCCAGGGAAGTTTAGTAATTCGACAGCATCAAATATAAGAGACCTTTTATAAAATTTTTCAGCCTGATGAGTTCGGCCAGCTTCCTTTCAACTTCTCCACCACAAGTTCAACATCACAGCCAATCAATAAACCTGATCTTCCCTGCAGGGCTACTTTAAGGACTCAGATTTTTAGGCCTATCGTCTGCCGTCATGTGAAAGACACCGTTCGTCAGAATATAAATTTGTTTATGTAATCAACGCTTGAGGGTGAACTGGCAGTGCTTATGAATCCATAAATGACTGCAATCAAAAGTTAAAGTGACAACTCAAAAAAAGACGAAGTCTGCTCAGGCGCCTAGGAAATAATTGGCTTCAAGAAACCTTGACAGGGCTGAAGCCAAAAAGTTTCGATGAGACATCGGAACTTGTCCGAGAATTTCCGATTTTGAATACGCTGTCCTAACGACAGTCAGCAACCATGGCGCTAGCGAGCGAAATGCCTTAATCAGTAACCATATCACCGTCGCAAAAAAGTCTTGTAACTATTGACACCGCAAAATGTTTGCCTGAGACGAAATCGATTTTGGGGCTACTGAGATGAATGGTGCCTGCGCCCACCTCAGCGAGCCGTAACTCACTTCCCGCTAGGTGTTTTGAGCATTGGGGTGACTGATTGTACGAGTTCTTAGGGCTGAGATTGCCCGACTCATCTCGGCAATGTCGGGGAGTTTAGGGGTCGAGGAGATCGATTTGTCGTTGTCCTGTTTCAGAGAAGGGGCACACGACGCGATCGCGACGCTCCCAATAATGAATTTTCGGGGTTCGTTACGGATGTGGGTAATGGGTCAGCAGACATGCTGGCAGGAGCTTGGTGTGAGCTGCTGAAATCTGACCTGCCCGAGGCCAGGGGATGGTCAGGATAATGGATTCCTAGAGGCTGGAACGCCTGCTCGGGTGGGGGCGATCGCGCGATCGCCCCCACCCGAGCGGTTCTGTATTAAACCGCTCAAATCTGGAAAATCGCTGTCATGAGCTGATGGCCGAGGTGGCAACCCGCCAATCTACTTGACCCTAAAGGGACAAGCGGCTCCAGCTGCTGTCGTACAGTTGCGCCAGCTGCACAATCAAATAGCGCTGCTGGGTCTGTAACCAGCCCTCTTCTTTGAAATCTTTCAGCAGCCGCGTGACGGTGACGCGGGTCGTACCGATCGCGGTAGCGAGTTGGTGGTGGGTCAGACGTACGGGAATGCGCACCCCGCAGGTTTCGACCTGGCCGAAGTCTTGGGCAATGAGGAGCAGGAGCTGTCGCAGGCGATCGGCGACCAGGCGTTTGCCGGAGATGGCCAGCCAGGCCTCTGACTGCTGCAGCCGCAGCATCAGGTGCCGACAAATGCCACCCATCAGCATCGGCGAAGACTCTACTTCCATCATGGATAGGGGCAGCACATCAACGTCGGTGAGCGCCGTGGCCCAGTAGGGATCGACCACGGTCAACGGTAGGCCAATTGGCATGGAAGGCCCGGCTAATCCCAGTAGCGTTTCGCTGCCGTCTTGCTGAATGGTGTAAAGCTGCACCACCCCGCGGCAAACAATCAACAGTTCGTTGAGGCGTAGGGGAATCGTTCTACCGGCCGGATAGGGAGTCAGTGTGCGCTCCCGATAAAGCTGCTCTAAAACTGCTACAAAGTCGTCAGGAGAAGATTTCGCTGTAGCAGTTGAGAGCACAGAGGGTTTTGCAAACACAACGGGTTACCCGAAGAAGGTCAAAAATATCTCGATGCGCCCTCTGCTGGTCACAGGCTAGCCGCTAGGCCACCAGTGCCCAAGGCCACGCGCAGGTGGCTACCGCTAGATATTCTTACTTGCCATCATCGACAACGTTTCTTAAGGTCAGGGAGGCTTAGGTTTAATAATTAATTAACATCGGGCTAAGTTCCCGATCACTTTATCCTGGCAGATGATGGCGGACATCTTCGATCCGGCCCGCGATCGCGGCGGTGGCCACCATGGCCGGACTCATCAGTAGCGTGCGCCCTGAGGATGACCCCTGGCGGCCTTTGAAGTTGCGGTTAGACGAGGAAGCGCTGATTTGATTGCCCTGCAGCTTATCCGGATTCATGGCCAAACACATCGAACAGCCTGCCTCGCGCCATTCGAACCCAGCGGCTTCAAAAATCGTGTCTAAGCCTTCAGATTCTGCCGCGACTTTGACCTGTTCTGAGCCGGGTACGACAAATGCCGTGACCTCGGCAGCCACCTTTTGGCCTTGCACGACTTTGGCGGCTTCTCGCAGATCGCTGAGCCGACCATTGGTACAGCTCCCGATAAAGCACACGTCAACCTTGGTGCCTTGAATCGGGGTGCCCGGTTGCAACTCCATATATCGATAGGCTTCTGCTGCGATCGCGCGATCGCCCTCTGGCAGACTGTCTAAGGTGGGAATCTGTTCATTCACGCCGATGCCCTGACCCGGCGTAATCCCCCAGGTCACCGTGGGTGGAATATCTGCGGCATCAAACACCACCACATCGTCATAGTCAGCATCGGCATCGCTGCGCAGGCTTTCCCACCAGGCTACGGCGGCATCCCATTGCGCCTCACCAGGGGCAAATTCCCGACCGCGCAAATAGTTGTAGGTCACCGCATCAGGATTAACGTAGCCGCAGCGCGCGCCCCCCTCAATCGACATGTTGCAGACGGTCATGCGCTCTTCCATTGACATGGCTTCAATGGTGGTACCCGCATATTCGTAGGCATAGCCAACCCCACCCTTAACGCCCAATTGCCGAATGACGTGCAGCGTCACATCTTTGGCGTAAACGCCGGGGGGCAGCGAACCGTTAATCTCAATCCGCCGCACCTTGAGCTTGCCCAGGGCCAAGGTCTGTGAGGCTAAAACATCCCGCACTTGGCTGGTGCCGATGCCAAAGGCGATCGCGCCAAAAGCGCCGTGGGTCGAGGTGTGGCTGTCACCACAGGCGATCGTCATGCCCGGTTGGGTCAGGCCTTGCTCGGGGGCAATCACATGAACGATGCCCTGGCTGCCCGAGCCAATATTGTAGAAAGTGATGTTGTGCTCGCGACAGTTAGTTTCTAACGCCTCGATCATCTCCTCGGCTAGTCGGTCAACAAAGGGGCGAGCCTGACTATCCGTCGGCACAATGTGATCGACTGTGGCCAGGGTGCGTTCAGGAAACATGACCTGCAGTTGGCGCTCTCGCAACATGGCAAAGGCTTGGGGGCTGGTGACTTCATGAATCAGGTGCAGCCCAATGAACAGCTGGGTTTGCCCAGAAGAGAGGATGCCAACGGTATGTAAGTCCCAAACTTTGTCGAAGAGGGTACCTGTGCTCATGCCCCAAAAATCCCATCCAAAACGCGACGCAGACGATCATACTAGCCCATTCCAGCGCGGGGCAGGGGGAACCAAAGCATCTCTAGAAAACGGCCAGAAGGTGGTATTCACAGGGCGATTGCCGCCCTTTAATGAGAATCCTCAGCATTCTTAGGAAAAATGCTGAGGATCTCAAGACCTTGGTGATGTCGAAGCGTTTGGGCTAACGCTTGCCGAGAGCTGAACCCGTTCATTAGATCAATTCAACTAGCTCGCTTCCAACAGGCGGCTAGGAATGATGGGACTGAAGCGGCGATATTCAGAAAGATACTGCTCGAGAACCACAAACTGCGATAAGTCGAGGCTGTAATAGGTCCAACGACCTTGAGGACGAGCTTGGACTAAACCCGCTTCCTTTAACACGCGCAGATGAAAGGAGAGCTTGGACTGACTAACGTCTAGTTCTTCGCAGAGGTCGCAGACGCACATTTCATGGGTTCGCAAACGTTCGATAACGTGCACTCTCAGGGGATCTGATAAAGCGTGAAACCCCGCAAGGCAGTCTTCTGTACTGTTGGTATCTAAGATTTTGACGGTTTCCATGGGCTACCTATCTTAAAGATAAAGTATGTTGACGAGTTCGATTCCGTCCTGTAGGTTCGCGAGGATCGCTATCAGAGCTGTCACAGCTCATAAGCTTGAAGATTGGACTCATACTAACGAATTCGATTCTGTCCTGTTGCCTGCTAAGGGTCGCTATTACAGGTGGCACACAGCCCTTAATGCAATTGGAGTCCGGCCTGCAGAATCGCGAGGGCAGCGATGGGAGCAGTTACAGCTCGTAATATTTGCGGGCCTAAGGTGACCGGCTGATAGCCAATGGCAAGCGCGGCTGTAACCTCGGTCTCGGTCCAGCCCCCTTCTGGACCCACGGCAATCACCACTGAGGTCGGTTGGCAGGATAAACATGCTGATAATAATGATTGACTGGGCCGCCTCGCGACACAGAGATACCGGTGGGCCTGGGAGGGTTGGGTGAGCCACGTTGACCAAGCTGTGGGTTCTAAGATTGGCGGGATGGTGAGCCGCTCCGATTGCTCTCCGGCTTCAGTGGCGATGCGCCGCCAGCGCTGCAGTTTGTGAGCACTAGGGCGGGGTAGGGTGCGATCGCTGAGCAGCGGCACGATCTGATCAACGCCCAGTTCGGTGACTTGCCGCACGACATCGTCAAATCCTTGCTTCGGTAAACAGGCGGCCAGGGTGATGTGAGGTTTAGCGGCCACGGCGGCGGTCGTGGTCGGTTCAGACAGTGGTGTTAAGGTTGCTTGGGCTGTATCTATCGTTAGGGAGGCCAGCCAAAGGTGCCCCCGGCCATCGAGGGCGATGAAGCGATCGCCCGCCTGCAGCCGGAGTACGCGCTTGAGATAGTGCTGCTGATCAGCCGTCAGGGTGAGAGTCGTGTCGATAATTTGGCTCGGGCTCACAATGACGCGTTGCAAGGTGCCCCCTTTAGATCAGAGCAATGAGGCGAGTGTAAGTGATCACCCCAGTATCAGGATCGAATTTCAAATCGAGTGCAAGCTGATTGCGGGTCAGTGCCACTGCGTCGGACTCTGTCTGGTCGACGTCCCACCCCAGCTCTTCCAGCGCGGCTAGGGTCGTATCAACATCGGCCCCCAAATACTGATGAGGAAAGCCATAGGTGGTGTTGAAACCGGGCTCTGGCGGGTCGGCAGGCCCATCGATCAGGCCGATTTCCAGTTCGGTTTCTCCCTCGGGATTGATTTTGGCTCGATATTCTAAGTCCCCCTGCTGATTGGCATAAATTTGCCAGACGTCTTCGTCTTCGGGAGGAAGTAGATAAGCTAACACGCCATCCTGATCGGTGAAGCCCGTTTCCTTGTTATACACATTCAAGTAGGTGAAGTCCGCTCGCTCGTAGACATGCACAACGTAGTGCTGCGTCTCAAACCGGAGCAGGGTCGTGGCCTCACTTTGAGCGATCGCGGCAGTGATCCACTGCTCCTGGGCGCGGTAAGGGGTGGTGGCCCCACTGGCGGCACTCCCCAGACTACTCACCGCCAGGGCGAGGCTACAGAGAGAGACAAAAAATCGCATGGTCTTTCACTCACAAACACGCACAGTCGTCCATCTTAAAGGATGAGGGCGCACCTTTCGGGGGTGGTACTGGCGTTTCGGCTGGCGTCACGTGGCACTCTGGCCCGATCGCGCCTTCAGGACGGTGGGTGTTCTCGGCAGTCGGCTGAGCGGCGATTAGGTCAGCAGGCAAGCTTCGGCCTTGAGGTCTCGCTCCATCAAGGCTTCAACTGCTTCCTGGGCCGTAATCTTACCGTTCAAAAGCCGGTATACCTGCCGAGAGATGGGCGCAGGAATTTGTTCGCGGTTAGCGATTTGGATCAGCACGTTGGTTGTATTGACCCCCTCAGCCGTGCTGCCAATTTCCTCTAAAATTTGCTCCAGTGACTTGCCCTGAGCCAGGCCATACCCGACTCGATAGTTGCGGCTGAGTACGCTGGTGCAGGTCGCTAGCATATCGCCGAGGCCCGACAGGCCGACAAAGGTTTCGGCTTGCCCCCCCAGGTGGGTGCCAATGCGCATCATCTCGGGCAGGGCGCGGGTCATCAACGCCGAGCGGGCGTTAGACCCCAGCGCTAATCCTTCACAAACGCCGACCGCGATCGCGATGATGTTTTTCAGCGTTCCCCCCAGTTCGGCTCCGAGCGGATCAGGACTGCTATAGACGCGGAAGATCTCCGACGCAAAAAGATACTGCACGGCTTCCGCGGCCTCGGGATGAGTGCTAGCCGCAACGGTGGCGGAAGGGAGCCCCTGTTCAATTTCTTTGGAGAGGTTGGGGCCTGACAGCACCACGACAGGATTGTCGGGAAAGGTATCTTGAAAAATTTGTGAGGGCGTGCGGGTGGTCTCGGGATCGAGTCCCTTCGTGGCGGTGACCAGAATGGTTTCACGGGGAATACCTGCGGCTTTGAGTTGGGCGGCGATGGCAGGCACCCCTTTCATGGAAACCGCCGACAAAATTACGTGGGAGTCAGCAATCGCCTCGGCCAACGTCATCGCCGCCCGTCGCGACCACAGGCATACGGTGTGGTCATTCTTTTCGACCAGCTGAGCGAGGGCCGTGCCCCAAGCCCCGGCCCCCAAAATCGTCAGCTCGGCTGACTCTTTTTGCACCTGCTCAGCGTCGATGGAAATGGGGGAGGAAGTCGTAGAGTCCATAAAACTAAGGGCCGAACTCGACATAAACAGCAGCCGAGTGACGATTGGCGTCGCCGGGTGCACTCGGGCTCATCAATCATATCAGCGAACTCTAAACGGCCTGCAGCGATCGCCCAGTAGCGGCCTCCGCCATCACATAGTCGGGAATGCAGTTAGCTTCCATAAACTGCTGGTAGGCCTGGACTTCGCGCTGACACTTCTCTTCATCCCAGCCGCAGTGCTGTTTTAGGGTGGCGAGGATAGGCTCTAACACGTCGTAGCCGTAATTAGCATTCATGGCCAGCACCGTACGTCGCCGCGTAAAGTCGAGCACTGAGTGGGCCATTTCTGTCCGCATGGCAAAGACCACTTCGGCCCGTAGGTTCGGGTGAGTTGCAAGCAGCCGTTCCGCTAGATCCGGTGCCTCGTCGGTCAGGGCTAAGAGCGGCAGTGCCCGCGCCCCGTAGACGCCAAACAAATGATCAAGGCTAGCGACGCTGATGCGGTCTCGATAGCGTTGGTAAGCCGCGTCAATGCGATCGTCGTCAGGCCAAATGCAGCCCGGTAAGGGCTGATGCCGAGTGGGGGAGGCAGGCACGGCTTTGCCCATTTTTTTGAAGGCCCAATCGGTCATCTCTTCGCCCACTTGGCGATGGGTGGTGAGCTTGCCGCCAATCAGCGACACTAAGTTGCTGACCCCTTCTTTCGCATGGTCGTAGAGGATGTGTGCGCGGGTAATGCTGCCGGCTTTTTTACCTTCGGCGTAGGGCAGCGGACGAATGCCAGAATAGGTGAATTTCACATCGGCGCGGGTAATGCGGGCGGTGGGCAACACCCGATTGGTTTCCGTCAGCAGGTAATCAATTTCGTCGTCACTGGCTTTGAACTGGTCGAGGTCACCGGTGTATTTCAAATCCGTGGTGCCAATCAGGAACTGACCGCACCACGGCACGATGAAGAAGGGCCGACCGTCCGATTTCGCTTCAACATAGAGCGCGGTGTTGGGCGCTCCCGGAAACGGATCCACAATGATATGACTGCCTTTGGTGCCGCCGATTTTGCGGTCGCGGCCAATCGGGTCGGCCTCACCGTCGCGCCGCCCGAGCCCCAACACGCGGTCAACCCAAGGGCCTGAGGTGTTGACGACCACGCCCTGGGCCGATAGCGTTGCCGTGAAGTTAGCGTCGGCAATTTGATCATAAGCCGTCAGCTCGGTGAGGCGATCGCCCTCGCGTTTGAGGCCCGTGACGGTGGCATAGTTCAGCACGTCGGCCCCAGCCGCCTGAGCGTCTAACAAAATTTCTAAGCACAGTCGCTCGGCGTGTTCGGCCTGGCCATCGTAGTACTGAGCTGCACCCTTAGCATCTTCATGATCGACCGAGCGAAATAGCTGTCGCAGCTTGGCCTTTGACAGCATCCGGTGGTTGGGCAGCGTCTTGTCGTAGCTGAGAATGTCGTAGAGCACCATGCCCGCTTGAATTTCCCAGTAGCTGCGAGTGCCGACGCCATAGATCGGAATGGTCATCTGAATCGGCTGCACGAGATGGGGGGCCGTCCGCAGCAAAATCTCCCGTTCCCGCAATGACTCTCTGACTAGGTGAAATTCGAAATATTCCAGGTAGCGCAGGCCGCCATGCACCAGCCGAGTTGACCAGCTCGTCGTACCGCCAGCAAAGTCATTCTTTTCAATCAGCAGCACTGACAATCCCCTGAGGGCCGAGTCTCGCGCTGTCGCCGCTCCATTCACCCCGCCACCGATGACGACGACGTCATAGTCACGGCGTTGAATCGCTTGGAGATCTCTCATCTGAAAATCCTTATTAATGCGGCAAATCGGCTGGTGGGAGAACTTTTGAGAACACAACGCGCTGCCGCTGTCGATGGCAGCGCTGGCATTAATGACGAGGCAGAAGAGCCGCCAGTTCACTTTAATAAAACCCCTGTAGGCGTCAAAAATCACACCCGAGCGATCCGCCCTCAGGGGTTGATTGAGGTCGCCGATGGGGCGACCCCTTGCCGTGGCTTTAAACTAGCGCAGGTTCTTCAGGTAGCGCCGTAGCATTGGCTTCACGGAACATATGATTGGCCCATTCCGACACGTCATATTGTTGAATCACCTGGTGCAGCTTTTGCATCCGCGCTTTTTGCTCTTCTGGGCTCATGGCCAGTGCTTGGTCAATGCACTCATCCATATGCTTGTCAGAGTAGGGATTAGTCAAAATTGCGTCCGGCAGTTCTATCGCTGAGCCAGTGAACTCCGACAAGATCAACACGCCATCGCGGCCTTGGTGGGCTGCGATATATTCCTTAGCAACCAGATTGAGGCCGTCCCGCAACGGGGGAATCCAAGCAATATCGGCGGTGCCATAGAAGGCCATCAGTTCGTGGTAAGGCACTGGTTCTGTAAACAGCAAAATCGGCGTCCAGTTGAGCCGAGAGAAGCGGCCATTGATTTTGCCGACCAGTTGCTCAATCTGACTTTGGGCGATTTTGTATACCCGCATGCCCGCTGCCGCTTTGACCGCGGTCATGACAAGATTGACCTTGCCTTGCATTTCCGGCTGTCGTTCTAACAGGCGCTCATAGCACAACAGCATTTCCCGCGCGCCTTTAACATAGTCCACCCGGCCCGCTGAGACGATGAGCTTGTTGTCGCCAATGTCATCGCGAATCTTGCGCACGCTGGCCTGCACTTCTGGCGAATTGACGACCTCGGCAATGTATTGCGGATTGGTGCCCACAGGAAAGGCATCCAGATGAATCGTGCGCCCCTGATACTCCATTTTGGTGGTCATTTCGGGTTCTGCCAAGGCTAAGCCAAAGGGCGTAAAAGCCTCACGGACGGGGCCTTTTTCAACAATTTTGACTTCGCGTAAGCTGCGGGCCACCGAGACAAAATTCTCCACATAGCGAGGAATGTGAAAACCACAGAGATCGCAGCACAGCAGGCTATCGACGATCGCCTGGCGCCAGTGCAAGATGTTGAATACGTCGGCAGCGGGGAACGGCGTGTGGTGAAAGAAAGCAATTTTGACATTGGGCATTTTTTGCCGAATGTAATAGGGCGTCAACCACAGGTTGTAATCGTGAATCCAGATCAGGGCATCGTCGGCAGCATCTTCACAAGCCGCGTCGGCAAACAGCTGATTAATCGCCTGAAAGTTGTCCCAATCAGAACTTTCGTAGGTGAAATGCTCCGGAAAGGAATGCAAAATCGGCCAAAAGGCTTCCTTCGCGGTGATGTAATAAAACTCCTTAACCTGCTGAGCACTGAGGGGAATGCGCCGGACCTGACAACTCTCATTGCCGCCTTCCATCACGACCCGCTCTTCAAAATTGGCCTGTTTTTTGGCCGATATCTGTTTCCAGGCGATCCAAGTGCTGCTCTCCGCATTGGCAAAAAAGGTTTTGAGCGTGGGCACGATGCCGTTGGGGCTCTTTTTGTCGCGGTAGACTGTCTTGCCGTCTACCACAACCTCATCGTAAGGTTCACGGTGATAGAGAATGACCAGGGAAGATTTCATATTCAGTTCTCCTGACTACTTACGGCGATAGCAACAATAACAATGAATTAAGTATGGCAAGTTTGAGTCAGCGCCATAACCATCCAAAGGACTACTAACGTTTGTCATACTGCCACGATTTGTGGGGCAGGCGGCGGTGCTTTCATCTCCCATGAGAGCCGTCTGTCAGTTGCCTGTTACGTTTTGCTGATCGCTCGTCAGGGCTCAGGAGCACCGCCCCGTAAACGAGAGATGGTCGCTGGGCGGGGCCAGATCGCTGCCTGGTGATCTCGATGCCGAGATTTTAGTCAGTGATGAAGCACTTGACTGGGGGCGATCGCAGCTCTTTAGAAAAGGCCACTTCTGATGTTCGGGCGATCTCGATGAAGCTGCAGAAACCACTCTGACGGTTCTACGCCCTGTTCATGCTTCACTTACGGCAGCACGACAGTTGAGAAAAGGGGCACAGTCCAATTTGTCACGACAGAATACGATTGTTGAAGTAGCCTTAATACAGTGAATTCTCCCTCGATCGACGGGATTAAAAAGCGGGCATCAATGACTTAGGTCTTTCGTCAATAAACTCAATCCTTCATAAAATTCCTATCCAGCACCGTCCCATCTACGCTCACCGATTTCCGATGTCTGACAAACTTATAGACAGATAGTCCATCCGCCCAGCGCTTATGGTTTGGGCGATCGCTTCTTTGCAGCGCTATCGTCCAGACCATAAGCGCTGGCTGCGAGAGGCCACCTAGCTTTTTCTCAATACCGCTCCGTCTACCCAAGAGTATCGATACTGTGCAAGTTAAAAGCGTTCGCACTGCTGCTAACCTCCGCCTCGTTGACGATGAAACCCAGACATTATTGAATTGGGCCGCTTCGGTCATGGCGTCTGAAGACACCTATTTTGGTCGCGGTCAGCGCTTAGCCAAACGACTGGGTAGCCACTATCGCCGCGATGGCTTGACGGAATTTGGGTTTTGGACGCCGGAACTGATCGGGGATGTCATTCAGTCAGAGCGCTCGCTCGAACTGGAGATTTTTACCCCACTGACGCCCATTCACTTTCAAGAACCGCGTCAGACCGTCGAGTTTCAACATGACTTAGTGCCCGTCGCGCAGCAGGGCGAATTCCTCTGGGCCGTAGTTTCAGGGGTCAAAGCCGGTAACCGCACCACCGCTGGCTCTTTTTACTGGCTGCGCTACGTGGATGCTGAGCAGCGAGTGCATATTATCCGCGATCCGCTCGCTTATTCCACGCCCTACGGGGTGTTTGCTCCCGCTGAAGTCTACGACATGCGGCGGTTGCAGCGGCGGCGTGCTGACCTGAGCTACTTTCGCCGTACGGCAGCACCGAAAGGGATACCCGATGCGGAAGTGCCTCGCGTGCCAACGCCGACGAATATTCTGCAAATTCATGTCAAAACGGCTTCCCCAGAGGGCACGCTGGCAGGCCTGACCAGCATCATTCAGCGGGTGTCTGACAAAATCGCTGCGGGTGAAGCGCTGCTGCCAGCCGAGGAAATCTATACCGGGTACGATGCTGTACAGCTTTTACCCGTAGAGCCGACGATTGAATATCGCCGCGAAGACACCAACGGTGAGCACGAATTTTTTGCTCTGGGGGCGTTGCAAAATTTCTCGGCGGATGAGGATGATACCGACATCGTCCCCGTCACCCTCCGTAAGCCCGATACGCAAAATTGGGGCTACGACGTCCCGATTGTGGCCTCGTCATCGACGAATCCAGCCGTGTTAAGCAGCCTGCGGCCCGATGAAGTGGTCGATTTTGTCGCGGCTTTGCATAACTTCGCGGGGGGCGCCATCGGCCTTATTTACGACTTGGTTTATGGCCACTCTGATAACCAAGGCATTGAATTGTTGACGCAACAGTTCTTTAAAGGCCCCAACATGTACGGCCAGGATTTGAATCATCAGTTACCTCAGGTACGGGCCATTTTGTTAGAAATGCAGCGCCGCAAAATCAACACGGGGGCTGATGGTGTGCGGGTCGATGGCGGTCAGGACTTTCGGTTTTTTAATCCGCTCTCAGGCCGGGTGGAACAAGACGATGCCTATTTGTTGGCGATGAGCGATGTGGTGCAAACCATTCACGGGTATCGTCGCCTGATGTTCACCATCTTTGAAGACGGACGCCCCTGGCCAGAGGACGGTTGGGAAGAAAAGTCTACCTATCGCGAACTGGTGGAGATGAAACCAGGGTCATTTCAATGGGGGCCGTTGATCTTTGCGCACAATACGCCGACGCTTAAGGGTTTCTGGGATCGCAAGTGGCGACGGGTCGGTGAGGTGATTTTTCAAGGCGATCATTGGATCACTGGCTGTGGCAATCACGATACCGTTCGGCGCGGTAATCAGGTCGCGCCCGAGGCCGCAATCAACTGGAATCTGGGTAAGACGCTGCCCCAAGTTTTGCACCGAGCCTACAACAATCCAGCCACTTTGCTATGGGTACATGGCTTCTCGCCAGGCTTGCCGATGGACTTTTTGAACGCCACCGTTGAGACGCCCTGGGGCTTTTTTCGCAATACGGACGATCGCTACGGCGTGAAGGTGGTTTCCGAAGAAGTGGGCTTTCTCGATTGGGAAATTGAGCCCGAAATGTATACCGATAGCGATGCCTTTGTGCGGCTAAAGGCGCTGGGGTTTGCCGAGTATGAGCAGCTCCGCGATTTTGCCTATGCCCTCAGAGATGCCATGATCGAAACCGACTACGATCTGCAGGCCGTCGCCCAAATCTGCCAGCAGTGCTTGGGCCACAATGGGGAGCATGAAGCTTGCGAAATCCCGGCTCTAGAAGAACTCAATGAAGAGCCCCACTTACCCCGGTTTTTGGCCACTCTGGATGTGCCGAAGCTGAAGGCGTTTGCGATGGCCTTTATGGAAGATAGCCATGATATGTGTAATGTCGGTCGATATTTCGCCGGGCTTGATGGGGCAATGACCCATTTCAGCCTGACGCTGCGCCAGTTTCGGTTGACCCATCCTTGGCTGCGGGAAAACCTGACGGGCCGCGATCGCTTCAACCGCATTAGCGATGACTATCGCACGATCTTTTATGGCTATCGCAGCGAACCCCATGCCGAAACCAGCCCAGCGAAGGAAGTGGTGATCTTGACCCACATGGGAGGCGACCCGATGGTGGTCAACCCCGGTGATTGGCTGCAGCTAGACATGGCCGAGTGGAAAGTTGCTTTGGCCACACCGGGCATTGACCTCAAAGATGGGGTGAAAGATTGGCGTTCGTTTGAACTGCGAGATGGTGAGGGCGTGCTGTTAATTCCCTTAGAGCAGAGCACGACGGAGACCTGATAAGGGGGTGCTGAGCTTCCCCAGTCTTGGGCGAGCCCTGCGAGCCTGATGACCAATGGTCAGCCAGGTTTTGCAACTCCCTGGCTGCTGGCAAAAGATGAAGCTAACGGGCTAAATGCTGTCGCTCTGGCGGCT
Organism: Cyanobacteria bacterium J06626_4; assembly: GCA_038523235.1. GTDB lineage: Bacteria > Cyanobacteriota > Cyanobacteriia > Phormidesmidales > Phormidesmidaceae > Halomicronema. The sequence continues at coordinate 17,137 of JBCBJQ010000059.1, forward strand.
GATCGAGATAGCGCTAATGTCCCCCGATGCCCCCGTTGTCATCATTAGGGGAACGGTTGGGGCGGGTTGATCGTACCTGAACGGAATCCCCGTGAGAGGGTAGTCCCTCCGCTTCGGTGAGTCGGGCGATTGCCGACGAAACTTGATCCAAAGCGCTCGGAGAGTATTGAATCAGACTGGAATGTTTCATAAACGTTTCGGCACTCAGAGGCGATGCATAGCGAGCTGCCCCTGAGGTCGGCAGAGTATGGTTAGGGCCAGCCAGATAATCCCCCACGGCTTCTGGGGTGGCATGACCTAAAAAGATCGCTCCGGCATGGCGAATGTGTTCCAGCCAGCGCCAAGGGTCTGCCACTTCCAACTCGAGGTGTTCGGGAGCAAAGTCATTAGAGAGGGTGATCGCGGTTTCCAGACTGTCCACAACGATCGCGGCCCCATAGTTGGCGATCGCTTTCTCAGTTAAAGTCTGGCGCGGATGCCCGGCTAGCTGGTGAGCAACCTCGGCGACAACGCTTTCGGCGAGGGCAGCGTCGGGCGTGATCAAAATGGCGGCGGCCATGGGGTCGTGTTCGGCTTGGGCCAACAGGTCAGTAGCGACATAGACGGGGTCAGCCGTGTGATCAGCAATGATCAACACTTCAGAAGGGCCGGCCAAGGAGTCAATGCCGACAGTACCAAACACCTGCTTCTTTGCCAGGGTGACATAAATGTTGCCCGGACCCGTGATCACGTTGACGGCAGGAATTGTCTCAGTGCCGTAGGCGAGGGCGGCGATCGCCTGCGCTCCGCCCACGCGATAAATTTCCGTCACGCCTGCTTCTTGAGCCGCGACTAGCACGGCGGGGTTAATGGCCCCCTGATCGCCGGGGGGCGTCACCATGACAATACGCTCGACGCCTGCCACTTGAGCCGGAACGGCATTCATTAAAACCGTGCTGGGGTAAGCGGCTCGTCCACCTGGTACATAGATGCCGGCCCGATCAACGGCGGAATATCGCTTACCTAAGACCACGTCGCCCTTAAATTCCACCCAGCTACTCGGCACCCGCTGGCGATGAAAGGCTTCAATATTTTGATGCGCGAGCCGAATCGCATCAATCAGTTCCTTTGAGACCTGTTGATAGGCCGCATCAATCTCGGCCCCGCGCACCCGTAATCCCGCTGCGGTGAGAACCTGCTGATCAAAGTCGGCAGTGTACTGCAGCAACGCCTCGTCACCCTGGCGCTGCACCGCTTGCAGAATTTCTCTAACAGTTGCTTCTTTGTGAAAAACCTGACTGTCATGGGTGCGGTCACAGATTCGCTGCAACTCTACCTGTGCATCAGCTAACTGGTTGATAATGCGCAGCATTTCGCACAAACCTGACTTAATAAGCGATAGAGCTTAAGCCACCGAAGGACAGCCCTCCCGTGACCTGAGCTTGTTTAGCAGGAAACCCCTACTGACTTATAGCTTAGCGCGGTTTCATTTGCCCATCCGTAGGTGGCTGAACCGTTCCCCGGATTTGGTGTTATGATGCTTAATCTGTCGATTATTCTATGTGAGTTTGGGCGAGCTGTGGCAAATATCAAGTCTGCAATTAAACGCATTCAAGTATCAGAGCGTAACCGGGTACGCAATAAGTCTTATCGGTCAGCCGTCAAAACGCTGACTAAGCGGTACCTTGATGCCTTAGATGCCTATGCGGCTGACCCCAGTCCTACCGCTGCTGAAACCGTGCAAGCAGAGCTGTCGGCTGTCTTCAGCAAGGTTGACAAAGCAGTTAAGCGTGGTGTTTATCACGGCAATGCCGGGGCGCGCCGGAAGTCTCGACTCGCTAAAGCCTGGAAAGCAGTCGAAACTCAGAAAGCAACAGCATCCTAACGACGAGGTCGGACGCTGCCTCATGCAGTTGATTGACACCCACGTTCACATCAATTTTGAAACCTTTCGCCCTGATTTGGACGCCGTAGCCGCTGCTTGGCGGTCGGTCGGTGTGACTCACTTAGTGCACTCTTGTGTCGAGCCGAGTGAGTTTGCCGCGATGCAGGCGATCGCTGATCGCTACCCAGAGGTTTCACTAGCCGTGGGGCTGCATCCCCTGGATATGGATAAATGGACGTCCACCACGGCCCAGACTATCGAATCATCGGCTCGGGCCGATTCGCGCGTGGTCGCCATCGGTGAGACTGGCCTTGATTTTTACAAGGCTGACGATCAAAGCCTGCAAGCAGAGGCCTTTTGGCAGCAGTTGATGATTGCTCATCGATTGGGTTTGCCGGTGATTATCCATTGCCGGGACGCGGCAGCGGCGGCGGCTCAGCAAATTAAGGCTTTTCAATCTGAGGTGGGTGCAGTCACTGGGGTGATGCATTGTTGGGCCGGTACACCGGAGGAAACGCAGTGGTTCTTGGACTTGGGGTTTTACGTCAGCTTTAGTGGCATTGTGACGTTTAAGAATGCCCACCAAGTCAAAGCCTCAGCGCAACTGGTGTCCAGCGATCGCCTCTTGATAGAAACTGATTGCCCATTCTTGACGCCGGTGCCTCGCCGTAAAGAACGGCGTAATCAACCCGCTAACGTATTGCATGTTGCCAGCTACTTGGCTGAACTGCGACAGGAGTCTTTAGCGACTTTGGCTGATCAGACAACCGCTAACGCGATCCGCCTATTCCGGCTACCGCTCGATAGCCCGGTTTACTCGAATGTGAGTGAATCTACGGGTTGATCGCCTGATAGAGAAGGATTTTGATAGAGCCTTAACATATTTTTTCGAGAAATAGGTGTTGACAAATGTCTTAAGGTACGTTCTTTTTGCTAAGCTGGTTTGAAGTGTGAAATATTACCGGTGGAATCTGAGGTAATGTATTGTTTCTGTCTGAAAAAGGAAGTTGAGTTTGATCCCGAGCTCGATCCCTAGCCATGCATCGCTAAAACCAATTTTTCAGTCCGTTATTGTGAGTCCACCACGGCAATCTAGAAGGGGTCATAGATTTAGTGTTCAGAGATTTATTGAGGACAACCGCATGGGTTAACAACTCTGCTAAAGCGCTTTAGCAGAGTTGTTTTTGCCGTTGTCTGGTGCCTACTTGAGGGCAGCGGTTATTTGTTTTGATGAACTTTTTCTGTAGAGACTGTAGGGTTTGTCCGCCTGAGGAGACGCATGACCGACCAAATCGCCACGATGTCCAACTTTACGCTGCCTGATCTTGTCGAGATTCAGCGTTCTAGCTTTCGCTGGTTTTTGCGAGAAGGACTGATTGAGGAGTTGGATAGCTTCTCACCCATCACTGACTATACCGGCAAGCTAGAGCTGCACTTTATCGGGAAGGACTATAAGCTTAAAAGTCCCAAGTACATGGTAGACGAAGCCAAGCGGCGGGATGCTACCTATGGCGTACAAATGTATGTTCCCACTCGGTTGATTAATAAAGAGACGGGTGAGATTAAAGAGCAAGAGGTCTTCATTGGCGATTTGCCGCTCATGACCGATCGCGGCACGTTCATTATCAATGGAGCCGAGCGCGTCATTGTTAACCAGATTGTCCGCAGCCCAGGCGTTTACTACAAAGCCGACACCGATAAAAATGGTCGCCGCACCTACAACGCTAACTTGATCCCGAACCGGGGGGCTTGGCTCAAATTTGAGACTGACAAGAATGATCTGGTCTGGGTGCGGATTGACAAAACCCGTAAGATCTCTGCGCAGGTTTTGCTGAAGGCCTTAGGGCTGACCGATGCTGAGATCTTTGACTCACTGCGCCACCCAGAGTATTTCCAAAAAACGATTGATAAAGAAGGGCAGTTTAGCGAAGACGAAGCGCTGCTCGAACTGTATCGTAAGCTGCGTCCCGGTGAGCCGCCCACGGTTTCAGGCGGACAGCAGCTCTTAGAATCGCGCTTCTTTGATGCGAAGCGCTATGACTTGGGTCGGGTGGGACGCTACAAGCTCAATCGTAAGCTGCGCCTGAGTATTCCAGACACCACTCGGGTGTTGACGCCAGTAGATATCTTGTCGGCGATCGACTACCTGATCAACCTTGAGTTCGACACGGGCATGGTGGATGACATTGACCACTTGGGTAACCGCCGCGTGCGTTCTGTTGGCGAGCTGCTGCAAAATCAGGTGCGCGTGGGTCTTAATCGACTAGAGCGGATTATTCGAGAGCGCATGACCGTTTCTGATGCCGACTCGCTGACCCCGGCTTCCCTAGTGAACCCGAAACCCCTAGTGGCGGCGATTAAAGAGTTCTTTGGCTCCAGTCAGCTGTCTCAGTTTATGGATCAGACCAATCCCCTAGCGGAGTTGACCCATAAACGTCGACTCAGTGCTTTGGGACCGGGGGGCTTGACCCGTGAGCGGGCCGGTTTTGCGGTGCGTGATATTCACCCCTCTCACTACGGTCGGATTTGCCCGATCGAAACGCCAGAAGGCCCGAATGCGGGTCTGATCGGTTCTCTGGCCACCCATGGTCGGGTTAACGATTTTGGCTTCATTGAGACGCCCTTTTTCCGCGTTGAGCAAGGCCGGGTGCGGCGCGATTTGCCGCCCTCCTATATGACTGCGGATGAGGAAGATGATCTGCGGGTGGCGGCAGGCGATTTGCCGACCGATGCGGACGGCTACATCTTGGGTGATGCCGTCCCGGTGCGCTATCGACAGGACTTCGCCGTATCGCCGCCGGAAGAGGTTGACTATGTAGCGGTGTCGCCGGTTCAGATTATTTCGGTAGCGACCTCCCTGATTCCCTTTTTGGAGCATGATGACGCCAACCGGGCGCTGATGGGTTCTAACATGCAGCGCCAAGCGGTGCCTCTATTACGGCCGGAACGACCGCTGGTCGGTACTGGGCTAGAAGCTCAGGCAGCGCGTGACTCAGGCATGGTCATCGTCAGCCGCACAGCCGGTGAAGTGGTCTATGTTGATGCTGACTTGGTACAGGTGCGAGATGAGCAGGGGCAGATCTATGACTATCCACTGCAAAAGTATCAGCGCTCTAACCAAGATACCTGTCTGAATCAGCGACCTCTGGTTTTCCAAGGGGCGCAGGTGCAGGCAGGGCAGGTCTTGGCCGATGGCTCAGCGGCGGAAGGGGGCGAAATCGCCCTTGGTCAGAACGTCATCATCTCCTACATGCCTTGGGAGGGCTACAACTACGAAGACGCCATCCTCATTAGTGAGCGGCTGGTATTCGAAGATGTATACACCTCAATTCACGTTGAGAAGTTTGAGATTGAGGCGCGCCAGACGAAGTTGGGGCCAGAAGAGATTACCCGTGAGATTCCCAACGTCGGTGAGGACGCGCTGCGGCAGTTAGATGAGGGCGGGATCATTCGGATCGGGGCTTGGGTTGAATCTGGTGACATTTTGGTGGGTAAGGTGACCCCCAAAGGTGAATCAGATCAGCCGCCGGAAGAAAAGCTGCTGCGGGCAATTTTTGGCGAAAAGGCCAGAGATGTCCGTGACAACTCGCTGCGGGTGCCTAATGGCGAAAAGGGCCGGGTGGTTGATGTGCGCGTCTTTACTCGCGAGCAGGGCGACGAGCTACCGCCAGGGGCCAACATGGTCGTGCGGGTTTACGTGGCGCAAAAGCGCAAAATCCAGGTTGGCGACAAGATGGCGGGTCGCCATGGCAATAAGGGCATCATTTCCCGGATTCTACCGTTGGAAGATATGCCGTACTTGCCCGATGGCACCCCGATTGATATCGTTCTTAATCCGCTAGGTGTGCCCTCTCGGATGAACGTCGGTCAGGTGTTTGAATGTCTATTGGGTTGGGCTGCCGAAAATCTAGACGTACGCTTTAAGATCACGCCGTTCGACGAGATGTACGACAAGGAAGCGTCGCGTAATACGACCCACGGGCAACTGCAGCAGGCACGTGATCAGTCGGGTCAAGACTGGGTCTACAACCCTGATGATCCGGGCAAAATCCAGCTTTATGATGGTCGTACTGGTGAACCATTTGATCGTCCCGTTACGGTCGGGGTGGCCTACATGTTGAAGCTGGTGCACTTGGTCGATGATAAGATTCACGCGCGCTCGACAGGACCCTACTCGTTGGTGACACAGCAGCCCTTGGGCGGCAAGGCTCAACAGGGCGGACAACGCTTTGGCGAGATGGAGGTGTGGGCACTGGAGGCTTACGGCGCTTCCTACACGCTGCAGGAGTTGCTAACGGTGAAGTCAGACGATATGCAAGGGCGTAACGAAGCGCTTAACGCGATCGTCAAAGGCAAGGCGATCCCTCGACCAGGAACTCCCGAATCCTTCAAGGTGCTGATGCGAGAGCTCCAGTCTCTCGGCTTGGATATTGCTGTCCATAAAGTGGAAACTCACGAAGATGGCACCAGTCGGGACGTTGAGGTTGACTTGATGTCTGATTTGAGTAATCGCCGGACACCGACTCGCCCTACTTACGAATCGATCGTAACCCCCTCTGAGGCGACAGAAGAAGTCGAAGAATAGTGGCTTTCAGGCTGAGAGTTTTCTCAGCCTGCTGAGTCCCCGGTTGGTTGAAAACTAGCGCATATCTGTAGAAGGAAAGAGCTGAGCATGGCAAAGCTAGAGCAGCGTTTTGATTACGTCAAAATTGGATTAGCGTCTCCTGAGCGAGTTCGTCAATGGGGGGAGCGGACGCTTCCCAACGGCATGGTTGTTGGTGAAGTTACCAAGCCTGAAACCATTAACTACCGTACGCTGAAGCCCGAAATGGACGGGCTATTTTGCGAGCGCATCTTTGGCCCCGCAAAAGATTGGGAATGTCACTGCGGTAAATATAAGCGGGTGCGGCATCGCGGTATTGTTTGTGAGCGCTGTGGCGTTGAGGTGACGGAGTCGCGAGTCCGCCGTCATCGGATGGGCTATATCAAGCTAGCGGCGCCGGTGGCGCATGTTTGGTACCTCAAGGGCATTCCCAGCTACATTGCGATTTTGCTAGATATGCCGCTCAAGGATGTCGAGCAGATTGTCTATTTCAACGCGTACGTTGTTCTCGATCCGGGCAATGCTGACAACCTGTCTTACAAACAGCTGCTGACCGAAGACCAGTGGATCGAAATTGAAGATCAACTTTATGACGAAGAATCTCAGCTCGTGGGAGTTGAAGTCGGGATTGGGGCTGAAGCGTTGCAGCGACTGCTGCAAGATCTGAACTTGGAGGAAGAGGCCGAAAATCTGCGGGAGCAGATCGCCGTCTCTAAGGGACAAAAGCGAGCCAAGCTGATCAAGCGCTTGCGGGTCACTGACAACTTCGTGGCCACCGGTTCTCGGCCAGATTGGATGGTGATCAACGCGATTCCGGTGATTCCCCCTGACTTGCGGCCCATGGTGCAGCTGGATGGGGGGCGCTTTGCCACCTCTGACCTGAACGATCTCTATCGTCGGGTGATCAATCGCAACAATCGACTGGCGCGTCTGCAGGAAATTTTGGCACCTGAGATTATTGTGCGTAATGAGAAGCGCATGCTGCAGGAGGCGGTCGATGCGCTGATTGATAACGGCCGTCGCGGTCGCACGGTCGTGGGTGCCAACAATCGTCCTCTGAAGTCTCTGTCAGACATTATTGAAGGTAAGCAAGGTCGCTTCCGACAAAACCTGTTGGGTAAGCGAGTTGACTACTCCGGTCGTTCAGTCATCGTGGTCGGCCCCAAGCTGAAGATTCATCAGTGCGGTTTGCCCCGCGAGATGGCGATCGAGCTGTTTCAACCCTTTGTGATTCATCGCTTGATTCGCCAGGGCATGGTGAACAACATCAAGGCCGCGAAAAAGCTCATTCAGCGCAACGATCCCAGCGTTTGGGAAGTGTTGGAAGAAGTCATCGAGAGTCATCCGGTTATGTTGAACCGGGCCCCGACTTTGCACCGTCTAGGCATTCAAGCTTTTGAACCGATTTTGGTGGAAGGCCGAGCCATTCAGTTGCACCCGTTAGTGTGTCCCGCCTTCAACGCTGACTTTGACGGCGACCAAATGGCTGTGCACGTGCCGCTATCGCTAGAAGCTCAGTCAGAAGCCCGACTACTCATGTTGGCCTCTAACAATGTGCTGTCTCCGGCCACTGGGCGACCCATCATTACGCCGAGCCAGGATATGGTGTTGGGCTGTTATTATCTGACGGCAGAAAATCCCTATGAGCAAAAGGGGGCTGGGCAAACCTTTGGCAATATGGAGGATGCCATTCTGGCCTTTGAACAGGGCACGGTCAGCCTGCACGCTGAAGTTTGGCTGCGCTTTGATGGTTCGGTTGAGTCGGGCGGTGCTGACAATTTGATGGAAGAGACGACCGAGCCGGATGGTACGGTCAGACGTCTCTATGAACATCGCCGCACTCGAGAAGATAGTGACGGTCAGTTGATTTCGCAATATATCAAAACGACAGCTGGGCGAATCATCTATAACAAAACGGTGCATGAGGCACTGGCGAACTAGCATCCCCCGTTTTGTTGAGAGGAAGGCAGAGAGCTTGTCTTCCTCAGACCATTTTTAGAGACTTAAATCAAGCAAGGGCGAGAGGGCAACATGGCAGAGCAAGAATCCAATCAATCCCCCATGGTCTTTACAAATCGGGTGATTGATAAAAAGCAGCTGAAAAAACTCATTTCCTGGTCTTTTGAGCATTTCGGCACGGCTCGAACCTCACAGATGGCCGACCGGATGAAGGATTTAGGCTTTCGGTATGCAACCCGAGCGGGCGTTTCAATTAGTGTCGAAGACTTGCAAGTGCCAGCTGAGAAGCGGGGGCTGCTGGATGCGGCGGACGAAGAAATTCGCACTACTGAGGAACGCTACACCCGTGGCGAAATCACTGAGGTAGAGCGATTCCAGAAGGTAATTGATACTTGGAACGGTACGAGTGAAGAACTCAAGAACCAGGTCGTTAAGAACTTTAAGGAAAATAATCCGCTGAACTCGGTCTACATGATGGCGTTCTCTGGTGCCCGCGGCAATATTTCTCAGGTGCGCCAGCTGGTGGGTATGCGTGGCCTGATGGCGAATCCTCAAGGGGAAATCATTGACCAGCCGATTCGGACTAACTTCCGGGAAGGGCTGTCAGTGACTGAGTATGTCATCTCTTCCTACGGTGCCCGGAAAGGGTTGGTAGATACGGCCTTAAGAACGGCGGACTCTGGCTATCTCACCCGTCGCTTAGTGGATGTTTCCCAAGATGTGATTATTCGTGAAGGCGATTGCGGCACTGAGCGCGGCATTCCTCTGGGCAGCATGATGGCGGGTGAGAAGGTATTAATTCCCCTCTCTGACCGCTTGCTGGGCCGAGTGCTGGCCGAAGATGCCGTGCATCCTGAAACGGGTGAAATTGTAGCGCGTCGTAACGATGCGCTGTCTCAGCACCTGGCAGATGAGATCTACGAGGCAGTGGGTGATTTGGGCGAGGTGATGGTGCGATCTGCCCTCACCTGTGAAGCCACGCGGTCAGTGTGTCGCCATTGCTATGGCTGGAGCTTGGCCCACTCTGAAATGGTCGATTTGGGTGAAGCGGTCGGCATTATTGCGGCGCAGTCGATTGGCGAACCGGGAACGCAGCTGACGATGCGCACCTTCCACACGGGCGGCACCTTTACCGGTGAAATGGCCCCGCAGGTACGCGCTAAGCGCAACGGTATTGTGGAGCTACCGGCGAAACTGAAGAGTCGAGCTTTCCGCACGCGTCATGGCGAAGATGCCCTGGTGCTGGAAGGCGCGGGCAAAATTGTGGTGCAAGGCGAAACCAGCGGTAAGCAAACGGAGTCTTTGCCCCAGGGTGCCATCATGTTTGTTAACCACGGCGATCGCGTGGTGAAGGATCAGCTATTGGCCGAGATGCCCACCTCTAGCCGCATCCGGAAGGTGACCGAGAAAGCCACGAAGGACGTGAACAGTGACCTCTCCGGTGAGGTGCAGTTTGCCGGACTGGTGCAAGAAGAAAAGATTGACCGCCAGGGCAATACCACCCGCCTGGCACAACGGGGTGGTTTGATTTGGGTGTTGTCAGGGGAAGTATATAACCTGCCCCCCAATGCTGAGCCCGTGGTGCAAAATGGCGATCGCATCGTCCCTGACAGCATCATTGCAGAGACTCGCCAGGTGACGGAGCGGGGCGGCTTAGTGCGACTGCCAGAAGTCGTGGAAGGCAAAGACGCGCGGGAAGTTGAGGTGATCACCGCATCCGTGCTGCTGGATCAGGCCGAAGTCAAGATGGAGAGCGGTCAAGGGGGCGAACACTACATCATTGAAACGGCTAACGGTCAGCGGTTTTCTTTGATTGCTACCCCCGGCACCAAGTTGGTGAATAATGGTGTGGTCGCCGAGATGGAAGATACGGCGTATCAGACCAGCACGGGCGGCATGCTCAAGTACTCCGGGCTAGAAGCGGCGAAGAAAGGGAAAGGTAAGCAGGGCTACGAGGTCACGAAAGGTGGTCAGTTGCTGTGGATTCCGGAAGAAACCCACGAAGTTAACAAGGATCTCTCGCTCCTGTTGGTCGAGGACGGTCAGTATGTCGAGGCTGGTACAGAAGTGGTCAAAGACATCTTCTGTCAAAGCAGCGGTGTGGTTGAGGTCACCCAGAAGAACGACATCCTACGGGAAATCGTCATCAAGCCGGGCGACCTGCACATGGTCGATAACCCGGAAGCCGTGATGGAGCGCGATGGCACCATTGTGCCGCCCGGTGAAACACTGATGGCGGGACTCACGACCTCAGCTCTCAGCTATGTGGAATTCTTAGAATCACCGGAAGGCCCTGCCCTGCTGGTGCGTCCGGTCGAAGAATATACGGTGCCGGATGAGCCGCCCGTACCCAGTCAAGATTCCACCAGTGATTCAGGGTGTCACATTCGACTCCGGGCCATGCAGCGGATTTCTTTCAAAGACGGCGATCGCGTTAAGTCGGTAGAGGGGCAAGACCTGCTACGGACTCAGCTAGTACTCGAAATCGGCGAAGAATCGTCTCACTTGGAAGCTGACATTGAGCAGGTTCCTGACGAAAACGATCCGGACGTGATGCGTTTACAGCTGGTGATTTTGGAATCGATCATCATTCGTCGTGATGTGATTGCTGACCAAACCCAAGGCAGCACCCTGACGCGGATTTTAGTCGAAGAAGGACAGCAGATTGAGCCTGGTGCTGTCGTTGCCCGCACCGAGATCCAATGTAAAGAAGAAGGTGAAGTTCGAGGGATTCGCGAAGGCACCGAGGCGATTCGCCGAATTTTGGTCGTGCGTGAAAACGATCTCGTGCAGCTAGCACTCGACGGTAAGCAACCTTCGGTGGCGGTGGGTGATTTAGTGGTTGATGGCAGTGAAGTCGCCCCTGGCATGGTGTTAAAGGAATCGGGTCAAGTCACAGAAATTACCGATGCGTATATCAAACTCCGCATTGCTCGCCCCTACCGAGTATCGACGGGTGCCGTCTTGCATATTGAAGACGGTGACTTGGTGCAGCGGGGTGACAGCCTGGTGCTGCTAGTGTTTGAGCGCGCTAAGACGGGCGATATTATTCAAGGCTTACCGCGGATTGAGGAGCTATTAGAAGCTCGGAAACCCAAGGAAGCCTGTGTGTTGGTGGAGCGACCGGGGACTACTCAGGTCGTCTTTACTGATGACGAAGCGGCCAATGTCAAGGTGGTGGAAGAGGATGGCGTCGTCGCTGAGTATCCGCTCAATCCGGGGCAAAACTTGCTCATCAACGACGATCAGTACGTTGTTGCTGCTGAGCCGCTCACGGATGGCCCGGCCAACCCCCACCAAATTCTGGAAATCTTCTTCAAATATCACCTGTCTCAGGGTGAAGGCACCCATGGTTCAGCGATGAAGGCGCTTCAAGAAGTTCAAACTTTCTTGGTGAACGAAGTGCAGTCGGTTTATCAATCTCAAGGGGTCGATATTTCAGACAAGCATATTGAAGTGATTGTGCGTCAGATGACCTCTAAAGCCCGGATCGAAGATGGTGGTGATACCACGATGCTACCGGGTGAGCTGATGGAAATTTATCAGATTGAGCAGGTCAATGAAGCGATGGCGATTACCGGCGGGGCTCCAGCGGAATATACGCCAGTCCTGTTAGGTATCACTAAAGCCTCTCTGAACACAGATAGCTTTATCTCGGCAGCGAGTTTCCAAGAGACGACTCGAGTGCTGACTGAGGCCGCCATTGAGGGTAAATCTGACTGGCTGCGCGGCTTGAAAGAGAACGTGATTATTGGGCGTTTGATTCCGGCTGGTACAGGCTTTAATGCTTATGAAGAACCGGCACCCATCCTCGACGCAGAGGAGGGCGTGGGCTTTGACGGGGCCATGATTGACGATGCCATGGCTCGTGACGTGGTGTTAGATGACGAATCAGCTCGAAGCTATAAGTTGGAGAGCGGTTTAGGCCTCTTGAAAGATGATGAGATGGTGGGGTTCTCTAAACCCGGTGACGCTGCGGCTGACAATGGTGGTGAAACGCCACCCCCGAATGGTGCCGGGCTGGATGATGACAATTTGCTGATTGACGACAGCAGCGACATTATCTAACGTCTACGATCTCCTAACTGCCGATCAAAAAAGGAGTCCTCAACTGAGGACTCCTTTTTTGATCGGCAGTTGCGATCCGCCAAAGCGATTTCAGTAATATAGCTAGCCGCAGTTGGGTTTGGACACTTTTAATTGCCAGAGCGCTTGCGGCAAAATCCTTCCCTGCACCTGGAACCCTGTAATTTTCTACCCTCTGCTATCGTTTTGAGTCCCCCTTTACTCCCCTGCCTTGATGAATGTTATGACTGCTTCGACGCTTCACCCCAGAACCTACGCGATCCTCGGCACCGGCGCGATCGGTGGCTACTATGGCGCTTGCCTGCAGAACTCAGGGCAAGACGTCCACTATCTGCTGCATCGCGACTATGACTGGGTGCAGCAAAATGGCCTAAAAGTGGATTCGGTGGCAGGTGACTTGGTGCTGCCAAAGGTGCAGGCCTATCGCCACACAACGGAGATGCCCATTGCGGATGTCGTGATCATCGCCCTTAAAACTACCCAAAATGCCGCGCTGTTGCCCCAGCTCTTGCCGCCGCTGCTCGGCCCGCACACCGTCATCCTGACCTTGCAAAATGGGCTCGATATTGAAGCTGACATTGCCGCGATCGCCCCCCAACACACGCTAGTGGGCGGCCTGTGCTTCATCTGTTCCAACAAACTTGGCCCCGGCCACATTCACCATTTAGACTACGGCAGCATCTTGCTCGGAATCTACGACAGTGCCCAGCAGCCGGTCGCCATATCGACGGAATTGCAGGCGATCGCCCAAGATTTTGAGCAGGCAGGCATCGCTGTGGAGATGACCGCCGATCTCTACCTGGCCCGCTGGCGCAAACTGGTGTGGAATGTGCCCTTCAACAGCTTGTCAGTGATTCTCAACGCTACTACCGACGCCATGATGGCCGACCCACACACTCGCCAACTCGCCGCTGACCTCATGCAAGAAGTTGTCGCCGCTGCCCAGGGCTGTGTGCAAATCGCCACCTCACATCTCGACCGCGCCCTCTCACCCGATCTGATCGCTACCATGCTGGCTCACACCGCCCAAATGAAGCCCTATCGCACCAGCATGAAAATCGATTTCGATGAAGGCCGACCCTTAGAAGTGGAAGCGATTGTCGGCAACCCTCTGCGGGCCGCCCAACAAGCCGCGATCGCCACCCCCAAAATCGAAATGCTCTATCATCAGCTCAAAATGCTCGACACCCGCAACCAATCCCCTTCCACAAGTCAGAAGAATTGCTGAGATAAGCAAACCTTTGCCGCGATCGCCCACAAGATATGGGATAACGATAGATACACGACAGATACTCATCCAGACTCTGGCTGATAGGAACAGGAATCATGAAAAAGCTGATTGAAGGCATCCGAGAATTTCAAAGCAGTTATGTGCCTTCCAATCGCGCTTTGATGGAAGAGTTGAGCCACGGCCAACACCCCCGAGTCTTGTTCGTCGGCTGTTCTGACTCTCGGGTTGATCCTTCCATCATCACCCAGTCTGACATTGGCGATCTTTTCGTCATTCGCAACGCAGGCAATATCATTCCCCCCTATGAGGCGACCAACGGCGGCGAGGGCGCCACGATTGAATACGCCGTTGAGGCTCTCGACATTAAGCAAGTAATTATCTGCGGTCACAGCAAATGTGGCGCGATGAAGGGGCTGCTGCAGATTGGTGACCTCGAAGAAAAAATGCCGCTTGTCTACAGCTGGCTGCGTCATACTGAAGCGACTCGTCGCTTGGTACAAGATAACTATGCACACCTCGGCAAGTCAGAAACGCTCGATGTGCTGGTTGCGGAGAACGTGTTGACCCAAATCGAAAATCTGCGCACCTATCCGGTGATTCGCTCAAAGCTGTTTCGTGGCGATCTCTCGATTCATGCGTGGATTTATGAGATTGAGACGGGCAACGTGCTGGCCTACGATGCCGAGCAGCATGCTTTCGTTCCCCCTCACAGCAAAATTGATGGTGTGGTGAGTCCCAAGAGCTATTATGCGGCCTCCCCCAACCATCTGCCTGGCACCGATCGCCTCTCCCGCGAACAGTCAGAACGCATTTATCGCGGTTCGGCCAAAGCGGCTTATTAAAATGCCTGCACATAATTCTCTACAGTTTGTAGCAGCGGCCAGTTCGCCTGGCAAAATATATTATTAGGTGTGCCTGGGGCTGTAGCTCAGCTGGATAGAGCAACCGCCTCCTAAGTGGTAGGTCGCGCGTTCGAATCGCGCCAGCCCCGTTCCTTTGTAAATCTTTCCCCCCTTCATCAAGGATAGGGTGACGTCGACGGAGCATGATGCACCAATTGCCGGTGTCTTTATCACCTGAAACAGCCTTATAAGCGGTTTCCTGAGCGCCGCTGTATTTTCAGACAGCATTAGTCGCTCCGCAGCCGAGAAGCATGTTAGAAGGTAGCGGGCAGCACTAGTAACGTATTGCCGCGACGTCCCACAACGGTAACCGAGGTGCCCAGCAAGAGGGGGTAGCCCGTGGCAGGATCATAGAGGCTGGCTTTCCAGCTGACGCCCATGACTTTGACTCGGCCCGGCAGATGCGCCGTAATGTCGCGTTCGACAACGCCTGCTAAGGGCTGCTCAAAGAATTCGACGGGGATCTGTTCCAGGATATACATCGCTCATCTTCAGGTTTAGGCGGGACGCATCAGCAATTCGAGATGCCACAAAGCTGCAGAGACTGATTGACGCTCAGCATCGGGTTCAGCCTCTGCTCGTTGCGCTTGGTAGCCTTGCCAGCGAAATGGACTGGGAGCCAGCAGGGTTGGGAAGTTGCGAGAGAAATAAAGCATTGATATTCAGACGTACAGGACAGAGTTAGTAGCTGCGAGGTAACGGACTTACTACCGAAGGGATTCGGTAATGACCGCGATCGCGCCTAAGCAAAACACCAACACCAGTGCCCTCAGGGCGAGCTTCTCCAGCAGCCATATCATCAGGCTGGCAAGCACTCCGAGACTGAGAACGGTGGACACCACATATGTCACTGTGCAGCTGGCCAGACTCAGCAAAAAGTATTTCAGGGCTATGATCGCTAGCCTAAGTAACCAACTGTGGGAATGCTGTTGTCTCATCATGGTTGTCGCCCCCTGAGCAGATATTTATGGTGCTTCATTAAATACAGGTGTCGTTTGAGGCAGGAGAAGCACTGCCCCAAAACGAATCAGAACTAGAGATTCTGCAAAGCATTGCCGTGAATATAGGCGGCTCCCCCATCACTAGGGACAATCATCCATTGATTGCAGCCCATGTCCCAGACTTCGCCCATGGCAGTGATTTGGGCACCGACAGCTAAGTGGGTAATGACATCGCCCTCAAAGCCATAACCAGCACGTAGCGGGGTCGTAGGGATCACCTTGATTTCTGAAACTGCGGAATATGCGCTAGATCACAATTAACAGGTTTAGCTTGCCGTAATATTACTGAAAGTCCATAGAGTAAATTTGATGCATAGTAGCTTCAAGTCATTGCTTTAATGAGTGCATTTTTCTTTTTCTCGTAAGTTTTGCGAGACTGAGATGCACGCGACTGTTTAAATTTTCCATCAAGGGTGCCTGATTGAGCCAACTGAATCCTTAGTAAATAAGCCCGGAGGTAACTGTGGTCAGTAGTGCATCTACCCCTGTCAAAGTCAGGATAAGCTTCAATGATCCAGAATTAGATTTAGACGAAAGAGAAACGGAAATCCAGAAATTATTGCCTCAGCTGATAGCACTGGATGAAGTCGATGATGTTGGCCGAATTGATGATCCTGCTCCACCGGAGTCGAGTAAAGGGTTTGGTTTTTTGCTTGGGCTGTTGCAAGCCGAGGTAAGTGTTGAGAATTTCAAGGCCCTCGGTGGTTTTTTGAGCGATCGTCTCTCAGGAAAAGCGATCGAGATGGAAGTTGAGGCCAATGGCAAGCGCTTGAAAGTTACCGCTAGTAGCCAAGCTGAGCTGACGGCTGCCATTCAAGCTGCTCAAGATTTCATCTCGGATTGAGGAGCTGATAGACATGGCAAAAACAGCTCTACTGATTGGTGTCAGCAATTACCAACGTGATCTAAGTCCCCTGCCTGCTGCAATACAAGATGTTAGAGAGTTAAAGCGAGTTCTTGAGCATCCCGAAATGGGAAACTTTGATGAAGTCGCAACCTTTACTGATATCAGTACGCAGGCGATTAGAGAAGCAGCCGAGAGAGTCTTTTCTCAGCGAAAAAAAGATGACTTAGTCCTTTTCTTTTTCTCTGGGCATGGCATTAAGGACGAATATGGCAAGCTTTATCTTGCTGCACCTGAAACATATAAAGACTCGCGAGGAGAATTAGTCAGATCCAGTGCCGTTGCGACAAGCTTTATCCAAGACAGTATGAGTCGCAGCCGCTCTAAGCGGCAAATTGTGATTTTGGATTGCTGCTTTAGTGGTGCATTTGGCGACAATCTTGCAGCTAAGGATGATGGCGTCGTCGATATCGAAAGCGAGCTGGGTGGCGAAGGGCGAGCTATTCTAACCTCTTCGACCTCGAGCCAATACTCATTTGAGCAACAAGGGGCCGATTTATCGATTTACACCCGATATCTCGTAGAGGGTATTGAAACGGGGACAGCCGACCAAGATAACAACGGCATTATTTCAACCGATGAATTGCATGAATATGTAAAACGAAAAGTGCAAGCTGCTGCCCCAGCGATGAAGCCCAAGATTTTTGTTGGTGAAGAGGGCTTCAAAATTTCCGTTGCCCATGCTCCTGCGCAAGAGCCGAGTCTGCAATATCGTCGCGAAGTCGAAAGGGTCGCTAAAAATGGTCGGGGGGAAATATCGGCAGTCGCTCGGAGTCTCTTAAAGCATCGTCAACAAACACTATTGATTTCAGATTCTCAAGCTGCGGCAATTGAGGTTGAAGTTTTTGAGCCTTATCGGCAATATCAGCAAAGTTTGAAGACCTATGAAGAAGCGCTCCGTTCGGCTTTAGGGCCGCACACTACCATAACGCCCCGACAACAAGCGGATCTTGACCGATTTCAAGACATTCTGGGTTTGCAAGATGATGACATCAAAGCCATCAACGCTAAGATTGCGGCTGAAAACGAGGCCATCCAATTTGGTCAGCAACAAGGAGCATTACACGTAAAGTCTTCTGCCTCTACAGCGGCTAACCATCAAGCAGTTGGTGACAAAGTCGTTAGGGAGCCTGAGAGACATCACCCTGAACAGCGGGCAGGCGAAGTATATACCGAGCCTACGACTGCTGCTGATGTGTCAGCTCAAGTCTCGACGAAGCATAAAGGGGCTAAATCGAAGCCTCTCTCGCCTTTGTTTAAAGTTACAAGTGGTCTGGCACTGCTAACTGCTGGGGGTGTTGCGATCGCCTCTTTAAAGCCGAATGCGGTTCCTAGTGGAGAGACCGCATTCGCATTTCAGACAGCGTCTTCCGACCACTCAGTGGTCGAGGATAGCTACAATCAGTTTCTTAAGCAAGCTGTTGCTTTATCGCAAGATAGTTTAGATGCTTTTGCTACGCAGACTCTCGATATTGCTTGGGAATATTACGAAAGAGGTGAGCTGGAAGAAGCTATAGGTGCCCTGAATGAAATTTCCCCTAAGAGTAGCCTTTTTCAAGATGCTCAGTTCCGTATTGAACTGTGGACTAAAGACTGGGATGAGAACCAAGCTAAATTGCAGCAGGCTGAAGCCGCTTTGGCAAATGGTGAGTTAGATTATGCTCGACAGCAGGCGAACTCAATCAAAACACCTATGGCCCACTGGCGCGACGTTCAAGCCAATATAATTGCCCGTATTGATGCCGCCACTCCACCGCCACCTACCCCCGACATAGAATCTTCCGATAATGAGGTAGGCGACAACACTCCGCCGCCAGATGAAGTAGAAGGCATGAGTAAAGAAGAATGCCTAAATCTTCAAACAGCCTATGATGGTGGCGATCCAGAAGCTTGGGATAAAGTCTATTCTGCAGGCAGTAATGTAGAACAGTTTTGTGCGCCCCATGGAGTTTACTTTTCAGGATAGATAGGAACAGTTTGGCTAGAGCCGTAATATTTAGTGCCATGCGCAGGCGTAGAATGACACCTGCGCATTTTCGCTTTTTATCCGGACCTTTTCTGTCAGACAAGAAAAGTTAACTAGGGCTACTTGTTCTTCGACTTTTTTTAGCGTGAGGAAAGAATGGATAAACGTGGTCAGACGGGAGCTGTAAGCGCAGGTACGCTTGTTATTGTTATTGGCGCATTATTGGTTGGTGCTGCGGCTGCTATTGTTGGGATTGAAATCTTCGGACCAACCACTCCTCCAGAGCCAGTAGTTGACTCTCTTCCGGAGCCACCAGTCATGCAGACATCTTCTCAGATAGTTTGCGTGCCTGCTCCCAGTGGAATGCAGGATGAAGATGCCATCAAGCAAATTCAGAAGAACAGGAAGATTCTTTATAGACTAGACAACAACCTTCTTGGCAAAGTTGATGAGTCTACCTCTCATGGCCAATTCGTAGAAGTTTTTGAACCAAGAAGGGAAGAAACCGTTAAAACAAACGTAAACTCATTTCCATTT
>JBCBJQ010000060.1:0-36094 GCA_038523235.1 Cyanobacteria bacterium J06626_4
TTTGAACCTATTTCAAACGTTCAGACGACTATATGAGCAAAACCCAGCATTGCTCAATGAGATTTTGAGCTTAGCCACGGTTGATAAGCAGATGCCTGTGCGTCCTGGCAACTTTTCCTATGTGCTGGGATTAGTGACTGACAAACAGGCGCTGTTGATCACCAACGTTTCTGAAGATCGATCGCAAATCTTTTTGCAGCCTCAGCTCAAAAACCAAATCTGGACGTTTGGTCGCGATCCCAATCAATCTTCTTTACCCATCCGCGATCGCCGTCTTTCGCGCTGTCATGCAGCTATTCGCTTTGACTCAGCCTGCGGGTTTATGCTCCATGATTTGGGCAGCACCAATGGCACGTACGTCAATGGGGTACGCATTCGTCAAAGTCATATTTTGAAAGATGGCGATCTGATTCGCTTGGGCAGCATGAACTTTGGCTTCTTCACCGGCTCTGAGTTTCGGCGCGTCGGGTCACCATCGCCCGAAGTCGTGAGAGTGCTGAGTGAAAATTCGATGCCACCGACAGCGCCGATGGACACAGTCGAAATGCCCAATATGGACGAGCAAGATTCACTCCCAGCGAATTTAGAGCAAACGCTGCGTTTCATGAACCAAACTGATTTGCTGCAAGACTAATCGATGGTGGCGGGCTGACAGCCGTTGCTCAGGCCCAACGTGGCATGGCCGACGGGCAGTCTGGGGATCAATAACCGGGGCAAAGATCTGCCTGACGATGTCGAAGACTGGTTCACCTAATTTCAGTACGGGTTTTGCAATCGCCTGACGGGTCAAGTAGACGCCTGCCAGCCGTTGACCACAGCCATTAATTCCTGGGGGGAATGCACCTGATAAGCATTGATGCCTAAGTGACGAGCCGCTTCAACGTTGCGTAGACCATCATCAAAAAAGGCGATCGCTGCTGGCGCCACGTCAAGCTGAGTGACAACCTGGTGAAAAATCGCGGTATCAGGTTTCATGAGTCCCAGCTGGTACGACAGAAATAGCTGATCAAACTGATCAAAAAAATCGTAGCGATCGCGCAGCTTTTGATAATGGGCCGGATTCGTATTGGACAGTAACGACAAATGATAGCTGTGCTTGAGCTGGCCCAAAATTTCATCACAGTCTGTCATGGGTGCCTGCACGAAGTTCAAAAATTCTTGCTGTACCTCCGCCTGAGTTACTGTTAGGTCAAATTCTCGAATGAAATCTGTCGCAAACTCGTCAAAATTGGTGCGTCCTGATTCGAAGTCCACTGGGGCACGAGCGCTGACCCACAGATGATGTAGTTCATCAATGGGGATCGCATGACCCAGTAACGCACTCATGCGCTCGACCCACTCCAACTGCACCAACACCCCGCCCATGTCAGCAATCAGATGCGTAATCACCAGTCCTTATGCTCCTGTTGTTTAACCCAAACTTAGCGGTCACTGTCAGTCATAGTCAGGCGATCGCAGCTCATGGCGCGATTTCAGGTGAGATCGGCTCTATCGGTATCGGTTGACTCTCCGAACCACCGAGGTCGATATCTTGCCTGCTTGTCATGACGACCGATCGCCTTTGCCACCGTCTATAAAACCACATCAGCCGAAGAAACTTGCAGTTCCTCCGGCTGATGGTGTCAAAAACTCCAGTTCAGAGTTTTGTGATCAGGCGCGTTGTCTAACGAGCTGGGTTGGCTAGTCCTGAGGTCGTAGCGGTATGGGCTCTGAGAAAAAGTATTCCTGACTGACCGTCTTAGACTGCGGTCAGTCTTAGCCAGTCCATACCGTTGCCCTGAAGTCCTGGCAACCGCAGCCCTGCCCTTAGACTAAGGTGCCTCCGTCGAGCTTACGCACGGCCACCACGGCGGGACGCGGGGCTGCATTCGGCTGTTTGCTAGGCCAGTTCGAGCCGAGGGGCACGTTGCGCTCTTGCGTAAAGGGCTGACCGTCAGTCGTCTTCATGGCAAACTTGCGGGTTTCAAATGCCCCGCTTGTGCGAATGCCGTGGGTTTCGCCCGGATGCTGCGCTGCCAAGAACAGCGTGGACTGATCTTGTGTGATAAACGGCCCGCACATTTCACATTCCATCGGGCCATAGCCAAACATCAAGGCTTCACCCGCATGGGGACCAGAGATGGGAATAAACCACACTGAGTTGTTGCCAAACAAGCCACGCAGGTTGGACTGGCTGACGGCGCTCCCGTCTTCTTCTATACGGCTGGGGACTTCTCGGTTGTGCTTGCTGGTCGACATATCGGTCACCATCCACAGGTGACCATTGCCGTCAATCTCTAGGTTATCGGGGTTAGAGAACCCGAGACCGCCCTCCGCGGGCTCACCGCCGAGACCCATCATTACCCATTGGAAGGTCATCGCGGCAGGGTCACTGTCCGACTCTTGGAGCTTCATGATCCAGCCGTGCTCGTAGGGCGTTTCGCCGTTCGGCCCCTGAAAGATGTCGTTGTGGGGGCCACCGTCACCCCCTGGTCCTCCAGAGGTAAAGGCGATAAAGAGCGTGCCATCAGCGGCTACATCGGTATCTTCGGGACGGGCGGTATTGGTGGCTCCGGCCGCATTGGCAGCAAAGTGAGCGTCGATGAGGATGGCACCCTGCATCTCTTCTGCCGAACCTTCGTACAGGTCGCCAAGCGTGCCGTACTGCTGGGCGAAAGCCTGCATGTCAGCATCCGACTCGATTTTCATCATGCCGCCATCAGGGCGATTGGGCATCGTGATCATACCCCCCGCTACTTGACTCGGCATATCAGGTGCCACCGGAGTATCTGCTTGGAGCGGAATCCATGTGCCTGTACCATCGGCATTGAATTTCGCGGCATACAGCATGCCGTCAGCGAACAGTTCAGAGTTGGCTTTGCTGGTCGGATTGGTGACGGTGCCAGCACTGACAAATTTGTAGAGGTGACCGCCGCGGCGATCGCAACCGGAATACACCGCCATTTTGCGGTCTGCCACCGCCCGCACGGCCACTGCTTCATGACGGAAGCGACCCAACCAAGTGTGCTTGACGCCGTAATCGCTGGGGTTGGCTGGGTCAACCTCTACCATCCAGCCATACTTGTTGCCCGCGTAGCCAAAGCCGCTCCCTAACCCGTCAAAGCCATCGGCGCTCACCACAAAAGGCTTCGTGTCAATGGGCAGTGAGGTGCCATCGCTGTAAACCGGTTCAGGCACATAGTTTTGGAAGTTTTCTTCGGCGCTCATGACGGTGCCCCAAGGGGTGGTGCCCCCAGCACAATTGTTGAAGGTGCCGATAATGTTGTCGCTGAGATCGTCAATGTAGCCCTGGCCTGAGGCTTTGGTGAACACAGCGAGCGCTGGCCCCGTGGCGGTAAGATAGCGACCGTCAGTCAGCCCCGAGATGCCTGAAATGCGGCGATCGCCCTCCGAGAAGATCCGCTCCCAGGCTCCCGATTCGTTGCGGCGAATGGCAATCACGCCAATCCCCACATCGGTCAGCGCTTCTTTGCCCAGTTCTAGCATTTGCGCTTTGAGGCGATTGCTCTCAGACAGTCCCGCGACATCAATGCCGTCTTCACCGGCTGCTGCAATGGCGGCTTGGATGTCCTCTAGTGGCAGGTTACGGCCAATCACCTCGGGATAAGATGCCATCCAGGTGGCTTCGCTGATGTATTCGAAGTTGATGGTCAGATAGCCTTCGCCCGGTGCCGTTTCGACAAACGAGAGATAGTCGTTGTTATACCCAAACCGAGAATCACCCAGGGTGTCACCCCACGCACCAATGACGTCATAGGTGTAGCCTGACGGCAGCACCAAGTCATCCCGCACCGCATATTGCCCCAGCCGTTGAGCTTGTTCGCTCAGCGGGATGCCCCCACTCAAAACCGGCATGGGCCCCTGAACGGGCTCAAAGGGTAGCGAACTGGCTAGTGCTGGTGACCCTTGAAAAAGGTCTGCGACGGGCTCTCCTGACCGACCCAAAGGCCCCAAAGCCGTTGCCCCGGCAGTCGCTCCCATAAACATCAAAAATTGCCTGCGGTTAAAACCCATGGTCCTCTCAACTCTCTCTCTTCAACATTTTGATTAGGGCTGCTGAGGCCTCGGCACGCTGGATTTTTGCCCGACCATAAAGTTTAAGATCTGAGGCAACTGGCCATCGCGTCAATCGCTCAGCATCGATTGTTCAATGCTTGAAATGCCAGCGTTTAGCGGTTTCTAAACGCTTACCAGTTGAAAACTTTATCGGTTCAAGATTAATGCTAGGTAATCGTAACTTTATGACTTGGGGAATTTGGCGGATCCAGGCGTCAAAACTAGCAAACAGGCGCAATATCGAGACTGGTGAGTCCTTTGAACTTTGATTCTGTTCCGCCACCAGAGCATGCTGGAGATTCCGAACACGCCGGTGGCAAGCTGTTTAGGATGACGAAACAATGGGGTCAGGTATGGCCCTGATGATCGCTCAACTCAAAGTCGCGATGCCGGAATTGGCAATGCCTGAAAAGACCGTTCTGAGAGTATTGCAGAGGCCAATGGTGATGCCGGCGAAATTTGGACCGTTAGGGCACGACGGTAGTGTCTAACAGAGCGGCAATAATGGCTGTGGCTTGGTGGCCCCCGGCGGGAATCAGGCGATGAGCCAGCACGTAAGGAGCCAGGTGTTTGACGTCATCGGGGGTGGCGTAGTCGCGATCGCTCAAAAACGCAAACGCCTGCACGGCGCGATAAAAGGCCACGCTGCCACGCGGACTTGCCCCCAGCGTCACGTCGGGATGTTCGCGGGTGGCTCGCACCAGCGACAAGATGTACTGCTTCACCGACGCTTCGATGCGCACCTGGGCACACTGCGCCTGAATCGTAGCCACCTCTTCGGGCGTGATGCAGGGCTGCAAGTCTTGCGATCGGGGGGCTGTAACTAAGCGCTCGAGCATTTGCGATTCCTCTGATTCAGAGGGGTAGCCCAAGGTGAAAGACAGGGCAAAGCGATCCATCTGGGCTTCCGGCAGCGGAAACGTGCCCTGATATTCCACTGGGTTTTGGGTCGCAATCACAAAAAATGGCGTCGGCACTGGGCGCGACACCCCATCCAAGGTCATCTGATGTTCTTCCATCACCTCTAGCAGGGCGGACTGAGTACGGGGTGTGGCGCGGTTGATTTCATCCGCTAACAGTACGTGGGCAAAAATCGGCCCCGGCATAAACTGAAACTCGCCGCTACTGGGATTCCAAATATTGGTGCCGGTAATGTCAGCGGGCAAGAGATCGGGCGTACACTGCA
Organism: Cyanobacteria bacterium J06626_4; assembly: GCA_038523235.1. Lineage (GTDB taxonomy): Bacteria > Cyanobacteriota > Cyanobacteriia > Phormidesmidales > Phormidesmidaceae > Halomicronema. The sequence continues at coordinate 5,243 of JBCBJQ010000060.1, forward strand.
CGCGCTGAAAGGTACCGTCAATGCAGCGGGCGAGCGACTTGGCCAACAGCGTTTTACCCACCCCCGGCACATCTTCTAACAGAGCGTGTCCACCCGAGAAAAGCGCCACCAGCACCAACCGGATGGCGTCCTCTTTACCGACCACAGTTTTGCCGAGGTTTTCTATCAGCTGATGCACGCGATCGCCCATATCCTGTTTCCTTAGGGAGTATGGCCCTATGATGCCCCGCCATCCGTAGAATTGCCCACTTACAAGAGCGCTGCCGCGGCTTCACAATCGGCCTGAATCTGGGCTTTAAGGAGATCGAGGGACGCAAAGCGCTGCTCGGGTCGGAGGAAGCTTTGGAGAGCGACAGTCAGGATCTGGCCATAAAGATTGCCCTGCCAGCCGAGCAGATGCACTTCAATGGCTTGATGTTGGCCATTAACGGTGGGGCGCACGCCCAGATTCATGACGCCGGGGAGGCCTTGGCCCGGTGCAGCGCCCGGCACATCGTAAACCAACACACTGTAGACCCCCGTGCGGGGCAAAAATTTCTCAGGCGGGAGCTGCAGATTTGCCGTAGGGAAACCGAGTGTACGGCCCAACTGTTGCCCTTTGACGACCTGACCAATCAAACGATAGGGACGTCCCATCAGCTGCTGTACCGGGTCGATATCGCCGGTACATAGAGCTTGGCGAATGCGAGAGCTACTAATGCGATCGCCAGCCGATTGAGCGAGATCGACCACCGTGACGCGGGTGCCGTGTTGGGTCGCTAGCCGCTCTAAGAGGCTGACAGTGCCCGCTCGCTGATGGCCAAATCGGAAGTCTGACCCAACGCTGATATGTTGGGCCTGTAGGCGCTTAAGTAAAACTTTTTCGACAAAAACTTCGGGCGGCAGATGGGCCAGCTCGGCGTTAAAGGGGAGTAGCAACAGTTGGCGAACGCCGAGCTGTTTCATCAGCGCTGCTTTTTCGGCTAGGGGGGTCAGCCAGGGACGAACTTCGCCGGCAAAGAATTCTTGGGGGTGGGGATAAAAGGTCACCACTGTGGGCATCGGCGACGGCGCCCCCAACGGGAGCTCCGCCGGCGGCGAAGCAGCCTGAAAGTCACAAGGCTCTAGCAAGGAAGGGCAGCGATCGCTATAGCCGCGCAGTGACGAAAAGGTGAGCGGTGCAGCGACCGCGGTCGCTGCAGCGGTGGCTGCCACAATGGGACGGATGACAGTCTGATGGCCGAGGTGCACACCGTCAAAGTTCCCCAAGGCAATGTCCGTTGGGGTGTAAGCCGTTGATAAGGAAGACGTGATCCACACGTTTACATTTTGACACAATCCGGCACCGACGCCAGCCGTCTTGAATCAGCAGGCCACAAAATTACTCTGACAGGCACATTCAAGTACATTGATGCCGTTGCCATCATGGCCGGAGTCCGACACCGCGAGATGGCGGTCTGGCCTAAACGACGATGGCCGGTTCAGGGGCCGACATCAGATCAATGACCATGCCCTCTTTGGCCACCACGCTATTGGGAAACTGCTCTGCCGTATCTTGAGCGACTTCATCCATAAAGTCATCATTATGCAGCGGATCATGGTGAAAAATGACTAGCTGCTTAACGTTAGCCGCCTTGGCAATTTTGACCGCCTCTTGCCAGGTCGAATGGCCCCAGCCGACCTTGCTCGACTTTTCGTTGTGGTATTCGTTATCGGTGTAGGTCGAGTCGTAAATCATGACGTCGGCATCACGCGACAGCCATAGCACGTTCTCATCCAAGCGGTCGGGAAAATGCTCGGTGTCAGTGATGTAAGCAGCCGTTTTACCATTCCAACTGACCCGATAGCCGACGGCTTCGCCAGGGTGGTTGAGCAAGGTATTTTCGACTTTGACGTCGCCAACTTTGACGGTTTCACCAACATCAATGTCGCAGAATTTCATGTCGGCTCCCATGATCTGCAACGGTACGGGGAAGTTGGGGTGCAGCATCTGGTCATTGAGGCGCTGCTCAATGGTGGAGCCGTTGGGAGCAATCGCCCCATAAATATTGATCTTGTTGCCGGGCACAAAGGCCGGCACAAAGAACGGAAACCCTTGAATGTGATCCCAATGGGAATGCGTAAAAAACATCGTCGCATCCATCGGCATCTCAGACAGCAATTTTAAGCCCAGCTCGCGCAGGCCCGTGCCGCCGTCAAAGACCAATAAGTTGCCGCCAACGCGCATCTCAATACAAGACGTGTTGCCGCCGTAGCGAACAGTATGGGAGCCCGGGCAGGCAATGCTGCCTCTAACCCCCCAGAAGCGGATCAAAAACTGGTTCTCTGTATCAGACATGAGTGTGCTGCTGCAAAATTGGCGAGTCGCTAAGGAATATGCCCCGACGCTGACGATTAATATCCCTAATAGTATGGAAAATATTTAAAACTAGCTTCTTCAAAGTGTTGCCCCAACATAATTCTATCTACTCTGTTTGTGGTGAATCTTTACAAAGTCTCAAAAACCAGCAGCCGGGATTCTTCTGACTCTTTATGGTTTCATCTCAGAGCCCAGCTGATCAGGATGATGTGAGGGGCGGTCGCGCTGCGATTGCCATGATTGCAATTGCCCAATGCCCAGAGGGGACGTCAGATTGTAGTGCAGTGGGGTCAAGGTGATGAGATTTTGACGAATGGCGACCACATCAATGGGGACGTTCTTTAAGGTACCAAACTCCGATAATCGCTGCAGTTGCTCTGACAGCAATTGATAGCTGTCTTCCTGGTGAGCCACCTCTTCTAAGACTTCTCCAGCGAGCCAGTAGTAGGTTTTACCACGCGGGTCAATGCGCTTTTCAAATAGATCCACATAACGGCGCACGCCTTGACGAGCAATCACGCTGCCCTGAATGTCGGTGGCTGCCACCGCCGGAATATTGACGTTAAGCAACAGCGGTTGGGGAAATGGCTGGTGCGTCAGGGTGTCAAGTAGCGTTTGGGCAAACTGGGCAGCGGGTTGGAAATGCTCTGAGGTAAAGCTGTTGAGACTCAACGCGATCGCCGGAATGCCCTCAATTAGCCCTTCCATCGCCGCCGAAACGGTGCCGGAGTATAAGACGTCGGTGCCCAGATTGGCGCCATGATTGATGCCTGACAGGACCACGTCGGGCGGCTCTGGCAAAATGGCCCCGAGCGCCAGCTTGACACAATCCGCCGGGGTGCCAGAACAGGCCCAGGCGGCCACAGCGGGGTGAAAAACCCCTTCGACCGCCTCGGCACGAATGGGTTTATGTAGGGTCAAGCCATGCCCCGTGGCTGACCGCTCGCGATCGGGACAGACGACGGCCACCTGATGGCCAGCGGCTGCCAGGGTATCGGCCAGGGTGCGAATGCCCGTGGCGAAGACACCGTCATCGTTGCTAATGAGCAGTTTCATAAGATTCCGGTTAGACCACTTTAAAGCAGCGCAGTTTAAGAGTGATTATCTTGAATTTTGGCTAATATTGCCGACTCTAGCGCTGCTCTGAGGGTTCCCATTTGCGGCCTGCGCGCTTCGCGATCGCGGCTCCCATAGATTAAAGTAAAGGTGTTCTCACCTTGATTTGCCGCTGTGGGGAAGGTCTGGCACCAGTCGCCCCTCAGGTTTTAATCAAAGCGGCAATTCACCACCTGTTTTTTTAGAGAACACACGGCCGCTAAGTCCTCAACCTCGCTCTTCCTATCGCCATCATTGAAGTTTTCTGGTATGCCTGAACTCTCGACTGATTTAGAATCTGAGCTGCAATCTCTACAAACCGCCGGTGTGGAGGCGATCGCCCAGGCGACAGACCTAGAATCCTTAGAGAAAATTCGCCTGGATTATCTCGGTAAGAAGGGCAAAGTTTCTAAGGTGTTGGGTAGCATGGGCAAATTGCCCGCCGCCGACCGCCCCCGCATTGGCGCGTTAGCTAACCAGGTTAAAGAGGCGATTCAAACCCGGTTAGAAGCGGGCAAGGCCGACTTTCAACAGGCCGCCATTAACGCTCAGCTGGCGGCAGAAACACTGGACGTGACGATGCCGGGCGTTTTCGCTGCTCAGGGCCGGGTGCACCCGATCAATAGCATCATTGACCAAATCACCGAAATCTTTGTCGGCCTCGGCTACACCGTTGCGGGTGGGCCAGAAATTGAGTCCGACTATTACAACTTTGAGGCGCTCAACTTTTTGCCCGATCACCCCGCTCGGGATATGCAAGATACGCTCTATCTGCCCAATGGCGACCTGCTGCGCACCCACACCTCTAACGTGCAAATTCGCTATATGAAAGAGCATAAGCCGCCCTGCCGGGTGTTAGCCGCTGGGCGCTGCTATCGTCGCGATACGGTCGATGCGACCCATGCGGCAGTGTTTCACCAGATTGAATTTTTCGCGATTGATAAAGGCATTACCTTTACCGATCTGCGGGGTACAATTCGGGCGTTTATTGACGCTTTATTCGGCGATATTCCCATTCGCTTTCGGCCCAGTTTCTTTCCGTTTACCGAGCCTTCGGCGGAGGTCGATGTTGAGTGGAACGGCCAATGGCTAGAAGTGCTGGGCTGCGGCATGATCGACCCTAACGTCATGAAAGCCGTCGGCTATGACCCGGAGGTCTACACGGGCTTTGCCGCTGGCCTAGGCGTCGAGCGCCTAGCGATGGTGCAGCATGAAATCGACGATATTCGCCGCCTTTACAGCAGCGATTTGCGGTTTTTGCAGCAGTTTTAGGGCGACCCAAACGCGCAACCGGTTGATCGGGAACTGTTGGCTGGTTATCAGTGAGGCCAGCACCTGCTGAATGCTGCCTTCCACAGTCGCATCACAGCTTCGACGCGGATGAGGTTTCTTCAGCAATGATGGTGACTGCTGCCTGCAGATTATCCACAATAAAGTCAGGATTGTAAGCCGCCAGCCGATCGCGATCGCGAATGCCACTCAGCACCGCAATCATCGGCAAGTTATGGGCCTTGGCGGCTTCAATATCCGCTTCCGTATCGCCGACCATCCAGGTTTCTGAAACGGGTGAAAGTTCGGCCAGGGCTTCGCCCACCAGTCGCGTCTTCTCAATCACGTCATGGCTTTTGACATATTGATCAGGCAAGCAATAGCGCACCTGAGGGGGAAAAAAATGCTCTAACGCATATTGTGACAGCGCAAACCCCAATGCATATTGCCGTCGCATTGTCACCACTGCTAGATGCTCAGTGAGGTGCTGAATGCGTTGCAAAGCCTCAACCGCATGGGTGACGGGGCAATCATATTTGAGGTAGGCGCGATTATGCACCATCTCTCGCCGCAGCAGGGCAAATCGCCGCGCCTGATCATCATGCAGCCCAGAGATCCCGCCAATTTGACGCTCTGGCACCTGCGCCCGCTTAAGCCGCCAAAACTCCCGCTTGGGTAGCTGAGTCACCGCCTGCCCCGGCTCGCGCGCAGCCTCAAGGCAGTACTGGTAAACCTGGTAATACCGCTCTGACACATCCATGATCGGACCGTCAAAATCGGTGAAAATGCGCAACATGTTCAGCAAATAGCCTCAAAGCGGAAAGGGGTCAGACAAGATCGCAACAGGCTGCGCCAATGAAGAATTGTTAAGGAAAATCCTTACTTATCTTGCCACTTTGTCAGACTGCGTGGTTGGCAATTCGGTGGTTTGAGTAAATCTGTGAACCATCGAGCCTAGTGGTTATCGAGTGAGTCAACTCCATTTATTCAATAACTGGACTCAAGCGCCAAAACAATGATGCTTGATCGCCCGGCGTGTTTGATTATCCCCCTTAACCGCACCGACTTGGGCAAGACAAGGTGCTTTTGTTCTAGACAGAACGATACAATTTACCCAGTAAAACCGAGTAAAAAATCATGTTTCGGAAGATATCCCTCGGGAATGTCCTGCTGACTGTCGGTGGCATTCTGACGGTTGTTGGGTTTGTGGCTTATTTTCAAGACAATTCCACCCTCAACTTAGTAGGCTTTTTCTACGGTATTCCGGTGTTGCTGGGCGGACTGGCGTTGCGCGCCTCTGAACTAGAACCGGCCATCTATTCACAAACCACGACGCCTGCAGTGGCTGCCCTGCGCGAACAGCAAGCCACTCCGACCCAAAAACAAGTGCGCAGTGACGTGACGCGCTATCGCTATGGGCAAGATGCCCATCTGGACGATGTGCTAGAACGGCTTGGGCTTGCCCCTTCCGACGAAGAGCGTCCTGAGTTAGTAGCTGTCCGTGAAGAAGATATTGATGGCGCCTATGCCTTAGTGCTGGAGTTTGAATCTGCTTTGATGCCAACCTCTAAATGGCTCGAGAAGCAGGAGAAGATCGAAAAGTTCTTTGGCCCTGATATTCGGGCCGACATTCATGAACCGCAGGAACATCGGGTCGATTTGGCTCTCATCGCAGTGGCGACTCCTGAACCTGTGGAAGCGGCCTTATAAGCGGTGCTCAGCCTGGTGAATCAACCTTGCTCCACCCTGACTGCGTGAATATCGGCGCGATCGCCTGAGTGCGATCGCGCTATTGATGACTGAGCGTTTTGCAACCGCTTTCTGGGTAATCGCTCTGACTCTGCCTGCTACTTTTCCTAATTGTTGGTCAGCGGGAGCCGGTTAATGCTGTGTGGTGCTTTTTCAAAGGGGGCTGTCTGGAGATATCGCCTGACTTTAATGAGAGGCCCGCAGCTCAGTAATGTTGATATCGCGACGAGGAAAACTGATGGCAATACAGCAGGCTTTTGCTGTGAACCAGGGTGATTCATGCCTGGTTGGATAGAGCGTGAAGCTTAATTCGACCTCTGGTTCGTTAGCACTTTTGCTGATTTATCTATTCAGTAAACATCAAGTTTCGTAGATTTTAAGGCAGTATTGAAATCAGCCTTAAAGTCAGCATTAAATCTCAATTAGCCGCCGGCGGGGTGGCGTGTTAGCTCAGCTATGCCGACGGGATTAGCCAAGGCACCACTGACAGTCAAGCGGTTTCTCAAGCCATAGCAGAATACCCTGTGGGAAGGGCCAGCCTGACGGCAGACAGAGAGCGGAACACTTCCAGAAAGGGCCAGCCCTAAGAGGTCGTGAAGCCTACTGGATAGTACTTTCAGCCATCTGCGACGACCTCATCAAACGGGGCTGGCGATAGGGTAAAGATTAAGACTGGGAACTCAGCAGACATTTGAACTGAAATCCTGAAAATTCATCACTCTAATTTTCAAGGTATTTAATATGAAGAAATATATTGGCAGAAGTGATCGGATCTATAAACAAAGTGCTTGACAAATATCTCGCTTGAAAAAGCAGAGGCAAACAAAAAGATAAAGTAAAAATGCTTTTATCGATACAGTCTTTTGGCGATGAAACTGGCGAAATGCTCTATAGCAGCAAATAGCTGTATGAGAAATGTTCATCGAGCCAGGTCTCTGTTCCAGCTATTGCACTGCAGCGAGTCTATATCATTGCTAAAGTCCGCTGGGCATAGGGCTATGAGGCTCGATGCTGTCTACACCGGTGGCGTCAAATTTGAGCATTCAGATCTGACGCAATGGGTTGGGGCATGCAGTGCCGTGTGTCTATTGCTGCCATTGGACTGAAATCTCATGCTTAGCATTGGCTCACTACTGCGAGTCTTCGGGCCCGCCATCCGTTGATCCTTATCTCTGGTTAGACAACTCGTTTTAGGAGGCTCGTTTATGCACGTCGCCAAGGACATTACTCAACTCATTGGCCGCACGCCGCTGGTGCAGCTCAATCGCATTCCTCAGGCAGAGGGCTGCCAAGCGCAAATTTTGGTCAAGCTAGAAGGCATGAATCCCGCTGCCTCGGTAAAAGATCGCATCGGGGCCAACATGGTGCACGCGGCGGAAGTGGCAGGCACGATTACCCCGACTGAGACTGTGCTAGTGGAGCCGACCTCGGGCAACACGGGTATTGCGCTGGCGATGGTGGCAGCAGCTAAGGGCTACCGGCTGATTCTCACGATGCCGGAGACGATGAGTCTGGAGCGTCGCGCCATGCTTAAAGCCTATGGGGCGGAGCTAGTGCTGACGCCGGGCAATCTGGGGATGAAGGGGGCGATCGCCCAAGCCCAAGCCCTGGTTGATCAACTCCCCAATGCCTTTATGCCGCAGCAGTTTGAGAATGCCGCAAATCCCCAAATTCACCGCGAAACCACGGCTGAGGAGATTTGGGCTGATACGGATGGGTTGGTCGATATCGTCGTCGCGGGCGTCGGTACGGGGGGCACCATCACAGGGCTGGCCGATGCACTGAAGTCGCGGAAGTCTGGCTTGCAGGCGATCGCCGTCGAGCCCACGAGCAGTCCCGTCTTGTCTGGTGGTGATCCCGGCCCCCATAAAATTCAGGGCATCGGGGCGGGCTTTGTCCCTGGCGTGCTGCAAGTAGATCTAATTGACGAGGTGGTCACGGTAACCGATGCCGATGCGATCGCCTATGCTCGCCGTCTAGCCCGAGAAGAAGGCTTGTTGTCTGGCATTTCCACGGGGGCGGCGTTGGCGGCGGCGATCGCGGTTGGCCAGCGCCCCGACAACGCTGACAAGCTGATCGTTATGATTCAGCCCAGCTTTGGTGAACGGTACCTCAGTACGGTGCTGTTCAAAGATCTAGAGCCAGCCTATCCTTCCCTGGTGCCCGACAGTCTACCGGCTCAATATCAGCCCAGTTCCGCCTCCTAAAGCGGCAGCGCTGAAATCACTGTTCCTAGAACAACTTGTCTGTAAGGGTTTGGCGGTGCCAAAGTATCTGTTTAGCATCCAGCTACTGCCGATCCCCCTCAATCCCCCTAAAGCCCTGCGGGCATGGCTGCGCGTAGAAAAAGGGGGAAGTCCAAGCCCGTGAGTGGCTAGCCCCCTTTTTAAGGGGGCGGCGACAGCGGGGGATCCTACGAGCACGCTAAACAGATGCGCGCCAACTCCCAGTGATTTTGACCGACTTGCTAACCACTCCCTACCCCCAAAAACATGACAGAAACCACCCCCAATCCTGCTGCGCCCACGCCGCGTCAAACCCGCTATTTTGCCCTGGTTGATCGTTTGTTAGCTTGCCCCAATGGCGAAGAACCCGAGATCCTCAATGCTGAGCCTGATCTGCTCGACGCCGAGTTTGTGCAGGTGTTAATGCAAACGGCCAGCTACTTTGCCCATCAAGACAATGGTGACGCCGCTAAATTTTTGATTTTCATCGCCCGCGAACTCAGTCACCAGTTGGGGCTCTATCCCAAAGCGCCCGCGCAACCCCAGTCTTGATCTCTGTCGCTTATACACATCACACGAACTTGTTTGAAATGCTGTATTGCCCCCCTTTGTCCTCCCAATTCTGGGGGGAGATCAGAGTTCAAGTCCCCCAAACTGGGGGGATTTAGGGGGCTAGATCTCCAGAAACGACCCATCAGAGACTTATGTATAAGCCGTAGCAACCCTGACCCTGAGGTGTCTCGATGAAACGACGACAAATCACGCTGTGGCTCTCGCTGGCGGTGCTGACCGGTGGCGGCGCGATCGCCTGTGGCCTGCCCACGGCGTCTACCCTGCCAACTGCCGATGTCGCCGGCACTGATGAGCCCGTGGCACTGACCGTTTCTGCCGCTGCCAGCGTGCAAAATGCACTCAAAGACGCTCAGGTGGCCTATCAAGACGTCGCGCCCCACGTCACGATTACTTACAACTTCGGTTCGTCTGGTTCGCTGGCCCAGCAGATTATTCAGGGTGCGCCGACCGATGTGTTTCTCTCTGCCTCGACCCAGTGGATGGATGAGGTGGCAGCCCAAGACCAGATTCGACCCGGCAGTCGGCAAGATCTGCTGCAAAACGACATTGTTCTGGTGGTGACATCGGGCGAAAACACCATCACAGGCTTTGATGATTTGGCGACCGCCGCTGTGGATAAAGTGGCGATCGGCGAGCCCAACAGCGTGCCTGCCGGACGCTACGCCAAAGAAACCCTGACCGCGTTAAATCTGTTTGACCCGCTGCAGTCACAGCTTGTGTTTACGAAAGATGTGCGACAGGTACTGGCCTACGTCGAAACGGGCAACGTCGATGCCGGGCTGGTATATGCCACTGATGCCCAATTGTCTGACCAAGCTCAGGTCGTGGCGACCGCGGCGGCCAGCACCCATGCCCCGATCATTTATCCGATCGCCGTGGTGCAAGATACGGATGAAGCATCGGCAGCCCAAGCGTTTATTGACTTTCTAGCCAGTGAGACTGGGGTGGCGATCTTTCAAGGATACGGTTTCGCCGGGGCGGAATAAGCGTTGGCACTGCCGGCGTCCTGAAGCAGGATCGAACACCGGCAGTCCACGTTCTACAAGCCGCATATTATGTTTGGGCACCTCCTTTATTCCACTGCTCTATAGCTCCTGTGCCCATGCTCGCCGACCTGTCTCCCCTGTGGATCTCGCTCAAAACGGCCCTGACGGCGACTCTGCTGGCAGCACTACTGGGCATTGCTGCAGCACGGTGGATGGTGAGCGATCACCGCCGCGCCCAAAGGTGGATTGACGGCCTCTTTACGCTGCCGCTGGTGCTGCCACCTACCGTCGTCGGATTTTTGCTGCTGCTGCTGCTGGGCCAAAATAGTCCTGTCGGATGGTTGCTTGACTCACTGGGGATCACCGTGCTCTTTACCTGGGCTGCTACCGTGATCGCCGCCACGATCGTGGCTTTTCCGCTGATGTATAAGACCGTGCTGAGCGCCTTTCAGCAAATTGACCGCACGCTGATTAGCTCCGCGCGCACCCTCGGCGCATCGGAATGGCGCATCTTTTGGCAAATCTTGTTGCCTTTAGCCTGGCCGGGGGTGCTAGCCGGTACGGTCTTGGCGTTTGCTCGTGCCCTGGGAGAGTTTGGGGCCACGCTGATGGTGGGGGGCAGCATTCCGGGGGTAACGCAGACCATGCCCATCGCCATCTTTTTTGCGGCAGAAGCCAGACGCATGGGGGTGGCGCTAGCGTGGGTGCTGCTGATGGTGACGATTTCGCTGGTGGTCATTGCCGGACTCAATCGCGACGATCGCCCCTCACGCCACCCGACAGAGCCACCCAACCCCGCGCTGCGACGACTGTTTGACCAGATCTACTTTGGCACCGCCCTAGATCGTCAGCGAGGGCGATCGCCGGAACTTCGACCGCCCCCGCTGGCTGCCCCAACGGTGGACTTTGTGTCTCCTGCGCTGACTGTTGGCCACCCTCACCCTGCCACCCCCAAACCTCGCTCTGCCTTAGAGAGCCGCCCCTCATCCCCCGCCGACTATGCTCCGTTCGTCTCTCCGGCTCAGAGCGCTGCCGTAGAACTGCAGGTCAACATTGAAAAACAAATCCCCGGCTTTGACCTGCAGGTGCAGTTTGAAACGGGGAACGAAACCCTCGGCCTGCTCGGGGCCTCGGGGTCAGGCAAAAGCATGACTTTGCGCTGCATTGCCGGGCTAGAAACGCCGTCTGCCGGACACATCATTTTGAACGGACGGGTGCTCTTTGATGCGGAGAAACGGATTGATGTGCCCAGCCGAGATCGCAAGGTGGGCCTAGTGTTCCAGAACTACGCGCTGTTTCCTCACCTCACCGTGGCGCAAAATATTGCCTTTGGTATGCAGGCGATCCCCAAACCTCAGCGCCCTGCCGCCGTGGCGAACTATCTTGCCATGATGGAGCTGACGGGGCTAGGCGATCGCTATCCCCATCAGCTGTCAGGCGGCCAGCAGCAGCGGGTAGCCTTGGCGCGGGCGCTAGCAATTCAGCCCGATATTTTGCTATTAGACGAACCGCTTTCGGCGTTGGATACCTATTTACGTAGCCAAATTGAGCGGCTGCTGGTTGAGGTGCTCTCTACCTATTCTGGCGTGGCGCTGTTCATCACCCACAAGCTCGAAGAAGCCTACCGGGTCTGCACGGATCTGCTGGTGCTAGACCAGGGGCGCGCGATCGCCCACGGACCCAAAGCCACTATCTTTGCCAATCCCCCGACTTATCAAGTCGCCAAGGTGACGGAATGCAAAAACTTCGCCCACGCTCGCGTCCTCCAAGAGGAGCACATCGAAGTTTTAGAGTGGTGCTGTGCGCTCCGGGTCATTCACCCCATCCCCGTTGACCTCAACTATGTGGGCATACGCGCCCATCACATCCAGTTTGTGAGATTGGGCGATCTCCCCAATACCTTTCCTGGCTGGCTGGCCATGGTGAGTGAAACTCAACACCGAGTCAGCCTCTATCTCAAGCTCCACAATCCCCCCATCTCGACTCAGGACTATCACCTGCAGGCAGAGGTCTATCGCGATCGTTGGGATCTCCTCAAGGGCCGTCCTCAACCCTGGCACATCCACCTTGACCCCACCCAACTGATCCTGCTAACTGACTGAGTCTGATCTTGCTCTTGGCGGCAGCGACCAGTGGGGGCTGGTGGAGAGTAGAGAGGAGAGGGTAGAGAGATCAGAAGTAGACATGTCGGTAGCGCAGCGATGCCCTGAATTCAGGTTGTCTTCAAGGTCGAGGCTTTCGAGCGATTGTTAGGGAACTGATCCCCTACAAGACCCTATTTCAGGGTAATGATCCCGACTCTCTACACTCGCCCAATCACTCTGCTCCCTCTACCCCCCACTCCCCGCCCTCCACTCCTCACTTCCCCATTTAGTAAGAAACCTAAACACAGTCTTATTTTTGGAACATAGACCGCCCGTTGGGAAAAGATTTTGGCTAGACTAATTTCAACTTGTTCGATGGCCTGCTCACCATCCACGCTGCTGAGTTGATGCCCTGCAGCTTTGAGTCATCTACCCGATCTGCCTGCGCCCACCTTCGTTGACTTAACCTATGACCTCTTCTGCCAACCGCCGCTCCCCCTCGCTGATGGATCTTGCTCAGGGGGTGATTGCGACCTCTCTGTTGACAGCATTTGCGATCGCGAGTCCCGTTCGGGTGCCAACGGCTGAGGCGGTCGAGGTTTTAGAAGATAATCCCAAAGCTGTGCTCGATGAAGCGTGGCAGCTGGTACATCGGGAGTATGTTGATTCCACTTTTAATCAAACTGACTGGCTCGCAGTGCGGCAACGCCTGCTGAGTCAGGAATACAGCTCAACGGAAGCGGCCTATACGGCCCTGCGAGAGGAACTGCGTCGCCTCAATGATCCCTACACGCGATTTTTAGACCCGCAAGAATATTCCGACCTCTCTGACCAAACCGCTGGAGAAGTCTCTGGGGTGGGGCTGCAGTTGCGCCGCGATGACCAATCTCAAGGCATCTATGTGACAACAGTGTTGGCTGACTCACCGGCAGAGGCCAGTGGTCTGCGAGCGGGCGATCGCATTTTGTTAGTCGATGGCCAATCAACCGAGCGCCTGAGCACGACGGGTGTTGCCCGGCTGCTGCGGGGGGCCGATGGCTCGCAAGTGACCCTCACCTATTCGCGGCAGAGTGGCCAGCCCAGCTCGGTAATTTTGACTCGCGCCCGCCTCGAACTGCCGACTGTGGCTCATCAACTCAAAGAGGTGAACGGCTATCGCATCGGCTACATTCGCCTGGATGAGTTCAACGGCCACGCCACAGAGCAAATGGTGGAGGCCATCACGACCCTGACAGAACAGAATGCGGAAGCGTTTGTCTTAGATCTGCGCAGTAACCCCGGCGGGTTGCTATCGGCCAGTATTGAAATCAGCCGACTGTGGCTGCAGCGAGGGCCGATTGTGCTAACCCTCGATCGCGATGGCGATCCAGCAGAAATCAGCGCCAACCGCTCCGCTCTGACGGATTTGCCGATGGCGGTGTTGGTCAACAGTCGTTCTGCCAGCTCTAGCGAAATTTTGACTGGGGCACTGCAGGATAATGACCGGGCAACCGTAGTAGGCACAACGACCTATGGCAAAGCTTTAGTGCAGTCGCTCTATGGTCTCTCGGATGGGTCGGGACTGGCCGTGACAATCGCCCACTATTACACCCCCAACGGCACCGACATTAGCGAACGTGGCATTACCCCAGATATTGAGGTCGATCTGAGCAATATTGAACTGCAGGCGCTGTTTAATGATCCGACCCGGTTAGCCTCTGAGCAAGACGTGCAGTTTGTACAGGCAGTTTCAGCGCTGGAGTCTACCATTCAAAGCTACCGAGCCACGCCGTCTGCGCCCAGCCAGCTGGGCCTGTTCCCCAATGAGTAGGACGCAGTTCTGAACCGTGTGCACTTTGCTTTTTTGTGGATAGCGCCTCTATTAGCAGGACTGCAGCACGCTGATCAGTGGGTACCAACTTAAATACTGATGGGCGATTGTTCGTCAAGCTTCGTACTGCAAAATTGATACCATCCACGAAGTGAATGTCGTCTGTAAGGTTCGGCCCAGAACCTCATCTCTGGATATAGCAGAATTCGGAATGCTGAGTTCGACATACCCTGCGGGAAGGGCAAGCCCTACGGAATTGCCAGGTTTGTCAGATGGCGATGACAGCGTTCTGGAATGATTTGACCAAACTGCGGATGCTATAGCTGATAGGCATCCGCAAACAATATAGAGGCCAGGTAAGTGGTTGGGGAGTGTATGAAAACTCGTTTTTCGCGCATGCTCGCATTGGGATTAGGGGTGTTAGCCACTGTGCTAACGGGCCTTTGGAGCCTCCGAGGCAGTGCGTTTACACTGCCACCAGCTTCTTCCCTAGCCGCTAGTGAGACCCAGTTGGCCACGGCCGTCGCACCCCCCGATCTGGTTACGGAAGTCCTCAATGGTGAACCCATTTCAGTTTTGTATGTGACCTCTGATAACACCTTGTTGGTGCGATGTTATCCCGGTTACGAACCAGTCATCCGGCGACGAGCGATGGGCAGTGATCCTAGTGCTGCCAACGTTCAGCAAGAAGGGGTCTTAAGATGTGACAACCCAGACGATTATCCTAGAGAAACTGACACACTGCCAGAATTGGAATAAGCTCTCAGCGACCCCTTTACGCTTTAAGATTGATACACTCGACGAGTTTATGCAGTTTTATAGCGGTCTCTAGGACCTTGTTAATCCTAAGAATTGGGGTTGATAAGGCACCAGGAAAAATACTCGTCCATCAACCCGAACTATTTTTCAAATAGCGATCGCTAGCGACTTCTAGCCTTTGAGTACAAGCTTAACTAGCATCCACAATTCCACCCTTGCCGTCTCCTATAATTCGCATGTCTCTGCCAGATTTGATTTGGGTAAATGAGCCTAAAAGGATTGGTAGAAACTTTGGCCTGCGATTCTGAGGTAAAAGTGTGGGACAGGGACAAGATTGGGTGGTTGCCGACGATGGCCAACTTCAGGCCTGTACTCCCCCTCGAGAATGGAATTTACTGGAAACCCCTTACCGCTTCCATCGTTTTCTCACGCAGGTAGAAGACGTTCTTAAAGAATCGCCCAACGAGCACGACTATCTGCCGGCTATTCGCCGTCTCGTCCGTAAGTTAGCGCTCAACTCCTATTGGTTGCAGACGCAACACCCTGAACTCAGCACCTTAAATGATGTGGCGATCCAGACGCTCTACGACGAAATTGGCTATCCCCTAACGGTGCAAACCAACACCTACCCACCTGGAGCGGTCTCTCCGGTGCATAATCACGGCACTTGGGGCGTAGTCACCCTGCTGCAGGGGCAAGAGAGAAATACATTTTGGCAGCGCACGCCAACTCCAGAGTCCAAAGATAAAGTGACTCCAGCAGGAGAAAAAATCTTTTGCCCTGGGGATGTCATCAGCTTTTCCCCCGGTGCCATTCATTGTGTAGAGGCCGTTGGCGATACGCCGATGGTCACTTTTAACCTCTATGGGGAAACCCATAGCAAGGCCCGGTTTGAGTTCGATCCTAAGACCCATCAAGCCAAAAACTTTTAAGGGCCGCGCCCTGTTGTCGAGATCGCCACCAAACATGTTGTCCTCAGCGATCGAGCAGACGCAAGCGTTCATCTGCCGACCTAGTGACCATGACGAATCCTTTCCAGACGTTGTCCTATGAGTCAGCTTTTGCATCCCTCGGTGATGAATTCTTCGATGTGGTGAGGCCGGCGACGTTTCCCCAGCATCTGCTGCGCTTCCGCAACAACGCGTTGCTCCCCATATTGGGCTTGCCATCAGATCGGGTTAGCGATCGCCATTTTATTGAATGCTTCAGTCAGTTTCAGGGAGCGCCGTCGTGTCTGGCCCTGCGCTACCACGGCCATCAGTTTGGCCAGTACAATCCCTATCTGGGTGATGGTCGAGGATTTCTTTGGAGGCAAATCCGGGGCGCTGATGGACACCTTTACGATCTGGGCACCAAAGGGTCGGGTACGACGCCGCACTCTCATGCGAGAGATGGTCGGTTGAGCCTTAAAGGTGGCATTCGTGAAGTCTTGGCGGCAGAAATCCTCCATTATTTGGAGGTGCCAACTGCGCGGTGTTTGAGTTTAATTGAAACCGGGGAACCCCTCCAAAGAGACGACGAACCGTCTCCTGCCCGTTCCGCCGTCATGGTTCGTCAAAGTCGCTCCCATATTCGCTTTGGCACCTTTGAACGGTTGGCCTATTACGATCGCCCCGATCTGATTAAGCAGCTACTTGATCACGTCATCACTTGCTACTACCCAGAAATCTGGCAAGACCCTAATCCATACCCTTTGTTCTATGCGGCATTAGTTAAGCGGGTTGCCCAATTAGTCGGTCAATGGATGGCCATTGGCTTTTGTCATGGCGTGCTCAACACGGACAACATGTCCATTGTGGGGGAAGGGTTTGACTACGGCCCCTACGCGTTTATTGAGACCTATAATCCTTACTTTACGGCGGCATCGTTTGATCGCTCGGGCCGCTATAGCTATCGCAATCAACCCAGTGCCTGTCGCTGGAATCTGGAAATGCTGCAGCGACCGTTGTCTGCAGTCATCCCGTTATCTGAGATGACGGCTAGCCTGAAGCTTTTTACGGAATTGTATACGCAGGCTTACAATCAAAAACTGTTGAATAAGCTGGGATTTCTGACCCTAGCCCCTGATTTGACTCAAGATTTAATTGGCATCACGCTAGAGCTGTTACTCATTACTAAAATTAACTATCATCAGTTCTTTAAGGTGCTCACACAGAAATTCTCTGGGCAGTGGTACTACGATTCAAATCATATTGAACAAGACCTCAATCACTTGGTATCTGGAGAGCAGCGATCGATTTTAAGAAATTGGTGTAATCTCTATCAGGGGATTTTGTCACGACACTCTATTGACGAGATGGAGCGCGTCAAACAACATTTACAGAAGCATAATCCTACAGTTGCTATAACGAATACTGCTCTTGAGGAAATCTGGAAGGCCATTGTTCAGGATAATAATTGGCAGCCTTTTGAGACTTTTTTGCAAAAACGGTACCAGCCTCATCGAAAGAAATAAGTGACGTTTGGGTTAACGACTGGAGCGCTGCCGGCGATCGCGATCATGAGACATCAAGTCGATACCCCAATGCCTTTTTAGTTGCCAAGAGTAGACAATTCATATCTACTTTGACAGGTTTGGTTCCACAACACTTGGAAAGTTTGCAAAGTTACGACGCACCCAATCCATGCCGATCTCATTATTGAGTTTGATCTTTTGAGATGTATCCGAATAAATCTTGCCTAAGATATCTGCGTCTTGATCGACAACGACCTCTGCCAGCTTCAAAAAATTCTGTTTGAGCAGATGAGCAATCGGGCTGTGAGCTTGGCCAAACATCAGCACATAAGTGCGAGTGTGAGTCTCAGATTCTGGCATGAACAGATGACATTGTTTAATCGTGGCAATGGGAGACTCACCATGAAAAATCACTAATGCTGGAAAGAAGTTTTCAAGATGCGCACTAATTATTTTAGGGAGGGCCAAGACAGCTGGATTGTTGATGATATCTCGTAACTGCGGCTTGATTCGGGGCATATCGTAGTAGGCATGGGAATGATGCCCGTGGTCAGCAAACTGCTTAAACTGAACTTCCTGAATTTCAAACAGGGCGCGGTGCGTGCCATTTTGATGGTCATAATCATGCATATTTAGCAGCATGGTTAGTAAGTCAGTTTTAACGCTGCGATCGCCCGTAAACCCAATAAACTCATACTGTTCTGAAAACTCATTGAGAATTTGAGGAATGGGGATTTTGGGAGCATGCCCACCATAGGACCAGATAAAGTTCCCTTGCACAATAAGCTCTAAAGGTGGCAATTGAGGGAGTGATTTTTTGTCTGATCCCGGCAAAACAGTACAGCCCTCCGAGTCAAACTGAAGCGCATGAAAGGGGCACACAACATTACTTCCACCATTACTTTGTGCACACCAGCCTTCTGAGAGCATCGCTCCCATATGAGGGCAAGCATTCGGCAAGGCATGAACAGCCCCAGATTCATCCTGCCACATCACATAATCGGTGCCATAAAGTGAAACCTTGGCAGGTTGGTTCGTACGCAGCATTGATTTATGCGCCAACAGCCAAGGCGCACCCGTCAGCATAGACGACATGGCAGTCTCCTGAAGCGTAAAATCATGAGAGATTCGTCGTGTTCATAAAATATGACAGACCATTCATATTCGTCAAGAGCGTCGGCATCCCAAAATTTCCGGAAGCAGCCGAAGCAACAGCGTGGCAAGGAGCGCGTCGAAAAAATTTTGGAGGCGGCCGCTGCTGTATTTGATGAAGTGGGCTACGAAGCGGCAACGACGCATCTCATTGCGGCCAAAGCAGAGACGGCCATTGGCTCTCTGTATCAATTTTTTGCGGATAAAGCCGCTATTTTTAAGGCGATGGAGCTCCTCCATACCGAGCGCGTCAAGACGTTTTGGGCTCAGATGGATATTCCAGCGATGGCGCAATTACCCCTGCGCGCCATGATTCATCATTTAATTGTGAATGCTGCCGCCCTCTTTGAGCAGCCAGTATCGCGAGTGGTATTTATACAGTTTTATCTGGCCCCTCAGATTTTTCAGACGATCGACGACAGCATGACTCAAGGGGCGATCGACTTTATGGCCTCAATTTTGCGGCAGCGCAATTCAGAACTAGCGACGGAGCAGAGTCGTTTACTCGCAGAGGTCTGTGTTCAGGGTAGCAATGCCATTATCTTGGCCGCGCTTCGCACGCCTGATTTGGCACATCGTCAATCTTTGATTCAACAAATTGAGGATCTGCTGGTGTCCTATCTAGAGCCACATGTGGGCGATCGCGACCATGACAATGTAATGGAAGTAATGGTTTGTCCTCATTGTCAATCTAATCAATTATTTAAGAATGGACGCCGACGCGGTAAGCAATGCTATTGCTGTAAAAGCTGTGGTAGACAGTTTGTCGAAAATCCTTCTCGCTAGGCAGATCAACATTGCTTTTTCGTGAAGCGAATTCGATCCGTGATAGAACAATGCCCTGAGACATCGCCTGTCGAGAGTGAATCTGTTGGAACTCAAGGTTATCTGCAGTTTTAGGCTATAAGCCCTGGGTGGAAGAGAACATTGCAAAGTTGTCGATAAGCAGTTCGGCGTTAAGATCTACAGTGAGAGTAGGCCGAAACAAAACAGCTGCATGCATGCTCAACCAACGCTGATAACAAATCGATTGATTTTGCGTCCACTAACCCACGCGGATGCACCATCAATTCAAGCATTAGCCAGTGCTCGTGCAGTTGCCGATACGATGGTATCTATTCCCCATCCATACCCTGAGGGTGAGGCAGAACGATATATCGTCAGACAAATGGCCGAGTTTGAGGCGGGGCATACTCTTGCATTTGCCATCGAGCACAGCGAGAAAGCAGAATTTGTCGGTGTTGTCGAAATTCGAGATATTGAGTGCGAACATGCTCAGGCGGAGTTGAGCTTTTGGTTAGCAGTTGAGGCTTGGGGACAAGGGTACATGAGCGAAGCATTGAACCCTATTCTCTTCTTCGGGTTTGAAAATGTCGATCTCAACCGGTTCTATGCCTACCACATGGTGAGAAATCCAGGTTCTGGCAAGGTGTTGCAGAAAAATGGGTTCGTACAAGAAGGGGTACTACGTCAGCGAGTACAAAAGTGGGGAGTATTTGAAGATGTAAGATTATGGGCAATGCTGCGAAACGATTGGCATAATAAAACGGTATCAAACCTGGCAATCAACAACTAGAAGACGTTGGTGCAGATTCTGAAGTCATCTGCTGTTGTTGCATCGTCGTGTTAGACGATTAATAAAATTTCGATTCCCCGAGTCAACCGAATCTAGCGAGCCGCTGATCCAAACGTTAGTCGATGCTCTTGAGCAATTCAAGTGAATGAGGGCATCTTACTTGTTATCAGAACGTCCATTGGAAGTTTGATAATTATGGCAATCTGTTTAAGATGTAGAACCGGTTTTGACGCCGAGATTGATGCTAACTGCCCTGCTTGCGGCGCTTATTGGTCTCGAGGCCCGAGGTCAGGTGCACCAGTTGGTAGCGGACTTATTCTGTCTGTTACAGTTCCTTTTTTGTGCGGGCTCTTAGTATCGCTGTTGTCTAGAAGCCTTGAAGTATTGACCTTGGGAATTACGGGCTCGATCTTATGCCTATATGTATGGAGTATTTTTTGGTCCTACGCTGATGGAAATGCTCGTGGAAAACCTGGATTTCTTGTTGCTATTATTGTTGCGCTCTTTTCTTGGCCACTAGGACTAATCCTCTGGATAGTCTTTCGACCGTAGTTGAGGATTGATAATCCGATAGTTTCCTCCTAATAATTAATAGATCTCATAAGAGCGATCACAGCGATTTTTTAGAGATTAAGCGAATCATTTAACCAGGATTTTGTCTGAGCAAGTCAGAACTGTTGGCTGGCAGATATGGCGATCGCTCAAGTCTAAATGGCTATCTAAAAGTCGCCGATACTTTCCTGTCAGGACCGCAAGAGATGTAAGTGTTCAGGCTAAAAAAACGAAATCCTCCCTATTTCCATCATACTGACAGCTACTTTTCTGCTTGCCGAAATGCTTGCGCGTGGGCATTCATAATTTCAATGATCTGGGCATAGCCGGGACGTTTTTGTGCTTGAAAGTAATCCACGCTAACTTGCTGGTCTCCACAGCGAATCTGCACCAGGCTGGTACTCGGCGGTATTTGTAGCTGCGGCATCAACGCCCCCTGAGCATCAGCCAGCGCCGCTTTAAGGATTTCTAGGAGCTGCGGATCGACGTTAGTTTCCTGCTGCCATACCTGACCGCGCTGCTGGCGCTGGTAGGTCAATCTACCCGCTGGGGTCAAACTCAGGGTTTCACACCCAAAGGGATCATCAGGCGCATATTCGTTGCCGATCTGATAAACAAAAACCAGCTGATCAGCAGGATACATGAGCGATCGCAGTCGCTGGGCCTCCGCGACCGGCAATTTTCTCCAAAATGCCCGCGTTAGCACTGTGGGCATTTCCGGTGGCCACGGGGCTTTGACAGCAATATAAACCGCCCGTTGCGACTCCGGCAAAGCAGCAATGACCCCCAACATTTTGTGCTTAATGTGATGCACCTGTTGAATCAGCCACGCTGGATCTAAGCGAGCCAAGTGTACCCACAAAAAGTGGGCGTAGGGCCGCTGCAGCACCAAGCTTTTCAGCCATGCGATCGTCTTTACATCGGCTGGTGTCGCTTTTGTCGCCAGGGCGATCGCGGCCGCTTGCTCCAGACTCGGGTAGCCAATCGGCCAAGCTGGGGGTTGCGTTGATATTTGTCCAAGGCAGGCCAAGGCGCGATCGCTCCGCAGCGGTGGCATCACATCCGTGAGCACAGCAATGGCACCGGTGCGGTGGCGAATGTCGGTGCTGCCTAAAAGCTGACACAGGGCCTCAGCATAAACCTCATGCTCAGCCCATATGCTGCCGCGAATCGCTTGACTCAGACCATCATGCCGGTGCACGTGATCGCGCGCTAGCCAAACAAGATGCCCCTCTAAGTGGCCTTCAATTTGTCGGCGGAGTGCTGGTACATCATTCATGGTCATATTAGAGGCAGGACTTTCACCACCAGGGACGGCCAGTTATCCGCTGACCAAAATATCCTGCTTTACCGTCAATCAGTTCGTCATTGACGGTAAAGAGATAGGTATATAGTGACCGCATGACTCACCGATTCATCTGCTCACATTTCTATCACCGAGCCCCGTGCTTGAGTCTAAGCTTTAGGCTCTGACTTGCTTGGCGCTTGAGGTGAATAGATGGCGACACCAACAATTGAAATCACAGACGAACCACAGCCTGATGAAATTAAGTTTTTGACAGAGCAACTCATCATTTTCAATCGTCAGCGGGCGAGTGCCGGCAACTATCAGCCCTTGGCCATTTTTTTGAAAGATGCTGATGCCTCTATCATCGGTGGCTTAGTGGGCGAAACCTATTGGCAATGGTTGTATGTCGATCTGCTGTGGGTGCATGAATCTTGCCGGGGCCAAGGTTATGGGCACACCCTGCTCACCAAAGCCGAACAGGAAGCGATGCAGCGGGGTTGCCGTTATGCCTATTTGGATACCTTTAGCTTTCAGGCGCCCAAATTTTATCAAAAGCGAGGATATGTCATTTTTGGTGAACTGCCAAATTTTCCTCAAGGTTGCAGCCGTTTCTTTTTGAAAAAAGATTTATCAGAAACACCGTGATTTTTCGTTGACAAAATTGCGTCAAATGGCCAAGTGCAAACTGCGATCTATGCAGCTGGCTAATCAACCGTGAAAAATATGTGATTACACGGTACTGGTTGAGAGATTAGGCATCTTGTGATCGTAAGAATGCTGAGATTAGTTCGGGTTATGACTCAGAGCCGTTTGGGAAATATAAAAAGGTTACATTTCTAAATAATCGATTAATGAGTAGGAAGAGCCAAGGTAAGCGTGAAACGAGAAACCAGTGGCTCAGAGCAAAGCATCAAAAATCGAACCGTGCAGGGCTGACGGCAATTGGGCCATCTGCAGCGCTGGTTTGGTCAGATCACCCGTCTCAATTACCTCAATTTTTGACGGTGGCAATCGTTCTGATTTGCGTCTTGCCATTTTTACTGACTTGGTTCGGGTTCGACTTCCGTTCATCAGCGATCGCCTTAGACCCAGATGCGTTAGCACTGTTATCGCCTCAGGAAATCACGGATGCGCTGCACCACGCATTAGAAGGCAGCTATACCCACACCATTCTTGAATGGAGCGCGGTCTGTGCGGCGATCTTTACCGTTGTGTTGGCGTTTGCCCACTTTAATATCAAGCGTGATGTCACGACTCCTGTGATTGGTGTTGCCTTGCTCTGTGCGGGCTTTATGGATGCTTTTCACACCCTTGCAGCCGATCGGCTCATTGAAGCCGTTGCCAGTAACCAAAACTTGATCCCCTTCACGTGGGCCCTGTGTCGCTTATCAAATGCTGCTTTGACGATTATTGGTGTCAGCCTTTTCTTTGTCGGCAGTTCCCCCAAAAAATGGCGCGGTAATGCCACATTTTTAACGGTAGTCAGTGTTGGCTTTGGGCTGCTGTCCTACAGTGTTATCCGCTTTTGCGCCATTAGTGAGAGTCTGCCGCAGACGATGTTTCCTGATGCTTGGATAACGCGTCCTTGGGATGTCTTTCCACTAATTCTGTTTGTGGTTTCGGGTATCTGGATTTATCCTCGATTTTATCGGCAAAATCCTAGCCTGTTCTCCCATGCCTTAGTCATCAGCACCATTCCTAACATTGCGACCCAAGTCCACATGGCGTTTGGCTCAACCGCACTGTTTGACAACGACTTCAACATTGCTCACTTTCTGAAGATTATCGCTTATCTAGTACCTTTAGTCGGTTTAATCCTTGATTACATTCGCACTCACCAAGCATTAGAGAAACGTAATCGAGAGTTTGTATTAGAAATCGGTGAACGCAAGAAAGTAGAACAAAATCTACAATCAGTGATTCATGAGCTGAAAAATACTCAAATGCAGCTGATTCAAACGGAGAAGATGTCAGGCTTAGGGCAATTAGTGGCAGGGGTCGCCCATGAAATCAATAATCCGGTCAATTTCATTTACGGCAACGTCAAACCCGCCGCCAATTACATTGAAGACCTCTTGGGCCTATTAACTCTGTATCGTCAAGCGTATCCGCAGCCGCCATCATCTGTAGTGGACAAGATCGAAGAGATTGATTTGGAGTTTGTCGAAGAAGATTTGCCAAAACTACTCAGCTCAGTACAGATGGGTGCCGATAGAATTCGGCAAATTGTGTTGTCATTGAGAACGTTTTCCAGACTGGATGAGGCCGAAGTAAAAAGCACTAATATTCATGAAGGTATTGATAGCACCCTAGTAATTTTAGCAAGCCGCTTTAAGCCGCAGCCAGATCGACGTGAAATCAAGCTACTAAAAGACTATGACGATTTGCCTTTAGTTAAATGTTATGCAGGACAAATGAATCAGGTATTTATGAATGTCTTGGTGAATTCTTTGGATGCTATAGAAGAGTATCTCTTGAGTTCTCAAGATGACGTCGAGAGCGATCGCGGGCAAATTTCGATTAAGACACAACTGCTGGCGAATGATGAGGTGCTGATTGAGATTTCCGATGACGGTAAGGGCATGTCTTCAACGACCATGAGTAAAATCTTTGACCCTTTTTACACGACTAAAGCTGTGGGTAAAGGAACTGGCATGGGCATGTCGATTAGTCATCAAATTATTACTGAACGACATGCTGGAAGACTCACCTGCGAGTCGACGTTGAATGTTGGGACAACCTTCAGAATTCAGATCCCGACTGTGGTTGATCAGCCTCTAGAGGCTGGATAAAAAGTTGGTCGTCAGGGCTCAGAACCGCTGAGGATTTTTTCTCAAACGTTGGGCCATTCGCACCCGGCCTGAAGCCAGTCGTCTACGCTCTGTAAGAAATGCTCTAGCGGAGAGACGATCACGCTCGATGAGTCACGGTGCTGGGTAGTGGAATCTTTCCAGGCGATTGCCAGTTTGACGATTTCAATTGCAGGCGCATAAGCAGCAAGTCCTTCTTGTATTGAGGAGCTCATTTGCGTTGGCACCCTGCGTAATCGGCTCTCACCGTGCATATTTCTCGCAGGTACGCTGAGCCTCGCTCATCACTTCGTCTCCTTGAGGGGTGGATCTCAAATAAACCCGGATGGCGTGACAGGTATAAGCAATCCAACCCACTTGAGATGCAGGCCACACACGGATCGCACCGTCGAAGCCGCTGCTGACAATGGTTTCGCCATCAGCGCTGGCAGCGACGGCGAAAACCATGTCTTCATGTTGTTGAAAAGGTTGCCCGATCGCATTTCCTTCCATATCCCAGAGGCGTACGGTGCCATCGCGACTACCACTGATAATCGTGCCTTGATGGTACCCGTACGTAAACTCAACATCGTATCTGTCGGGCATAACAGTAACCGAAAATACAGTGTCTTCATGGCCTCTAATGGTTGGAACAGGAACATTTCCTCGTAGAGTTATCATTGGAGGGTTTCCTTCCAGATTCCACAGACGCAGCATGCCGCCATCCTGCCCACTGATGAGAGTCTGACCATCGGGACTAAAGGCCAGAGAAACAACTGCGTCTCTGCTGGCTTGCAACAGTTGCTCAGCCAGCTCCCTGTTGATACCAGTCGCCGAACCCCCACCGCCATCTTCGTGGAAAGGTAGGTCAATCGGGTTTCCCTGTATATCCCACAAGCGCAAACCGTCAGATCCCCCACTGGCAATAGTTTTGCCGTCAGGACTGACAGCGATCGCTGCCACCTCAAATTTATGTCCCTTTAAGGGATTCTCAATCAGTTTGCCTTGGATATTCCAAAGGCGCACAGCGCCATCTTGACCGCCACTCACAATGGTCTGGCCGTCAGGACTAAAGGCGACAGAAAGAACACCACCTTCATGACCTTGAAAAGGCTGACTGATCGCATTGCCCTGAAGGTCCCAAAGATGCAGTGAGCCATCACTACTACCGCTCACAATAGTCTGACCGTCAGGGCTAAACGCCACGGCGTAGATAGCACCCCTACGCACTTGAAAGGGTTCACCTATCAGGGTAGGCCGCCAAGCATCATCCTTTTCCCAAAGGTGCAGTGTGCTGTCTCGGTTGCCACTCACAAAGGTTTGCCCATCGGGACTAAATGCCAGCGCATCAATCACTCCTCCATAATCAGCCCGAGCCCGGTAGTACTGAGCGTCTCCGAAAGTTTCCAGAAAAATGGCTTCCTGTGGCTGGGGCAACGTGATCAGATCCTCTGACGTCAAATTTGGGAACCTCACAAAGGGGGAGCGGCTCAGCCCGATCGCCGCCAAAGAATTTGCCCAGCTTTTGGGTTCATCAGTTTTGGCTAATGCTCGCGCGGTTGCGGCGTACTCATGCATCCGACGCCGTTCTGCCTGATGAACTTTGGTCAGTGCCAGCCCACTCAGGATAGTGTTGAACAGCAGTCCGGCGATTAACCCTACAATCCCTAGCCGCTTTTGCCTGCCTGCCTGCTTTTCCACTTCTTGAAAACCCCAAAAGGTTCTTTGACAAATACATTTTGTTGACAACAGCATTTTAGTCTGGCTCCAATCTGAGAAACCCAGTTTCTATGAATGCGATGTGTAATTTTCCGGAAAGGCTTGTTAAGCCTGCATTCGCCTAGCTTGTGGGAAGAGCCACGCTCGACATTTCCAGGCCTTCTCCCAACCACTCGATCCACAGCCGCTGCTGGTGCAAACCCGCTACTCGGTGCCCGTCACGCGCGGCGCACATTCGCTGGTGTTGGTGCCCTAGCCAACGCTTTCAACTGAAATCGGATTTTCAATGCGCGATCGCCTGAACCACTTGTAAAAATCCCTGAAGTGTTGGAGACTCCTGCGTCTGTCGCCATGCAACTGACAACTGTAGCTCTAGCGATTCGTCGCTGAGTGCACAGTACTCTACTCCCGTCAGACCTGCTTTTTGCAGACTTTCAGGCACAAACGTGATGCCCATACCGGCGACGACTAAACCGACTCGCGTCTGGTGTTTACTATCTTCATAAACAACGTGGGGTTCAAATCCGGCCTGTCTGCAAAGGCAAAGGATTTGGTCATAAAGGATCGGCCCTTCATGGCGGGGATGCAGGATAAAGGACTCTGTGGCGAGTGATTTAAGCGGTATCTCTGGTTGCTGAGCCAGAGCATGGGTATGAGGCAAAACGACCAGTAATCGTTCTCCCTGTAGGGGATAGAGATTCAAAAAAGCGGCGTCGATGGGGGGATGTAGAAAGCCGAGGTCAATAGTTTCAGCTCTGAGTCCATTGACTTGGTCAAGCGTGCAAATCTCGGTCATGGCGAGCTTAACATCAGGATAGCGATCGCGAAAACATCGCAAAATTGCAGGCAGGACGGTGTGCATTGACGAAGGAGTAAACCCAATCCGTAAAGAACCGACTTCACCGCGAGCCACACGCTGGGCGACTCGAACAGCAGTATCAACTTGCTGAAGTGCCTTGCGAATCTCGCTCAAAAAGGCAACGCCAGCATCGGTCAGCTCAACAGTGCGTTTGGTGCGTCGCAACAGCGCAAATCCTAATTCCGCTTCTAGCTTGTGGATTTGTCGGCTCAGCGCCGGCTGAGTAATGTGCAGCCGAGCCGCCGCTTTGCCGAAATGCAGCTCTTCGGCAACCGCCACGAAGTATTCGAATGCATGAAACTTCATAGTAATATCTTTTTGTTATTAATGCTGCCAAAAAAAGCATTGGACAGCATTAATGCTGCTTGCTTATGTTAAGGGCAGTCAACAGACTTTTACAAAATTGCGGTCAGCCCTGGGCAAAGGGCGACCCCGGCTGACACTCAGCGACACTGACTCCCCCTTGGGTGGGCTGCGTGGCTGTGCAGTTTATGTTGACTTGCAAAAATGACGCAGGCAAACCCGATGAAGCACTTCGTTAATCAACTCTCTGGTGGAATATTGATGACAAGTTTGATCATTACCGGCGGGATAATGAGTCAGGCAACTGCGCCCGCTGTGGCCAATGAACCGGCTGAGTCTTCAGCAGAAGATGATTTGCGATCGCTCTCAACCCGTTTCGACACGCCTCAAGCGCTGACAAACTGGCAAGAATTTCAGGTTGAAGGGTGGGTGCCGAAGTGGGAAGCTCCGCGAATTGAGAATGGTGTGTTGATGCTGCAGCCTCGCTCATCAGGCTGGTTTGAGGACAACACGGGTGGACACTTGTATCAGGAAGTGACGGGCGATTTTATTGTCACCACCCGCATTCGAGTAGAAGGCACGCAAAGTCCGTTGCCACAGCGCTCGTTCTCGCTCGCCGGGCTGTTTATCCGCGAACCTCGGACGATGACAGCCGAAACCTGGGAGCCGAATCAAGAGAACTGGCTATTTTTTAGTGTGGGGACGGCTTCTCCTGCCGGGCGATCGCAGTTTGAAATCAAATCGACCTACGACAGTCTGTCAACGTTGAAAATCTCTGAAGCCCAAGCAGGATGGATGCGATTGCGGGTAGCTCGCTCTGGCGAATTGTTTACGCTGCTGTATCAAGCCGACGGTTCCAGCGAGTGGACGGTGTTAGATCAGTTCATCCGTCCCGACTTACCGGCAACGCTGAATGTGGGGCTGACCGCCTATGCCGATTGGGAGTCGGTGTCTGTGGATTATCCCAATTACCAGCAATACAACGAGCAAGGTGCATCCACCCAGAACGCTGACCTGGTGGCTTACGTGGAGTCAATCGAGTTTCGTCGCCCCAGTACATCCCGCTTTCCCCTAGCCACGCTTGATCCGAGCGTTTCCCCTAACCCGCAACTCTCGGAAGCCCGCATGCAGGACTTGATGAAAGATTGAGCGCGCTGTGACTTTCATTTTTCTCAATTTTGGAACCTTTGCAATGCTCAACCTCAAGCGACTCTCTGTTTTGGGGATAGCGGTCATCACCGCTTGGGTGCTTGCCTGCACCCAGCAGTTACAGGCCCAGACCCCTCCCAATGTTCAAGGGCGCTACATTGCCGCCATATCCGATGCGGATATGCGCGCTTACGCCTACATCGACGGACAACTCGGCGAACCACGCGGCACTGATCAGCTCTCACTCGTCGCGCTGCCGCTGCCGTCTGCACCGGCACTGACCAGTTCGATCGCAGTTTCCAACTCCGTTATCAATCCCGTCTATAGCCTGGTGGCGTCACAAGACGGCAATACAATCTTCGTCGCTGAAACGAAGGAACCGCGCGAACCCGACGATCAAGTCATTGGTGATCTTGATTTGGGGACGACTTTGCGGGCAGTTGACGTATCTGACCCGGCTGCTCCCCGAGTGATGGCCGAAGTGGAAGTCGGCATCGATCCGCAAGGGGTCGACATTGATGCGGGGGGGACGACGCTGGCCCTGGCAACTAAAGATCCAGATGCGCCCTTAACGTTTGTCACCTTCACAAATGGTCGCTTTGGTGAACCGACCCAGTTGCCCATGCAAGGTTTCTCACCCGTGGCAGAACTTCCAGATCAAGGAATGCTGCCGCATCATGTGGAATGGCACCCCACAGCTGATGTGATTGCCGTGAATGCAAATTTTCGGGGTCAAGTGCAGTTCTTTCAAGTGGTTCGAGATGTGGATGGTGAGGTGGCCGACGTGGTGCCTTGGGGCAACCGTGTGGTGACTTCCAAGTGGCCGATGTCGGGCAAGTTCTCCCGCGATGGACGCTTTTATGTCACCAATGATTTGCAGTGGGGACCAGACGTAAGAGGGTTCTATTTGAATGCGCCGCCCTCACAATTAACGGTAATCGAACTCGCGCCACTGGATGCGGGCGATGAGGCGCAGCACTTTGTAGTTGGAGGCGTTTCACTGCCCAGACATGCGGAAAGTATTGCGTTCTCGAATGATGGCACGCTGATTGCAACGAGCAATATTGGCCAGACCTGGCTGGCACCGGATGAAGTCGGCTACAGTCAGTCGTCCCTCTCCCTCGTCCAGTTCGACCCGGTGGCCGGTCAGGTGACTCACCTTGGCGACTGGACGTTTGACGGCATTCTGCCAGAGGGCGTTGAATTTGATGCCTCGGATCAATACGTTGTGGCTGGGGTTTTTGAATACGAAACGCCTGAGCCGCGACAAGGGGCCCTTGAGTTCTGGCGAGTGCTCCGCGATGGTGAAACACCCCGCTTAGAAAGAACAGACTACGTGATTGAGACCGGTCCGGGTGCCCACTCGCTGATTGTGGTCAATTAAATTGGGAGGCTGAAAAAATGAACCGTCCCAAATGGCTTACATGGCTGCTGCTATTCTGTGTGGCGATCGCTGCTGCTATTACCCTGACCCATCTCACCCCGCACCGCACGCGGTACAGCTCCGACACCCGCTATCAGCAACCCGCCTCAGCTAACGATGCAGCTTCCAATCCCCATCAAGACCCCTATGCTGATGCGGCCTATGACGAGGTGCCTGAAAATGCTGAAACATCCGTGCGGGTGGAATTTCCCGCAAACTATCGCGAGCATTTTGTGCAATATGCCACCGTTGATTGTCCCAACAGTCGCATCGTCCGCAAAATGTATGTGAATCCAGAGGCCTTGGCAGCGCTGCAAACCAGCCAGACGCCTCCCAGCGGCACGGTGCTAGTGATGGAGACGCACTCCGCTCAATCGGGCCGCGACGGACGCCTGACGCCCACTCGATTAAACAATATATTTGTGCGCGAAAAGCGCGACGGTTGGCGGGTCAACGAAGATAGCGGTGACTGGCGATCGGCCTGGTACAGTCCAGGATGCTCGCTAGTATCGAGCAGTCAAGGTTCTTGTATTGGCTGCCATACGAGGGTCAGAGACCGAGATTATTTGTTCACCTTGCCTGCATTGCTCACCGCTGCCCAGACCCGCTTGCTACAACACCAAGAGACCGAGTTTGGCACCTCTGTGTGTCGATAGTTATGCCTCGCCATTTGGGAGAGGTAAAGCTTCCCACATTTGA
>JBCBJQ010000061.1:0-35424 GCA_038523235.1 Cyanobacteria bacterium J06626_4
CTTCACCGCGTTCATCCGGCTCAGGTCCAGGATAATGCCCCCCGCTAAAGGAATGCACTGACCATAGTTACCCGTTCCGGCGCCTCGAACCGTGACTGGCACCTTGGCAGCGACACAGGCTTTGGCCACCTGCAGCACCTCCGCTTCTGAAGTGGGCCGCACGACTAAATCCGCCGTTTTGTCTGCCAGCTGTGCCTGCAAAATTGGGCTGAAGTAGTAGTAGTCCTTCGACAGTTTTTCGACCTGGGTAGGGTCGCGAATCACTTCTACGTCACCCAGGGCGGTTGTGAAAGCCTGCCAGTCAATGGTGGGGTTAGTCGTCGAGGTCATGGGAGTTTGACTTAGTCGGAAGAGAGTGTTTAAGGTGCGGTGTCGCTGAGATATGTGTCGTAGTTTTACACACTTCCTCACGAACTGAAGGGCCACTCTGATTGACAGGAGGCGATCGCCTCCCCCCGCTTCGCAGTCATCAAACGCTCGCGGCCCCTCGAAATACTGGGGAACGCGGAAGAGATGCAGCGCTCTTGGCCAATTTGTCGAGAACGGGTCGATGCAACCAGTTCGTTCAACTCGAAGCTGCTGCAGTCTCGTCAGCAGCTTCGAGGCGAGGCATGAAGAGCCCCTAAGAGGACTCGTGATGCTTAAACTGACGATAGCGGGTGCGGGCCCGGCGAATGAGGGGCAGTCCGGCGAAGTAGGCCAGGGAACCAAAAACTGCTCCCATCACCGCACTGCCGAGCATCAGGGCGAGCCCCACATCGGTGCCAGTAGCCAGCCAGTTATCTAACGACTCCGCGTCGGTAAAAAGATTGACAACGGGTTGGCCTAAAATCCATGCACCAAGTCGGTAGTTAAAGGCATAGATAGGCACATAGGTGAGGGGATTGCTGATCCAAGTCCCAGCAGCGGCCATGAGCGGATTGCCTTTGATGCGAAGGGCGATCGCCAACCCCATAATGGTCTGCAGGCCAAATAGGGGAAACATCCCCGCAAACACACCAGCGGCCAGCCCCCTCGCCAGTTCTTTAGGATGTCCCCGCAGCCGAATGAACTTCAAATACAGGTAGCGAACTCGCCGTTTGAGCTGAGCTAGCGGAGCGCGCTGTAATTTTGACGAAGCGTTCGAAGAGATGGGCACTGCAGATAAATCAGATAGCTGGGTTGAAGGCACTGGCTGCAACGACAAATTATAAGAAAGCGTTAATTATTGTCCATTTTAGGGGGTTCACACCGCCCCTGGCAGTGACGAAACAGCAGATCACAGAATCCATAGGGAATTTTGGTATCCCATGAAGCTGTCGCCAAAATTTTGATCAGTAAGATTTCGAGACTCGGTGCATGTGAGATCGCACTTAACCTCACAGAGGAAAGTTGTCAATTTGGAACCGGCCCGATAGCATGGGCTTAAGTTACAAAAGTTAACATTGCTGCTTCGCCTAGTCGAGGTGTGCCTAGAGTTTCTCTATAACGGTGGTTTAGATTTATGCCTTACGCTTTAGATACGGCTCAAATCCTGGCTGAACAGTCAGTTTCCTCCTTTTTTCAAACCTGTGAAGGTGACTGGTGTTCTAAGCGTCGTTACTACACTCTCAAAAGCGGTGACGTGCAGGAGGTGGTGAGCTATCTCAGCATTCGCTTTTTAGCTTTAGGTAATGAAGCCTTGCTCCAGCTCCAGCAGCTGCACGAACTGCCAGCCGATGCCCCCTTTGTTTGTGGCGCTCAGGTGACCTGGGAAAGCAATTATGTGCACACCGGTAGGAAGCCGGTAGAGGGCTCAACGCTGTTTGGTGTTAAGGGGGCAACGCTGTATCGCGATCGCGGTTTTTCGACCACGAAGCCCGTCACCGCTGACTTTGTGTTTCGCGAGCCTCGCACAATGATTTTGAAAACGGCCTATGACGGCTCCAGCTTTGAAGAGGAGATCAAGCTGATTGGCGATCGTACCCGCACCCGACAAACCATTATCTCCCGCGCTGGGGAAGAAATCATGATCGGTCAGTATCTGGAGCAACGCTGTTAATCAGCATCGCTGGTTGGCCGACCCGGTCAAGCGGGCCGAGGCGGTGCCTACCAACCGAGCCATCGGCGAGCTACTGGGTGGGATAGACTGCATTAACAGCTAGCCGTTGCCCTGCCGGGTGGCGACCCCGCTGGCCAGTTTGCCCGCCGCCAGCCGGTCAGACTGGCCCGTTGAACGCTAGGCTAACAGCGGGCTCCAGCCCCGCCATCTCTGTCCCATTTGAATTTATGGTGCTCAAAGCTATTCTGCTTGGATTTGACGGCGTCGTCATCAAAGATATCGGTTTACGAGAACGTCTGATTGACGACATTCTGATTGCCGAAAACCTGCGGCCTAACGCTGCTGAGTATGCCGAGGTCTGCGCTGGTCGCAGCGATCGCGCTTGTTTAGACCAGCTGCTGACTCGCCGGGGTCGAGTCACCACCCCTGCCCTGTTGGATAAGCTGCAGGCGCAAAAAGCCCAGGCCCACATTCAGCAGCTGGCCGAGCTGCCGCAGTTGCCGATTTATCCGGGTTTGTCCGATTTGCTCTACAAGGTGAAAACGGCGGCTTTACCGTTGGCCCTCGTGGCAACTACGGCCAAAGTTGAAGTGGACTGGATCTTGGCCCAGGCCCAGCTAACCGAATATTTCTCGGTGATCGTGACGGCACAAGACCTCGGGTTAGCCGCCGAGAAGCCCGCCCCTCAGGGCTACGAACTGGCGATCGCCCGCTTGAATGAGCAGCGCCCGGAGCTGGATCTTCAGCCAGAAAACTGTTTGGCCGTCGAAGCTCGCTATGCCGGTATTACGGCTGCCCAAAGCGCTCAGGTACCGGTCGTCGGGGTAGCTCACTATCACCCCTATCGCATGGTACAGCGACGGGCCAACTGGGTAGTCGATTACCTCAACGAGATCGACTTTGACTGGATTCGTGAGGGCTACGGCAAAATGCAAAATGCAGAGGTCGGCAAGCGAAGTTGAAAGGCTGAAGTTCAGACATGATCAGCCTGCCGCCAAAGAGCCCCTCTTCTCGAAGGACGCTTTGATGATCTGCCAAGAACTGCAAGACGCTAATCTCCAGCACCCCTTAATGGACACCAGAACTGGCAAGAGGATACAAAAATCACCTGGGCACCGCCGGTCTGGCAATGTCTCATGCTAACGGCAAGCGTTGCTGGGCTGGGGCATTGGTTAAGCCGCAAGTCCTGAACAACGGTCGCTTCAGGGCGAGGGAGATCGCCAATGGGAATTAGCCGGTACCAGGTTAGGGCTGATCCAGACTGCCTAAATTGACATCTTCCGGTGTCTGAGCATGGCCATTGCTGCCGAGACGATGACGCACATCGTCGATCGCAGAGTTGAGCTGAGCAATTTTATCTTCTAGACCACGTCGGGCGAGTTCCATCTCTTCATCAGACGGGGGGAGGGCATCGCCCTCGCCCATCTCGGCTCGGTCAAGGGCATCCTCTGGGCTCAAACGAGCGCGATTGCGCGATACGGTCACCGCCCCGACAACACCGCCGATCACCCCACCAAAGAGCGCGCCGAGTAAAAAACCGCTGCCAAAGTTGTCTTGTTGACTCATGGTGATTCGCAAAAATTCGTCTACATCAGCCGGGCAAAATCGACTGGCTTGGCTCTATTGTTGCTGATCTTGGGCGATCGCAACGACTATTGCCCAAAGCTTACCTTAAGTCCGTGGCCGCGATGGCTATGTGCCAAAGGTGCGATCGCCCGCATCGCCCAACCCTGGCACGATATAGCCGTTTTCATCTAACCCCTCATCAATGATGGCGGCGTAAATCGTCAAGGCTGGATACGCCTCAGCCAGCTTTTGCAGGGCGATCGGTGAAGCGACGATCGCCACCACGCGCACATTGTCTGGCTGAATACCGCGCTCTAGCAGATCAGCCATCGCGGCCAACATCGTGCCGCCAGTCGCCAACATGGGCTCGCTGATCAGCACTCGGGTTTCGGGCGCTAAGGTCGCGGGCAGCTTGTTGAGATAGCAGGTCGCTTCTAGCGTTTCTTCATTGCGCACAAACCCGACATGGTAAACCGAAGCCAGAGGCAGCACCGACTGCGCCCCTTCCATCAAGGCCAGCCCCGCCCGCAGAATCGGGATGATCACCATCGGCACTTCAGGATTGACGAAGGTGGCCGGACAGGACGCGAGGGGCGTGGTGATTGTGGTGTCGAAGGTCGGTAACCACTCGCGTGCCGCTTCGTAAGTCAGCCAGCGGCCCAGCTCCGTCATCGCAGTGCGAAACAGTGACGAGGGCGTGTTGGCATCACGGGCGACTCCTAACCAGTGCTTAACCAGGGGATGAGGAGGGACAAAAACACGGAGTTGCAGAGCCATAGAGCTGTCACGGCACAAAGGTCTGGATCATAATACTCCCTCACGTGAGCGATCTGATGTTAGGAGATGACTCCGCATGAGAGCAGTTATGACTGCATAGCGGTAACGGCTATTCATTAAGACTGAAAGTTCTGATAGATAGTCTAGTTGGGCCAATTGCGATTAGCCCAATACACCGCCAGAGCTAGCTTTGGTCCGTCACGGTCGACGATGACATATCCGACGATAATCAGGACTTTCGGTTTAGCAACATTGTTGAACATCGGGGTGAAATGGCAGGATCAACAGGTTCCTCTCCCCAACAGGCTGCAAGCAATGCCGAAACCCAGGCGCTTTGACCAGAGCCGTCGTACGCTGTTACGGATCACGCCCCCGATGCTGGCCTCCTTCTTCGTCGCCACCTGCAGCCGTCGCTTTGCCAACTCGGCACTGCCGGCAGCCAGCAAAGACACCCCAGATCCAGGCGTCTCGCCATCCCCCGTTTTATCGCCAACCCCCGTCTGCGACGATGAGGCGGCAACCCCAGCTCAAACGGCAGGGCCGTTTTATACCCCTGATTCGCCCGAGCGCACATCCTTGTTAGAACCGGGCACGGTGGGAACGCGGATTGTGGTCACGGGGCAGGTGTTGTCGACCCGTTGCACGCCCATGGCCAATGCGTTGGTCGATTTTTGGCACACCAATGACCAGGGCGACTATGACAATCAGGGCTATACCCTGCGAGGGCATCAGTTTACTGATGGCGAGGGACGCTATCAATTAGAAACGATCGTTCCTGGCTTTTATCCCGGTCGGACTCGCCACTTTCATGTCAAAGTGCAGGCAGCCAACCAGCCGATCTTGACCACACAGCTTTACTTTCCTGATGAACCCTTGAACCAACGCGATGGCCTGTTCCGTCCGGAGCTGCTTATGGGCGTGCAAGATGAGGGCAATGGCCCCCAGGCTCTATTTGACTTTGTCTTGGCAACGGACTAATCCCGGTCAGACTAGCTGACGTGATGGGTCTAACCACGAACCGAGACAATCGCTTTAAAAGTCGGCGACGGGGCCAAATTCTCGCGGTTATGCATTGAGGGCATAGGCTGAAATCAATTTGCTGGAGGTGAGAGATGTCAATGATTGCGCCGTTAAAAATCGAACCGCGCTGGCCGGACGGCAGTCACTTTGACGTCATTGTGATTGGGTCGGGGTTAGGGGGCTTAGTAACCGCTACTCAGCTCGTGGCTCAGGGCTTCAAGCCGCTGGTGCTAGAGCGCTATCTGATTCCGGGTGGCAGTGCCGGCTATTTTGAGCGCGACGGCTACCGGTTTGATGTCGGAGCGTCGATGATTTTTGGCTTTGGTCAACAGGGTACAACGAACCTTTTGACGCGATCGCTGGCCGCTGTGGGCAAATCGCTGCCCACGATTCCCGACCCGGTGCAGGTGCATTACCACTTGCCGGGTGGCCTCGACGTGCGGGTGCATCGTGACTATGAGACCTTTTTAACAGAACTGAGCGATCGCTTTCCGCAGGAACGGCAGGGCATTCGGCAGTTTTATGATGCTTGCTGGCAAGTGTTCAACTGTTTGAACGCCATTGAGTTGCTGTCGCTCGAAGAACCCCGCTATGTGGCCCGTGTATTTTGGCAAAATCCCTTAGCTTGCCTAGGGCTAGCGCGACGCTTACCCCAGAATGTCGGCAGCTTGGCCCGGCGTTATCTCAAAGATCCGCAGCTGCTGCACTTTATTGACATGGAGTGCTACTGCTGGTCGGTGGTACCGGCGGCTAAAACCCCGCTGATCAATGCGGGCATGGTGTTTAGCGATCGCCATTATGGCGGCGTCAACTATCCCCAAGGCGGCGTGGGTCGGATTGCCCAAACGCTGGCGGAGGGATTGACTGAAGCGGGAGGCCATCTGCAGTACCGCTCACGCGTCAAGCGGATCGTGACTAAGGGCGGACGGGCGATCGGCGTGGAGCTGGCCACAGGCGAACGCTACACCGCCGATCGCATCGTCTCAAATGCCACCCGGTGGGATACCTTTAATCGGCTGCTCGATCAGCCAGTGCCCCCGGCCGAGCAGCGTTGGCAGTCGCGCTATGCCCCAGCACCCAGTTTTGTCAGCGTCCACCTCGGCGTGCGGCGTGATGTGATCCCACCTCAGACCGACTGTCACCAGATCGTGCTGGATGATTGGGCAGAACTAGAAGCGGCGGGCGGCACCTTGTTTATGTCACTGCCGACGCTGTTAGACCCCAGCTTAGCCCCGCGCGATCACCACATTATTCATGCCTTTACGCCCAGCTGGCTCACTGATTGGCAAGGCTTATCACCGCAGCAGTATGAACAGCAAAAACAGCACGTGGCCAGCCAGATGATTCACCGGCTAGAGCGTCTGTTTCCTGGAGTCAAGGAGGCGATCGAGCATTGTTCCATCGGCACGCCGCGCACCCATCGCCGCTTTTTAGGCCGGGTCGACGGCACCTATGGGCCCATGCCGCGACGGCAGCGTCCCGGCCTGTTGGGCATGCCCTTTAACCGCACGGTCGTGCCGGGCCTGTATTGTGTGGGCGACAGTACGTTCCCTGGCCAGGGGCTTAATGCCGTGGCGTTTTCGGGCTTTGCCTGCGCCCACCGCGTGGCGGCTGATTTGGGCCGTCGCTAAGTTCAAGATCGTGAAGACTGTAATCAAGCCCTCCTGCCCCTTCGCTCCCCAGCGCTGATCAAGATGGCGTAGGGAGCCCGATCACTCTCGCAGGCCCACCTCTAAGCCCACAAAAGGATCATCGAAAATATTCAGCCGTCCGGTGCCAGCCCGCTGAAAGACGGGGGTTGCGCCAGCGGGAGCGGCCGTGACTTCAAACAGATAGACCCCAGCGCGGGTCGGATTGCGCACCGGCTTGAGGGCAAAGGTGAGGTGCTGGCCGGGGTCGGCGGCGGTCGCTAGCTGCACCGTCAGCGTTTGCGAATCTTCAGCATATTCCGCAAAGTCAACCGCATAATCGCGCTGACGATCGCCTCGATCGCCTGCAAACACCTCAATATCGTCGGTGCGATAATCTAGCCGGGTAAATCGCCCTTCAATCAGGCTGACCTTGAGGGTTTTCAAAGCTTCACCCGCCTCGGGCAGCAGGTTGACGGTGACGTAGTAGGTAGCGTTTTTGCGGTTAGTGACGTTTTCGGTGGTGACGAAGCTAACCAATCGTGGCGGACTGGTAAACATCGTGCTGCCGTCGCTGAGTTCAACGGCCCCAACGGGCAGCAACGTAGTGACGACAGCGCACACCAAAGCAACCATTGCCCACATCATGCGCGATCGCCGCTTTAACCACTGCCTCATCTTGCTCATCGCCTTCAGCCTATTTACACGTTGGTACCGTCTGTCAGAACTGACGCAAGCGCCCCCTGTATCCCTCAACATTGGGGATGCCGAAGCCGATTTCCCTCAAGGTTGGAGGTTCGGGGGCCAAAATCGGATTCAACTGCGTAAGTCCTGTCTGTTTGTTTACCATCTGGAATTTGTAGGCTACTGCAAACATTCGGCAACTCGCCACCGAGCTGAGATCGGCCGCGATCAGCCGCGATCGCTGTCCATCGCTGCTGGCAAGAGCCGAACTCTCGACATCAAACGCCATGAATCGAGAACAAACCGTTGCAGAACCTCACGAATACTTACATTTATCCAACTAATTTCAAGCAAACCGGAGCGATCGCAACGGTTCTTGTCGAGATCGGTCTCGCTTCAATTCTTTGACTACAGAATAGAAACATCGATGGCTACAGCATTGATTGCCATCGATGCTCCATCTATCCTCAGGGGCCTATAAATGCCCTGCAGGAGCAATAAAATTCTTGGAATAATCCTATGTTCTCTCAACAGACCAATTCGCCGACCCCTTGGGTTTCTTGGGTGTTGGCGATCGCTGGGTTTTGGCTCAGCAGCAATCTCGTCCTCGACTTTTTGATCATGCCGGTGATGTATGTGTCTGGCATGGGCACTCAGGCCGACTTTGCCAGCGCTGGTTATTCGCTGTTTTGGTCGTTTAACCGGGTGGAACTGCTTTGTGCTGCCGTCATTTTGACTGGGGTGCTGGCCCTCCGTCACCGTCTAGGTGAGTTTGAGGTGTCTCACAGCGGTAGCCGCTGTCGCTGGACGCTGCTCCTCGCGGTGAGCCTGCTGAGCTTGACTCTGGTTGACACCTACGTGTTGGCCCCGCAAATGAGCGCGATGGCCTTTGCACTAGAGTCGGCAACACCATCGGCGCTGTCACCCGTCATGACTGGCCTGCATAGCGCCTACTGGCTGCTAGAGGCGCTGAAACTGGCTAGCCTGGGTGGACTGGCGACGCTCTGCTTTAAAGATTTGCAGGTGATCGCCGCCCCCGCTGCTTCAACGGACGTGCTGGCTTAATTGCTGAGCTTGAGGGGGCTCTTCCAGTTCTTCTCAAGCCAATCAGCCGTTGCATCCCGATTCTCTGAAGAAGAGACAACAAATTTGCCCCTTGGCCTCTGGACTCCTCTAAGTCACCCAGCTGGCACTGGGAGTCCGAATTCTTGAGCATGAGGATGAATCTCGACAACTGGGCGGGTCTTGTTAAACAAGGCCCGCTTTTTTGCGCGAAAAACTTTGAAACTCGGTGCTCAGATCGATGCCATGTTGCCTGAGCTGACTTATCATTAGCGCCATCGGCTTTGCAGGATACGGATGAGCTAAGCGGAGGAACTTAATAAATGAAATTGTCACGAGCCATCATCGCCCTTTTGGGTACGACTGCGATTGTGGGAGCACCACCCTTCTACGGCTGGGCTCAAGAAGAGCCCGAAACCACGGAAGAAGCGACCCCAGCTGAAGCCGATTTGCCGTCGCCGGTGGAGTTTTACACCAACGGCGTATCGCTGTTTGAGAATGAAGAGTACACAGCGGCGATTACGGCCTTTGATGAAGCGATTCGCCTGCGGCCTGATTACGCCGATGCTTATATGTATCGCGGCGCTGCCTACAAAGCGCTAGGCGACTTAGATGATGCCATCAGTGACTTTAATGAAGCTATCGAACTTAATCCGCAGTTAGGCCGAGCCTATTTGCTGCGGGCCGAGGTGCACTATGAGTTAGGCAATGCTCAACAGGCCCTCAGTGACGCCCAACTCGCCCTAGCCCTCGACCCGACGCTAGGCGATGCCCGCCTGTATCAAGGGCTGGTGGCCTTGCAAGATGGCGACAGCTTCACCGCCATTAGCGAATTTACGGCGGCGATCGAGCAAGATCCTGATCAGCTAGCTGCCTATCTGCTGCGGGGCTTTGCCCACGATCAAGAAGAAAATTATTTTGCCGCGATCGCCGACTTCACCTACGTGCTTGATCGCGAAACTGAGAACACGATCGCCTACATTGGCCGGGGTGCAGCGTATTACCACCAAGGGGAGCTGAGTGAAGCTGAAGCCGATCTCAGCCGGGCCTTAGAACTCAATGATGAGCTGCCCTACGCTTACTACAACCGCAGCTTTATCTATTCGTCGCAAAACCGTTTGGGGCCAGCCATTGACGATTTAGATACGGCGATCGACCTGCTGCCTGACTTTACCCGCGCTTACCTCAATCGCGGTTTGCTGCTGGCGCGACAGGGCAACGACGCGGCGGCAGTGAGTGACCTCAACCGAGCGCTAGATCTTGATCCCGACTTACCGGAAGCCTATCGGGGCCGGGCCGAAATTCAGTTAGGTCGAGGCCGCGAAGCCGACGCCGTCAACGACTATACCCAGGCCATCAACCTGTCGCCTGACAGCGCCGTACTCTATAAGTTGCGCGGTGATGCCTATTTGGCCGATGGTAATACGGCGTCGGCCCTCGCCGATTACAACCAGGCAATCGCCCTCGCCCCTGACTATACCGAAGCCTATGCTGCACGGGCAGAAGTGTATGCCGAAGTGGGAGATATTCAACGGGCCTACGACGACTATTCGCTCGTGATTTCGCTAGAGGATGATGAGGTTGACCCCGATGTGCTCTACAAGCGGGGGCTGACACGCATTCGCCTCGGTGACTCCGCGGGTGCGCGCGCTGACCTCGAAGAAGCCGCCGATCGCTACCTCGAAACCGGTCAGGCTGATGGCTACCGAGAAACGGTGATTTACCTGCGACAGCTGTAAGTGTCACCGCCATGCTGAACCTCCGTCGATGGCAATACGGGCCGGTACTGCTGCTATCTATCGTGCTGGGGCTCGGGATATGGATCATGCACCCGAGCCCGGCTCAGGCCAGTGTCCATATCTATCGCGAGCGGCCCGGTCAGGTCACCGTGCGATCGCGGCAAAGTCTGCGTGACTACGATGATCGAGCCTGGCAAGCGGT
The DNA here is from genome assembly GCA_038523235.1 of Cyanobacteria bacterium J06626_4. Taxonomy (GTDB): domain Bacteria; phylum Cyanobacteriota; class Cyanobacteriia; order Phormidesmidales; family Phormidesmidaceae; genus Halomicronema. The sequence continues at coordinate 10,699 of JBCBJQ010000061.1, forward strand.
CGCCTTTAAGCGCTCTCAAAAGTCAGCCCTACAGGGGCTTTACCTACGCCTGGTAGGGTTTCCAGACGCGGTGCAGGTGCAAAGCCAGCAGCCGGTGACGCTTTTAGCCCCCACCGGTCAAAGCTGGCAGTTGCCTTGGTTAGTGGATGCCCAAACCCAGGCATTACCCCCCAACGTCGGCCAGTATGACTTGCGCCCCTTGCTGGATGAGATTGATCGGCCATTGCCGCTAGAGATGCAGTTGCCAGTCGTAGGAACCGCGCCAATTGAACTCGCGATCGCGCCCTTTATCGTTAAAGAGTGGCTGCAGGTTGTAGCGACCGAAGCTTCACCAACGCCAGTAAGTGCGTCCCTGGGAAAATAACCCCAACATCAGCCCGACGAACTGTAGGTAGCTCAGCCCGACAAACAATGTCGGCACTTGTTGCAAAAAGCCTTTTAGATATAAAACCAGCACTAAACAACCGACCGAAGCCCACAACGTCGCCCCATCCAACACAATGTGGCGAAACCACCGCTCTAGCAAAATCACTGAGAGGGCACCAATGCCCCCTGCCGCTGTGAACTGTAGCAGCTGTTGGGTCATGCCACCGCCCACCAAGAGGTTGGTGCCTTGGGGCCAAATCCTAAACAAGCCAAACAATATCAGTAGCAAGGCGATATCAAGTGCTGTCGCCAACAGGATGGTCAATGCTGCATTCTGTAATAAAGGGAACCAGGGCAGCGACTTGAGTCGCCTCAGGGGATCTCTCATCGTCACTCACCATCCATCGTCAATTATCTAACCCGTATGGAGCTATCCTATTTCAACACTTTTCCCGAACTCGCGGCGATCGGTTTACCGTTGTCAGTAGTGTTGCTGTTGCTGCTCCATTGTCTGATGGGTCTACTCGCCGCTCAACTGGCCTATCGCAAAGGGGCTGACCTGGGCAGATGGCTGATTTGGGGCATGATTGGCGGTACCGGAGCACTGGTGACGGCGCTGCGGCTACCCACGCAGTCAACTGAATAACGATCCCCAAGTCTGCTACCGGTGAGCGGGAGCTTGGGGGGACTTCCCGACCGGTTGTATCATCAATATCTCCAACTCATCTCGATTGTGTTGACCTGTGCCCATAACGCTGACCTTACCGAGCGATCGCACCACCTTTGCCCTGGGCCACTGGCTGGGACAGCGCCTGCCGGTCGGCACCGTGTTGCTGTTAGAAGGTGACTTGGGCAGTGGCAAAACCACCCTGACCAAGGGGCTGGGCGCCGGGTTGGGAATTACCGAAGAAATTGACAGCCCCACCTTTACCTTGATCAATGAGTACCTAGAAGGTCGTTTGCCCCTCTATCACGTTGATCTCTATCGGCTGACGGCGACCGATACCAGCAGCCTGTTTTTAGAAAGCTACTGGGAAGGGATAGAATACGCGCCGGGGATTATGGCGATCGAGTGGGCTGAGCGTCTGCAGTTTTTGCCGCCTGAACCAATCAAAATTGGCCTCACCTATCGACAGCCGACCGGTCGTCAAGTGAGTTTGGTCCCCAGTACCGTATTGCAAACATCCTTACTAGAGGCCCTCACATCCGATGCGATATTGGCTCATGAAGTCTGAACCCGACGTCTATAGCATTGCCGATTTGGCGAAAGATCCGGAAGAGATTTGGGATGGCGTCCGCAACTATCAGGCTCGCAACTTTTTGCGCGAAATGGCTGTGGGCGATCAGGCTTTCTTTTATCACTCCAACACCAAGCCGCCGGGCATTGTCGGCCTGATGCAGATCATTGAAGCAGATATTGTTGACCCGACCCAATTCGACTCAGCCAATAAATATTACGACCCCAAATCAGAGCCCGAAAATCCCCGATGGCGCACAGTTAAAGTCGGCTATGGTGAAACGTTTGCGCAGTCAATCACCCTCGACATCTTAAAGGCCACCTTTAGCCCAGAAGAACTGCTGGTCGTCAAGCGCGGCAATCGGCTTTCGGTCATGCCCGTGGATGCCGCGATCGCCAATCGACTACTAGAGATGGGCCGCCAGGGGTAGCCCCTAGCCGCATCCTCAGCTCCTGTCTCTAGGATGAACTTCACGGCTGCTGCTTGAGAACGCGGGCGGAGCTGGGAGCAAGGGAGCCAGATAGATCGAATAATTGCGGATGTCTGACAGGTCGGGGCATTGAGGCTTCGTCACCTCAGGGGGCTTACTTCTCAGTCCTAACCTGTCAGAGCGTGTTCATCGGCGACAGTGCCTACAGCTTGGCGTGGGAACCATCACAGAACGGAGCATTGCCAGTCTGTTTACACTGACATAAAGCAACTTGTTTTTTATCTTCAATGGTGAACTTCATCGGGGTGAAGCCGGTGCCTTGGTGAGCCCCATTGCAAAAGGGCTGATTATCCGAGTTGCCGCAGGTGCAGTACCAATAGTCTTTCGCTTCTAGCTCCATGACTTTGGGCTGCTTAGCCGCAATGTTGGGGGTATCCATCTTGTTCGATTCTCCTCTAGGTGTCAGTGGGCGATCGCCCTGGAAAATGGGGGAGAGGCCGTACCCCACCCCCAAACTTGTAGCGCTACCGTAACCCCGTTGGCAGCGATCGCATCGCTCGCCAGTGGGATCATCTGTATTGCCAGTGGCAGTCTAGCGAACTCAAGTTAAGCGGCCATGTCAAACACCAGCACTTCGCTATCGTCACCGTTGCCGGTGAGCGTCAGCGTGGCTTCATCACTCACCGCAGCGCCATCACCTGCCGTCAGATCGTGACCGTTGAGATTAACCGCACCTCGGGCTACATGCACCCAGGCCACGCGGCCTGGGGCGAGCGCCTGAGTCACCGTCTCTGACGCACTGAGGTTGGTGGCGTAGAGGTTGAGATCTTGGTGAATGGTGACCGAGCCATCACGGCCATCGCGAGATCCGACTAACCGCAGCCGACCCTGCTTCTCAGCGGGGGCAAAGTAGGTTTGTTCATAGCCGGGGTCGATGCCGGTTTGCTCGGGCAGCACCCAGATCTGCAGAAAATGCACGGGGTCAGTATCAGAGGCGTTGTACTCACTGTGCAAAATGCCGGTACCCGCCGACATGCGCTGGACGTCGCCAGGACGAATAATGGAGCCATTGCCGATGTTGTCTTTGTGGGCCAACTCACCAGACAACACGTAGGAAATGATTTCCATATCACGGTGACCGTGGGTCGAAAAGCCTTGCGACGGCGTCACCTTATCTTCGTTGATGACCCGTAGGGTACCAAAGCCCATGTGAGCAGGATCGTAGTAGTTGCCAAAAGAAAAGGTGTGGCGACTATCTAACCAGCCAAAGTTGGCTTTGCCGCGATCGCTACCAGAACGAACTGTAATCATGGAACACCTCCTGGGGTGGCGTCGAAACTCGGAATATTTCCGATGGCTTTATTATGAATTGAATTACAATAAAAGACAATATGCAATTTAATAGACAGTTTGTCTCTTTTTTGACGACAATTAAATGGATAAATTTGAAAGCATGCGCGCCTTTGTCGCCGTGGTTGACGCGGGGGGATTCGCCGCCGCCTCACGCCAGATGGGGCTGTCGCGCTCGGCGGTCAATAAGCTGGTGATCAATCTAGAAAATGCGCTCACCGTGCAGCTGTTGCAGCGTACGACTCGCAAGGTCACACCGACGCCCACCGGTCTGGCCTTTTATGAACGGTGTGTCGCGATTTTGGCCGATTTGACAGAAGCCGAACTCGCCGTTTCACATCTACAAACAAAACCGAAGGGCCAGCTGCGCATTAATGCCCCGATGACCTTTGGCACCCGATATCTAGCCCCCGTTATCGCCCAGTTTTTGCAGCGGTATCCGGATCTGCATGTCGAGCTGAGTCTCAGCGATCGCTTCATCGATCCGATTGATGAGGGGTTTGATCTCACCGTTCGCATTGCACAGCCCTTGGCATCGGCCAGCTTGATTGTGCAAGAGCTGTTTCCGACCCCGGTGATTTTGTGTGCCGCACCGAGCTATTTAGCCCAGCAGGGCACGCCCCAAGTCCCCGCTGACCTGGCCCACCATCCCTGTTTGGCCTATGGGCACCTGGCAACGGATAACCAGTGGCTACTGATAGGGCCTGAAGGTGAGCACCGCATTAGCGTCAACGGGCCGCTCTGTGCCAACAATGGTGATGTGTTGCAGGCCGCCGCGGTGCAGGGGCTAGGCATCACGCTGCTGCCAGCATTTATTGTGCAAGCGGATCTCCAAGCCGGACGGCTACAGCAGCTGATGCCGACTTACACCGGTTTGTCAATTTCGGTGTGTGTGCTCTACCCAATCAACCGTCATCTTTCAACGAAGGTGCAGCTGTTGGTGGATTTTTTATCTGCGCAGCTACCACCAACGGTGAGGCCATAATCTGGATATCTCAAGACAGTGCTAAACAGTCTTCTTCAATGAGGACGCGTGCGGATTGATTCAGATTGATTGGAACTAGACAGTGCTCTGACACCTTTGCATGATACAGACGTCAAAAAAACTAAAGATAAAGCCTGCCAGCAAAGTCTTCTGTCATGGATTTGAGTCAAGCAGTGATCGCAGGATCACATCTAAAGACAGAAAAAGTAGTATTTTAAGGCTGTGTATCAACCGGTTTTCGTAACAGCGTTGGATTAGGCAAGTATTTTGTATGTTCAGGCGCAAATCAGCTCCCCTGCTAACGTATCTCAGCCAGAAGACAGAATTTGAAGGCATCCTTCATGCCGAAGGCATGCTACGAGTCGATGGCATTGTGCACGGCACCGTTGATATTCAAGGCGATTTAGAGATTTCATCGACGGGCTTGGTTGAAGGCCCTGAGGTGCAAGCCAACAACATTGTGGTGCACGGTGTTTTGAAGGCACGAGTGGTCGCCAAAGGCAAACTCACCCTCAGCCGCACAGCCCGTCTCGAAGGCGACGTGGTGGCTGGGTCATTAGAGATTGAAACGGGTGCTTACTACACCGGCTTTATTGAGACGCGTGATGCTAAGACCCTGCCGCCGTCGCGAGATATACCAGAGCTTTACGGGACGGTCGATCCCCCTACCTTCAAGCCCTAGGTTCACTGACAAACCAGGCGAGCAGACTGATGATGACGATACCGGTTACCCACTGGGGGGCGATCGTCCAGAAGTGCCAAAAGCTCGGAATCCCCCCCACAAACACTGACATCAGCCAGGCGACAAAAATTAAACCTAGACCGGCAATCAAAGTCATATTCTGTAAATGGGGAGTTTCCCTATCATCACATTGCTGAGAGGCCTTGAGCGCGATCGCACCCAATGTGCGAGTTTTTACGGTGCTCATTTGAGGACAGTTTACAAGGCTGCCTAGCAGAACGGTAGCTTTGCCGACAGCTGCGGCACCATAAAATTAATGGGGAATACTGAGATTAGCAACAGGTTCCCGTCTATTTTATGACTTAACCGTGTGAGGGTTATGAAGATGATGACTCAGTTGATGGCCAGGCTTCGTCGCCCCCTAGTCGCCGCGAGCAGTTTAGCGGTATTTGCCAGCCTTTCTCCAGTGCTGGCCCAATCTGCTAACTTTGATGGCATTACTCTGTCGGCCTATCCGCCAGCCGGTGCCAGTGTCGAAGGCCGCACAGTGGGGTCTTACTCCCTGTCTAACATCGCCAGCAGTGATGGCAGTGGCAACCTCTGTGCCGGGTTTGCCGATACCAACCCCGATCACATTTTGACGCTAGAGAGTGACTTCCCGAGCTTGACGGTCACCGTCAACAGTGGCCAAGACACGACAATATTAATGCAAGGCCCAGATGATAATTCCGTTTACTGTGGCCAAGATATCAGCCGAGCCAATTTGGATGCTCAGATCGTTTCCAACAACTTGCAGGCAGGCACCTATCGCATCTGGGTCGGAGCCCACAATCAGGGGCAGCGGTTTAGCTACTCTCTAACCGTGGCAGAGTAAACCTTGACTTGATGCGTCACGGCCACTGGGCCATTGCCAGCTCTCATCATCCCCCCGACCCGCCAGTGAGTCGGGGGGATGGTTGTTTTTGAAGCACCCACACACGCCAGCCAAGGTCGATAGTGGCCGATTGGCTCAACAGGCCCGGCACGAATTGTCGTGGCAGCGAGAGGTAATGGCGGGGACACTGCGTCTTGGCCTTGCCTGCCCGTAGGGCTTACGACTCCACTCAGCTGACGTTCCTTGAGCGGAGTCGTAAGGAAGATCTATCGATGGACAGTTTGCTAGCTTTGAGGTTCACCAAACAGAATCAGCGAACACTTTAGCTGTTGCACTAAAAGGGAAGGAATATCACCGATCTCTAGTCCCCCGCCATGGGTACGGCGGCGGCGAGTGCGGGTCACCACCAGATCAAAATGACGCGCTTCTGCCATGATCGCTTTGGCCACCTGGTCGTGCTTGATCACTTTGGGGGTGATCATGACATCTTGTGGGGCTTCTGCCGCTAGTCGCGCTAACTTGTCAGACACCCAGCGCAAGCGCTGGGCCGCCGGTCGCCCCGGCAGGATATGCAACAGAGTAATGTCAGCCTGATTGGCCCGAGCGATCGCCATACTCAACTCGACTTTGTGCACTTCACTCGCCGAAAAGTCTTTGATCGGAATCAAAATTGACTGAATGCTTTGCGGCGCAGCGGTCATGCGCACAATCGCCACCGGACAATGGGACGCCCACAGCACCTTATCAATCAAATCGCCGAACAAACGGGTTGGGAGATTAAAGTGACGCTCATTGAGGCCCATAACGATCAGGTTGGCGTGGTGTTCACGGGCAGTATGGCTGATGCCCGTGGCGACGTGGCGGTCAATCCGCAATAGGGGCTCAACCTGAATGTTGAGCTGTTCGCCGATGTCAGTCGCCCCTTGAAGCAAAGCTTCTCGCTCAGTGATGACTTGACGCATGCGCGGGGAGTCCATCTTGGCTTGCGCCGGGGCAATCGCGAGGGGCTTGATGCAGCCCGCTTGAGCCTGGGCAATCGTTGCAGCTAGCCCCAGCAATGACTGCTCGGTCTGAGGATTGCTAATGGGCACCAGTACCGAAAAGTCGGCGGCGCGCCCGTCAAAAATCACCGGAACGCTCAGGTCGGCCTCTAGGTCATCATCCAGCGTCGGCAGATCACGCACTGCCCGTTTTACGATGAGCGGCCCCGCGATCGCCGTCACGAGCATCATCACCACTACGCTGTTGAGCACCGGTTCCGAAATCAAGCCGGCGCGATTGCCGACCAGCGCGGCAGCCAACGTTGTCGCCACCTGCGGCAGGGTCATGCCCCACATGGTGAACAGTTCGGCCCGGTCATACTGATACAACCACTGAGCAATCCAGGCGGCCAAAAACTTGCCCACCAGGAGGCCGCCAATCAGCAGCACGGCAAAAATGATCGATTGAGGATTGGTGAAAAAAGCCGCCACATCAATCAGGAGGCCAATATCTACAAAAAAGATGGGAATAAATAGCACCGTCCCCACGAACACAATTTTCTCTTTGACGGGACTGTTGCCCACCACTTCATTAACGGCTAAGCCTGCTAAAAACGCGCCCACAATCTTTTCTACGCCAATGACCTCAGCTCCGATCGCGGCGACAAAAATTACCAGCAGGGCAAACAAAAATTGATTGCCTTGGTTATCGTCCGAAAACTTAAAAAACAGGCGACCCAGCTGATCAAACCCGTAGAGAATGGCGATCGCATACAAGAGTAAGCCAATTAATAATCCGACGATACTGATGAGGCTAAAATCACCAGCCCCCAAGCTGATACAAATGGCCAGAACAATCAGCGCCCCAATATCGGTAAAAATCGTGGCCCCCAACGTGGTGACCACAGCACCATTGCGAGTCGCGCCCGCCTGACTCACCATCGGGTAAGCCAACAAACTATGAGAGGCAATCAAAGAGCCAATCAGCACCGCACCAGCCCACGGAAACCCCATCAATCTTGCCAGTCCGGTTCCCACCAGCAAGGGAATGAAAAAGGTCAGGCTACCGAACCCAGCGGCGCGATATTTCATTTTTTGAAATTGCTCCATGTCGATGTCTAGCCCAGCGACAAACATGAGATAGAGCAAGCCGATGTCGGATAGCAGCTCCATGATGGGATCGGCAGGATCAAGGAGAGTGAGCCCGTGCGGCCCAAAAACAATCCCGGCGGCCAGCAGGCCCACGAGACCTGGCAGCCGCAGTTTCTCAAACAGAATGGGAACTGGCAGAATAATCGCCAATAGCAACGCGAAGGTGAAAATAGGTTCGGCTTTTAGATGCTCAATAATGGCGATCATATTTTTGTGTATTGAAAAGAAACTCAAACCATTTCATGAAAAAGCTGCGAGTGAGTACCATCACTCGCAGTCAGGTTAAAAAAAATTAGATTAGCAACTAGCCTTCTGTCGTTAAGTCAGACGTCTCGGATAGGGTGCGATCAGCTGCCGGAGTGCCGGTCATCAGCTGAGGATATTTATCGCCCACATACTTCCCTAAGAAGGTTCCAACGAACGATAGAACAACTGGCCCCAAGAGAAAACCCAGGATGCCACTCACTTGAAATCCAGGAACTACCAGAGACGACAGCCAAAAGCACAGGCCGTTGACCACGTAAGAAAACAAACCGAACGTCAAGAGATTCACTGGAGCGGAAAGGGTGCCCAGTGCAGGCTTCACAAATGCGTTCACCACCCCGATGGATGCGGCGGCGATCGCCGCTGCTGTCACCGTATCTAACTGCACGCCAGGAACGATCAAATCGACCACGAGCAGACTTAATGCTGTTACTAAACCGGATAATAAAATGGGTATCATACTGTCACCTAAAATCTTTGTCTCCACACAGCTTTGTGTATGCCGCCATCCTAGGGCGATCGCCGAGGCTGCACCTCTACTGTTAGAGATATTTCTTTCTCTGCTGATCGAGGTGTTTAGGTTGACAGCAGTTCCAACACGGCACATTTATCGGCGTCAAGATCGGCGATCGTCTGGTCTGTAGATGGCATGAGCAACAGCAGTTGCCCCGCCAGATAGGTATCCAGCACTTTCGGATGCACATAATACTGCCGAATCAAAATATTGAAACACCGAATAGCCTGGGAGTTCAGAGCAGCGCTGAATTAACTTTGCCAAGCGCTTGTCGGCGAGTGCGATGTGATGCTCAATGTCGCTTTTGCCGGTGAACTCAGACTCGACCTGAGGCCCCTCGACCGTGATGTGGCGAGTCCGCAGGATTTAGAGGCCTAAGCGATAAACCATCGCTCCTCATTACTATCTAGAACTACTAGAAAAAGTCGCGCGATCGATCAGTTGGATTCAGAGTAAACCTTATTCCCTGCACGGCAGAGATTAATTGATGTACTTACTCTATTGAGTAAATAAGACTTTTGGTTCTGAGCTATGTAACCTTACTTACACAAATTCAACTAACAAGATTCAACCTTACGTTTCTTTAACGAGCGGTTTCTACCAAGTTTTTGCAAACCAGGCAAGCTTCACCTGAGGAATTTACTTAAGGAAATATCAAAGAGAGAACAATTTGGAGGTTTTTGCTGATCTTTTTTCACCTCTACACAGCAATCATGAAATCCAGGTGCAGGACAGATTTTGCAACTCAGATACTGGAGAAAAAGAGAGCTATGGGCTTCGTCACTAAAACGTTAACCGTTCTGGCCGGTTGTGTTATAACTTCTGCCTACATGGGGCTAGCACCGGCTCAAGCCGGAGAATTATTCAATGGTTGGAACTATACGATCGATTCATTTGATGACGGGGCCGATGGTAATCAACGCGGTGCCGAGAGTGGCTATGAAATTTATGGCATGGCGCTTAAGGAGACTGCCGATCAGGTTTACATCGCCATTAACTCCAACCTGAATCTAGGCGGTCAATACGCCGAGGGAGCAGAGGACGGATATATTCACTATGGTGATTTGTTCTTAAACTTTTCTGGCGCAGATTTAGGCGATGCCCAGGGTAGTTTGTTTGCTGTACAGTTCGATGCTGGCAATGACTCAGGAGTCAACCAGGTCGGCGTTTATGGCAATGTCATCGGCACCAATACCGCTGCAGAAAACAGCGGCTTTGACCAGATGACGGCCCATCGAGATTGGGCGAACGAAGAGTATGAGGCCGACGGTGCCACGGTAAAGGGGACGGCTTCGATGGGAGACCTGAGCTACACCGAATATTTTCAGCAGGGCCGGCATGCAGTTTCCAGCTCGATTCAATCAGGTGACTACTTAGGTAGCATTGCTTTCTTAAATGGACAGCAGTTAGCTGATGCGGGTCTTGATTTTGGTGCCGTCAATTCTGACGTTGCAGGGCGGCAGACGATTGGGTTTAACTTTGACCGCAGCCTGTTGCCTGAGGGAAACTATATTGCCCACGTGTTTACTGAATGCATCAACGATGGTTTGGCAATGTTGGGGCAACTCCCAACGGTACAAGTTCCCGATATCAACGATGAAGTGAAAGTACCAGAACCCAGTTTGCTGATGGGAATCGTACTGATCGGTGGACTCGGGTTAGCAAAGCGTCGTATGACGACTGTTTAGAGAAAAGCTTTGGGGAGCAGCAACGACGATAAGTTAGGCAGGCACGATTACCTTGCGGACGAGTTTTCTTCTGCCGGAGACGCTTCGCGTTGGTCTTGCCTGCCCGTAGGGATTTCGACTCCGCTCAACCCTCAAAATCCTACCCAGCATACGCTCTAGCTGATTGAGCGAAGTCAAAATCAGCGACCGATTTTAACGTTGACTTAGACCCAGCTATCGGTAGCGATCGCCCGTCTAATTGCACAGACAAACTGTGAACTAGAGGCTGTCATTATTTAGCGGCTGAGCCTTTATGCCGAAAACGGTTCAGCCGCTAGCAAGTTTTATGGAGCGGGCGCGGTAATTTCCATCCCGCCAGGCTTGCGAGCTTAATTAATGACGCGCCCTAAATCGCCTCTACAGCAGAAAATTTTGCGCCCTTGCTCCCTTGCCTCCCTATCGGCTCCCCACCCTAATCACTGATCTCATCCACCTGCACCGAGCCTTGCCGCAATACATGCCACCCTGACTCATCCCAGGCAATGACCGTAGATGGTACACCCGAAGCCTGCATCGAAAATTCTCCCAGCGTCGCTTTTAGATCCGCGATCGCTGCTGCCGACAAAACCAGTAATTCGGGAAATTGCGTGGCGATCGCCGTCATCTCCTCTAGGGCCGGCTGGCCAGAACGGTTGACGCTGGTGGTGGCGAGGGGACCCGTTTGAGCCAGCAGGTGACGGGCCAACGGGTGCGCTGGCACCCGAATGCCGACAGTCCCGGTTTGGAGCGGATTCATCGCCATCGGTACCTGCTCGCTGGCGGGCAGCACCAGGGTGAGGGCACCGGGCCAATGGCGAGCGGCCATCCTCTGCCAGGTTTTTACTACGACGTCATCGCCGTGGATGTAGGGCTGTAGGTCATCCCAACTGGCTCCCATGAGAATCAGCGGTTTATCCGCCGCTCGGGCTTTGACGGCATAGATGCGATCGCCCTGGTCAGGACGGGCGGCCAAAGCCGGTACCGTATCGGTGGGAAAGCTGGCAAGAGCCGTACCTGTTCTGACCTGCTCCACCAAATCGGACAGAGAAACTGAAGGCATAGACGAATCAGAACCTGACAAAATGGACAGAATATTAGTCTAGAAGGCCAGCTGCTCGTTTTTGCCACGGGGGCGATCGCCAGCCCTATCTTTAAAAGATCAGTGTTCAGGAGGCAGAGCCACGTTACCGTCAGATTTGCTCATTCAACGCTATCAGGGCGAAGCGATTCAGCCCAAGCGGTTGAGTCTCAAAGCACCCATTTTGGCGATCGCCCAGACGCTGATCGAACTGTTTCAAGCGCATCAGGGCCAGTCGCAGGGGCAACTCAACCAACAGCTGCAGGTACTAGAGGGCGAAGACACCGACTATCGGGTCAAGCGAGGACTGGCTCACATTTTGCGATCGAGTTTTAGCACCTTTGAGCCGGTGAGCCCGCTTGAGCCGCCCCTGCTGCGTTCCCGCGCCTTTGCCCTGGCGAGCCGTACCGTGCCCAGCGCCGACACGACTCAGCAACATTTGCAAACTCTTGCCAACCAGCTGAGCCAAGAGCTAGATCGGGCCGTCAATCCTCCCGAAATTCGCCAGGGGCTCTATGCCGACCTAAAGGAAAACCACATTCTCACGGCGTTTGAGGCGCCTACCGCCGAAGCGCTGGTACATCGCTACAATCTGTCGCAGGTGCAGGGCATCTTTTATAAGGCCACACAAGTCAAGCTGCAGGCCTATCGCAACGACCCCGGCGAGTACAAGCTGCTGTTTCGCTATCTGAAGCTGTTTCGGCTGATGGCCTATATCGAAGGCGACGCCGATCAGGGCTTCACCATTGAGATTGACGGGCCGACCAGTTTGTTTAAACCCAGCACCCGCTACGGGCTCGATATGGCCAAGCTGATTCCGGCCATTTTGCACGTAACCCGCTGGCAGTTAACCGCCACTTTGGTGATGCGCGATCGCTACACGCAGCAGCTCAAAGAACGGCAGTTCACCCTTGATGCTGATTGCCAGTTGGTGTCTCACTATCCGCCCGGCAAACCCTACGACAGCATGTTAGAAGAATCGTTTGCCAACCGTTGGCCCCAGGCCAAAACGCCCTGGCGGCTCGAACGAGAAGTCGACCTGGTGCCGATTCCGGGCAGCGTGATGATTCCTGACTTTCGGCTGGTTCATCCTGATGGCCGCACCTATCTGCTGGAAATTGTGGGGTATTGGCGGCCCGAATATCTCCGCAAGAAGTTTGCTCAAGTGCGCCGAGCCGAATCCAACAACTTGATTCTGGCCGTCTCTGAGCGTCTAAACTTAGAGAAAGCGGGGGTTAAGGTCGCAGACATACCAGCCAAGGTAGTTTGGTTCAAAAACAAACTCAGCCCCAAAATAATCCTGGACTGTCTGGAAGAGTAGAGCTATCTTAGCTAGCTCGCCACCTACCAGATAGAGCCCCCTAGAGCCCATCCTGCATAGCTCTCAGCGAAACGTAGGGATTTATTTGATATGGGCAAATAGCCCCCTTCTCTAGCCTCGAATGAGTCAAGGAAATTGAGCACCTGATCACCGCTGGCGTCAACTCGCAAAAGCCCTTAGGGATTCTGGATGCAGACGAAATAATGAATCAGTGGCTTGACTGGAAAGCCCGTAACGTCGCTCAAATCATAATAGACGGCTTATACGGTTGCGTTCTCGCTAGGCTGCCACACAAGACGATAGAGAACCCCAACGTGATCAAGCGATGGAGCGGTTCCTCAACTACCGATGGCGAGCCGCAATCAGGTTTGGACACTTTTAATCGCCGGATCGCTTGCGGCAAGGCCCTTCCCTGGACCTTGAACCCTGCACCTTACTACTCTCTGCTATCAATGCAGCTTGCCCGGAATTGAACGGATCACCAGAATTCCAGAGGGTGGCTAGCGAAATTAGAGAAGCATGGCAGGACAACCCAAAACCTAGAATTCTCACCGAAGAAGAAATCGAAGCGGGTTTTACTGATTGTCTCGATCATTGCAGATTTTCCTACAAGGTCATGTTTTTGACTGGCTGTCTCATTAGTGAAGCAAATGGCTTACAGCTAGATGATATTTCCTTCAATATCATCTAGCTGTAAGCGATAGATCCAAAGAACCCAGAGAGGCTATGAAGTCATCAAAGGGCTAAAGACACAGAAGTTTAGAAAATTTCCTGCCAACCATGAACTAAGGGTACTTCTCTACACAATCATGGATCGTTACCCATCTTCTCTTGTGGAGGATGAACAATAGCTTTTTGTTCATCCAAGGGGTGACGTGGTGGCCTATCAATCAATGAAGTAACACTACAATAAGAATTTTCCAGTAGACACCACCAGGTACAACTGCAGGGATACTTTTATTACAGGACAGCTAAAGAAGGGTATTCCAGCCAGTATCATTGCTGCATGAGCAGGAAACTCTACAGCAGTGATTGAGCATCACTGTCGAGACGATTCAGCTTTTTTAGATGTAATGCCTAAATGACTTGAAGGTTGGTCTGTGGAGGTTAGCCTTGAGAATCACGCCAATCATGTTGATTGCATTTCTTGTGAGTGCGCTTGAGTACGTAGCATTGCGTGACTTCAATGCACCTGTAATACTCTATGCTTGCCACGCTCTAATACTATTTCTGATTCTATATAGTGAAGAAATGAGACGCCAGCACCAATAGGCCACTAGGTGATCTTCCTAACTCACTTAGGCGGTTCATTCAACCTCCTGTAAAATGCTTGGCATAGCAGCTAACCTCTATTACTTTCTTGAAATCGCGGGAAGGTATTTTGTTGACTTTAGACCAATCTAAAGGTGTCAAGTACTCTTGTAAAACGAATGGATGATAGTGAGCAATCACTCGCTTATCTTCAAGCTTGTTAACAGCATTAAAGTGGCTGAATCGGGAACTGATGCATCCACATCGCTCTCACACTTCACTTTCTCCCGTTCCCATGCTTCAAGGATTTTCCTGTCGATAGAGAGGCACTCCTGATCAGCTTCAGGAGCTTCTTAGAACGCTACTGAGAACTAATGCTTACTGAGAGTGTAACGATCCACAAGAGGCGCTTTTAGAGCACGTCAAGAGTGAGTTGCTTATTCACCCGGAATGTTCTTTTGAGGCGATCGCAGATGAGATTTGGGAAGAAGGCTTAATTAGTTACCTATGCTCAGAGACCTGAACCATCATCAGACAGGATTAACTCTCACCGCTGCGATCGCAAACTTCCGGGTGTACGGTACGGCATTGGTACAATAGATAATTAATAGCGCTGAGATGGCCTCTGGCACTGGACTGTCTGGAAGGGTGAAGCTATGCTTAGCTAGCTTCAGTGATTGATGGTTCAAGAACGCTTGAATGGTGAAGGTTAGCCGTAATACACTGAGACCGAGTGCCCGGAGCAGATTCAACAGCATGAGCACAGTTTTGATCGTCGATGACAGTTCAGCTTTGCGTGAGATGGTCGCAGGATTGTTGATCAATGCTGGCATGACCATTTTGGAGGCGAAAGACGGCGCTGAGGCCCAGAAAAAGATGGAGGCGAGCCCTCCTGATTTGGTCGTGTGCGACATTGTAATGCCCGAAATGAATGGGTATGAGCTGACGCGTTGGATCAAAAGCAATCCCAAAACTAAAGACGTGCCGGTGGTGATTTGTTCGTCTAAAGGTGAGGAATTCGATCGCTATTGGGGGATGAAGCAAGGGGCTGATGCCTACATTGCCAAACCCTTTCGCCCTAATGAAATGGTAGAAACCGTCAAGCAACTGCTGCGCAGCCAAGGATGAGGATGCTGCTGCACTTGGCTGACACTCCAGCATAGAACCGTCTTTGGCCAGATCTGGGCATTGCCAAATGTAGCGAGCCGCAGTCAGGTTTGAACACTTTTAATCGCCGGATCGCTTGCGGCAAGGCCCTTCCTTGAACCTTTCTACCCTCTGCTAGATCTAAGCGTGCGGCGCGATCGCGGCTCCATCACTGCGGGGATCACAGGCCCCTTCATAACCCATGGGGGCATCGCTGCAGCGAATCACGTGGGCATGGCCCATTTTCTCCGTCCAATCTGGGGCGGCTATGACGGGATGACCGCGTGCTTGCAAGGCACGGCGAATGGCAGGCTCGATACGTCCTTCCAGCGTGAGCCCCGTCTCGGCTTCACCCCAAGTGCGCCCCCACAGCCAGCGCGGCGCGTTGATAGCAGCTTGAGGCTCAAAGTCAAAATCGAGTAGGCGGGTTAACAGTGCCAACTGAGTTTGGGGCTGGCCTTCGCCGCCCATGGTGCCTAACACAAGATAGGGTTGCCCGTTAGGGTGCAACACCAGCCCCGGCATCAGCGTATGAAAGGTACGCTTGCGGGGCGCTAAACAGTTTACCTGGGCAGCATCGAGGGTAAAGAAACAGCCCCGATTTTGCAGCACAAAACCGGTACCAGGAACCACAACAGCAGCCCCAAAGTCAAAATAAACGCTCTGAATTACGGAAACGGCATTTCCCGCCGCATCGGTGACCGCCGTGTAAACCGTGTCGCCTCCTCCGGGTGGAGCGATCGCCAAACTGGCTTTCTCCCTCTGCATTAGTTCGCGCCGCTGATCGCTGTAGGGCTTGGAAATCAGCTGCTGAATGGGAATATCGGCAAATTCAGGATCGGTGAGCCAGCGATCGCGATCGGCAAAGGCCAGCTTCGTCGCTTCGATCATCAGATGGTAATAGTCAGCACTGTCAGCGCCGAACTGGTTTAGGTCAAACGACTCAATCAGATTGAGCATCGACAACACCGTAAACCCCTGAGAATTGGGTGGCATCTGCATGACTCGATAGTCGCGATAGGTGGTTTCTAGCGGCTCCACCCAGTCAGATCGATGGGCGGTCAAGTCATCCATCGTCAATAACCCACCGACTGAGGCCAGATAATCGGTGATGTTTGCGGCGATCGCCCCCCGATAAAACACCTCAGCACCATCAACAGCCAGTTGGTGGAGGGTGTGAGCCAGATCAGGATTCGTGATTGATGCACCGGCTGGGGGGACGCGGCCCTGCGGCAAAAACGGACTGGCAGGCGCATGTTGTTGTAAATAGTCGCGATCGCGCCGCGTCCAATGAGCCTGCGACCCCGTCACCGGATAGCCCGACTCAGCCAGCGCGATCGCGGGCTGCAAGAGCGCGGCCCAATCCAATTGGCCAAATCGCTGATGGGCTTGCGCCCACGAGTCCACCGCCCCCGGCACTGTCAGCGCCGCTAGTGGCCCCCGCTGAGGAATTGCCGTTAGTCCCTGGCGGGTATAGAAGTCAATCGTGGCAGCTTGCGCTGATCGACCAGAGCCATTGAGTCCCTGGACTGCTCTGGTCTGGGTATTGTAGATGAGCCAAAAGGCATCGCCCCCCAGCCCAGTCATGTGGGGGTAGACCACGCTCAGGGCAGCCTGCGTCGCGATCGCAGCATCTACCGCATGCCCACCCTCACTCAAAATCTGTGCCCCAGCTGCCGAGGCTAAGGCATGGGGACACACCACCATACCGTGGGGCGATCGCACGGCCTCAGTCACCTGCTGCATGTCATCACCTGCTGCATGTCATCACCTGCTGATTTCCGCTCCCTTCACACAAAACGAGGCGCGATGATGCATCGCGCCTCGTTTCCACCGTCATCAAGTCTTAAAGTTACTTAGCCGAGGCGATAGCCAAACCCACGCACCGTTTTGAGATATTCCGGCTTGCTGGGATCTTCTTCCAGCTTTTCGCGAATCCAGCGAATGTGCACGTCGACCGTTTTGTTGTCGCCCATGAAGTCGTGGCCCCAAACTTTATCAATTATCTGGTCACGCGACCAGACGCGTTTGGGCTGACTCATAAACAGCTCTAAAATGCGAAATTCCTTAGGCGATAGGCTGACCTCTTCCCCTTTGAGAAACACACGGCACTCTTTGGGATTCAGCTCAACCGCTTCAAACCGCAGCACCGGATCCGGCTCTTGGTCAGCAGCACCCCGATGGCGGCGCAGTAGAGCGCGGCAGCGAGCAATCAGTTCGCGCATGCCAAAGGGCTTAGTCAGGTAGTCATCGGCACCCACTTCGAGCCCCACGACCCGGTCAGTCTCAGTACCCTTAGCACTCAGAATCAATAATGGCACATCAATGCCTTGATGCCGCAGCAGGCGACACAAATCCAGACCGTTCATGCCCGGCAGCATCAAATCTAAAATCACCAGATTGATGTCAGGAGCGGCTCGGCGAGCGCTGTTTTTCGTGCCCCCCAACATTTCCAGGGCGGTCAAGCCATCTTCAGCGACCAAGACCTCAAACCCAATCTCTGCCAGCGCTAGGCCAACGGTTTCACGGATGAGTTCTTCATCTTCAACAATCAACACTCGTCCCAACCCAACCCGCACACCCTTTTCATACGCAGACGGTAACGTTAGAGATGACATATGAAGTATTCAGTCATTTACACCAACACTCTACCAACCTAAGCGGCTCTTTTAAACACGTAATAACCTTCCGTCAATAGACAACAGCAGAAAGTAAGCCCTGCATCGCAGGAAAACTCGGACTATTTGCCCAAAATCAATGATTGCAGCAATTTTGAGACCGCACTCCCTAGAACGAAGTCGCCTCAATCGCTCAAGTAAGTAAACATGGCGGCGATCCTACCTACTCTCAGAATCATGACGACAAACCGGGTGGTTTATTTACCCACCGATCCTTAATCCACACTGATGAATTGTGTCCGTAGATCTAACCACGCAAAACGTTAGCGCGCTGAGCGTAGTGGTAAGGGGTGAATTTTGCGATCGGCTTAAATCGGTCATCGGTAAAAGAAGGGTTATTCCTGTAGCCGGGAAGCAGCGGTTGGAGAAATCGTCCTGAGGGTGCGAAGGCGGTTAATTGCGGCGGCGAGTTCTTGCATTCGAAAGGCAGCTAACTCGCCGCTCAACTGGTCGTTCAGACAATCCAAACCGTGAGCGGCAATATCGGTGGCCACTGCCTGCAAAACAGCGGCGAGCGAGCGATCACCGTCCAGATAATGTCGCTGAGCATAAACCAGGGCAGCCGCGATCGCTTTAACCTGTCCCGGTTCCACCAACTGTTCGATCGCCGATAGGTCAATTTCGGTCATGCCGAGCCGGATTTCGTCCGTCGCTCTGACCTTAAGACTGACGGCGCGGTGACCCCGTTGCGGGTCAATGCTATCGGGTAAAACCACGCGCGGGCTGAGATGGCCAAATTCTTGTCCGCCCTCAGCCTGCCGTTCGGTGCGATCGTCAGCAGCAATCTGTCGGGCTTGGGCAGTGACATCAGCAGCCTGATACTCATTGAGCGCGATTACCGTATCAGCCACATCGAAGTAGTCACCACTGCCGCCCATCACCAAAATTGTTGACACGCCATGATCGGTGTACAGCTGTCGAACTTTATCGACGAACGGCGTGATCGGTTCCTGGGCTTTCGCAATCAGCGACTGCATACGGCGATCGCGAATCATGAAGTTGGTGGCTGAGGTATCTTCATCCAGCAGCAGTGCGGTGGCTCCGGCAGCGATCGCTTCGATGATGCTGGCTGCTTGAGAGGTGCTGCCACTCGCATCTGCCGTCGAAAATTGCTCGGTTGAGCGGCCCTGAGGTAGGTGATTGATGAAGGGGGAGACATCCACCCCGGTTACACTGCGTCCCTCTTCAGCTCGCACCTTAACCGCCGTCGCCGTCGTCACCACTTGCTCGCGACCGTCTCCCGGCATGTGGTTGTAAATTCCCTGCTCGATCGCCTTGAGTAGGGTTGACTTGCCGTGATAGCCACCGCCCACGATCAGCGTGATACCAGTGGGAATGCCCATGCCGGTGATGGTTTTACCGTTGGGTTGGGTCAAGCCAACCCGCAAAGACGCCGGCGATCGAAAGGGCACCGCTACCGGCCCCAGCGATCGCTCATCGACCCCGCTGCGGCGTGGCAAGATCGCGCCATCGGCGACAAACGCGACCAACTGGCGATCGTTGAGTTGATCACGCAGCCAGTCGGCGGTCTCAGCCGTGTCCCCCTGAGCTTGAATCGCCGTGGCATCCAGCTGGAAATAGTTCAAAGCTTGTTCGATCAATTTGGGCAAATCATCGCACAGCAGCTCAGCGGCCTGCCGCCCCGCAATGCGGCGACCGTGGGCAGGTAGCCCCACCGCGAATCGCACCTCAACCGAGGTCTCAGAGACGGTCACAGCGGTGCGCGGC
The DNA here is from genome assembly GCA_038523235.1 of Cyanobacteria bacterium J06626_4. Lineage (GTDB taxonomy): Bacteria > Cyanobacteriota > Cyanobacteriia > Phormidesmidales > Phormidesmidaceae > Halomicronema. The sequence goes on from JBCBJQ010000061.1 coordinate 30,442, forward strand.
AGTATGGCCTGAGAAGGTGCCGCGATGGCGATCAGGCCGCTTTTGCCTGACCCTCGATGGCGAGAGTAACCCTGCGCCTGCTGATGAAACTGCCGGAGCAAATAATCTTCCAGGGCAATGCGACGGCTGGCAGTGTCATACAAATTCCTAGGAAAGCCCGCAATTGCCTGTGGCACTACGACCCGTAATCGACTCGGAGCGGCAAACGGGTCACCCTGAACAGAGTCAACGTGCAGGGTAAAACCGGCAAATGTGTGCTGTCCCCGCAGCGATTTATAAGCCTTGTAGCTGCAGCGATCTAACGCTTCCAGGCGATCGCGCAAATTATGGCCAAGCATAATTTACCACCCTAATCGACCGATGGGCTGAAGCCATCTGATCCAGATCACACCTGCAGTAGATGTGTATCACCCCAGGCTTAGACGAAGATCATCCTACAAATTTAGCGCCGTCACCGGAATTTACTGCGTTTCAGTTGATATTAATACTGCACCCACAAAACCCACGACCCATGACCCCCTCGCCCTCCTGTCAGGCTGCTTTACCCGCCACCGCTTTGCAGTTATTTCTTCAAGCTTCGGCTAAACGTCCCCTGTCTCTGGTCGCGCTGCTCTTCGGGGTGTTTTTAGGTCTGGCTCCCCTCGCCCCTACAACAGCCTTGGCATCCGAGGTGACGGGTGAACCGCTAGCCGATGGTGTGTATGCTTTTGGCGATCACCCCGAGGCCAATCAAATTGGGTCCACTTATTTGGTCATGGCAGTTAATAACGGTGACGTGGTGGGAGGCTTTTATCAGCCGGCTTCATCCTTCGATTGCTTCAACGGCCAGATCGTGGGTCAGACGCTAGACCTTACCGTAGTTAATAGCTATGAGCAAACCGAGCACCCCTTCTCGCTGGCGATGGAGGCTAACGACGCAGTCGCTTCGCAGGCAGGGGGGGCAACTCAATGGGTACCCGCAGGGTTTCATGCTTTGGCCGAGCTCAGCGAGACTGACCACACGGTATTACAGGTTTGCCAGGCTCAAGGGTAGATGCCGCCATCCAATTCACTTTCAAGTCTTGCGCCCCACCATGAGAGCGGCGATCGCCCTAGAGCGATCGCCGCTCTCATGCTTGGATGAAGAGTCTACATTTAGGACCTGACCTGCAAACAAGCTATCAGTGGATCGAATGTCTCTCTCGCGGAGATACTTTGCGTGGGTAAAGCCTGCCTGCCGGGCATATGACTTAGCCCCACGCTCAACCCGGGTCGGTTGAGAAGCCTGTCCTGAGCGGATCGTAGGGAAGTCGAAACCACATTAATGGGTATGTTATGGGAGAGCAGATTTCTGAGGCGTCAATGGATACTGCTTTACTTCCCGAACTGCTCGACTCCGAGTCACCGCCAACTACTGGCACGTTCGCCCCCTATTCTGGTTCGGTAAATATCGAGGTTTTGCTGACTTGTGGGGCAACTACCCCGGGCCCAGTGAGATATCGAGATCACTAGCGAGTTAGCGGAAGTAGATTCATCTCGTCCCTTAGATTTTGATCAAATAATTTCAAAAGCGAAATTCTATCCTTAATTCTTCAAAAAAAGTGAACAGACCGCCGCGATTTTTGTTAAATTATGTAAATACGCTCTCAGATTAAATGCTGGGTAGAGATTATTTGCAGAACTTTTATCTATGTACTCCTCCATATCCTGCTTGCCTTTGAGCGACTTTCGTAAGATCATTCGGCTCTCCCTACTGCCGTTTAGCAAAGATTCTTTGTACAGTTTCTTTACAGAGGTGCCGAGTCTATCACTGATAGGCGTCCATCTCTTTAGCTAGGCAGCTTTAGTTAGATAGCTATTCCAGTCCAGGGAGTTTGCTCCCTTACACACAACACCAACCGGGGCTATGTTTGAGCACTTCACCAACACTGCAATTGCCGTCATTATGAAGGCGCAAGAAGAAGCTCGCCGCTTGCAACACAACTTTGTCGGCACTGAGCAACTTCTCCTTGGCCTCCTGAGAGAAAACTCTAGTTTGGCTTTTACGGTCTTAACTGAGTTTGGCATCAACCTCTCGGATGCTCGTAACGAAGTCGAAGCCATCATTGGTCGAGGCAGCGGCAACCCACCTTCCGAGGTGCCCTTTACCCCGAAGGTAAAGCAAGTTTTTGAAACCGCCTTTCAAGAAGCGCGCAAGCTCGACGCGTCCTACATCGAGCCCGAACACCTATTGCTGAGTCTGACCCAAAGCCAAGAAAGCGTCGCTTATCGGGTAATGGAAAATCTGGGCGTATCACCGAGTAAGGTGCGCACTCGTCTGATTAAAGAGCTAGGCGAAGCGGCTGCGATTCCGGCTGGGGCCAGACCGGAGAGACGGCGGAACGATCGCCGTCGCAAGAGCAGCGTGCTCGAAGAGTTCAGCACTGACCTCACCGCTAAGGCGGCGGCTGGTCTTTTAGACCCAGTGATTGGTCGACCGACTGAAATTGAACGGGTTGTGCAAGTCCTCGGACGGCGTACTAAAAATAACCCTGTCTTAGTGGGTGAACCAGGGGTAGGTAAGACCGCGATCGCGGAAGGCTTGGCCCAGCGCATTGTCAACCAAGATGTGCCAGCAACCCTCATGGGTAAGAAGGTCTATGCCATTGACATGGGTCTGCTGGTGTCGGGAACGCGTTTTCGGGGCGACTTTGAAGAACGTCTGACGCAACTGCTCGAAGAAGTTCGCAGCGATGACGACATCATTTTGGTCATGGACGAGATTCACACCCTGGTAGGCGCGGGCTCTCTGGAGGGCGGCATGGATGCTGCCAACATGCTGAAGCCAGCCCTCGCTCGGGGTGAGATGCAGTGTATTGGCGCTACGACCCTAGACGAATATCGCAAATACATTGAGCGCGATGCCGCGCTGGAACGGCGGTTTCAGCCCATTATGGTCGCGCCGCCCTCAGTTGAGGACACGATTGAGATTCTGCAGGGCATTCGCAGCCGCTATGAGCAGTTCCACCACGTTTTGCTCTCTGATGAAGCGCTGAAAGCCGCGGCTGAGCTATCTGATCGCTACATCAATGATCGCTTCTTACCCGATAAAGCGATCGACCTGATTGATGAAGCTGGTTCTCGCATTAAGCTGCGCCACCACACCGTCTATCCTTCTGCCGAAATCAAGCAAGAACTGCGGCAGGTCAACCGTGACCTCGAAGCTTCTGTGAACTCTCAGGAGTTTGTGCAGGCGCAAGCACTGCGCGATCGCCAGCGAGAGCTTTTGAAGGAAATTCAAGGCCCTCAGCCAGAGGCGGCAGAAGCCCCGCCAATGACTCAACCGGTGGTCAGCGAAGAAGACATCGCTGAGATCGTGGCTTCTTGGACAGGCGTGCCGGTAACCCGTATGACTGAGTCAGAAGCTGTCCAGTTGATGCATTTAGAAGATACTCTGCATGAACGGGTGATTGGTCAACATGAAGCGGTAGAAGCCGCCGCTCGAGCCATTCGTCGCTCTCGGGTCCGGCTAGCCAGCCCTGATCGACCGATTGCCAGTTTGGTCTTCTCTGGCCCCACTGGGGTTGGCAAAACGGAGTTGGCTAAGGCACTGGCAGCATCCATGTTTGGGTCTGAAGAGGCGATGATTCGCCTCGACATGTCAGAGTTTATGGAAAGCTATACCGTTTCTAAATTGGTGGGCTCTCCCCCCGGATTTGTCGGTTATGACGAAGGCGGGCAGCTGACTGAAGCAGTGCGCCGTAAGCCTTATTCGGTGATTCTGATGGATGAGATTGAAAAGGCTCATCCCGATGTGTTTAACATCCTGCTGCAGCTCCTCGATGATGGTCGCTTGACTGACTCAAAAGGTCGAGTGGTGAGCTTTAAGAACACGCTGATCATCATGACCTCCAACATTGGCTCCCGAGTCATTGAAAAAGGCGGCAGTGGCATGGGCTTCGACAGTACCAGCACCGATGAAGCCACCACCCAATACAACAACATCCGCAACTTAGTGCAGGAGGAAATGAAGCAATACTTCCGGCCTGAGCTGCTTAACCGCTTGGATGAAATCATCGTCTTCCGCCAGCTGTCTAAACCAGAAGTTCAGGAAATCGCTGACCTGATGATGGTGGGAGTCAACGCTCGCCTGGCAGAACGGCAAATCACGGTGTCTGTCACCGATAGCTTTAAAGATAAGCTGATCGAAACGGGTTACGACCAGCGCTACGGGGCTCGACCGATGCGCCGAGCCATCTCTCGACTCGTTGAAGATGCGCTGGCAGAGGCCATTCTCGGCGGTATTTTAGAAGAGGGCGATACCGTTGAACTCGATGTCGATGAGGCAGGTAAGGTGCAGGTGCATCGCCAGCAAGAGCCAGCTCTAGCGGTCGTCAATCGCTAACTTAACGGTCTCATCAATCGATCTGTCAAAAATTAAATCCCCTCAGCGTCAGTCAAAGATGAACGCTGAGGGGATTTTTTATGGGCTGGTTAGCAACGATCGCCTGTGATTAATAGTCCAGCGTGACGCTATGGAATGAGTCTTGACGATCGCTCGGCTGATCTGGTGAATAGACGACGCAGTTAGGTTCTGACAGCATCATGTCAGCTGATTCGTCAGTTTTTCTGAGCTGTTGAGCTTGGCTTTCAACAGTCTCAATTTCCTGCGCCAAAACGGCCAGGCGATTTTGAATGCGATCGCGGCGCTGGTCTAGGCTAGCTAACTCTTGCTGTAGCCGTTTTTTCTCAATGGTGAGCTGATACATCGTCAGGTATTGAGACGATTCCGACTGCTGGCGCGGCATCGTACTAATTTTAGGATTACTCCGCATCGGGGGGCGAGAAAAAGGCACAGGCATCACCAAAAGTGCAACTTGATTAAATCTTGTTCTGATAGTACCCGAGGGGCCAGAATACCTTGCAAATCGGCTTGCCATGCCTTATGCCAATTCGCTGAATTTAGACTACACATCCCCAAAAGTGTGTAGCCCCCTTCGACAAGGGGGCAGCGACAGCGGGGGA
>JBCBJQ010000062.1:0-35370 GCA_038523235.1 Cyanobacteria bacterium J06626_4
CGTTGCTGAGGTCGGCGTCGCTGAGGTCGGCGTTGCTGAGGTGGGCGTCGCTGAGGTCGGCGCCGCCGAGGTGGGCGTCGCTGAGGTCGGCGCCGCCGAGGTGGGCGTCGCTGAGGTCGGCGCCGCCGAGGTGGGCGTTGCTGAAGTTGGCGTTGCTGAGGTCGGCGTCGCTGAGGTCGGCGAATGACAAAGAGACTCTTCGTAGCGATCGCCCAGCATCTTTGATTTCTCTTAGCGCTCTACGTAGCGGAACATTGCCAATTTTGTTGTTGTCTGGGTCGTAAGCGTACACGACATCCCAGTGAGGGCGGAGTCTGAAGTAGGTTGCGGCGTGTACGCCCGCATAGCTAGAGAGAGCCAACGGAATGACCAATCCAGCTATCGTAAGCTTTAGTCGATTGTTGCGGCGATGGGTTAGGCTCTTCGACAAATATGTTTCGCCCTGTTCAGATATCGGCAGTTCAGCATTGTGCTGCTTTTGAAAGCGGCGGGCGTCGGAAAGTTGACGACCTTCGAGTAGATAGCGTTTTTGTTGCTTCCGAGTTTGTTGGCTCCACTCCGCGGCGGCTTGCTCGATTTTGCGATGTTGGCGCAACAGGTCGCGATTTTCGTCGAGCCAGGTTCTGAGCTGTGGCCAGTTACGGATAAGAGCTTCGTGAGCGACATCGACGATCGCCCTCCTTTCTCCCCCTTCTAATGTCCGCTCATCGGTGACGACGAGATTGGCATCGGCCAGTCGCTTCACCACTGCGACGACTTGCGCTTCGGGGTGCTGGGCCGAAATCAGGCTGTCTTGGGTAATGCGGCGGCGGGTGTCTTCTGCGCCTTCGCCCAGTTGAGTCAGGCTCAGAAAGATATGTCTGGCAGTGTGTTGTTGATCGGGGGTGAGAGCAGCGTAGATGGTGTCGGCGCGCTGTTGCAGGGTGCCGGTGACGCCGCCGAGCTGCATATAGGTGGATAGTTTGAGCTGATGGTCTTGCTGGCGCTGCCACAGTTCCGTCAGGGTGTATTGCAGCAGGGGCAGGCTGCCAGAGGTGGGGTCAACGTCTTTGAGTAGGGCTTCGACCAGGCCCGGTTCTAGCGAGATACCCACCTGGCGGGCGGGGGCGGTGATGGCCTGAGTAAGTTCTGCCGGGCTCATGGGCAGCACCGGTTCCAGGTGGGTTTTGACCTGGGTGGCGAGGCCGCTGTAGTCGGCTTCAAAGCATTTGCCGACAAAGTCCGATCGCATCGCCAAAATCAACCGTAGGCGATCGGTGGCAGCCAGGGCACCCAATAGGGTGGCAAAGAAGGTTTGCCGTTCGGTGGGGTCGTGGCACAGGGTAAAGGCTTCTTCAAACTGATCGACCACGAGCACGACGCGGTTTTGGGGGGAGGTTCTGACCAAACTGGCTAGCCCTGTCGCCCCCTTACGCATCAGCTCATCCACCGTTTGTAGCTGGTGGGCGCGCTCCAGGCGTTCCAGGGTTTCATCTACAAAGGCCAGGCCCAGGTTTTGTAAAGGCTGCTCACCGGGGACGAGGAGGCGGATTTCGCTGTCGCCGCGATCTTTGAACTGCTGCAACAATCCGGCCCGCAGCACCGAGGATTTGCCGCTGCCGGAGGCCCCGACGATCGCCAAAAAGTTTTCCTGCTCCACCTTTTCCAGCAGGGTTTGGGTCAGCGCTTCGCGACCGTAAAAGTATTGATAGTCGTGATCGTTGCAGTCGAAGTAAGACAGGCCCTTGTAGGGGCAGATGGCCGTCTGAGATGGGGCTGTTTTGCCCAGGGTCTGATACAGCACTTCCTGGACTGCCTGTAGGCCGACGCCTGTTGGCCCTTCCGCCCAGTTGAGCAAGGTTTCTACCCGCTTGCCTTGCGCGGCGGTGTCGTCGGGGATGATGCCGCTGGGCGGGTTCAGGGCAAACGAGATCGCGCCAAACTGCCCTGAAGGCAGGGCGCTGAGGGTGTCAAAGAGTTCCTGGCGTTCAAAGGCGAGCATGGGCAAAGGGATGCACTCTAGACAAGCTTCAAATCAAAAAGCGACGATTTCACCGAGAATCACCGCCATCCTATGTCATCTTTGCATCGCGAGAAGCTCCTCTGGCACGTAGCAATTGCCTGGGAAATCATGCCAAGCTCCCTGGTTTCTGTCGGGAAGACCGTGACCATAACAACGGGGGTGAGAAACCGGGGAACTGATCGCCCGAATTTTCATCAAATAATGCCAAAAGCCAGAGGGGCGATCGTCCCTCCCGCTTTTGTTTCCCCCTTTTCCGGTCGCTGGTTCATGAATCGGTATCAAAACCCTGGCGGGGTGAGAATGCCTGGGCATCACGGCCAGCCACCGTATCGCAGAATACGAAGTCCATCCATGCATATGCGGTCTTTTTGTCAATGATTAAGTCTTAAAGACTTAATCAGAATTTAAAGAGCAGTCAATTCTTCAGCAAAATCCAAATGTTCTTATAGCCTCTGCATCTAAAATAGATGTAGAGCAGTTTATTAACGACCAGGTCTACAGCAGAGAAAGTTCCGTAGATGGTCATAATTCGGTAACCTGTAGTGGCTCAGTGGTGCAGAAAACTTTTTTGAGTCTCAGGTATAGATAGCTTTGATGGGGAAAATAGCGGCTGCCAGACACTGCCTTTTTTCGATTTTTTGAAACCCCCAAATCACTGTTTTACTGAGAGTCTTCCCTTTGACTAGGGTTTCAAGGGTTTTCTGCACCACCCAGCCTGGAGTGGTCATTGATTCAGAGGGCTGCAAGTTCTTAAGAGGAGGTGGGTTTGTCGCTCTGTTTGAGTGAACTAGCCGACTGCTCGACTTCATCGGAGTTAGCAATGTCAAGTTCACAGCCTAAGATCAAGATAGAGAATCTGGTTAAAATTTACGGCAAAAATCCGGCCCATGCCCTAAAGCTTTTTCGGGAAGGGGGGAATCGAGATGACATTTTGCAAGCGACGGGGCATGTGTTAGGCGTCGCTGATGTTTCGCTCTCCATTGCGGAGGGGGAATTGTTTGTCATTATGGGGCTCTCCGGCTCCGGCAAGTCGACGTTGGTGCGGTGTCTCAATCGTTTGATTGAGCCGACCAGTGGTCATGTTTACATTGATGGCGAAGATGTCGCCAAGGTGGATTTGCCCCGGCTACGAGAGGTGCGTCGCACCCAGATCTCGATGGTCTTTCAGCGGTTTGGTCTGTTTCCCCATAAGTCAGTTTTAGAAAATACTGAATATGGCTTGAAGATGCGGGGCATTCCTGTTGAGGAGCGTCGACAAAAAGCACTTGAGACCCTCGAAATTGTCGGTCTGCAAAAGTGGGCCGATTACTCGCCTAGTGCTCTCAGTGGGGGTATGCAGCAACGGGTGGGGTTGGCCCGGGCGCTGGCAACGGATGCGCCGATTTTATTGATGGACGAAGCCTTTAGTGCCCTCGATCCATTGATCCGCCGAGAGATGCAAGACGAGTTGATGCGGTTACAAACCGAATTGCATCGCACCATTGTGTTTATCAGTCACGATATTCAAGAAGCGCTGAAAATTGGCGATCGCGTCGCCATCATGAAGGATGGTTATCTCGTCCAAGTGGGGACGCCAGAAGAAATTATCACCAACCCCGTGGATGATTACATTGTGGCCTTCACTCAAGATGTGAACCGGGCTCAGGTCTTAAAGACGGGCTCGATTGTGCGGAAAACCGTGCCCTTTATCTTGGGGCAGGGGTCAGCCCGCGCCGCGTTGGAAGATATGCAAACCCACCAACGCCGTCGCATGCATGTGGTTGACCGCCAAGGCAAACCGGTCGGCATCCTCAACCGTAAAGATCTGGAAAACGCCGTGCAAAGCGGTGTGGAAGCGGTGGAATCGGTCATGCGGACAGATTTCCCCACGGTGGAAGCCTCGACCAGTCTGGAAGAAATTTTCCACCTGGCTCAATATGGCGCGCCCATTGCGGTGGTTAACCGCAAAGGCAAGTTTAAGGGCGTGGTCGAGCAGTCCGATATTCTCGCTAGCATTGGTCGCCTCAGCCACGGCGCTGAGGAAGATGGGGCCGCGCCCGAGTCCCTGGTTGGCCCAGTCGCTGTTTGATCGAGCGGCGGTTGCGGCGACTCAGGTCGCTAATCGGTGCGCTCTGACGACAGTTCCGGGTCACTTTTGGTCATCGGAGTCGGTCAGCCACCAAGCCTCAGCTGTAATTTTCTTAAATCATGGATACTGCAATTCAAGACTTTTTTAACTGGTTATTTCTCAACCAGTCGACGGAGATTATTCTGTTGGGCGATTGGATTTCGGCAGCGGTGGATTGGATTGTGACCAACTTCCGCTGGATTTTTCAAATTATCCGAGTCCCCATTAGCCAAACCCTCAATGGGATTGAGGCATTTTTGCAAGCAGTGCCCCCGGTTGTTTTTCTGGCGGTGCTGGGGTTATTTGCCTGGCAATTTGCCAGTCGGGGGCTAGCGATCTTCAGTGTGCTGGCCATGACCTTTGTGGGGTTGATGGGCGCTTGGCCAGAAACCATGACCACTTTGTCTCTGGTGATCACGGCAGTCGTGCTGTGCATTTTGGTCGGTTTGCCATTGGGCATCGCCTCGGCGCGTAGCGATCGCGTTGAGGCCGCCATTCGACCGATCTTAGATGCGATGCAAACGCTACCCGCGTTTGTCTACCTGGTGCCGGTGGTCATGCTATTTGGCACCGGCAAGGTGCCCGGGGTCATTGTGACCTTTATTTTTGCCGTGCCCCCGCTGATCCGCCTGACTAACATCGGCATTCGTCAAGTTTCTCTGGAAACGATTGAAGCAGCCCAGTCTTTTGGCTCAACGCCGGGACAAATGCTCTGGGAAGTGCAAATTCCGCTGGCGATGCCCACCATTTTGGCGGGCATCAACCAGTCCATTATGCTGGCGCTGTCGATGGTCGTCATTGCCTCACTGATTGCGGTCGAAGGGTTAGGCCAAATGGTCAACCGAGGCATTGGCCGCTTAGATGTGGGTCTGGCGGCAGTGGGCGGACTCGGTATTGTCATCATGGCGGTGGTGCTAGATCGCCTGACGCAAGGGATTGGCCACTCGTCTCAGAGCGGCGTGTCTTGGCAAGATCGTGGCCCCGTTGGGGCCATTCGCAAGGTTCTGGGCAAACGTTCTCAGCCGCCGACGGTGACGCCCTAGGGGTTGCCTTACCCTAGTCCCAATCGGTCTTTGGGGCCTTGGGGACTGGGTTGATCGTGTTTTTTCTGTTTTCTGTACTCCACTTTTTGAAACATTATGGTTTTTAATTTCCATCTATCCACTTTCTCAGTGCCCACCCAAAAGCTGGGCCTAGCGGCGACCTTGGCGATGGTGATCGCGGGCGTATCGGCCTGTGGCTCGGGCGAGCAAGCCACCGACTCAGGGGCGGAATCGGGCGAAACGACTGAAGAAACGGCCACGGCCACTGACACGCCGGGAGAAGGGGTTGGCGTCACTCCCGGTTATGCCGTGCTGGAAGAACTCTTTCAGACCGAAATCGTCAATATTGGTCTAGAGCGCATGGGGTACACCATCGAATCCCCCAAAGAGCTGGAATATGCCACGCTGCACGTGGATACTGCTAACGGCGGCATCACCTATACCTCGGCCCACTGGGAAACGCTGCACGAAGAGTTTTATACCAACAGCGGCGGCGACGAAGCTTTACAACGCACGGGCACCTATATTGCCAATGTGCTGCAGGGCTACAAGATCGATCAGGCCACGGCGGAAGAATACAACATCACGTCACTTGATCAACTGCAAGACCCCGAAATTGCCGCTTTGTTTGATACTGACGGGGATGGCAAGGCCAACCTCACCGGCTGTAACCCTGGTTGGGGCTGTGAACTGGTCATTGAGCACCAGCTGGATGAATATGGCCTGCGCGACACCGTGCAGCATGATCAAGGCCAGTATTTTGCTCTGATCGCTGACACGATTACCCGCTATGAACAAGGTGAGCCCATCTTGTTTTATACCTGGACGCCTCTCTGGGTGAGCGGTATCCTTCGGGAGGGTGAGGATGTCACCTGGTTAGAAGTGCCTTATACCAGCCTGCCAGAGGCCCAGGCTCAGGTCACCGAAGAAGAAACAAGTGCTGAAGGCAAAAATTTGGGCTTTGCCGTAGACCAACAAGTGATTTTGGCCAACCAAGCGTTCGTGGATGAAAATCCGGCTGCTACCAAGTTCTTTGAGTTGGTTGAGGTGCCCATTGGCGATGTCAGTGCGCAAAATCAGCTCATGCAGGATGGCGAAGATACGCCAGAGCAAATTCGCGAACATGCCGAAGCTTGGGTGACCGACAATCAGGATTTATTCGACGGCTGGATCGAGGAGGCGATCGCGACTCAGTAAATCCGATTAATTGAGTAACTTAGCCAAAGCCCGCCTGGCAGGATTAGTCCTGGTGGGCTTTCGGTTGAGTGATGCGGAAATGTAGGAAGGTGAAGGGAAGAGCCTTGCCGCCAACGATCCGGCGATTAGAAGTGTCCAAACCTGGCTGCGGCTCGCCCTACACTACTCGTCCAGAATCATTCCATAAAAACCTGAGAAGCCGGCGGGGCGATGGCCCCGCCGGCTTCTCAGGTTTTTACCGGTCGCGTTAACACTATGAAGCGAGGGCAACCTCGACCGTTTCTTGTAGTTGACCGCTGTTATACAGCTCGATCAAAATGTCAGAGCCGCCCAAAAATTCACCATTCAGGTAAACCTGGGGAATGGTGGGCCAGTTGGAATATTCTTTGATGCCCTGGCGAATTTCGGGGTCAGAGAGCACGTCGAAGGTTTCAAAAGGGACGCCCAGCACGTTGAGAATTTGGACGACGTTGTTCGAGAAGCCACACTGGGGCATCAGCTTGTTGCCCTTCATGAAAATCATGATTTTGTTGCCGTTGATCAGGCTTTCGATGCGTTCTTTAGTTTCGGGGTTCATGGTTTAATACCTCGGGGGTGGGGTGGGTGGAAAGACGATTAGCCGCGATCGCACTTTTGCAAATGGGAGCGATCGCCATTAAGCACTTTGGCTAACGCTAGACCAGGTTTCGGGGGTATAGGTTTTGAGGGCCAAGGCGTGAATGGCCTCGCTCGACATGGCCGTCTGTACGGCTTTGTAAACGAGCTGATGCTGCTGCACGAGTGAGCGGCCGGCAAATTCGGTGGAAACCACAGTGACTTCGAAGTGGTCGCCCCCGCCGGTGAGGTCATTAACGCGGACTTCGGCATCAGACATTTCTGCCTGAATCATTGAGACTATTTGATCGGCTGTGACCATCGGTTTGCCCTTGAGATTGTTGACTAAAGGCTAATCAGTTTCAGTTCTTCAGTGTAGCGAAATTCTGGGGTGTAACTTGTTAAATCCGTGACTGTCGCTGCTTTCGATGCGCGATCGCGATCAGTGTTTCCGACTGCTTAGCAAGTTGGTAAGCGGAGATCACACAGAGCTAGGAACCTCTTCCAACCTCTCCTTAAATAAGAAGAGGAACCAGAACTCTGACTAAGCCTCTCCTTGATAAGGAGAGGTGCCGCAGGCGGTGAGGTTACCCACTCAGGTGCAGAACCCAGAACCTGCCTTGCCTCCAATTAAAAAGAGGAATCGGGAATCGGCTAGAGCTCATAGGGCGCTTCGACAAAGCCCATTTCAAACAGCTGATCATAGGCTTGGTTGCCCAGCTCGCGGGTGGGCTGCTGACTGCGCAAGACTTCCATAAACAGGGGGACGGCTTCTTCCGGAGCATCTTGGCTGCGATGCACCAGCGCCAGCTGATAGGTGACTTCATCCCGCTTTTGGGCGGTGTCTAGCGCCAGGTCACGGTTGCTGCGGTTTTGCCGCGTGTCGATACCAAAAAACATCTCGGCTAGTTCTTTGTAGTAGGTCGACAGCTCGTTGTAGAGTTCGCGAGCTTCGGTGAGTTTAGCGATCGCCGTGGTGAAATCACCGTTTGTGATGGCCTGACTAGCATCAGTGGTGAGCTGCTCGGCATAGGAAACGCTAAAGTCGCTGCCAGAGACCTGATCAACGCGACGCACATCTGAAGGGGGGGCTTCTTCGCCTTCTTGGGCCAGGGTGGGGGCAGCGACGACACCGGCAATGGTCACGGCGAGCAACCCACCGCCAACCCAATAAAATATTTTTTGCACGCGGGGAAATAAACAAACAGCCATGGGAAACCTGGGTCGAACGTTAAGGGCAAAGGGGGCAAATGAACTGAGGTATCTTACCACTTCACTTGTGACTAAATGCGAATGGCGGGCCGCTGTCATCGAATGGGTTCGGTATGGTTGAGGCAGGCTAGGGCGATCGCGGTCACAACGCGGCAAGATTTCAGTCACTTGTTAGACGGTTGACCCAGCGTGGAAGTTCCGAGGCATGAGGCATGAGTCAGGGCGGCAGAGAAGCATCCGGACAGCTGACGCTGCAGCGAGGTGGTGAGGAAATTTTGCTGGCTCCGGCGCGCGATCGCTTGACGACCCGACTGACTTCGCCTGAGGCCGTGGATGCCTTGCGGACGGTGGTGTCGCCGGTGGCGGTGCGCCCTGTCGCGCGGGGACAACTGGTGGAATGGCAGGTCGAACCGCAGCGGTTAGAGACCTGTTTGGCCACGGTGCGATCGCAGCCGACGGTGGCGTTTGCCAGCCGGGTCTATCAGCCGGTGTCGAGTCCCCGCACGTGGATTTATCTGACCGATCAGCTCACAGTGCAGTTTGACCCGGCAGTATCGCGATCCGGGATCGCGGCGATCATCCTGCCCCACGGCCTGGGGGAGGCGACCGCATTGGCGGGCATTCCCAACACGTTTATTTATCGGGTAACGTCGCAGGCGATCGAGAATCCGGTCAAAATTGCCAATCGACTGATCGGCTGCTCAGAGGTGTTGACGGCAGAGCCCAACGTTGTGGTTGAGACCGCACCCCTCTATCGCCCGAAAGATTCGCTGTATCGCCAACAGTGGCACCTGTCGTCTGCCGCTGGGGTGGACGTGGGGCCGAATGCCCATATCTCAGTCGAACCGGCTTGGGATGTGACGCGGGGCAGTCGTTCGGTGGTGATTGCAGTGAGTGATGACGGCTTTGATCTCGATCATCCGGATCTGCAGGGCCTGGGCAAGCTCGTCGCCCCGATGGATCTGAAGGCGGGGGATGCAGTGCCCTTGCCAACCGACACCAACGACAATCACGGCACTGCTTGCGCGGGCCTGGCGATCGGCGAAGAAAATCAGGACGGGATTGTCGGCGTCGCTCCTGGCTGTGCCCTGATGCCCATTCGCACCACGGGATTTTTGGACGATGAATCGGTAGAAAGAATTTTTCAGGGCGCGGCACGCCAGGGCGCGGCGGTGATTTCCTGCAGTTGGTCACCGGCGGCGATTAAATTTCCCTTATCGTTGCGGCAGCGGAATGCGCTGACCCAAGCGGCCACGACGGGGCGCGGGGGCAAGGGCTGTGTGATTGTGTTTTCGGCGGGCAATGCCAACCGACCCGTCAGCGGCGCAGTTTCTGAAAAGGGCTGGCCGCGCAACGCCATCAGCGGCACCACAGAGTGGCTGAGCGGGTTTGCGGTGCATCCAGACGTGATTACGGTGTCGGCCTGCACGAGCTTAAATACGAAAGCCGTATACAGCAGCTGGGGCCAGCATGTGGCCTTGGCCGCACCGAGCAACAACGGCCATCCCAGCGTATCGCTGCCGGAGGTGGGCACGGTCAAAACGGGGCCGGAGGTGTCAGGCGGGATGCGCGGACGTGGCATGGTGACCAGCGATCGCACTGGCACTGCAGGCTACAGCCGCGAGGCCTATACCGATACCTTTGGCGGCACGTCGAGTTCTTGTCCGGTCGTCGCGGGGGTGGCAGGACTTGTGCTGTCGGTGAACCCGAACCTCACGGCGCGGGAGGTGAAGCAGATTTTGCAGCAAACGGCGGACAGAATTACCGACCCGCGCCCCGATCCGCAGTTGGGCCTGCAGCATGGCACCTACGGCAATAACGGTCATTCACAGTGGTTTGGCTATGGTCGAGTGAATTCCCAAAAGGCGGTGCAAGAAGCCCGACGACGACTGTGGGCCGGGCGCACCTATCAGCGCACCGTGGAGCTATCAGAGGCTGCGCCAACGTCGATTCCCGATAATCAAACGACGGGCATCGTGCGATCGCTGCAGTGTCGTGAGTCCGGCACGGTGCAGGATCTGGCGGTGCAGGTCGAGCTAACTCACGAATTTTTAGGCGATATCCGGGTGTATTTGGAGCTGCCGACGGGGCAATCGCTGCTGCTGCAGGGGCGATCGCTGGGCCAGCGCCAAACGTTAGACCAGCGGTATGACCTGAGCAACACGCCGGGCTTGATGCGGGCGATCGGCGGCGCAGCGGCGGGCAAGTGGCAGCTGCGGGTGAGCGATCATGCGCCGGGGCATACGGGGCAGCTGGTGGGCTGGCGGCTGACCTTGGCGTTGGCATCGTTGTGACCGAGTCAGGCATCGTTTAGAACACCGGTACAGAAACCCGGTTTCTGGGGCCGAAAGGGTCTGATTCCGTCGTTGATTGATATAAAAACCGGGTTTCTCGCAAGACTGAACCGATGCTCTAGGAACGGGCGATCGCGGTTTCCTTGTCGGCATTCAGTTCACTCAGCCAGCGGCGGGTCAAAAACCCCACGATGAAAACATTGATGGCAAAAAACAGCACCTTAGTAGGAGATGGGTGGTGCCAGACCTCAAACACTTCGAGGGGAATCAAGGCCGCCACCAGCAAAATGAACAGCGGCTCCGCCCAGGTCAGGCCCAGCCACAGACCGATCGCGGCGGTTTCAATCACTAGGCCATAAACGCCGGTCAGCTCAGCAATTTTAATCAAGACCTTGGGCTGAGTGCTGACCAAATGCTCGATCAGCCAGCGCATAAAGTCGTATTCGGCGGTGAGCAAATAGCTGTCGGCAAATTGACTCAGTGCGTCGTAATAGCCCCATCCCAGCAGACAGACTGCAGAGATTGCCAACATCAGCCCTCCGAAGATCATCTTTTTGATCACGAGTATTTTGGTCAGTAGCGAGAGCTGACGGGGATAAGACACTTCAACCAGAGAAAATAATGCAGCAAAACCACCTTATCCCAAACCTCTGCAATCTGCTGCCGTAGTCGGACGGAATCAAACTAATCCACTAGCACAACGACAAGCCTGTCTTTGTTTGAGACTAAGGCGATGCTCAGGGAGTCCCGCAAAAACTCGGACGAGTCTCGAAAAGAGGCTTCCGCTGCTAGCTGGATCCAAAAATGCATTTCAGGCTAAGCAGTTGTCTCAAGCTTGGACTTGAAGCGCCTTTTTAGGGTCTAGAATTGGCTCTTCCGAGTCTCATGAAGAGATTTTTGGCAATGCCCTGCACGATCCGTAGGCAATTTTGTCCTAGATCAAGACTTAAGAGAGCGCAACTGAGTTCTACGAATTATTGCTCAGTTGTTGGCTCAATCAACCGCGTAAGGTGGTGCTTCTGGCTCGTTATTTATCGGGAATGGGAAGGCCATGTTGTCTTAGAAACGAAAGCTTGTCCCAGTAGCCGCGCTGAAAGGTTATTCGTTCTTCGACGATGTGGAAGAAGCCACAGCCGCGAAGCCCGAGAGGATCGCGCCATTCCAAGATAGCCCAGTCGCCGTCTTCAAACAGGTTTTCGATGATGCAGATCATCTCTGCGGTGGCGAATTCGCGGGCAAACATGTCGCGAATGGCGGCTTGACCTTTGACAGGGCTTCCGGTGACCTGGTGATTAATCGCGTCTTCGGTGTAAAAAGCTGCGAGGGCATCAGCATCTTGCCGATTGAAGGCTTCTACCCAAGCTCGGATGATAGCTTTCGGTGACTGGGACATGGCAAAAGCAGAGAGGATGAGCTTAATTCATTCGTTTACTAACTCATACAGTTTGAGTTTGAAACGCCACAAATTGGAGGACGGGGTATAGTGGCCCCTAAAGTAGCAAAGCGGAGATCGCTGGGTTCCCTTCAACGATAAAATCGCTACTACAACACATTTGCGATGTATGACTCTCAGGATAAGTCTCGATGTCCTGAAGCCACTTGACCTAAAGATGGCCTGAATGGAGATTTGGTAGTACGACTGAAACGCCCTAAATTGGTGAGACTCATCGCTCCAGCAATCATCAGCATAAATTGGCTGTAAGCCTTTTTTGAAATATGTTTGATCGCCAGAAAATTGATTCGGACTCCTGGATTAACAGCAGATCGCTCGTAAGGTTCACCTCATAAACCCAAGCAATCCTTGCGGGCTGCTGAATGTTTCGTGTCCGACGCCAGAAATCGTATGTATGGCAGAGGGTAAAAAGGTGCCGGGTTTAAGGTGCAGGAAATAGCCTTGCTACAAGCGATCCAGCGATTTAGAGTGGCCAAACTTGACTGCGGCTCGCTGTAGGCATGGTGACAAGTCGACTGGTCTTACGATAAGACCAGTCGACTTCCAAGTGAGTCCCAAAAGTAATCAGGCAAGTCTCATGAAAAGACTGAGTTCTAGAGCTTTGGTTTTCAGGTGAGGAAGCGGTGGTTTTGGGTGATCTTTTGGTTTTCTGTTTCAGCCCTGCTCTCTAAGTGGCCCGTGTCAGCAGTTTGGATCAAGAGACTCGGTACGAGCCCGGAGTTGAAGGCGATTTATCTGGGGTGATGTTGCGCAATCGCTGTGAGATTAACGGCCTGCAAAATAGGGCGGGTGTCGGCATCGGGGTAATGCACGACGCTCAACTTGTTGGGCTGTAGAGCCAATGCTGAAGACGCTGAGGGTAGAGAGAGCAGATGGTTTAGAAAGGCTTGTAGTGAGTCAGGCTGGGTCACGGCAAGCAGGGTTGTCAGGCCGTTGGTTGTGGACTGCGCTTGGAGTGATTGGCTGATCGCTGCCTGCCACTGCGGCCAGAAGTGCGATCGCTGCACGGATAACACGACCGTTTCAGGATTGTGGGTGAGCACCGATTCAGCAATGTGACGACAGGCGTAGGGCTGAGGGCCGGTAGCGGTTTGGTGGTCTTCGACGACTGCCGCTTGAATGGTAGCCGCTCGCAGCAGTGAGGCCAGAGTGGGGTCGGGTTTGAGGCCAGGCTGATAAGGCAGGAGCAATAGCCTCACGCCTTGTTTGCCAGCTTTGAGTTTGGGTAAATGGGGTACGGCGATCGCGCTAGGGGCAGAGCCTAGGGTTAGATTCAGCAGGTGCAGCTGAGTCGGTTGGTGGGGGGTGGCATCCACATCAAAGACGGTGAGCCCGCTGTGGGTTTGTTGCAGGCTGTGATGGTTTTGGGCGGAGCGTTGTAGGGCGGTATTAATCAGCGCTTGATTGGTGCCGCCATGACTAACGATGAGAATCGTCTGACCCTGATGGTGGGGCAGGGTGATGTGCCAAAACTGCTGGGCGCGTTGATAGAGATCACGCACCGGGTAAAAGGGCTCGTCCCGTTCCACCCGCATTTGAAACTGGTGGGGAGTGGTTTGCCAAGTGTGGTAGGCCGCTGACTGGTGCGATCGCACGTCTGCATAGCGCAACCCTTCCCACGCCGGCAGGCTAATCTCGCGCAGTAGGTTGTGGGTGCTCACGCGTTTGAGCGTTGGGGTGGTGAGGTAGGGCAAGAGGGCGGCAGCGGTATCTTTTGCCCGTCTTAAGGGACTGACGTAAACCGCCTGGATGGGGCAGTGGGTGAGGTATTGCCCCATTACTTGAGAGGCGGCAAGGCCGCTGGGGGTGAGCTGGCCGACATCGCTGCTGCCCTGATAGCAGCCCGCGTCGTTGCGATCGCTGCGACCGTGGCGCAGCAAAATGACGCGGGTACTGGTGGGCGCGACGGGTGGCAGATCGTAGCTGGGGAGGAAGGTTGACGGTGGGGAGGGGGAACGGAGTTGGGCAATCATGGGAGTGAGGAGGGTAGCAGGGTGGGGAGTAGAGCGTGGAGGGTGAAGGGTAGGGGAGCACTGGAGCAAAGGGTGAGGGTAGGGAGAATGACGAGGGTTCAGTCTAGGAAGTGCCGACGGCTAAGGCGGATTGATTTTCTTGCAGGCGATAGAGCCGGGCGTAGTGACCGTTGAGGGCCATAAGTTCTGGATGGGTACCGCGTTCTTGTAGCTGACCCTGTTCGATATAGAGGATTTGATCAGCGTCTTGGACGGTGTGGAGGTTGTGAGAAATCCAGAAGGTGGTGCGATTTTGGGTCAGTCGCTGCAGGGCCTCGGTGACGAGATGTTCACTGGCGTTATCGAGGCCGGTGGTGGGTTCATCCAGAATGACGATCGCGGCGTTGCGCACGGCGGCACGGGCGATCGCGAGGCGCTGGCGCTGCCCGCCAGATAAGGTGGCACCGCGTTCCCCAAGGGCGGTGTCGTAGCCGTTGGGTAGGGCCATGATGAACTCGTGGGCATTGGCGAGTTGGGCCGCGGCCACAATGTCATCGGGGGTGGCGTGGGGGTTGCCGTAGGCAATGTTGTCGCCGACGCTCGTGGCAAAGAGCACGCTATCTTGCAGCACGATGCTGATCTGGGGGCGTAGTGAGGCGAGGGTATATTCGCGCAGGTCGTGGCCGTCGATCAGGACGCCGCCTTCAATCGGGTCGTAAAGGCGCAGCAGTAGGCTCACCAGGGTTGATTTGCCACTGCCAGAGGGGCCGACGATCGCCACCTGCTCTCCCGGCTGCACGGTAAAGCTCAGGTTGCGTAAAATGCCCTGCTCGGGGCGATAAGCGAAGGTGACGTTTTGGCACTGCACGGCTCCGCGAAAAGGCGGAGCGGCGATCGCGCCCCGGCAGTCACGGACGTCGGGCTGAATTTCCATCAGACTAATGATGCGTTCGCCCGATGCGGTGGCTTTGGCGATTTGCCCGGTGTATTTCGCCAGCTGCCGCATGGGCTTGAAAGCGACTTTGAGGTAAGTGATGAAAACGAGCAGGTCACCGGGGGTGACTGCACCCTGGATGGTGAGCTGCACGCCACGCCAGAGCACGAGGGCCGTCGCCACGGCCACGAGGATCTCAACCAACCGTTCCTGCCCCGCTCGCAGCCGCTGCGCTTCGGCGCTTTCCTTCAGGCTCTTTTGGTTTTGCTTG
This sequence comes from Cyanobacteria bacterium J06626_4, assembly GCA_038523235.1. Taxonomy (GTDB): domain Bacteria; phylum Cyanobacteriota; class Cyanobacteriia; order Phormidesmidales; family Phormidesmidaceae; genus Halomicronema. The sequence goes on from JBCBJQ010000062.1 coordinate 15,060, forward strand.
GCAAAGGATTTTTCCAGCATGGATTCCAGCGACAGCGCCTGCACCACCTGCATGGCCCCGATCGCCTCCGCTGCTGAGGCCGCCATCGCGCCTTCGCGCTTACGTTGTCGCCGGGCCACGGTCTGAATTTTGCCGCCCATGTGGCGAGTCGTGAACAAAAATAGGGGCAAAATCGCGATCGCGATTAGGGCCAGCTCCCAGTTCAAAAAGAACATGACGCCAACCATGCCCAGCAGGGTCAGCGTATTGGCTAGCAACGGCAGCACGGCGACAACGGTGACCTCTCGCAAGCGCTCAATGTCGTAGGTGACGCGAGTGATCAGGTCGCCACTTTTGGCCTGATTGTGAAAGGAGAGGGATAGCCGCTGCAGGTGACTGTACAGCGTGCTGCGAATGTCGGTCATGATGCGGGTCGCCGCGACGGCCATGTTGACCGCGCTGATGTAGGCAAACATGCCGCGCAGGGCGGCAATTAGCACCAGGGCGACCGCTAATGCCGTAAGCAGGGCCATGGGCGACAGGTTCCACAGCCCTGGCAAACTCGCCGAGTCAGCCTGAAACCCCGGCAGAATGACGCGATCGAACATGAGCTTGAGGGGCCAGGGTTCCAGCAGGCGCATGGCCGTTTCGGCCAGGAGAGCCATAAAAGCGGTGCCGATTAGTCGCTGTTGCTGCCGCAGATAGGGCCAAAAGTGGCGCACGATTTTGCCAAGGCTGGGCAACGCGGCCCCCAGAGTTTGAGCTTTTTGTTTAGACATGGTGATAAGACGACGGTTTGGGGGGTGTTGGTGCGTTAGCTCAACGCACCACCCAATGGGCCGATGCGTCATCGCCAAGCGATGACGCACCCAACGATAGCAACAGTCACTGGCTGATAGGATGCAAGACTTTTTGCTCTCCGGAGATGCTAAGCCGCAAGATCGCGAACGTTGCTGGCTGAGACAACGGGGCGTTTGGGCAATTTGACGCGGTCTGGATGCTGACGATAATAGCGATCGCTCAGCCAGCGGTTAATCTGGCGATCAAGAGCAACCAGGGGACGCATAACGGCAGGGGGTGCTTGCCCTCCTAGCAGCCGTTTAACCCAGGGTTTGATAAACGCCTGATGACGCCGGTAGCCTAGACGGCGATAGCGCTTGCGAAAGTATTTATCTTTTTTGGGCAGATCCCACTTTTTGCGGAAATACTTGAGACTCCGAATTTCCCATTCGTCGCTCCAGCGCAGCATAAAAAAGGTCAGGTCAGAGGGCCGCCACAGCACGGCTGGCAGATAGGTAACGACGGCAGCGGGCTCGCAGTAAACGGTGCCGCCGACCCGTGCCAGAGTGAGGCAAAAGTCGATGTGTTCGCGGGTGCTCAGCAGGTTTTCATCCAGGGGGCCGATGGTGTCGAACAGCGATCGCCGCACGAGCACACAGTGAAATTCGGCAAATTCGCACTGACGACGCTGCAGTTGGTCTTGCACATCGGCCACAGCCCGATTGACGAAGTAATGCTTTTCATGGACTCGCCGCTGGTGATCGTCCCCTTGGACCTGCAGTACAATGCGGGCTTCGCCCCCGGCCAGGTGAATTTTGTGGCCAAGGGGTTGGCCAATGCAGGTGAGCGGACAAACGGCAGTCGCTTGGGTCTCATTTGCGCAGGCAACGAGGTGACGCAGCCAGCCGGGGGCCACTTCGACGTCGTTATCGATGAAGACGACGTATTCGGTGGTGGCTTTGGCTAGGCCGAGATTGCGGGCCTGGTTGGGGGCCAGGTAGCTTTCGGTGCGCACGATCTCAAAGCCGTGCTCGATGGATTTTTGCTGGAGATAGTCGCGGGTCTGGCGCGGGGAGCCGCCGTCGACATAAACCAGCTGAAAGGGCAGCTCGGTGTTGGTATAGAGGCTTTCGAGCGCCTGGCGAGTGTGGCTAAAGCGCTCGCGCGGCGAGACGATGAGGGTGATGTTGGGATGCATAGCAAATAGAAGGATAGGTGGACGGTGAGCAAGGCCTGATCGTTCAGATTCAGGCTGGACGGGCGCAACTGTCACGCCTGTAGGAGATGGTTAAAACAACCTGAGGTCGGGATAAGACTGACAAGGGATCTGCGGATAGTTGGAGGGCCAAATCCCCTCCTGGGAGGGGAAATTAACCGGTTTTGCCTTAACCCGAACTGACGTTAAAACAACATTTCGATCGCCGGGGCTGGGCACGGTCACACCCTGACAGAGAGAATCTTTGAATACGATCTGTGGTTTGGGCGCAAACACTTAACGGGCCTTAGGCCGACAGCGCAAACACGGGCTCAGACTGGGACTGCAGGACCCGTTGGTAAACCTGAGCCCAATTTTTTTGCTCAACGGCGGGGGCGAGTTGGGTCAACACGGTGTCACGGGCTTGCTGGCCCAGTTTTTGGCGCAGGGCTGGCGATTGCAGCAATTGCCAGAGGGCATAGGCGAGGGCATGACTATTGCCGGGGGGCACAACGAGAGCGTTGCTGTGATCATGCAAGATTTCGCCGATGGCATCGACATCGGTACCGACGATGGCCCGTTCGGCCAGCATGGCTTCTAACATGGCGTTGGGGCAGCCGTCATGCAGTGAGGGTACGGCAAAGATATCGATGTAGGGCAGGTAGGCCAGCGCTTCGCGGCGGTCAACCAAACCGGTGAGAATGACGCGATCGCGCAGGGGGCTATCGGCGACCTGCTGTTGCCAGTAGGTACGCTCGCGATCGGCGTAATCGCCGACCAGCAACAAGGTGATGGTCTGCTGGCGCGCCAGCTCAGCCCCCGCATCAAGCAAATATTCCAGCCCTTTTTTGTCGCGAAACCGCCCGACTGAACCAATGACGGTGCCCTGCAGGCGATCGTGGTGAGTGGGGGTGGGCAGATGAGCCAGATTCAGCGGTTGAATCGAGTTCCAAAAGGCGGTGACGCGGGGGCGCAGTTCGGGCACGAGCACACAGGCTCGCTCTTTCAGAGCATCGCTGACGCAGGTGACCCAGTCAGAATTGGCCAAAGTCCACGTGACTTGGCCATGCTGCTTGGGATTAAACACGTGCTTGTGCAGGTCGCTGCCCCGCACGCTGTTGATGACGGGGACGCCCAACTCTTTAGCCAACAGAGTCGTCAAAAAGCCCGTTTCGTTGATAAAAAAGCCGTGGAACAGGCTGAACTGAAATTGCTGATGCAGCTGCTCCAGTAGGAAGTAAACTTCGCTGAGGAAGTCTTGCACGATGGGATTTTCAGAGCGAATGGCGGGGTATAGACGGTGCACGTAGAGGCCGTCTTGAATTTTAGACAGGCACTGCGATCGCCGCAGGGTGTCATCTTTACGCTGTTTGGAATGAAATACCGCCACATGCACTTCGTAGCCGATCGCCTGCATCATGCGAGCAATGCGAGCGACAGATTCGCCGACGCCGCCCACATCGGGCGGAAATTCTAAGGTGGTGATGCAAATACGTTGGGTCGTCATGGGGGTTAGTCCAGTTAAGGTAATCAGGGGAAAAATGGGCGCTGCTGATTTGGGGGAATGAATTGAATCACTGACAGGAGGAACGACACGGGTTGACTCACTATCGAGAGCGGCGAGCGGGCAAGAGGCCCGCGGTCTAAAACACCGGATTCAGACTGTGATTCAGCAACGTCAAAAATGTTCAGTCGAGACGACAGCGCTCTGTCGCTAGCAGACGCTCGGTTAGGCCGCCTGCGAGGGAGCCACCCAGTCGCGCAAAATTTGGGCCGTTTGGGCGACGCCGTTCAGGTTGAACTGGATGGGGGTGGGCTGGGTTTGCAGATGCGCGACTATGCGCTGCGCCAGTCGCTGCGGCTGCAGATCAGCGGGCCGAATAATCGACACGACGCCTAAGGCTTCGAGCCGCTCGGCCCGAATGGTTTGCTCTTGGTCACCGTTGCCAGTAAAGGGCAGCAGCATCGAGCGGGTGCCGGTTTTGAGCACGTTAAGCGTGGTGTTGTAGCCGCCCATATTGATCGAGAGATCGGCCTGCTGCATATAGCTGACCAGGTCAGGCGTATAGCGTTGAACGGTCAGGTTTGGGCAGGTTTGCGCCAGCTCTCGTAGGGGTTCATAAACGCTGTCAGGAGAAAACGGCCCGGCGAACAGGTGAATATGATGGGGAATCTGCGCCTGTAGATAAGGGCTGGCCTGGGCGACGCAGTGCAGCAGCTGATGCCCAAAGCGCCCCCCGCCCACGGAGACCAGAATCGTCGGGGCGGAGACACGGGACTGAGCGCGGCGATCGCCCCCGGTGGCTAGCGGCAGGGGGGCCGCCGCCTGCACCACATAGCCGGTGTAATGGACGGCGCAGCGCAGGTCGGCCACGCGGGAAAAACTGCGCTCTAGCGGCATAAACTCCGGATCGCCGTGGATCAGCAGCAGGTCGAAATATTGGTTGATCAGCTTGCAGATTTTGGCTTCGTGGCGGGCCTGGTCTTGTTTGGTGACCACGATGTCACGCAGGCTAGAGACGATGCGCGCACCGCGATCGCGAGCGGCCTCAATGACGGGAATCAGTTCGGCAGAAAAGCGCCGTCGGCCAAAGGGAAACAGCTCCACCATAAAAATATCGGGCTGAAACTGCTCGACTACGGCGGTCATCTGTTGACAGCGGGCGCTGAAGACCGCCGGTAAACTGTCAAACCCTGGCGGCAGATGCAGTTCTGAAAATTCATCGTCGGTTTTGAGGGGCGGCAACTGCACGACCTCGACGCCAGGGGGAATGGGAAAGTCGGCGATCGCTTCGCCGCCGTTGATAAAGCACACCTGGAAATCTGTCGTCAGGCCTTTGACGATTTCCATGCTGCGCATCAGATGACCGATGCCAAGAATGTGCTGGCAGTAAAACAATAAGCGTTTCATCGGATAGCCGCCTCCAACGTAGGGGAAAGGGTGGTGGGCCAGAGCGGCTCGCGAGCGGGGGAGCGTAGGGCGTGCAGCAGCCAATCTTTAACCTGACCCACGTTGTTCTCAAGGGTGAAATTTTGGTGCACGGTGCGACTGCCGGCCTGACCGAGCCGCTGACGGAGCGCTGCATCCTGTTCAAGCTGCAGGAGAGCAGCAGTGAGGGCGGCGACATCTTTTTCGGGAATGAGTAGGCCGTTTTGCCCCGACTGCACCAGCTCGGTAATGCCCGAAATCGCGGTAGATACCACCGGTACGCCTAAGGCCATCGCTTCTAACAACACGTTGGGAATGCCATCGCGATCACCGTCGTCAGTTACCAAACAGGGCAGCACGAAGACATCGGCCTGACGATATTGCTCGATCACTTGGTCTTGGGTAAGCTGGCCGACCAGGGTGACTTGCTCCGCCAGCCCCAAAGCTTGAATTTGTGCTTCTAGGGCGGCTTGCAACGGCCCATAGCCTACTAGGTTGCAGTGAAAGTTAACCCCAGCGAGCCGCAACTGCTGGCAGGCTTCCAACAAGTAGGCAAAGCCTTTCTTTTCGCAAAACCGGCCAACTGATAGTAGCTGCAACGGTTGCGCCGCTGGGGCCGCCGCGGTCGAGGGTGACCCACCCCGTAAACGAGTGAACCGCGACAGGTCGATGCCGTGATAAGACAGGTGAATCGGTGTGTCAGAGGTGGAAATTGTGTTGAGATAGCGGCGATTGAAATCGGTGCAGGTCAGCACAAACTCGGCGCTGCGCAGGCGGCGATCGAGGGCGGCGGGTTCAGTCAGATAAATGTCTTTGGCATGGGCCGTGATGCTAAAGGGCACGCCGCTCAAGCGCTGGGCAATCTCGGCGGTCGCAGCGGGAATGTTGGCAAAGTGAACATGCAGATGTTCAATGCCGAGGCGCTCTAATTCGGTGGCGAGATAGCAACCCTGTAAAAACTCGTTAAAGCGGCGGCTTTCGGGGCGATCGCAGTAAAACTGTAGAGCTGCCATCAGCTGCTCGGAGTCACGCCGCCCCCAGGCCATCTGATTTTCGATCAGCTGAGTTTCTTCGTCATGATGCCACTCAGGCAGTAGAGAAGGCAGGTAGGTAACGGGCGCTTGCAGCTGGCTTAGAGCGGGATGCTGGCGGCAAGCGGCGGGGCGACGCAGCGAGAAAATGTGCAGGTTTAGCCCCTGTCGCTCTAGCTCCAAAATTTCGTTCAAGATAAACGTTTCAGAAAGCTTAGGAAAGGTTTTGAGCAGGTACCCAATCACGGGTTTTTGAGCAGTCATAGCAGTGAGGAAATGAACAGCAAACGGAAACTATAGCCCTGTAACCCCAGCGCGCTAGGCGACCAGTTCGGGCTGGCGCGGCGGCGCATGGACGAGCCCCAATAGCGCGGCTGTAATGCGGGGCAGGGCATTGAAATCGAGCAGATAACCGGGGGCCGACGAGTGGGCTTGCAGTTCTTGGCTCAGAGTTTGAGTCAGATAAGGCACGGTGAGCTGATCCGGATGGATCGTGGCGAATAGTCCTAATGCGGCCATCCGCCGAGCCCGAATCCACTGCTCTTCAACGGGGTCAATACGGGGCACCACGATCGCGCGCCGCTGCAGTGACAAAATTTCGCCGATGGTGTTGTAGCCGCCCATCGAGACGACTAAATCGGCCGCTGTGATATAGCTGGCCAGATCGTCAGTAAATTCCAGCCAGTGCAGATGGGACTGCTGCTCAATGCGCTGCCGCAGGTGCCGCTTTTGAGCTGCTGGCATCTCTGGGCCGCCGACAATGAGACTGATCAAGGGCTGATCAGGCACGATCGCGGCACTCGCATCGAGGTAAGTGTTAGCCAGGCGAAACCCATCGCCGCCGCCACCCGGTGTCACCAATATCAGCCGGTCGGCGGCAGTGACGCTCAGCGAGCGTCGCACCTCGGCTGCCGAGCGCAGCCCTTGACCCCGGCGAATGTAGCCCATAAAGCGGGTCTTGGCCTGCAGCTCAGGAGAGAACTGATATACCCTAGGCGCGTCAAAAATATGGGGACTGCCGACAATCCACACTTGGTCATAGCGGGTGGTTGCCAGGGTGTAGTAGTTTTCGCGCTGCCACTGGGCGATCGTGGCAGCGGGACTGTCGAGGATATCGCGCAGCAGCAGGATCAGCCGAGTCTGGGGCGAGTGCTGCTGCAAATAGTCCAGAGTGGGCTGCAGCTCTTTCCAGAGGCCATCGGGCTTTTTGTCGACGAGCAGGGCATCGGGCTGAAAGTTCGTAGCAGCAGTGCGAATCAGCTCGCCGCGAAGTTTAAGCGTGTCGGTCAGCTCAGTTCTGAGAAACTTAACGCCCATCTTGCCCTGGGCATCGCGGCCCAGACAAGGCAGTTTAATGTAGTCGAGCCCATCGGGCAGTCGGAGCTGATGCAGAGCGGGTGAACCTGAGACCACTAAAATCGAGACGTCAGGAATGGCTTTGAGCAAGTAGTCACAGATGGCGACCATGCGTCGGATATTGCCTAGCCCGAACGCATCGTGGGAATAGACCATTAACCTCATCACGTAAGTCCCTTAGTGAGTGTGGAAGGAGCAAAACTGAGCGGTGGGAACACAGGTAGGTGATAATCGCCAACCCAGAACAGGGCCACAAAGTCGGGGTTAGTAACGAAGCGCAACTGATGTGATGCCCTAACGATGGGTTTGTGTAGCCTAGGAGTAGGAACGGTTATCGTTCGATGTTTCTACTCTGCAATTCTTCTTTAAAGAAAAGATGAAGTTTTTGTGAGACCCACTTCATGAAGATTCATTAATCTTTGATGAGAAGATTCTTAGAAAAATCGGGCTTTCTCTTAGTTGAAATTTCGGAGATCTATACTTACGATTGAGTTGAGTCACTATGGCGCGAATAGAACAAATTGCTGCCGCTGCGGCTAGTTGAGAGCGAAGCAACGCCTGGGGCTGAATCTTTTGCACTGTTTGGGGCAGGGGTAATCATCTGTCGTCGGCATTCGTCACCTTTAAGCGCTGTCTTCAGCGATCGCTGACCAGCCCCTTGAGGAACCTTTTGACGCCTCAGGGCATCTGATCACCCATCTGAGGAACCTGCAAAGACCTTGAGGCAGAACTCAAGCAGTTTCCTCCGACTTTGGCCGCTGAACCCTAATTTTGGGAGAATCGGGTGCAACGCCCCCAAACATGAGGAGATGCCAGGGGCCATGTGTCAGTCCCATGAGACCATCACTCTGGGCATGACCCACGCTTCAACATCCGTGAGCCCTCTCTGTATCGGTTTGTGTATGAGAAGTTCTATGCTGTTCCCACTCGCGTCAAAGAGCCCACCCCGATGGCCGCTCCGTCACTGGCTCAAAAAGATTAGACGCGAAACTCGTACCCGCATTTTGCTGGTTTACGCCGTGACGATGGTGGCGGTGGTCGCCGCCGCAGTGCCCCTCTTCCGTTATTTTTTATTTGCAGCAGTCGATGAGCGGGTACGGGCCGATCTGCAAGAAGAGCTCGAAGAATTTCAGCAATCTTATCGCGAGTGGAATGCTGACAGCCCCGGAACGCAGGAGGCGCTGCTGGAGTTTATTGAGACATATCTGGAAAATGATTTACCCGAAGATGACAACTATCACATCGTGACGCTCAGGGGTGAATTTTATCAGTCGAGTCCGCGGCTCTTGCCGACGGCACTGGCTGATTCTGACTTGGCTCAGGAGTGGGCCAAGTTGCAAGAAACCGTATCCGCTAACGTCCCGACTGGTGATCCTGAAGTCGGCAATATCTTGTATAAAACTCATGTGTTGGAAGTGGATGACGAGCCGTTGGGGGTTTTTATTGCAGCGCACCTGTCAGCCGGAGAACGCACTGAGGCCCTAGAAGGTGTTTTAATTTTTGCCCAAGTTGCTGGGGGCGTCGTGGGCGTGTCATTTTTGCTGGCGTGGCTAGTCAGTTATCAACTGCTGCGGCCAGTGCAACAGCTGGCCAAAACGGCTAAAGGCATCAATGAGACGAATCTGTCGGAGCGGTTAGAGATTCATGGGTCAGGCGAACTCGCCGAATTGGCCACGACCTTTAACACCATGATGGATCGGGTGCAAACGGCTTTTGATACACAACGCAGCTTCATTCACGATGCCAGTCATGAACTCCGCACCCCGTTGACCATCATTCAAGGTCATTTAGAACTGATGGATGATGACCCTCAAGAGCAGCAGGAAACGCTAGCCTTGGTCATGGATGAGTTAGCGCGAATGGGACGATTCGTGAATGATTTACTGCTGTTAGCTAAGGCAGAACGGCCTGACTTTTTGCAATTAGAAACGCTGCATGCGATCGCGTTTATGCCCGAGATGTTTGCCAAAATTCAGCCGTTGGGCGATCGCGACTGGCAGCTGAGTACTCGCTGGGCGGGCAAGTTTGTGGCCGATCGTCAGTGGCTAACTGGGGCCCTGGTGAACTTAGCGCAAAATGCTGTGGAACATACCTGCCCCAACGATGTGATTGAGTTGGGCGTTGAGCACATCAATAGTCAGGTGCGATTTTGGGTGCGTGACACGGGCGAGGGCATTTCCTTGGCTGACCAGACCCGAATTTTTGATCGCTTTGCGCGAGCGGCTAATACTTATCGCCGGTCAGAAGGGGCAGGCCTAGGACTGGCGATCGTCAAAACGATTGCTGAAGCCCATGGCGGTCATATTGAACTCAGCAGTCAAGTGGGCGTGGGCTCGACCTTCAACTTGATTTTGCCGATCGATAGATTGGCTCCGGTGGCTCTCCCAACAGAGAATGTGAGCTAATGACTCACATTCTGGTTGTGGAGGATGAAGTGCGGATTGCCGCCTTTGTGAAAAAAGGATTGGTCTCCAATGGTTTCACGATTTCGGTGGCGGGTAACAGCGAAGAAGCGTCCGCAATCTCTTTAGATGGTCAAATCGATTTGATGATTTTAGATCTGGGAATTCCAGGCCGCGATGGCCTGGAATTGCTTGAAGATCTGCGGGGCCAGGGGTTTTTAGCCCCGATTATTATTTTGACAGCGCGGGACGATATTCAAGACAAAATCAGCGGCTTTGAGCGGGGGGCCGATGACTATATGACCAAACCCTTTCGCTTCGAAGAGCTGCTGGTAAGGGTGCGGGCGCGACTCCGAACAGTGGTAACGGCGGCCCATGATAGCCAGAGCAATATGTTGTTAGCAGTCGGGCCTTTAGTGCTTGATTTGCGGACTCGACGGCTTCAGGTCGAGGGCCAAACGATTGATCTCTCAGCCCGTGAATTCACCCTGGCAGAAACGTTTTTGCGCCACCCGAATCAAGTCATGAGTCGTGAGCAACTGTTGGATACGGTTTGGGGCTATGACTATGCGCCTGGCTCTAATATTGTTGATGTTTATGTGGGGTATTTGCGCAAAAAGTTCGGGGATGGCCTGATTGAAACGGTTAGAGGTATGGGCTATCGTCTCCGCCCGTGAGAAAACTTTCATCTGCAATCAATGCTGACCTTAACTGAGCCACTTTTACTGTAAGGAAGCAACCCGTAAATTTTTATTAAGCAAAGAATTTATCAGCGTAGGGTTGCTTAGCTGTAGTACGCATTACCCTACCAGAGAGTATGAGTCGCATTTTGATTGCAGAAGATGAACCCAGAATTGTCGCTTTTATCAACAAAGCACTTACGCGCTCAGGGTTTACAACTGAAGTCGCTGGCAATGGCCATACGGTGTTGCAAAAAGTACAAGAAGAAAATTTTGATCTCTTACTACTAGATCTGGGGTTGCCGGGCAAAGACGGGATCGCTATCTTACGGGAAATGCATCAACAAGGCCACACGGTACCCGTCATTGTGGTGACAGCCCGTGAGATTGAAGCCATTGATCGGCAACTGTTTTGTCTGTTTGATGCGGCCATTATCAGCAAACCTTTTCTGGTGAAAGCACTCCTCAGCAAGATTCATGAACGGCTGAACGCTCCATCAGAAAACTCTGAATCGGAGACGACGGATTAGACAAGCCTGACTTCCAGAACTCACCGGTCGGGGGAGGCGACCTCGACCAGTAACCGGTTCCGCGATCGCACTCGCAACCCCAGTCATCACCCACACCCCACATTTTCGCCATAGATCAAATCGGCCAACACACCCCAACAGTCTCAAGAGGGGACTTAAAAAGCTCAAACAAAGTCCTTTTTTGGAGTTTATGAGTCTTACTAAGAGACCCGCTGTCCCTCGTTCGAATGGATGATGTGGTGAGTCAATTCACGCCGATCGCAGGGGACAGTTCATTGCGCTCTAATTGTTGCCACTTGCGCACAGCGACAGCGCTATCTTGGTCAGTTTGCTATGCAAGACGGGACTCATTCGATGCTTTTTGAGTCCAAAAAGTGGAGTGAAGAGACTTTCCGAAAGACTAGCTTGTTTCCTGAAGATCGCTCTGCGGATGATTTCTGAACGGGATGCGACTACTATTGTGGCGATTGCGAGTGGCTGCGATCGCCCTTCTCTGGCCCATGGAGAAGCGGTGTTAAATTTAGTCCAAAATCAGTCCAAGATCTATTCGACAATCTCAGAGCCTCGTTTCAAGAACGATCTGGGCGATCAGAGTAGTTGCGGCATACGCAACTACTCATGCGAGGGCACTATCGGAACGATTGAAGGCACATACATCTCTCTGCTCCAAGTAACTATTGAGCTCCTTTCGTTCGAGCAGCTCCGCTAATGTGTGGCACGTTTTAGAGAGTTATTGAAGCGGCCATTTTTGAGCGAGGATGCATGCAGAGGAATAAGATTCTAACGACCTATCGCACTGAAAAATCATTCAAGCAAAGTCTGGAATGCCCAGCACATAAGCTTTTGAGAGCATAAGGCCGATTCTTATACGGCTCGAGACCACACCCCAAATGCAGTTAGGAGCAAACCCCTACATGGGTAACCTTACCCTTAACTGCATTCTAGGTCGGGGATGAGGGGAATGAGGTTTTCTAAGGCCCGGATCATCATGATGGCTGCAGCCATCATGGTTATTGGTATTGGTGCAGCATCGGTCGGGATTCTGTTGCCATACCTGAGCGGTACCCCGACTGGAAAGTATGAGGGCCGTGAAACCGCCGCTCGGCAAGTAATCGGTGTAATGGCCACAGTGCAAGCGGTCTCTTACTGGGAGAACAAAAGGTTTCTAGAAGATTTTGATGCGGTCAATGAGGTGGCAGATTTGCAAATCAAAGACCACAACAAGCCGATTGACGGTATTGAACCCTACAGTTTTGCCATCAAACCACTCAACCCACAGACTATCGTCATGACCGCTACCGCTAATCTTGATGGTCTGGATAGCTTTACCGGATTCACTTGGTACAGCGATGACAGGGGCCTAAGTTATGGCATGTGTTGGACAGCAGAAAACTCAAAACAACCACCTGCCTTACCGATGCTAGAAGAACAACCTCTCAGCAATCCTCCAGGTGCCGACTGCTGGTTTAGAACCGTTGATGAGCAGCTGCAGCTGCTCGAGTGAACTTGCTTATTTCTTTCGGACATTTGTGGTTGTAGCAAGCCGCAGCTTGAGCCAGTGATCCCAGATGGCTAAAATCGCGAGCTGAATCGCTCTGTGTAATTGCCGAACCAAATTATACGCCTTAAATAAAATTTGACTGCCTTCTCATGCCGAAATGCTCTCGGTGAAAGTTCCTTCACTTGGATAAAGCCTTTATGGAGTAAGCAGTTGATTCAAGGTGCTGTAAATTGTGGCCTCCAGCCATATTACGTAGTCCGGAAGCAGATTAGTGTTGTTTTAGTTACAGGAGTGTGTTGATCACGGTTGTGTTTGATGACTGTTTACAAGCATTAACCTTGGCCAGCTAGGAAATGACCTGCACACGCAAACTCAAAATTAAAATGATGACCGCACATTCAATTTTTCGCGCCCTCAAAAAGGTTGGCTACGTCGCTCCGATTTTAGCGGCGTCTGTTGTCGGACTGGGAGCGATCGCCCCGTCAGCCCAAGCCAGCTCCCTCGTGCCTCAACAAGAGGGGGAAGTGAACGTTGGTTTCAACTCTTGTCTGGGTGGTGGCTGTAGCTATTTGACCCTAGATCCCACCATTGAGTCCATTGTGAGCCTGGTGGATGACTCGACAGGTACTCAGAGTCGCTTATTTGTAGACCAAGCTGGCACTGCCAATCAATATGGCAGCATCCAGTTTCTTTCCACCGATATCGGCACTTCTGATGGCTCTGGAGACTTTTGGTTCCGTCCTGTCGCCATGAACGCAACTGGCGATGCACCGTTGGTAGAAAGTGGGCAGCTTGAGGTGGGCACCTTCGAATTCACCTTTAGTCAGGTACTCAGCGACTTAACGGTGAACTGGTTTGACACCGAGCGCAAAGGGGGCACTAGCTATACTGCCTTTGATATCAACGGCGACCAGATTGCCACAGGCATCATTAACAAAGGCCCTAACGGCAACGTTCAGGAGACCACGCTCACCGATGTTAAGTCGATCATCCTCAATCTGGGTGAGCGCCATGGTCGCACTGGCGACGGGGTCAACTTCCAAGTTGATGGTGTAGCAGTACCAGAACCTGGTTTGATGATGGGGCTAGGTGCCTTTGTCGTGGCCGGTGGCCTCGGCCTCCGCAAGCGTCAAAGTAATAGCACCACTGCCTAAGTCAGCGATGTGGCAGCGGCGACTCATGACGTCGCGCATCTGAACAGCAACTAACAACGAAAAGCAGCCATCTCCAGATTGGAGATAGCTGCTTTTCGCTATGGCAGTATTGCCTAGGTTTAAGGCTGTGTGGATTTCTGGATTTTTACATTCTAGAGGATTGCCAACTTCCAGAGAGACTCAAACGGCTGCGCGGCAAGTTCTTAGATGGCGCTGAAATGTTCCTTGAGTTTTTCTTCCTGAAAAACAACGCTGAGGTTCCTGCTTCACTTGGTCACGAATCTCTTTGCTGAAGTCGTCTGTAAATCTGCCTCAGTCATCTCCACTAGAGAGAAAGCACTACCGTGACAAGAAAAAATCACCTTCTGGTGGTCACCGGGGTTGACTAGCGTTCAGAACTGAGCCCGAGCCCTTATATTTGAGGGAAATTGCCTGGGTCGACTTTCTCGCAGGAAGGATATGGAATTTCGTAATGCTTCTAACCAAGTTTTTGCCTGGTTTACTCAAAGACGCCAAAAAGCTTTAGAAGCAGCCTACGAAGGGGCGTTAACGATTCAAAAATTAGAAGTCGAACTGTTTGACGGTCAGAAAATTACCGACGCGCCCGATAAAAGCAAAACCGTCGCCGACTATGCCGCTAGCCTGCGCGATCGCCAGCTCCTCAAGATTCGCTTCAACCTGACCCAATTCAAAGCCAATAGCTTTTTGTTTGACACCACCCCCGCTGCGCCGCCCGTTGAGGCCAAGCAAGATTCATCTGAGGATGAAGCGCAGCGCGATCGCGAGCGAGTGTTGGCCCAGCTAGAGTTCATCGAATCGGTGGTGGCCAAATATCGCACCGCCGGGAACGCTTTCACTTTTTTGACCGGTGACGCTGCCTTAGACCGCCCGATGCCCCCTGTAGAATCGATGCCAGCCAAAGACGTCACCCTCGACCTACCCATGTTGGCCGCCGATCGCGATCGCCCGCGCGAGACTTTTTTGCCTCGCCTGCGATCGCCCAACAAAGAAACAGAGAGTGACTACGAGCAGCAGCTCATTGGTCAACTGCGACTACAGCGCCAGCAAAACCGCGTAGCCCTGCGCTGGCTGGCGGTGCTGTTGATCATTCCCCTCTCGATTCAAATTCTGACCCGAAACCTGCTCTTTGAGCCCCTGATGGGCAGCTATAGTAACGTCAATCCCACCGAAATCAGTCTGAGTGAGGAAATTCAAGAAGAGTTTGCCCGCGAATATCTCTTTGCCAAAGAAAAGCTCGAAGTCGCCACGCTGCTGGGCTACTACGACGAAATGAATGATGACATCAGGCAGGAATACTTGCAAGAATCAGCCTTTGATATCTGGCGCGAAGCGAGAGAAAGCGAACTCAACGGCTTGAAAAATTTACTGGCCGATTTGATTGCCTTCGTGGTCTTTGTGGGGCTGGTGCTCGTCGGCAGACGACAGGTCAATCTGATCAGAGCCGTCTCTAATCGCACCTTTCTTAACCTGCGGGATCCGATGAAGGTATTTCTCTTTATTTTGATCACTGACATCTTCGTCGGCTTCCACTCAGCAGAAGGCTGGGAAGTGGTTTTAGAAAGCATCCTCGGACATTTCGGCATTCCTGAAAGCAAAATTTTCATCAATGGGTTTATTGCCACCGTGCCCGTCTTCATTGATTCCTGCATCAAGTTTTGGATCTTCAACTATCTGACCCGCTACTCACCCTCAACTTCTGCGATTTATGAACGGATGAACACGTAATTCAGGCTGTGAGAGCCGCATTGGTCTGCACTCTCTGCCTGGTGCCGAAGAAGGCTTTTATTGCCGTTACAATATGCTCGACTGTGACCCAGACAGAGACAGGTTGGTATACTTCGGGTACATGGCCTTGCGATCTTAGACGGTTAATCCTATGGAAGATCAGCAACTAGTAAAAACGGGCAATCTGCTGGATTTGCTTAATGATGAAGTGTGGGTAAAAGAAGACAACGCCACTGACACTGCTTCAGAAGCGGCCCGATTGAGATGGCCCGATTGAGGCTGGGTTGGTACTAAAAGCTTATGTCGAACAGCTAGAAACTGTTCCACCCGAAGCGTTTCGCCGCCAGCGAAGGCAGGTGCAGCTGCTATCGATTTTATTGCCAGAATTAAAGAGCTGGCTCATGTCTTGGGAGCTAGGTCTTAGCTTTGAGACGGTATACACTGAAGCGCAACGACAATCGTATGAGCATTTGGAGCCGCTCACACCAGAGCAGCAAATCTGGACAGAGGCGCTGTTGACTGAGGATGATCAGAAGCTACCGATGGCAAAAAGAGTAGTGCGTTCTCAGACTATGTCGCAGCTTCGCTTCAACCAGGAGTATCGGAACTTTCTGGAATTAGTTGTGAAGCTATTGAGTTGAGATCAAGGCTAGCAAAAATTCTGCTAATCGTTCTTGGGACTTGACATGACTAACTTTCTGTCGAATCGGGTCTTCTGGCTCAAGGTTTTAACTACTCTAGGATTAGCTGGGCTTGGTGCTTGGCAGCTTGTCGCAAAGTTGGCCCCCTGCCAACCGCTTGATCGATATCTTCAGCGCAGCGGCTGTTTCCAAACCATCACAGTCAATTCCGAAGAATTACAGAGTCCGTTTTTTCTGCTTCAATCATTTACGGGTTCAACTCCTTATCAGCCTCATGCTCAGCCCTTTGCCTTTTCTCCCACAGGTGAGCTGATTGCGATACCGGGAATCGTCGAAACACAAGACGAAGCTCGCAGGCCCAAGAATGGTATTGCGATCGCTCTAGTCAACACCAACAGCGGCACTCTTCGACAATCTTTCCTAGCAGATGAAACTTACTACTCACTGAGTAAGCCACCCAGCGCGCTACTTCCCATCAGCGGAAGCTTCTCACTAGACGAAACTCTATTCGCGGCTCACGTCAAGTACGAGGATATTACGGCTACTTACCTTTGGAATGTGTCTAATGGCGAGCGTCTTTGGAGAGTTCCTGGACACGCCTGTAATCACATGACTTTCGCTGTGGACAATCAGCACCTAATCTGTGACGAACGCAAGATACGAATCAGTGACGGGATAGTCTTGAATCTGACCGAAGACGACCAGCAAGCCTTAGTCACCCAGACACCGTCGGGCAATCCAATTGGTCGAGGTAGCAGTGACGTAGTTTCACCTGATCGCACCTTCAAAGTAGTTTTACGACTTTCAGAAGACTCAAATGACCGATTTATGGTCGACATTCAACCTTTGGATGACGCGTCTACACCAGACACAGCAGGACTTGAATTACTGAGTGAACAGCAGTTTCCTAGGTGGATTTATATCTCGCCTGATAGTGAGCTATTAGTCATTAAGGGAAGGAATCGCAGAGCTCAAACTGAGACAATAACTATTCGGCGACGAGACGGAACTGTGCTGAAACATTTCGAGCTAGATGGGCACTTGCATGGGGCAATATGGTCACCTGACAGTCAAGTGCTGGCTGTCGGTCTAGATGATACAGTACAGCTCTACAATGTAAATGAAGGGTTAGTTTACTTTTAAGTCTGATAGCAGAGGGAGAGTGCAAGTGGTGATGCATGTGAAACTAGTGCTCTGTCAAGACTGAATTTTAGGGTTGCTCTTTTCTAGAAGCTTTATAGATCAAGCTTTCAGAAACTGCTCACCCTAATTCTTAGAGTTGACATTGCACTAGCTTTGGAAGTGAAACTAGACGGGACTAGCACTACAGAGATGTTAGGTTACGAGTATTGTGTTAAGTTGGCGAGCAGCCATTGGTGGTGGGAACGCTGATCAGGCTACCTTTACAGCTGGACGAGCGACCAGTTCTCTCAATATGGCTCGAAACCGATTCCGGCAACCGTGAGAGATGCGACTTACGTGCTCGACGCGATTCTCAATAACGAGACGGAACTCCCGATCGTTGAGCACACCACTGATACCGCAGGCTATACGGAGCTGATCTTTGCCTTATTCGACCTTCTGGGTCTTCGGTTTTCGCCCCGCATTCGGGACTTGGCTGACCAAAAGCTTTACCGCACAGTCAACGTCAAGATGAAGCTGTATCCTCAACTCAAAGCCCATATTTCAGACCTGATCCAGACGGCGCGAATTATCGATGACTGGGATGAGATGTTGCGCTTAGCTGGCTCGATGAAGCTGGGCTGGGTGACAGCTTCGCTCATGGTTCAGAAGCTCCAGGCATTTCCGCGCAAGCATCCCCTCATGCGCTCACTTCAGGAGTACGGCAAACTGATCAAAACGATTCATATGCTGCGGTGGTACGCCGATGAGGCGAATCGGCGGCGGCTCAATCGTCAGCTCAACAAGGGAGAGGCGCTCCATAGTCTCCGCTCGCATCTGTTTTTTGCGAATCAAGGTAAGTTGCGGAGTCAGAAAGATGAGGAATTGCGCCACCAAGTGGGCTGCTTGAACTGGGTCACGAACGCGATCATTGTTTGGAGCACGGTTCATATCGAGCAGGTACTCCAACAACTCAAGCGTGAGGAATTGTCGATTAGCGATGAAGACATCAAAGCGATCTGGCCCACCCGATATGAGCATCTCAACGTCTATGGCAAATACCTCTTCGAATTAGCGCGGATTGGCCAGAAATATGAGTTCAGATCGCTTCGCCTGCCTACGTTATAGCCTTAGCGACCAAAATTTCTCCGACTCTATACATAGGCCAATTCTCGTTACCCGTGCTTGTTTTCAAGCGGCTTTGGGCGATCGCAGACAGCCAGCAAAAACTGCCTGTTGCTCTACCCCACTACAGGAGCGGGTGATTCCCATCTCCCTCTCTCCATGCCCATCAGGGCGATCGCAACCGCGCCTTCAAGCTCCTAGCCACTTGCTTCACTGATTTCTTCACCGACAGCTGACGCCACCGCGAGGGCGTCTGCATGCCCACCGCAATTTCAGCATCCACCTGCTTCAACAGATCCATCCTCGACTGTTGAATGCCTGCGCCTTGTCGGCCTAACGTCATGTAAAACTCAAAGCCATCCGTCTGATAAAAATCAATTTCCTTCAGAGCAATCAAGCCGAGACCAAATAAATCGTGCATCATCAGCCGAAAAGAATGCGGCACAAAACACCAGGCATGAACATCGATGTAAGCGTCTTCTTGCATCACCGAGGCCATTCCTTCCAGCGCATTATCAATGGAATGAACGAACTGGT
Organism: Cyanobacteria bacterium J06626_4; assembly: GCA_038523235.1. Taxonomy (GTDB): domain Bacteria; phylum Cyanobacteriota; class Cyanobacteriia; order Phormidesmidales; family Phormidesmidaceae; genus Halomicronema. The sequence continues at coordinate 33,768 of JBCBJQ010000062.1, forward strand.
AGTCCCCGCTGGTTTCTGCATTCCAGGCAATCTGGCCTGACTGAGACACCACATTCAAAAAGTATTCTGCGATCGTGCCTGGCGTGTGGTTGATCGACCTTTGCAAATGGTTGTCAATAATTTTAGCCAAGCCCGTGATGGGGCGGTAATGGTCAAAACAGTAGCGCTTATCGGGAATCACGAGAGACAGCACGCCATCGGCTTTGAGCACCTCATCACAACTGTTAATAAAGCTGATCAAATCAGGTGCATGTTCAATCACATGGGAGGCAATAATCCAGTCGTAGTAATCAGTTTTGCCTGTCAGCTCCGCATAGGATTCACCTTGCCAGACAAAATCGACCGCCTCAATTTGACTCAGGTCTAAGCCATGCGCCTGGTACTTTTCGATCAGCTGCTCACGGCTCATATGATCGATAATATGCACCTGATAGCCGTCTTTTTTCGGAGCAACCGGATTGTGGCTAGGGCCAATTTCGATGCCACGTCCACTACGGTCAATGTGACGCAGTATTTTTGCCTTCCGGTTCATACTTAAGACCTGCTCCAAGTATGGATATCATAGATTCAAACTGCTGCGATGGGTGCTTCCGGGGGGCGAGGCGATGAGCCACCGGGCTGCAGTCATTGCCGCTAGTCGATTGTGGCCAAATTGAAGAGGCTCGGGAACCCTGCGCAAAGGGAGCATAAAGACTGGAATGGTCGCTTTAAAGTCGTATGTGCGTCATCGCCCCACGTGACGCCCCCAATCTGATCGACGGATAGATGCCTATAGCTCAATAACAAACTGAGTTCCGGCCCCAACTTCTGAATAGCAATATAGTTGGCCCTGGTGATTACTCGTCACGATTTGATAGCTAACCGATAATCCCATGCCTGTGCCAACCCCAACTGGCTTGGTGGTGAAGAAGGGATTAAAGATTTTAGCTTGTATGTCTGGGGACATACCACTGCCGTTGTCTCGAATTGAAATGGTGATTTTGTTATCTGAGGTCAGTCTGGTTGTAATGGTGATGCATCCTAAATAATCGGGTTCAGCATCTACCTGATGTTCTTCAATCGCATCGATTGCATTAACTAGCAAGTTCATGAAGACTTGGTTCAATGAATCGACATAACATTCAAATAACGGTAATTTTCCATAGTCTTTAATGACTTCGATTTCAGGTCTTCCCGCTCGACCATTCAATCGGTTTTGCAAAATCATTAAAGTACTATCGATGTTTTCATGAAGGTTGGCTGATCGAACATATACTCGATCTGTTCGAGAGAAGATTTGTAGGGATTGGATAATGTCCTGGATACGATTTACCCCTGTCTTCATTGATGAGAGAAGTTTAGGAAAATCGCTCAGAATATATTCAACATCTGCTTGTTTGATGAAATCTAAAATCCTTTGAGGAGGGCTCGGATAAGTCTCTCGATAAATTTGAATCAGCTTGCCTAAATCCTGAGCATATTCCAAGGCTGGCTGCAAGTTGCCATAGATAAAGCTCATTGGATTGTTGATTTCATGGGCAATCCCAGCGACCAACTGCCCTAAGCTAGACATTTTCTCGGACTGGATTAGCTGCAATTGAGTCTCTTTTAGATGATCTAAAAG
>JBCBJQ010000063.1:0-34684 GCA_038523235.1 Cyanobacteria bacterium J06626_4
CGCAACGGGGCAGGCATGATACGGCTCCAGAAACAACGTTGACCTCTATCTTACAAGTACTTACGGCAACCTACTTACAAAGTCGTTCTTGATCGGGCCGTACCCGAGACTAGCAACACCAGTCTGATTGCCCAACTGGTACCTGACAATCGTCCAGAAGAACTTCCAGACTGGGGCGAGCAGCCTGAAACTGGTGATCGACAACAGGTGCAAATCTGTCGCATCGTGGATAATCGTGGCCAGAATGCAACTGCTGAAGGACTATTTTATCAACTCATCGTCCGCCTCCATAAATACTCCCTAGGCCGCGATAATTACCACAACAGCATTCACTGGCAACGAGGCCTCATGCTCGATCATGAATACAACGGTCGCGCCCTCATGGAACACATCGGCAACGATATCAAAACCACCGTTCGAGCCGCCCGTCCAGACCGATTCCTTTCTTATCTGACAGAAGAAGTGAAATGGCTCGTAGAGAACTTTTGGGAAGGGCTGAAGTGCAACATTATGGTGCCTTGCATTGAGCCGTGTGGCATGGGCAAACCTGGACACGGTCTCTTTGAAGTTCAAAAACTAGATGAGAGTACAAAAAAGAATCGTCCTGAGTATCCTTGCCCGGTGTCCGGCTGTGATGAGTGGCAAAACATTGATCAGCTGCTGAACAACGCGCCGACAGCGCCTGCCCCGTCTCAGGAGATGGACATTGAGCAGTTTCAAAATGTGGCGAAAGATGTGGTGAATGCCATTCGCCGAGATTTATTGACACTCGATCGCCGTGACCAACAGCGCTATCAGGCGCTATCCCAAGAGCAGCGGGCGATGATGAGCCGCATCGATCAACAGTTTGCCTACCTGATGCAGGTTCTTCTCGACGAAGCCAAAGAAGGTCCACGATTGTTTAGCTTCAAACCCGTTGATCCAGGCTTCTTCGATCGCCCCAACTGGGTCGCGGAAAAGTTTCAGCTTACCCTCTGGTGTGAGCATTCGCGCAAACCTCTGTCAGTGCTGAATTCAGATAATCCTAAACAAGGGGTGTATGCGCTTGAGCTGAATCGCGAGTGGTTTACCAAAGCCGTTCCCGTCTTTAAATTTGTGACTGGCACCCTGAGTCTGGTGCTACCCGTCGCTGCTTCGAGCACGCAGTTCATGCTCGATGACGCCACTTAACAAAGGCATCCAAGAAGAACTGGATCTGGGCCAAAAAAGCCTCGAATTGGGCATTAAAAGTAGCAATGTAGCAGTTGATTGGCAGACCAAACGCAATACTGCCGAGTTTGAAGAAGGTGATGCCATCCGCGCCCAAGGAGCGATGCTCCGCGAACTCCATGCCCTGCTGCAGGAAAAAGATCCGGGCTTTGGTGGCTTAGTTCGTGTGCAGAACAAGCGCCGTGAATTCCTTTGGGTGCATCCAGATTTTGTCAGTGAATACTAAACTCTGGTCTATTTTGCGCCGTACAGAGTCCTGATCGACTCTTATTCCGTCAATTCCGGTCAAGCCATTTGCCAGGTAAGTTCCTGACCGGCCCATAGCGGCACCAGCCCCGATTCCACAAAAGGCACCTCATCGGGAATTCGCCAGGTGGTTTTAGTCAACGTAATCTGCTCAGTGTTGCGCGGCAGCTGATAAAAATCGGGGCCATAGAAGCTGGCAAACGCTTCTAGCTTATCCAGGGCGTCAGCGCTCTCAAACACTTCAGCATATAGCTCTAGGGCATGCAGCGCCGAATAGCACCCAGCGCAACCACAGTCACTTTCTTTGCTGTTGCGCGTATGGGGGGCGCTATCGGTACCGAGAAAAAACTTGGGATTCCCCGAAGTGGCAGCTTGCACCAGCGCTTGGCGATGGGTCTCTCGTTTCAAAATGGGCAAGCAATAAAAATGCGGGCGCATGCCCCCTTTGAAGAGGATATTGCGGCTAAACAAGAGATGCTGGGGCGTGATGGTGGCCGCGATATGGTCGGTCGCGAGCACAAACTGCACGGCATCGGCAGTGGTGATGTGCTCTAGCACGACGCGCAGGTTGGGAAAACGTGACTTGAGGGGAATCAGGTGCTCCTCAATAAACACCTTCTCGCGATCAAACACATCCACCGCTTGATGGGTGACTTCCCCATGCAGTAATAACGGCAGATCGACCTGCTGCATCGCCTCAAAGACGCGATCGCACTTACGAATATCCGTCACGCCGAAGTCAGAATTGGTCGTCGCCCCAGCCGGGTAGTACTTGACCGCTTTGACAAACTGGGAGGCTTTGGCCGCGACAATGTCTTCAGGACTTGTGTTGTCAGTCAGGTAGAGCGTCATCAGGGGGGCAAACTGCTGACCTGCCGGAATCGCGGCGATGATGCGATCGCGATAGGCGGCCGCATCGGCAACCGTTCGCACCGGCGGCTTCAAATTTGGCATGACGATGGCGCGGGCAAACTGACGCACCGTATCGGGGAGAACTGCCTGCAACGCGGCGCCGTCGCGGAGATGCAGATGCCAGTCGTCGGGTCGAGTAATCGTCAGGTTTTGCATGCTTCCATCATAAAACAGCGAGCAATGGGGCGATCGTGGGGAACGTGCAGTTGTTCTCAGGAAGATCAGAACAGTGACCCGCAGGTTGTTGGCGCTTCGACTGGGTCTCTGGCAACGCTTGCAGCGGTGCTCGGGGACTCCATGGCAGGGTCTGCCTGATCACAGCGAGAGCCGCATCAGGCAGAGAGCCCGGCCAAAAAAAATATTTTTGTAAAATTCTCACCACAAAATATTTTTTGGCTTTCAAAAAAGACCTTATTTAGGTTTTGCTCCGCGATCGCGGTTGCTTGAACATGCAGAGCTTATGGATGTGATTGAATTTATATATAGGGCATGCTCATTAATCATCAGTGCTAATGCTTATACTTTTTCGTGAGTCATTCGCATTAGCTTGGTCAGGAGAGATGGTTAGATTATCCCGAAACCCCAGGTTTATTTCAAAAGTTTTGTAAACCGCAAAATCAATCCCAAGTAATAGAATAAGGCTATATCGGTGGATAGTGGATTCTTGGTTCTTTGGGTTGTCTAAACAAGGGTTGGGTGGGTAGAGACAAAGGCATCACAATATTACTCTAAACACACCTCAGCTTTAAGAGAAAGCCGAGGTATCAGGCTGTTTGAGCTTTTGGCTCGGTCGCACAGCTTGATGAACTCTGGTCAGGATGCCATCAAAAAGAATGATTTAGATTTCGGTGATTCTTGGCGACTGCGGCCCGCGATCGCGAGCCTTCTCAATTAAACTCATATGTTCTGTCTCGTGGAGTCTATTGAGTAGGCTTTCGACTTTTTGGAGTGCCCAATTCATGAAAATCAATTAATTTATTGGCTGAATTTTGGAGGATATAGTGCCAGCTCAATTGCAATTGCCGGTATACCATCACCTCTCTGAACCAGAGGTCGTTGAATACTTTGCCAGTGATTTGAAAACAGGCTTGTCAGCCGAAGCGGTCGCCAGTCGCTATGAAAAACATGGTTGGAATGAGCTGCAATTTAAGCCCGGTAAACCCGCTTGGCTCAGGTTTTTACTACAGTTTAATCAACCGCTACTCTATATTTTGCTGCTGGCAGGGGTCGTTAAGGCTTCCCTCGGCTCGTGGACCAATGCCTGTGTGATTTGGGGCGTGACGATCATCAATGCCGTCATTGGGTATGTGCAAGAAGCGAAAGCCGAGGGGGCGATCGCCTCGCTAGCTAAGGCGGTCACGACGGAAGCCTCGGTCATTCGCGAGGGGCAAACGCTGCGGATTCCGTCGCGTGATTTAGTCCCTGGGGACATCGTGTTGCTGGCTTCGGGCGATAAAGTGCCAGCGGATGTGCGATTGCTGAAGGTGCGCAATTTACAGGTCGATGAATCAGCCCTGACGGGGGAAGCCGTGCCCGTCGAGAAATCAATCCAGCTGTTGCCGTCTGATACGTCTCTGGCCGATCGCACCAATATGGCCTATGCCGGGAGTTTCGTGACCTTTGGACAGGGGCAGGGGCTCGTGGTCGCGACGGCTAATGCCACCGAAGTGGGGCAAATTTCTCAATCGATGGAGCGGCAAGTGAGCCTCTCGACGCCGCTCACCCGCAAGTTTGCCAAATTTAGCCGCACGCTGCTCTACGCCATTTTGGCGCTGGCCGCCCTGACCTTTGCGATCGGGGTAGGACAGGGCGAATCCTGGGTTTATATGTTTGAGGCCACGGTGGCCCTGGCGGTGAGTGCCATTCCGGAAGGGCTGCCCGCGGTGGTCACGATTACCCTGGCGATCGGGGTCAATCGTATGGCCAGCCGCCATGCCATCATTCGCAAACTGCCTGCGGTGGAAGCCTTGGGCAGCGCCACGGTGATTTGTTCGGATAAAACGGGGACGCTGACCGAAAATCAAATGACGGTGCAGACCCTGTACGTCGGGGGGCAACCCTATGCGGTGAGTGGTGGTGGCTACAGTCCTAAAGGCGACATTAGCCTGCTCACCTTTGGCCAACCGGCAGGGGCTGTGGAGGAGGAGCAGTCACCAACGCTAGAAGATTGCCTGGTGGCGGGGGTGCTCTGTAATGACTCCCAGTTAAAGCAGGCGGGCGACGATTGGTCAGTGGTGGGCGACCCGACCGAGGGGGCGCTGATTACCGCAGCCGCGAAAGCGGGGCTGAGCCAATCGGGGCAAGGGGCGGCTCACCCCAGATTAGACGCGATTCCCTTTGAGTCGCAGTACCAATATATGGCCACCCTGCATGATGGGGAGATGCGCAAGATTTACGTCAAGGGCTCGGTAGAAGCCTTGCTCCGGCGGTGTGCGCAGATGCTGGATCCGCAGGGGCAAATCATCCCCCTTGACGCCGCCCAGATTGAACAAGCGGTTGAAAAGATGGCCGCAGAGGGCTTACGAGTTCTCGCCTTTGCTAAAAAAACGGTGGATGTTCATCAACATTCGATTGACCATGAGGATCTCGATAAGGGCCTGGTGTTTCTCGGATTGCAGGGCATGATTGACCCGCCGCGTCCGGAGGCGATCGCGGCCATTCATTCCTGTCAGACAGCGGGGATTCGGGTGAAGATGATCACCGGGGACCATATCGCCACAGCGCGGGCGATCGCGCAGCGCATGGGCATTCAAGCCGATGGCCGCGTCATCGCTTTTGATGGCAAACAGCTGGCCCAAATGGACGATCATCAAATTGTTGACGCCATTGAAACTGGGACGGTGTTTGCACGGGTCGCCCCGGCTCAAAAGCTGCAGCTGGTCGAAGCCCTGCAGTCGAAGGGGGATGTCGTGGCGATGACGGGGGATGGCGTGAACGATGCGCCCGCCCTGAAACAGGCCGATATTGGCATCGCCATGGGGAAAGGTGGCACCGAAGTCGCCCGCGAAGCCTCGGCGATGCTACTGACCGACGATAACTTTGCCTCGATTGAAGCGGCGGTAGAAGAAGGCCGCACTGTTTATCAAAACCTGCGTAAGGCGATCGCGTTCCTCTTGCCCGTCAATGGCGGCGAATCGATGACCATCCTGATCAGTGCGTTGTTAGCGCGGGATTTACCGATTCTGTCGCTACAGGTGCTGTGGCTGAACATGATCAACTCCATCACCATGACCGTGCCCCTCGCCTTTGAGGCCAAAGCCCCAGGGCTGATGCAGTCGCCCCCGCGCAATCCTAATGAACCGCTGATCACGCCAAAACTATTGCGCCGCATTTTGCTGGTGTCAGTGTTTAACTGGATTCTGATTTTTGGCATTTTTGAGTGGGCTCAATCCACCACGGGCGACATTACTGTGGCGCGCACCATGGCAATTCAAGCACTGGTGGCGGCGCGCGTAATCTATCTGCTCAGCATTGGCCAGTTAGGCAAGAGCTTAGTCGCCTATTTACGCCGCCGATCACCCGCGATCGTCAATTCCCCGATTTTGCTCATGGGCATTGTGGTGGCCATTGCCCTGCAAATTCTGTTTAGCCAGTGGGGGTTGATGAACTTCCTGTTTGACACGGCCCCCTTGACTTGGCAGCAATGGCTCATCTGCTTATTGCCAATGGTGCCGATGGTGCCCGTAGCGATCTTGGCCAACCGCATCGATCCCTCTTGAACGGAGGCTCAATCTGCTGACGATGACGTCTTGCCCAGAAGCAGGCCGATCACTATGGCGACCAGAGCGATGACTCCTCAGCATGTTTGAGAGCATGACCCGGCATGAAAAAAATCAGCACGCTCAAACGATTAGCACTTGCCATTTGCGGTGTGATCGTCACCTTGTATTTGAGCAATGCCTCGTTTTTAGCGCGGCCGATCGGCACTCAGCCGCTGTTGGTTGCGCATCGGGGGGTGGCCCAAAACTTCGATCGCACCGGCCTGACGAATGCCAGCTGTACGGCAACTCGCCTGCTGCCAACGCCCCACGACTATCTGGAAAACACCATTGCCTCGATGCGGGCGGCCTTCGCCTACGGAGCCGATTTTGTTGAGCTGGATATTCATCCGACTACGGATGGCCACTTTGCGGTCTTCCATGATTGGACGGTCGATTGCCGCACCAATGGTAGTGGTGTCACGCGTGAACAGACGCTGGCGAGGCTGCAATCTCTCGATATTGGGTATGGCTATACCGCAGATGGCGGCAAGACTTACCCCTTTCGGGGCAAAGGAGTCGGTTTGATGCCGTCGTTGGAGGACGTATTCACCGCTTTTCCGACTCACAAGCTGATTATTAATGTCAAAAGTAATGATCTCCAGGAAGGTGAGCGGTTGGCTGAACGATTGGCTCAACTGGCGCCTGATCGCCAAAGGCAAATCATGGTGTATGGCGGCGATCGCCCCGTCAGCGTTATCCGCGATCACCTGCCCTTGATTCAAACTCTGTGGATCAGCCGACTTAAAACCTGCCTGGTGAGATATATGGCCCTGGGCTGGACAGGCTATCTGCCAACGGCTTGTGAGCGGAGTATGTTGATGATTCCGGCTAACTACACTGCTTGGTTGTGGGGATGGCCCAATCGATTTCTGCAGCGGATGGCAGCAGTAGACACCAGGGTATTCTTGCTAGCCAATTACCGAGGAGAAGGGTTTTCGCAAGGACTCGACGACCTCGAACAGCTCCGCGCTCTGCCAAAGGACTATTCCGGCGGCATTTGGACTGATCGCATTGATGTCGTCGGGCCAGCGATGAAGCGTCATCCAAAATAAAAAATATCCACCTAAAGACCCCGGTTTCTAGGAACCGCTCAACAGTCTGGAGCAAGTTTTTCCAGAGAAACCGGGGTCTTGGACACGTTATTGCGACGACAGCTCCCCAGACATCGGCAGCAAGCTGGCACGGGGAGGCCCGATCGCTGAGGAAGGAAGTGCCTGCGTTATTCCGCTTCGGGCACAATGACCTGGATGGAGGCCTCAATGGGCATGCCGTCATGCATCAGGGCTGCGTGGGTGTTGGTGTTGAGCCCCACCGTAAGGACGTGTTCACCAGGGGGCAGCTCGGGAATGTAATACCACTCGCTGTAGAGCCGCGTCAGCTTTTCCCCATTGAGATAGAGGTGAGCATGCCCTTCGGTCGTGAGGTTGTTGACATTGACCTGCTCTGGGGCAAAGCTCCAGTTGGCGATCGCGACTGCAACGTTCCAGCCTGCAACTGAGTCGGCAAAGACATCAATGACGACTTCTGGCACTGCCTGCCCAGCCGGAATCTCGACCATGCCGTGGTCGTGGTGGCCGTGATCCGCTTCGGTCGTCACGTCTTCGGTCGTCATATCGGCGGGGGCGCTGTGGCCGTCCCCATGATCGTGGCCCATGTCTGCCGGTGCGGGGGGCGCGGCGATCGCGCTCACGCCAACAGTCAGCAGTCCGGTAGCCATCAGGTGAGTCAAGAATTTGCGCATGAATTTAGAAGTTAGGAGAAAGGGCTTAAAGATGAAAAGGTGAGGTGGCATGAGCGGTAGGGAGACGATAGGAGCTTGAGCCCGACGACGGGTTGGATGTTGTCGCTAGCCGATCGCTTGGCGAGGCTGCTGCATCTGCTGCAGGCGCAGCTTGGCGCGTTGTGCCCCATCGAGATTGCCCTGCTGCTGAAACTGGGTGAACGCGGCCTGAAAGTCGGTCATTGCGCCATCCAGATTGCCTAATTGCTGCTTCACGGCCCCCCGGTTGAAGTAGGTTTCCGCATGATGGGGGTTGAGGGCAATGACGCGATCGAAGTCTCGCAAGGCCGCAGCGTAGTGTCCCTGCTCGTGACAGGCACAGCCGCGATTGAAATAGGCGCGGGTGTCGCTAGTATCTAAAGCCACGGCTTGATCGAGCGCGAGCAACGTTTCTGCCGGTTTAGAACCACTAGCGAGGTAAGCGACCCCCAAATCGTTGTAGAGATTTGACCGCTCAATGACGTTTAAATCAGCCGCGTAGGTGAGGGCTTGGTGGTAGTCGGCGATCGCAGAAGACACGTCGCCTTGGGCAAACTGGGCCAGCCCAGAGTTGTAGTAGGCGCGAGCGTCGCCTGGCCGGGCTTGCAGATGCTGAGTCAGATCGGCCACGGCGGCGGTGTATTGACTCAGGCGATAGTGAGCCAGCCCCCGATAAAAGCGCAGCTTGGGATAGGCCGGATTCACCGCGATCGCGGCAGAACAGTCTTGCACTGCCTGCTCTGGTTGATTCAGCATGAGGTGGGCCAAACAGCGCTGGCCGTAGGCCACCTCTAGAGAATCCTGCTGTTGGATCGCCTGATCGAAATATTCCACAGCGGTGACAAAGTCCTGCTGCTGCAAGGCGTCTAACCCCAGCTGCAGGCTGGCCGGAGCGGCGATCGCTCGCCCCGGCAACAGCACCATACTGGCGATCGCCAGTATGGTGAGGGTCAATCGCTGACCTTGGCGGAGTCCCGCTTTACCAGCCTTTTTCAGACTGATCCAAAACATAGCTAGCCACGTCATCAATATCTTCCTCGGTTAAGCGACCCGCAAAGGCGGGCATGGCGTTTTTGCCGTTGGTGACCTGATATTTAATGGCGTCGAGGGAGTCCATCTCATAGGTTTGCAGGTCGGCTAGCTTCAAAGTCTTGGCGGCATTGACCACGTTGCCGCCGCCGATGTGACAGGCGGCGCAGTTGTTCGAAAATACTTGTCCGCCGTGGGCAATGTCGCCCGCGAGTGCCGGTGCCACGGTGCCCAACCAGCTCAACACAACCGCAAACAGGCCCAAAAAGAATCTTTTCATGGTGCTCATATTGATGACAAACGCAAAATATCCACTTACAGGAGAAATGAAACTCCACTAAAGGGAGAGTGTACAGGATTGCGATCAGTTTTCTAAAAGATGAAACAAAATTAAGGATTTGTTACCCACTCCGTCGGAGGGCAAGGACTTGCTGGTGCCGACACCCGCGCTGGCAGCCAGTTTTGGGTGAAAAATGACCAGCGAAGCAAGTTGTTGTCGGTCAGCCACTTGCGGTGTTTTGATAGACCAAAAGTCGGAATTCAGAAGTCGAAGTTATACTGCTTCTCTGAAATAAGGTTGTAGATCGGGCTCCCCTGCCCCTCAGCTCCCCTGCGCTCCTCAGATTTCATGGGAAGGCCGATCGCTGAGAATTGCTCACCGGCTCGCTCTAATAAAGATTGAGGTCATAGAACCGGTTGGCCAAGACGACTCCCACCAAGGCCATGAGCAGCAGCAGCCAAATGCTATACGCCGCCTGCGTGACTTGCTCAGCCTGAGGTTGAGCCTGAAGTTGTCGAGGCCGGAGATCTTGTATGAGAAAGGTCGTCACGGCTGCCAAGTTGAGACAGATGACGTTGGTCAGCGTCAGCAAGGAAGCCCCAAAGGCGGATGACCATTCAGCCGCTCCCAGCAGTAATCCGGCAACGACCAGAGGCGGCAGCAAGGCCACCGAAACCATGACGCCCACAATGCCGCTGCGTTCTTCGCTGGTCAGGGCGATCGCGCCTGCGACGCCCGAGGCAAAGGCCAGAATGCCATCGGGCCAGCGTACCTGCACACGACTGGCGATTTCCGATGAGTCCAGAGATACGGGGACGACATAGCCAATGGCCACAGCCAGGAGCAGGGCCAGCAAAATGCCGATACTCCCCGTCCGCAAGGTGCGATAGGCCAGTGATTTATCCCCCAGGGTGGTGGCGACGGCCAAGGCCATATTAGGCTGCAGCAGCGGGGCAATCACCATCGCCCCGATCACCACGGCCTGGTTGTCGCGCACAATGCCGATCGCGGCAATTACCGTTGATAGCACGATTAATGAGAGCTGCACCCATGACAGATCAGCACTTTGAAACACGCGATCGTAAATCTCCTCGCGGTTGATGCGAGACGATTGAGGCTTGAGGCTCGCGCTCAGGGCTGACTGCAGCAAATCTTCTGCTTCTGGGTTGCGCTCTTGTTCCTCTCTGGTGGTGAGTGGCAGCGAAGCCTCAACCTCTAACAACAGCAGTCGAAACCCCTCAACGCCCTCAAACTGGGTGGCAAAGCGATCAATCACCGTTTCTGCCTTAGCCGTGTCAACCAAAATTCTGACCCAGAGCTGGTCTTGCCAGCGGGTTTCGAGGCAGGTGGCGATCTCGGCTTGGTCTTTTAATAGTTGGGTGACCTGCTTTTGATGTTGCTCAGGCAAAAATACTTCGATTAAACGTTGGCTCATAAACTTGGCCAGCTTTCCCCGATGCTCAATATGGCTTCCAGCCGTCATTTCATCTTCGTCTAAGTGATTGCTGGCGTCTAGATTGTCGGCAGCGGCGGTGATGGAAGGGCTGTCTGTGGCGTCATGAGCGGCTGATTGGGAGGGGCCACACCGGCGATCGCCCCGATTCCGCAATCATGTCTAGAAAGTTCAACAACTTTTGTATGATTCATCCCGATGGAAATTGTTCCCACCGGAAGGTTAAGTGCTGCCTCAGTTTTGACCAAAGCCTTCACTGGCAAGCGGTTGCAAATGCTGGGCCAGCCCCCTTAACCATCTATGGGTCTTAGTCAATGAAGTCTTCTAGTAAAGTCGCCTTGATTACCGTCGGGTCCGCCGTCTCACTCTCGGCCCTAGGCGCATCGGCCCAAGCTCAATCGACGGGCACCGCAGCGGATTTGTTGCCGTTAGACTCGCCCGATATCGCGGCAGCAGCCCTACCGGATCAGACGAAAGCGCTGCCGGTGGCGGGCGTCAGCGCTTCAGTGCAGCCCGAGGCAACTTACAGTCCTGATTTGCTGCGCACCGTGGCGAGCAACATCAATAACACCGACCATAATGACGACGAAGATGACACCCCTGACATCGGCGATCTGGTTGATTTGAGCTTTTTTGAGCAGTTTATTGATGACAACGGCAATGTCGATTTGCCGTTGGGCATCACGGTTTATGAGGCGATGGGCAGAACCTCGATCGGCTTTGGCGGCGAGTTCCGCTAGCTTGCTAACGACGCCAGCCGTAGGGTGCGTTGCTGCCAAGCAAACGCACCCCATACCTCAAAGGTCATACAGACTCCCATCCACAACTCTTTCCAAATTTGTTTTACCCCAATTTGGGGGATAAAGCCCCTGCGCCATAAACCGATGCACACTTGAAAACGGCCATTCTACTGGCGTTCGACAAAGCTGATGCCGCACCGGATTGTAGTGAATATAGTCGCAGTGTTGGGCCAGATCCCGTTTATCTCGAATTAGATGATCCCAAAATCGACGCTGCCACAAATTACGTTCCTTGCGTTTTTTTCGCGATGCAGAACGAGTGTTATCGAGATCCAGGATGGCTCCGTAGTGCCGAGTGACATAGGTTTTGATCAGACGCAGCCGAGTGGATAAGTCGCTGTCATCATCGGGCAAGGTCAACAAGCAGTGAAAGTGATCAGGCAGCAGCACACAGGCCTCAATTTGGAAAGGCCGCTTTCGCCGTACCTGAGCGATCGCGGTTCGCAAAGCATCACGGGCATCGGCGCGGCATAACCAAGGCGATCGCTGATGGGTGACCTGGGTGACGAAGTAGGTACCCCCGGCAATTTTGGGTCTGCGGTAGTTGGGCATTCAGCATGTCTGAAAACGTTTGCTGTCAGCGTGCCCAAGTTTTAAGCGGCGGGCAGATGCTGCTCAAAATGCTTTTCATTGGTGCGTTTGCTTGTTCGCAACGCACCCTACAGTTGGATTCTTGAGGCGTTTGCTTTCCTGATATGACGTAGCGCGGGTACCTGGCGCTCGGCTCTGCCAAAATAAGTGGAGGCGATGCTTTGGCTGCAAATTACCGCCAGAGCTAGCGAGAGCCGCGAGTGGATTCGCTACAGCATGAGCTTTATTTTCGTCAGCTACAGTCGCAAAGATCAAAACTACGTCGGTTTACTATTACAAGCCCTGCAGTCGCACCGGCTGCCGGTTTGGTTAGATGATCGTATTGACTATGGCACGACCTGGCCTCGGGTTATTCAGGATCATTTAGAACAGTGCGAAGTGTTTTTGCTGGTGATGTCGCCGCGATCGGAGGACTCTCACTGGGTGCAGTGTGAATTGAGTCTGGCGTTGGAACTAAAGAAACCGATCTTTCCGCTGCTACTTGAAGGGCGGCGATGGCTCTCAGTCGCGGCGATTCAAACGGCGGATGTCAAAGGTGGGAAACTGCCCCCGGCTGACTTTTTCGACACTATCCGCAAATATTTTGCTGCGGCAACGACAACAGCAACCTCTGTCTCCGTTCAAGATGTGGTTGAGGATCAGATACCGGTAAAACCGCCGGTAATGGAGCCAAAGCCGCAAAAGCTGGCAACCTTGACTGATGATTTAAGCTCTGAGAAAGGCATTGACTATACGCGCTTGCGAGATCTGTTAAGAAAAGGCAAATGGCGGGATGCAGATCAAGAAACCTACGAAGTGATGATTCGGGCGGTGGGCAAAGAACCCGGAGACTGGTTTACCAGTAAAGAACTACAGAATTTTCCCTGCGCTGATCTGAAAACGATTGATGGGCTATGGACAAAATATAGCAACGGGCACTTTGGCTTTAGCGTACAGAAAGCAATCTGGCAGAAACACGGTGGCCCAACATCATATGGCAAAAAATGGGACCAATTTTGTGTCGAAGTAGGCTGGCAGTCAGCTGATGCCAGTCGATACCTGTGGAGCGATGAGCTAAAAAGCAGACCCTAAATTTTCTCCTCGCGGAGAATTTCCCAGGTGGGGAGGGGGAGGGGGGGTGTGAGTTTCTCTTCTCTCGCATCCAGACTTGTAAACTGTAGCAAATAAGCGCTTCAGCCTAGTTTCAAGAATTACTGCCGACCGTCTCTGCACGGGTTTTTAGGTGTTTCGGCGATCTGTTACCTGGCACTGTTGGTTAGGTTGTGTCCGTAAATTGCAGGGCGGCAATTTCGAGGTTCAGGCAGTTAGCTAAATCTCATCCAGATTCAGAAGTGGAGTTTTGACATCTGGTGAAACCTCACCGCCTGCGGCACCTCTCCTTCTCAAGGAGAGGTTTAATCGGTCTCTGGTTCCTCGCCTTGAGAAGGAGAGGCTAGGTGAGGTTTTCTCAAGCAAGTACAAAGCCAGTTTTCAACTTGGACGTGGTGTAGCAAGAGTTCTCGACATTCAAAGCGCGCCAGCCGAAATTCTCGGTTATTACATCGGGTAGTGATGTGATAACAGTAGCCTGGCGTGAGTTCACGTTGCGGTCTCATCATCAGCCTGCCAGCTCGGGCGCTGATGACTATTGTGAAACAGTGTGTTGCTGCCCAGCAAACGCACCGCGCTCAAATCACTTCTGCTCAAAATACCGAGTGGTCTTCAATTCTCCACGCCAGAAATTTTCGCTAGTGCTGCCGCATAGGTCGCCAGGTCACCGCGCAGCGCTTCCAACTCGCGGCGCAAAATCGATTCCTGCTCCCAAGCCTTTTCGTGAGCTTGCGGGCTCACCTCGATCGCCCGCTTCGCTTCCCAAGACTGCAACAACGGATGCCACTTGGATAAAAAAGGCCGCAGCCCCCGGTTAAGGACCGCGATCGCAATGCCCCCCACCGAATCATGAGCTGCACCCACCTTCGGTCCCGCCTTGCGCAAAATTTCACGAGTCGAGCCAAACAGGCTGTAGAGCGAGTTCATCGCCTCGCGCACGGTGCCATGCTCGGCACTCAAAGACTGCACCGCGACTCGGGTCACCAGCTCGACATACAGTTCCCAGGCGGCGTTTTGTTCGGTGGGATCCGCTTCCCAAGAGGCCGAGCCGATGCCAAAGGGCAGGCTGACGGAAACGGACTTGAGAATGGCGGGGGGCGCTTTAGCCATGGGGAGATACCCAGTAGAAGTGAACGGAAGGGAGCTCTGACCGGTAGGTTGACCGATCCTGAGATTGCTAGAGGCAGCTGACTAGGGCCGCGCGGGCCTGTTCGCGATCATCGAAGTGAATCTTTTCGGTGCCGAGAATTTGGTAATCTTCGTGGCCTTTACCGGCGATGAGCACACAGTCGCCGGGTGCTGCCTGGGCGATCGCCACCCGAATGGCTGCAGCGCGATCGCACACTACCTGTTCCGCTGGCAGCGTCACCGGAATGCCCGCCACCACATCGGCCAAAATTCGTTGGGGATCTTCCGTGCGGGGATTGTCGGACGTGGCGATCGCGATGTCGGCCAGGTCGTAGGCGATTTTGCCCATTTGGGGGCGTTTGGTGCGATCGCGATCGCCGCCGCAGCCAAATACGCAAATCAGTCGCCCGGTGACAAAGGGCCGCGCCGCCGTCAGGGCGTTTTGCAGACTGTCGGGCGTATGGGCGTAATCGACAATGACGCTGACCGGCTGATCGGGGCGGACGACAACGCGCTCCATGCGACCGGGCACGCCGCCAAACTGAGGCAAGCAGGCCGTCACCTGGTCGAGCGTGACGCCCAGATGCAGCGCTGCCCCCACCGCTGCCAGCATATTTGACAGGTTGAACTGCCCCACTAGTGGCAGCGAAAATGGGGTGCTGCCCTGGGGCGTGTGCAGCTGACCGTTCACGCCGCTGGCGCCATAAATTAAGTCCGACGTGTAGAGATCGGCGGTGGCATTTTCGACGCTGTAGCTCCAGCCTTTTGGTCCGACTCGCTCTAGCAGCTGCTGGCCATAGGCATCGTCTTGATTGATGACGGCGCCGCCCTGCAGATAGTCGTCGTTAAACAGCAGCGCCTTCGCCTCAAAATAGGCTTCCATCGTCTTGTGAAAATCTAAATGGTCTTGGGTGAGGTTAGTGAACACGCTCACCGCAAAGGGACACCCCCAAACCCGCTTTTGCGCCAGCGCGTGGGAGCTGACTTCCATCACCAGCGAGCGACAGCCCGCCTCGCGCGCAGCAGCCAAATCTGCCTGCAAATCGACGGCAAAGGGGGTGGTGTGCACAGCGACGGTTTCGTGGCCGGGCCAGCGGGCGTAGAGCGTGCCCAATAGGCCGGTAGGCTGATCGGCTTGCTGGAGCAGCGCTTCGATCAGGTGCGTCGTGGTGGTTTTGCCATTGGTGCCGGTGACACCGACTAACTGCATGGCCTGCCCCGGCGCATCATAAAATCCGGTGGCCGCCTCGGCACAGGCGATCGCCATATCGTCGAACGGCAGCACCAGCGCCTCGGGATGATGACTTTCGGGAGGCCGGTTTTTGTAGGCCTGGGGTGAGACCAAAGCCGCGATCGCCCCCGCCGCGATCGCGCCGGGCCAAAACTCACCGCCATCCACCCGCGTGCCAGGCATGCCGATAAACAGGTCACCGGGCTGGCAGGCCTGAGAGTTGGTGCAGAGCCGTTTGATCGGTTGCGATAAAGCGGCATGAGTCGGCAGGGCGATCGCGGGCGTTACCCCAGCTTGACTCATCTGCGCTAGCAAGCTCTGCAAATCCATGTCCGCCACCTCTCACAAAATTGGATTTCGCTTATTTTGCCGTATCCGGCTCTAAATAAGTCTGCAACATTTTCTCGACGCGCGCGATCGAGGCGCGGGGCGACTGCCGCGGCAGGACCGTTTCTTGCGCTCCAGCAGCGGTTTCTACCACGCGACACAAGACGGGAATCTCGTACTGATAGCGGCTAAACCAGTCGTTACGGGTGGTGATGTCGCGGACTTCTAGCGTGAAATCGAGGTGCGACAGAGCCTCTAATTTTTCTTGCAAACCGGTACAGAGATGACAGCCTGGTTTGCTATACAGCACTAATTTCAAAGCGGTACTCCGAAATTGAGGGGAATGGATGCGATTGACCTTTACTTTACTATTGCGCGCGATCGCGAGGGGAGGGCGATCGCGCTAACCACGCTCCAGCTAGCGGTATAACGATTATCTACGGTTCGCTAGGAGGGTTGCCGCCCTCAGCTGGAGGGGTAATCCCCCGAATCCCCACCGGATTATGTGTGATTGAATGAATTAATCGGTGTATAACTGAATGTGGCACTGTAAACACGCAACACAGGTAATGAACTTATGGTTCAGTGCATGACGCCCCAAACCCAAATCGCCCCCGCTGACCTCGATCTCGACCAGCTCAACCGAGCGTTCGAGACGGCGACTCCCCAAGATATTTTGCGGTGGGCGCTCCAAACCTTTCCGCAGGGGTTAGCCCAAACGAGTGCCTTTAGCATTCCGGTCACGATTCACATGCTCTATCAAGAGCTGATCCCTAAGCGCCCGGTGCCAGTGATCTTTCTCGATACGTTCCATCACTTTCCCGAAACGCTGGCCACCGTTGACCGCGCCCATGAGCGCTACCAGCTTGATTTGCACGTTTACCGCGCCATTGGCGTCAGCAGCCGCGAGAGCTTTGCGACTCGCTATGGCGATGAACTGTGGCACCGCGATGTCGATCAGTTTCACTACCTCACCAAGGTGGAACCGCTGCAGCGCGCCTTGACCGATATTGACGTCAGCGCCTGGGTCTCGGGTCGGCGGCGCGATCAGTCAGCCACTCGTCAGGCCATGCCTATTTTGGAACTCGATGTCGATGGACGGCTCAAGGTCAATCCCCTCGCCAATTGGACGCGCAAGGACTTGTGGAACTACGTCTATCAACACGACGTCATCTACAACCCGCTGCATGATCAGGGCTATGCCAGTATTGGCGATGAGCCGCTGACGACCCGAGTCCAAAATGGCGAGTCGGAGCGAGCCGGTCGGTGGCGGGGCTCGGCAAAAACCGAGTGTGGCATTCACGGTTAGGGACTAGCGAATTCATCGCATTCTGCCTTTTGCCTGAATTCCCACGCTCTCCCCCCGGACCCTACTACTCATCGACGTTGCCTAACTGGACCTGATTTTTCCGCCGCCCCCTTAGTTGGCTTCTGACTCCCGGCTGGGGAGTTGTTCAAAAGCCGCTTGCACAAACTGATTCTTGCCTTGCCCTTTGGCTGAATACATCACCTTATCGGCCATCGAGAGGGCATGACTAGCGTCATCGGGCATCGAGGCAAACGTCACCGCGCCGATGCTGAAGCCAATGAGCACTTGGTCGCTGTGCAGCTGTGACAGTACGGCAAACACTCGTTGAAGCACAATGGTGGCCTGCTGCTGTTCCGTTTGGGGCAAGAGCATGGCAAATTCGTCACCGCCTAACCGAGCCTGGCAGTCTGTCGCTCGCAGCTGTTGCCTGAGCACCACCGCCACGTCTTTGAGCAAGCGATCGCCCGCCGCATGGCCGAGGCGATCGTTGACCTGCTTAAAGTTATCCACATCGAGATAGGCCAGCGTAAAGGGCAGCTCATACCGTCGCGATCGCTGAATTTCCTGCTCCAGCATTTCGGTAAAGGCGCGGCGGTTGAGCAAAGTCGTCAAAAAATCCGTATTAGCCAACCGTTGCTCCTGCCGGTAGGCCGCTTTTAGCTCCGCCAGCAGCGTCACCACCAGCCCAAAAAAAGCCAGCCGTACTGCTGCATTCCACACTAAAAACGGCACCATATCAGAGCTTGAAACTCGATGGATTTCTGCGGCAAACCAGAGCACTGCACTCAGTAAACTGGCTCCGTAGCCGAGTTTTGGCTTTAGGTACCAAGCGATCGCGGCAATGGGCAACACATAAAGAATCGAGAGCCCTAGGTCAACTTTGAGCCAGTAATCAACGCCCCAAATCGCGCCCAACATCAAAGCACTGCCCAATCCCAGCTGCCAATTAGATTGCTGGCGCAGAAAGTGGGTGATTGAGCGGCGCGGCTGCTTCATGATCGATGCGAACGGGTGAGTGAAACGGCTCAGAAAAGCTGGGCCTCTTTTTATCCAACACTCTGGTGCGCTGTCAATAGGTTGCTCCTGAACGCTCACCAGAAAAAATTGCTGCGGGGGCACAACCCGCCTTCCTGGGGGCAGCTAAATCTCTGGCCAGCGTTTAAGATACGGGGCAGGCTAGGAAAAAAGGACATGACCCACCACCCAGAAATTCACGTGGCGATCGCCCTCTTGATCCGTCAGGGGCAGTTTTTGCTACAGCTGCGCGATGATATTCCCACCATTTTGTATCCGGGCTGCTGGGCTTTTTTTGGCGGCCACATCGAGCCTGGTGAAACTCCGGAAGCGGGCATCTGGCGAGAGCTGCAGGAAGAAATCAACTACCGGCCTCCCGCCCTGTCGCGGTTTACCGAATGGCGCAACGAGCACATTGTGCGTCACGTATTTTACGGCGAGTTGACGGTTCCTCCCGAGCAGCTAGAACTCAATGAAGGCTGGGATCTGGGACTGTGGACTGTGGATGAAATTCGTCAGGGCGAGCGGTTTTCGGCTCGGGCCAATCAAGTCCGTCCCTTAGGGCAGCCCCATCAAGCCCTCTTACTAAAATTTATTGCTGAGCGCGGCGACCTGATCAGCAGCGGCGAGGCCTCAGCGTCTCAGCCCTATTCTCCGTGATGGGACTCCTGAGGCCATCTTGGCAATGCCGGGGAGCCAGAGGACAACGGAAACACATGTGTCGTTATTTGAGAATTGGCAAAAATCCCCTATCTGACGATGTGCTGCAGCGTGCTATGACGGCATCCAGCTTGCCGAGATAAGGGGGGAAGGTCACTGAGTTAGAACTTCGATGTGACCTGGGAACTTGATGATCAAGCTGTCATCGTTGCAGTTCTGGCCACATCACAGTTTCCCGAATTGCGATCAGTTACCTGACTAAAGTTGCCTGAGCGAGAAACAACCTGAGGCATAAATTGGACTACTCGGCTGTGGGCAGCTGTGAGTAAATGCCATAAAAAGCAGCCCCATCAGTAGCTGACAGGGCTGGAGACGCAGTTAGGAGGTATCTTGACCCTAAAGATAAGGGCAACTTTGCGCAACGCGAAGCTATTTAAGAAGAATTTAAGGAGCATCGCTGAAAAAGTTGCAAATGTTTATGACGTCTACGGTGGGGTGTCGGCGGCTGTCTCAAAGTCACGAAAGAGCCTGATGACCGATCACCATTTCAACCATGTTGAATGATTGGATCAAACTGCAGTTTTCGATCAACACTAACCCTATCCAGATTCAGCACTAGAGTTTTACCCCCCGCTTGCACTCCACCGCTTGCGGCCAGTAGTGCTCATATCGCGAACAATGCTCAGGCTTGAACCGACTGCGCTGGAGACGAAATGATGATCCTTCTACCCTAAACTGCGCGTTTCAACGCCTTGGTCGCCGCAACGCAGACCCCCGCAGCCCACACGAGCATTGCTGGGCTAACGCATTTTGCGACGACTGGATGGTTCGGCATTAACCGCTAAAACCCTACAACGGAGAGGGTGGGATTCGAACCCACGGTCCTTTTGGGACATCCGATTTCAAGTCGGCAGGTTTAACCACTCAAAAGCTTTTTACATAAAGGCTTCTAAAGAATTTTAATGTATTTTGGACTCGATCTGGACTCGAAAAGATACAACTGAAGTTGTCTGATCGCTGAACCGTTGCGAACAGCGATCGCTCATTTCATCGGCGAATTCCGCCCATAGGAGGGTGATAGGAGCGTAACCGGAGGAAGCATGAGAATTGAGCTAGAGGAGATAAGGGCAAACAGCTATGCGGTCATGAGTCGGTGGCGAGACATGGCGAACGGCAGCAGCGGCTACGGAGTTTGGGCAAGCAGCACGAGTCAGGAAGGGAGGTGTCAAAAGCAATGGAGCGATCCAGGCGGCAGCTATCGCATTGATCTGAAGTACTGGAACACAGTTCCAGGCAGCGGCACGATCACGGTTCGGGTACTCTCAGACCTGGCCAACCGCATAGTCAAGGCATCTAACGCAGTCATTCCAGACGGTACCAACATCGACCCTGCCGTCGAGAACCGCACAATTTGGACAGCTTTAGAAGCGGTGCCGATCGACACGGGTGACTGGGTTGAAGTTGGGATGATCAAAGGCCCAAGTAATTGGCCTTATGCGGACTACATTGACGTTGAACTAGTCGCCACTCAGCCCCCGGCAAACACCCCACCGATAGCGACAGGCGACAACGCGACGGTGACAAGTGGAGCCACGATCCTCATCCCGATCCTCAACAACGATTCAGACTCAGATGGCGACGGCCTGGTGCTCCAGTCAGTCTCTACGCCAACCCACGGCACGGCCACCATCAATGGCTCATCAATCAGCTACACCGCCCCAGCCAATTACGTTGGGACTGACTCATTCACTTACATCATTTCGGACGGTAACGGCGGCACCGACACAGGCACCGTCAGCATGACCGTTCAAGCTAACCAACCCCCAGTCGGCGCGGATGACTACGTGACTGTCCTCGAAAACAACACCATCCTGATTCCTGTCCTGGTGAACGACAGCGACCCGGACGGCAATCCACTCACCCTAGCAACCGTCAACAAGCCCCAGAACGGCACAGCAACCATGGCCGATGGCTCCATTGCCTACACACCAAACCCCGGCTTCCTCGGCGCAGACACCTTTACCTACGGCATCACAGATGGCCAGGGTGGCGGGACGATGGCGACTGTTCACGTCACTGTCATCGAAGATTTGAGCTTACCCCCCGCCCAGGAAATCGATTATCTGCTTAAAGAAAAGCTGTACCCGTTTACCGCAACCTTTGTAAACGATGGCGATACTGTTCAGGGCAGCGCCCACCTGGGTTTCGGTGTCACCATTCACGAAACAGTTCGGCTCCTTGGTATCAACTGCCCAACCGTGAGCACGGCCACTGGACAACTGGCGAGAGCCAGAGTGCAGGAAATCTTGTTTGAGGAAGCGATCGCCGTCCGGGTTCAGACTGACTCAACCGAGAAATACGGGCGCTGGCTCGGTACCATTTGGTATCAGGATGCCAACACCGCTGAGCACGAATGGCTTTCACTCAATCAGCTTTTGGTAGACGAGAATCTAGCCATCGCCTACGACGGCACCACCCCGGCCAATTAATCCACGCCTGAAACCACAAAAAACCCCGGCCACCTGAGCAGCCAAGGTTTGTACATCCAAAAGCAACTGGTTCATCTACAGCAGATAACCCGCCCAAGCGACAGCCGCCCCACCTGCCGCCAGGTCACCAACGCCACCCGGATCACCCATTCCGACGTAGAAGACGTAGGCCAACAGATAGAGCAGCTTGCCCGCACTATCGACCGCGTTTGTCGCGTATTCAATCGGCGAAGTTTCAAAGAGGCCGCCGCCGTTGGCCGCAGCATCCCACTCATCCTGAGTCGCCGGAGCCAGCGCGGCATATTGCACTGAGACATCGTTGTAGTAGCTATTCATCTGGCTATTGACGTAGGCACCCCAACGATAGGTGGTCGGCGAGTACAGTCCCGCCGCTTCACGGGCAACAGTATTGAGGCCCCCCACCGCCCGTTGCAAGCCCTGGAATTTCTGCCGTTGATTGCCTTGGGCCTCAGTCTTGGCGTTGCTTGGTTCGACGTACTGCCGCACGTAGCCCCGCTTATCAAATACCAGGCTTTGAGCAAATTGCCCTGATGCCTCAATCGAGAATAATCCGCCCTTCACTCTAGCCATCTTGGCCCCCTTTGAAAGTAAAACTGCACGCCATTTCTAGGCGTTGAACTCGCTCTGAAAGTTGTTCAACCTTCCTGGCCGTGGACTCTAATTGAGTCTCGATTTCCGAGAACAGGTGCAATACATTGCTGTTTTGCTGCTCGATGGACTTATGGATGTGGCTAATTTGCCGTTCACGGGCGTACATTGACCGGGTATAAGCCCGATACCAGGCCAGGAAGCTGGCCACGGCCCCCACGGCACCCATCACCAGAGCGTAATCCAGCACCATAAGCCAGTCCGATGAACACTCTCCATGTCAACTTCTAACCGTTTAGGAAGTTCTTGGCATGAGAAAAACTGCCCTATATATGACCAAAAACGACAACATCCGGGCTTATTTTGAAGTGATGAGCCCTCTTACCCAGCGTTCGATAAATTCCGATCGCGAGACAGTCGTATCCAAATGCTGGTTGTAATCGGCAACTTTTTGGTCGAGTAATTCACGACCTGCCGGAGTGAGCAAAATCAATACATGCTCAGTCTTCGGTTGGTCGTAAAGCTCACCTTGTCCCCGGCGCGATCGCTGCCCTGGAATGCCCATCTCAGCTTATTTTCGCCTCAACGTCTCTTTCATTATGGTTGAGACTTTTGGAAGTCAACTGCTGCATGGCAGTTTCGAGCTGCTGGAGTCGTCGTTTCAGGTGGGGTAGCTCATCGTCCAGGCTGGCCGGTCGGAGAAATCGTTCAAGGGCTTCGATCGCGACATCCGATCGCGTTCCTCCGGTTTCTTCCATGTGGGCCTCTAACAATTCGTTCAGTTCTGGCGAGATGCGAACCGACAAAAGTGGATTGCCTTTTTTGGTGCTCATGGTGATGACAGCTCCCTGAATAATGACCCGTCAGGTGATGACAGATTTGCAGGTTTATTGATGACAAAACTCGGGTGATGTGATGACAAAGTTGATGACGAACTGATGACGAGCACATAGGGTGAGTGATGACAACCTGACCTGACTGCCTTTCAGGGTAACGATAAGTCAGGCTGATGGTTTAACGAGTTTTCAGGGGTTTCAGCGGTTGTGGTAGTACGAATGAATGATAAGCAACTGTAAACATCCTGATTTGTCGTTTATTTGTGGACTGTAGCCACCTAAAGCCGTTCCTCTTTTACATGAAAGACGAATACCCTGGAGGGAGGACAGAGTTTTTGACAGACGGTGACAAAATCCAATCGGTTTGGACAGGCAGCAGTTTTGCCCCCAGAACAGTTAAGGCTTTTGTGGGCTGAGATGGAACAGCCGTACCGGGGCGTTTGTGAGATTGCTTATTTCACGGCAGCTCGTGTGGGTGAAGTGGTGCAGCTACAGGCGGCGGATATCCAGGGAGAACGCCTTATCTACCGGGCCACCACCACCAAGACGCGCACGACCAAGACCGCGACCATTCCCCAGCAGTTGGCGATCGCGCTCTCGCAGGCTGATTTACCCAGCGCTGGTTACTTGTTTCCTAGCAGCGGCACCAAAGGCCATATCACTACCAGAGCCGTAGACAAGCACCTGAGACGAGCGGCTGACTTGTTGAACCTCGATGGTGTGAGCTTGCATTCCTTTCGGCGCAGTCAGGCCACCCATTTGCACCAAGCTGGGGTTCCCCTGAGAGCCATTCAGCGCATCACGGGGCATAAGTCGTTGTCGGCGCTGGAGCGGTATCTAGACATCAGTGGAACAGAAGCTGCAGAGCAGCAGCAGGCGGCTTTGGATAGTCAGTGGGGTGAAGGTGCCGCTGGTAACAGTATGCTTTGAGGGCATCAGCACACCTCAGCTATTGCCATGACTGACCCCTCCGAAAATCTGAAACGAGAAATTGCCCACCAGCTCTACATCAACCGCAACAATCCCCGTCCAGAAACCATACACAATGCCCGGACCGATTGGGCCAAAGCCGAAGCAATCGCCCGCAGTCCATTCCGGCGCATGTTATTGAAGCTGAATCAGCCGTTTATCGGGACGGAACGCAAGTTAGAGGGGGTATTGGCGTGGTTACAGCGGGCAGCACTATTGGAGATTCTGGCACTGGTGGGGAATTTAGGGCTGATCGTGGCGGTGATGACTTATTTGGGGACGGAGAAGCAGCGGCGAGATGCGGAGGTGTTGAATGCGTGGCAGACGATTACCTCGGCGGCTGGGCAATCTGGCAATGGGGGACGAATTCGGGCATTGGAGTTTTTGAATGCGTCACCGGGGGCGAATTGGCGCAGACGGGCAACGTGCCTATGGTTATGCACATGGCCTGCGGAGTGCTTAGATGGCATCAATCTCGAATTGGAGTCTACTGCAGGAAATACACCTACAAGAGAACAGTCTCTAGGTGCTTACTTAGCTGGGATTCAACTACCAAGAGCAAGGCTATTTCAAGCACATCTAGCAGGGAGCGTTTTACTGGAAGCAAATTTAGCCAGAGCAGATTTAACATTTGCGGATTTAGTGGGGGCAGACTTAAGGTTTGCGAATCTAGAAGGAGCTTTTCTAAACGGGGCAAACCTTAAAGGGGCTTATTTAGGAGATGCAAATTTAACCGGAGTAAGCTTGAGGTTTGCGAATCTAGAAGAGGTTTCCCTAATACGAGGCAATCTAGCAGGAGCCGACCTAACGGGAGTAAATCTAGAAACGGCGGACCTTAGAGAAGCAGATCTCACAGAAGTAGTTCTGGGGAATGAGTACTCGGACTCAAAAGGAGCAAATCTTGCACAAGCAGACTTAAGACGTGCAGATCTGGAGGGGGCAGATTTGAGGAGAGTAAATCTTGCAGGCGCAAAACTATCAGGAGCAAACCTTAACAACACCATACTTTGCAAAACTCGACTACCTGAGGGGCACTATCTGGACCCCGATCGCGACTGCCCCTAACCCCCCAGACCGTAACGGCGATCGCCCCCAAAAACCCGCACGATCGCCATCACAATATCGGCCCTACCGTCCCGGCGGCCACCTGAGGAATGGTCGGGGCCGCAGCTATGCAGGCGAGTGGCTACTCCACAGTCCAAGGCGGTGACAGCCTTCCAGAAAGGCGACCCTCAAAAAGTTGCTGTTCGCAGTCAGATCTTTCTCAGACTGCTTGCGCCAGCTAGCCAAAGCATCTGTCGGTTCAACACCGTGTTCATCTCGGAGGATCCTGACCTGCTCTAACCAATCCTTAGCATCACCGCTACAGCATTTGGCTTTGTAGCGTTCTTCAATACCGTATACATCTTTCCATGCGTCCAGTTCTTCACTAATGATGCTGGGGCCGAAGGTGAGCTGAACGTCTGAGGCGGTGAGATTATCGACATCTGGGTTGCTGAAGTCGATGGAGATTTCAAGTTGCTGGCTAGTAGAGGCATACGGATAGAACGCTTTACGTCGTCCAGCAGCAGTCTGCACCGGATCTTTACTGAGCTTATAGGTGCTATTGCATTCGTGGCAAGCTGGAGCAAGGTTGCGAAAATTGATGGAATTGAAGGGATAACGAGACTTAGGAAGGTAATGATCATATGCTTCCCGTTTGCTGTGGTGAATTCCTTTGATATCTCCGATGCCACAGAATGGACATTTGCCCTTGTTGTTGACCGCCACAAAGTCGTGATAGTGGTCGTCAATTTGCCCAATCTTCTCCCGTAGCGCTTTGGGATTAAAGGAATAGAGTTTCTCAAAGAATGACTTAAGCTGCTCACCCAGACTCAAATGAGTAGTCTCAATATCTGAATAGGTGACAACGTGAACAGTTTGATCATTAGCGCAAACTTTCTCAATTTCGTTATTGGCTTGATACCACTGTCTAAATTTATCAATCTGATCAGATGTCAAAGTGGCAAATAAACCATAAATACTTTCGACATGACTGTTAAAGAAATCTGCTCCTTTGGTATCGGAGTAGTGAAAGGCTTCCATTACTTCTTTGAGTTCGGCATGGCCGTCGAATAAGTCAAGGCTAAAGGGTTCGCCATCAGGAGCTTTGCACCACACTTCAAAAAAGATGAAGTCGATGAATTCCTGCATCTTCTCCATCTGATGGGGCACGTAGGTATAGGCAAACAGCATTAGTCCTGAGCCTCCATGCGATCGAGAATGGTTTTGATCAGCAGCATCTTCTCCACAGAGTCGCCGAGTTGCTGGTTGATCTCGTTAATCAACTGGTCTTTATCCTCATCGGCATTATTTGATCGCAACCTGAAACCTTCCAGTTTTCTCTGAGCGTGACCCCCGATGGTTTCGCGCTTGTCAAAGGTGTTCATCGTGATCTTATTGATGGAAGCGCCCAGGGTGTTGTACTCAGGGTGGCTAATCGATACCGTGCCATCCGTTTTGTGAAACACCAGCACTTTTTCTGGCCGACTGTCGGAGATCACAAAGGGCGTGTGGGTGGTGATGAGCATTTCTTGGCGGTCGGTATCACCGAAGCTTTGGTAGAGGCGAGTAACAAAGTTGGCTCGCCAGTCGGGGTTGAAGTGGGTTTCGGGTTCATCCAGCAGAAACAGACTGTGGGTGTTTTTGAACAGCAGGCAGAGTCCCAAGGTGTGCAGTAGCTGGTGTTCACCATCGGAGAACGATTTTAGCAACACCGGCTCAGCGACATCGGTTTTGGTCAGCCAGACGTTCTTGAAGCGGATGATGCGCTCATCGGCGGCGAGGGTGGGAACGCTTTCGCTGACATAAAGGCTGTCGGATTGATACAGGTCGGCTTTGAGCGGGTCGCTGACGGAGTAGAGGTTGAGCGTTAGCAAGACCTGGAACGCCTGGAATAAACCGATGGGGGAGCTGGTGATCGCAAAGTCAAAGTTCTCTCGAAAGGCTTGCCGAGTGGCGTCGTTGACGTAATAGTCCAGATAGAGGGTATCCGTCGAGGGGTCGAGAAACCAGCAGGTAGCACAGCGCTTGAAGCGAGCAATGATGGCGTTAGGGTCATCTTCCTCGCCGTCGAGCAGCTTGACTACGTTGACACGACAGCGGGGGATGTCATCGTCTGTCTCCACCGACTCCAGTGCCGGATGACGGTCAATGATGTCTTCAATTGATTGCTGCTGGGGACCGCTCAAGATGGCAAAAGCCGATATTTGGTCGATATCTAACTCAAAGCTGAGCTGGATAACGATGCGAAACTCTCGCAAGGCTTCGATGCCGATATCTTCTTGAAAGGGGCTCAGGGCCGCTGCGTCCTGTAGGAGCAAGTTGCAGAGCAAAATCGCTTGGCTAAAGCCACTGTCGAGATAAACCAGGCGCGATTCGGGCCTGCCGGGATAAGACAACTGCTGGGTCAGCGCCTGCCAATATTCGTCGAACTGGATGAACCGCATTTTGAAAAAGGGCAGGCTGAGGATTTCGTTCTCGCCGGAGGAGTAGCCGAGAATATAGTCTGGCAGCAGTTGACGGCGTAGCTCTGCTCCGGCGGGTAATTCTTCCCAAGCTTCCTGACGCGGATTCCACAACGCCCATGTTGGAGGCTGCTCGGGCGGTTTAATGATGCTGATGTGGACTTGCTCGTCTTCGCTGGGCAAGTCTGGGGGCGATCGCATGAGGTATTCAAGCTCAAAACCGTCTGGGCTGGCTTGGTCGCTCCGAAAGCCGTTGGGGTTTTCCTGTTCTTCGTAGCGGAAACTATCCGGCAGGTTGAGCAGGTACATGCACTCCAGATGGTAAAAAATGGCCGCCAGTACCTCTAGCAGGTTAGATTTACCGCTGCCGTTGCGGCCAGCCAGGATAAAGGGCGCAAAGCCTTGCTCGTCTTGCAAGGCCCACTCGCTGCGAAAGTAGTGCTCAAACCCAGCTTGGAGGCTGCGAAAGCCCCGAGGATCGGTGATTTTTAAGCGCAGAAGTTTCATGCCAGCATCACGCAATTAGCAAAGCAATGGGGATGAACTGGCGTCATCGGGGGCTGACTGCGTGGAGCTGAACGCGGTTCTTGGCATCGTCGTAGGTTTGGGTCAAGCGCCTATCACCCAATGCCTCAAATACCCAGGCTTGAACTGAGTTATATTCTGCTGCGTCCCATTCGGGCAGGTCTTCCTCCTTGGCTAACTCTATTAAGCGCTGCTGGGCGGCTTCGATGAAGGACCGGGGGGAGAAGGGAGCATCGTTCAGGTCGGTCAGCCAAGCTTCTAGCCACTGGTTGATCAGGGCATGGCGGCCCTCGGCGGAATTTAGGGTAGTCAGCTCTGAAGGGTCAGGCAGGCTGAAGGGCTCCTTTGCGGGCGGCGGTTCGCTGGTTTCTAGGGGCTCTACTGCAGTGGTGGCGGTGTCTTCAGAGGGCAAGGGGACTCGTGATAAATCGAGTTCGCCTTTGAAGGCTTTTTGGCTGAGGGCACCATAGAGAGTTTCTAGATCAGTGAGGCTTTGTTGATAGCGGGACTTGATGTTCTCTATTCTTTCAGCGATCAAGGCGAATCTAATCTGCAATTGTTTTGGCGCACATAAGATTTGGAACGTCTGGATGTCTTTAATGCTTATATGCGGCACGGTTGTTTCCGTTGGCTTGCAATGTCTAGTAAATGATGAATCCTTTAAATGCGCATACAAAAAATATTGTTCAACTTCTTTCGCTCGTAAACGAGCTGTACGCTGAACAAGGAGCGATCCACAACCAATTTCATCAACTGAGCAGATCTTCAAGCCACTAGAGATCCAAGGACGATCCATTGCGAGGACTATGTCATTGACTTCAAGCAGATATCGCTCCAGACCGGGCAGTAGTTCTTTGGGCCAGTAGTTGCATTTATCCCACTCAATTCTCTGCGGATAAATAATTAGCCCGCCACAGAGTCGTAGCTGCGTCGGGTCATCTGTATAGAAGTCACTCTTAAAAGGATGCCCAGTAATGATTTCTGCAACCTTACTACAAGGCTTTTTCTCCCATCCCTTCTCATTTCGCACGGGATCGCCGAACATCTCTAGGAAGACGCTTTTGAGTAGGTCGTCGAGTTGTTGCAGGTGTTGTTTGCGCTGGGCAATTAGCCCTTCCACCTTGCCAAGCACATAAGCAATCCGCTTTTGATCGTCGAGGGGAGGCAGTGGAACTTCAATCTTCTTTAAATCAGTTAGATTAGTACGAAGCCGTGTTGTACCTTTGCTTAGCCTCAAAACTCGATCTTGTCCTTCTGGAGAATTTAGAAAATCACATAGATACTGATGGTTAATCCTTGTTTTATCTCCCCTAAATCTGACAACATCAGCAACGATTATTCCCTCGTCGCAGTAGTCAGGTACGATACAAGCGGTTCCCACAGCACCCAATTTAGCTATCACGACATCACCAGGTCTGTAATTATGTCGTGACAAGGAATCG
Organism: Cyanobacteria bacterium J06626_4; assembly: GCA_038523235.1. Classification (GTDB taxonomy): domain Bacteria; phylum Cyanobacteriota; class Cyanobacteriia; order Phormidesmidales; family Phormidesmidaceae; genus Halomicronema. The sequence continues at coordinate 29,175 of JBCBJQ010000063.1, forward strand.
GCCTTCTGTTGTGTGATGTACTTAACATCTTTAGGGAGATATTCATTTGGCCGAATGTTCTGCAATCGCATGACAGGAACACCAGCATCAACATACTCGGATGCCTTTAAATTCGAGCCAAAAGGTCCATCAACAAAACTACCTTTGCCATCTGCCAGTTCACCAAGAGTAACTTCGGGATAATTCATCCGATCATCTCCCTCAGTTCCAGCAGTTCTTTTACAAGACCACCTTGTACCTCGGTTAGATCTTCGTCACCAATGTCACCCACCTCAGCCTGAATCAGGCTATCCAAAATCACCCCTGGGGCTTCATAGCTCACCTCTTCAAACACGTCTTTTTTGTATCGGCTTAAGCTCAAGTCATAGCCCTCAGCCTCAATTTCTGCACGAGGCACAAAAAAGCATTTGTTTTCATCTGTAATTGTTCGGTCAGTGTCCGTCTCTGGGTTGCGGGCCTGAAACTTGGCGACAATATCCTGCAAATCGCCATAGCCTTCCTGCTTGGTGCGTTTGTCATCCAGCGAGTAGCCATCGCTCTCCATGTCGTAAAACCACACCTGCTCCGTGGCGGGTTCGGTGACCTTCTCCTTCGGTCCCCACACCTTGGTAAACAGCAGGATGGCGGTGCTGACCCCGGCATAGGGCTTAAACACGCCGCTGGGCAGGGTGATCACGGCCTTAAGCTCGCAGCGCTCTACCAAGGTTTGGCGCAGCTGCTTAAACGCCTTACCCGAACCAAACAGCACTCCTTGCGGCACAATCACGCAGGCAGTGCCGCCTTTTTTCAGCAGGCGGTAAATATTCTCGACAAACAGCAGCTCTGTTTTGGTGGTCGAGAGGGTCAGGTTTTCGTTGATGTCGCCCTTGTCGATGCTGCCGGTAAAGGGCGGGTTGGCCATGACGATGTCATATTCACCCGCTTCGTCATAGCTTTTGCTGAGGGTGTCTTGATAGTCGATGTGGGGCTCGTCGATGCCGTGCATCATCAGGTTCATCAAGCCCAAGCGCACCATCGTGCCGTCGATGTCATAGCCGTAGAGGCAGTCTTGCAAAATGGTTTGCGCGTCTTCGGTGAGGGCTGCCGCTACTGAGGTACGGATAAAGCCGTCTTCATCGGGGGAGAGATCCGTGGTCCCGGCTCTGATGGCCAACTGGGTAACGATGTACTGATACGCCCCCAACAAAAAACCGCCAGAGCCACAGGCTGGATCCGCAATTTTGTGGCCTAGTTGCGGCTGCACCAGTTCGGCCATTAGCTTGATGATGTGGCGCGGCGTGCGGAACTGGCCATTTTTGCCCGCCGTGGCGATCTCCGACAGCAGCATTTCATAGACATCGCCCTGGATATCTTGAAACGCCTGACCGTTTTCGCGGGAGTCCCGCTCCATGATGGCGAAGATCTGGTCGATAGTCTTCACCGCTTCCACCAGCAGAGTCGGTTTTGGGATGATGAACACCGCATTCTTCATGTGGTGGGAAAAGTTAGACTCCTCTCCGTTCAGATCCTTCAAAAAGGGAAACACCCGGCTCTGAACATGCTGCAGCATCTCCTCAGCCTGCATCCGCTTGAACTCGCTCCAGCGCAGCGTGCCCTTGTCGATGGCGTACTGCTCAGGGTTCTCCTGCTGGCGGTATTCCGGCGGAATCCAGGTGCCTGCAAATTTTGAAGTGTAAGACTCGCCGGTAAATTCAGCATCGGCCTGCTTTTTTTGATCCAGCTCATCCACTCGCTTCATAAACAGCAGGTAGGTGATCTGCTCGATCGCCGTGAGCGGGTTAGAAATGCCCCCCGACCAGAACTTGTCCCAGAGCTGGTCGATTTGGCTTTTGAGTTCAGGGTTGTTTTGCAGCATGGCTTGAATTCTGAAAGGTCAGGGCCTTTCCGTCAAGCGGCCAGCTGCTCGGTGAGCTGCAAGATTTCGGTAATTTCTGCCGGGCTAAACACCCCTCGAATCCCCTGGGGATGAATCACCGTGAACGGAGCGCTGATTAGGTCCTTCTTCTCCACCTTCTCCCGCTCGATGATGAAGGTCTTCAACAGGTTCAGAAACTCCAGTTGGCGGCTGCTCAGGCTGCTGTGCTGCTGGATGAACTGGTCGAAAGCCTCGCTGACCGATTCTGGGAAACTCTGTAGCGTTTCCAGGCCGAGGATGTGGCGAATGAACTGAATGAATCGCGCCTTGCGGTTCTGGTAAACCTGACGCAGCAGGTCTTCGGTAATGTGGGGATGCTCCGCATGGAGGAGGTTGGCTAGGGCATCGGCCTCCTCGGGGGCGATCGCCTCACCGTTTTTGAGCTTCATCAGCACCGGGTTACTTGCTGTCAGCTCCGCAATCACGGCTTCCACCATTTCCCGATAGCGGCTAATGCTGACCGATTCGTGCTGGGGGCCAAACTCCACCCGTTCCTTGTTGTGCAGCTCGTCCACCAGGTTGAGATACACCGGCCCAGCGCTGGTACTCGATTCGCGGAACTTCATCAGCGGCCCCAGGCGATCGTTGAGCTGATCGAGCGCCCGTTCCCGTTCTTGCTCACTGCCCTCGGCCCAGTAGCGGTTGGTTTGGGCAGCGCGAATCAGGTCTTCCTCCGCTTTCACAAAATTGACCGACAGCGGCAGCTCCCCAATGCGCTGCACAATACTCGCTCGCAAGTTTTCGGCCTCTGCCGGGTCATCCTGAAGTCTGGCCAACCCGTAGGCCACCAGGTCGCGCTCAAAACGCATCGCCTTAAAGTCCACCTCAGACACCGTGCGAAACAGCGGCTTGATGGTAGTCCGCAGGAACTCCAGCTTTTGATGGTCTGGGGTAGTCCAAAAGTTTTCATCGTCGAGGCGGGCCAGGGCGGCGGCGGCCTCCTTGATGATGACCGAGTTCGGGGGCAGCGCCGCGATCTGCTGACGGAGTTTGCCCACTTCCTGCTCAGCGATCGCATGGTGGCCGCGATCGTTCGCAGCTTCGATCTTGTCGAGGCGGAGCCCCACCAACTGCACCGGCAAGGGCAGCTGGGGCTTCAGCTCCTTACCCTTCGGCTGCAGCTTGAAATACTCGAAATTGTCCCAGCAGTCGAGAATCAAAAAGACTTCTTTGGCCGGACACCAGGGCTTGGGCTTACGGGCCTCCAGCAACCGCGTACCCCGGCCAATCATCTGCCAAAACTTGGTGTAAGAGTAAACCGGCTTAGCAAAAACCAGATTCACGATTTCCCGCACGTCAATGCCGGTATCGAGCATGTCCACGCTGATCGCCACGCGGGGCATGTCGTTGTTGGTGAACTGGTCCAGTAGCCCCCCTTTGCCGTAGACTCTGGGGTCCTCTGAGACCATCACCTTGGCCAGTTCGCCTTTGTACTGCGGATACAGCTCGTCAAAAATCTCCTCCATGCGCCGAGCATGGGCTTTGGAAGAGCAGAAAAAGATGGTTTTACCAGGCAAGACCCCATTAGGATCTTTGATGCACTCTTCCATGAATTCTTTGACGATCAGGGTGTTGGTGCCCTTGTTGATCACCTGCTTTTCGAGCTGCGAGCCCTCAAAGTTAATCTCTTCGACTTCCTGGCCTTCCAGCAGCAGCTTCTTCTGGTCTTCCAGCGAGATCGTGCGCTTGCTGATGCCCTCCATCTGAAACTTGGTCTGAATCTTCATGACCTGAAAGTTGCACAGGTAGGGGGGGACGTTATTGACCGCTTCCTCAAAGGTGTAGGCAAAGGTGGGGAGACCATCCTCGCAGTGAAAGAGCTGAAAGGTGTTGTGGTCAATAATGTCGGTGGGGGTAGCCGTCAGCCCCAGGGTGATGGTTTTGAAATAGCTCAGGACTTCTTGATAGGTGTTGTAAATCGAGCGATGGCTTTCATCCACCACAATCAAGTCGAAAAAATGGGGCGATAGCGGCTGTAACCCATCCCGGATGATGTTGAGCATGGTGGGATAGGTCGAGACGTAGATGCGGCGGTCTTTGGCAATCAGTTTCTCGCCCACCTTGGGCCAGCGCGGCTCGTGGGGCAAATGCTCCTTAAAAGCGGCCAGCGCCTGCTCCCGCAGCGCGATGCGATCGACCAGAAACAAAACCTTTTCGGCGTGACCTGCCCGCATCAGGGCATCGACCAGGGCAATACAGGTGCGCGTTTTGCCGGTGCCGGTCGCCATCACCAGCAGAAAATTGCGTTGCTGCCGGTCAATGCCTTCCAGTATTGCCCGAATAGCGCGGATTTGATAATCGCGTCCGGCAATGTCGGTGTTGATTAGCTCCTGGGTGAGGGGCTTTTTATTCCGGCGGATGTATTGGAACCGCTCTAAATCATCACGGGTGGGAAACCCGACAACCTTTCGAGGCGGATAGTTGTCCAGATCCCAGAAGTAAATGTCGTGACCGTTGGTGTAGAAACAAAACGGCAGCTCACCGCCTAGTTGCTGCTGGATGTTGTAGCAGTATTGCTTGGCCTGTTCGCGGCCAAGCGCGGCGTCTTTACTCGACTTCTTGGCTTCAATCACCGCTAGAGGTTTGCCATCTTTGCCGAGCAACACGTAATCACTGAACTGATGCCCCTGGTAAGATGCTCCTGGTTCAGCAGTCCTTCCAGATGAAGACGTCAGGATGTCAAATTCTTGAACAACCTGCATCGGATCTTGGACGTTCCAACCCGATTGGGCTAAGCGCTCATCAATCACCTCTATGCGGGTCTGCTGTTCACTTTTCATCCGCTTTGTCGTTCGCTGAGATCAATCCGAGTTGCAAACACCCTTGAGATAGTCATGTTGGTGGACGAGCAGCCCCTTTGGGTCAGTGGTTATAGGATTCCCAGGATCAACATCTAACATTGATTGCAAGAAATCGACCATTCCGATACCCAATCTTTTTCTGTTTGGCGTTATTTCTCAATCGTTTATGTTCCTGCCATCGTTGCTTAGCCCGGCGGTGACCTGGCCGCACAAATGCAACCACCCAATGCGTTGAGAGTGACCCAACCGCTCCAGAATGAAACGCCCACCGTGAGCGACTGCAGCGCGATCGCAAATCCATCAGTCCAGGGAAAGCGCTGAGCCGCGATCTCATCCCAAAGCCAGTATCCATATCCCCTACGATGTAACTACACTGTAAGTATCAGGGTATGACCGACATCATTTTTGAATGGGACGATCGCAAAGCCCAGCAAAACGAAACGAAACACGGCATCTCCTTTGAAGAAGCCCAAACCGCCTTCTATGACGAAAATGCTCGACTCACCCCCGACCCCGACCATTCCCAAGACGAAGACCGTTATGTCTTGCTCGGCCTGAGTGCCGTCCTACGAGTGCTCATCGTCTGTCACGTCTATCGCCACGATGACGAAGTGATTCGCCTTATTTCCGCCCGTAAAGCCACCAAACGCGAACAACAGCAATATCAGAGGTTTGCGCCATGAGAGAGGAATACGACTTCACCGAATCCGTCCCCAATCCCTACGCGAAGAAGCTGAAGAAGCAAGTCACCATTCGCTTAGAGGAAGACGTGGTGGACTACTTTAAGGCCCTGG
>JBCBJQ010000064.1:0-33759 GCA_038523235.1 Cyanobacteria bacterium J06626_4
GGTTGAGCGGAGCCGTTCGCAACGCGTCTCCGTGAGGAGAAAACCCGTCTGCAAGATGCTTGTACCTACCTACTTAGTCAGTGTCTCGATTTGCTAAAGGCAAGCAAATCTCACTCGTGATTTGGCCCGATATCTGTTGCTTGTTCGACTGCACCGCAATTAAGGATGGATTTTAGCTCACCTAAACGGCAATTTAAGCGCCTGCCCAAGCAAGATATCATGTCTTTTCTAATGCTAAAATTTCGTTGGTAAGGGAAAATGCAAGGTAATGTGATCCGGTGAAATCTCCATCAAGGTGAGATTCTGCCTGATATGAGTTGAGCGATGAAATTGCTGTGAGCCCAATGATGAAATTGCTGTGAAATAGGGTTTGAACCTGACCGGTTTGTCGGCTGTCGAGGTTGGGGCTCTGATGAAGACGAGCTCAAGCTTTGTGTTAATCGCCACCAGCTGTATTCGTCTCTTTGCTCTCAAACAGCGCCACCCATCAGGTTCCCTACCTGTCACGCTTGCTGATGGCCCCTGACTTGGCACCCGATCCCTGGCAAGCTTTACCGACCGGTGTTTTCAACTCTGCCCTTGAGCAGGGTGCTTAATTAGTCAGGGGGGCGCATCTCACTGGCACCCTTAAGACGGCTTTTGTGGCAATCCCGGCGATCGCCCAATTTTTAGCGGTTTAAACTCCTAGAATGCTGAGGAGGCTTGAATGAGGTATTAAAGCCATGCGTAGAATTGACGTCATCGGAATTGGCTTTGGCATTTTTTTGCTCGGCGGTGGGCTTTATGTCGGGTTCCGCCTGGCCGGATTGGACGGCCTCTCTGCCGGGGTGTGGAGTCAGGTGATTTTTGTCGGCGGCATTTTAGGCTGGGTTGGCACCTATTTATTTCGGGTCGTCACTGGCAACATGACCTATGGCGAACAGCTCAAAGACTATGAAGAGGCCGTTTTGCAAAAACGGCTAGACGAAATGTCACCCGAACAATGGGCTGAGCTGCAGGCCAAACTCGAAGCTGACCAAACTGCCGAATCGGAAGCCGAATCTTCTTCCTCTCCCTCAAGCTAGCGATCGCGATGAAATGCCTGATGAAGCGCGCGACAGCGGTAGACGAGGGCTCCATCTTGCCCTAGATTGCTTGGGTGGCTCTTGAAGTTCACAGGTGTTTCAAAGATGGAAACCGGCTTGAGTCACTGATTGATAGAACGCTTTGCAGGGGTAAGGGTAAGGTTATGAAATCCGTTTCTGAGCAGTTTCAGGCGCTCCGCGATCGCCAGCAGTGCGCGCTCATTCCCTTTGTGACGGCGGGTGATCCTGACCTGGCGACCACTGCCACCGCCCTTAAAACCCTTGATCGCTGCGGCGCTGATCTAATTGAGCTGGGGGTGCCCTACTCTGATCCCCTGGCAGATGGGCCGGTCATTCAAGCGGCGGCGACTCGCGCCCTGCAAAAAGGCACGTCACTCGATGATGTGCTGACTCTCGTCAAAACAGTGGCCCCTGAAATCAGTGCTCCGATCATTCTATTTACCTATTACAACCCGATTCTGAATCGGGGTATTAACCAATTCTTTCAAGACATTGCCGCGGCGGGGGCTAAGGGTCTGGTGGTGCCGGATCTGCCGCTTGAAGAAGTCGCCGCCGTCACCGACGCTGCCACTCAGTCAGGCATTGAGGTGATTTTGCTGGTGGCCCCTACCAGCCCCAAAGAACGGATTCAGGCGATCGCTGAGCAGGCTCAGGGCTTTATTTATCTAGTCAGCGTCACCGGGGTGACGGGCATTCGCGCCGAGATTCAAGACCGAGTCAAAGACCTGCTCGACGAACTGCGAACTTTAACGGATAAGCCTGTGGCGGTGGGTTTTGGCGTCTCTCAGCCGGATCAGGCCGCCCAGCTGCGATCGTGGGGAGCCGACGGCGTAGTGGTCGGCAGTGCCTTTGTGAAACGCTTAGCCAGCAGCGATGACCCCACTGCTGGCATCGCCGCTCTCGAAACGTTTTGCACCGATTTGCATCAAGCGGTGAAACCGTCTGCCTGACGGTGTTGCTTCAGGCGATTATCGAGCCAGAATATACCCGCACTGTCAGGGCGGATTGAGGGATGCCTGTCAATCACCTCCCAACCGGCCATGGCGCGGCGGCGACACCCCCCATCGGGATAAAAAAGGGGGCGTCAGCTCCCCGATTGCTTCGTGATGACTCGTCAGTGGCCCATTCTCCGACAGAAACCGAGGATCTTGGCACTCTATTTTCCAACACATCCCCACTCTTTTTTCCAACGCCACACCCTCTACCCTCCCACTCACTACCGCCTCCCAACAGGATGTTTATCTTCCCACCGCTCCCTCAGGTAAGATTCAACCCGCCGTCGACCATGACGATTTCGCCGGTAACGTAGCGACTGGCCACTAGCATGGAGGCTACATCGGCAATTTCTTCGGGTTCGGCACCGCGTCCCATGGGCGATCGCGTTTGCCATAACTCGCGGGCTGCTGCCCACTTCTGGCTCATTGGCGTGTTGACCAAACCGGGCGCGATCGCATTCACCCGAATCGAGGGCGCCAGATTCAGCGCCAGCAGCTTAGTCATGTGGTTAAGTGCCGCTTTGCTCGTGGCATAGGGAATGGACGCGCCCTTGGGCCGAATCCCGGCGTGGGAGCTGATATTGAGAATGCAGCTAGGGTAGGCCGGGCGGGCCGCCTGCCGCAGGGCCGGTTCCAGAGCGGTAATCAGCGACCACGGCGCGATGACGTTGACTTCATAGAGGGTGCGCCAGATCTCCGGCGTCGCGGCCTGTAAGTCAGCATGGGGAATCGTGGCGCTCAGGCCGGCGTTGTTTACCAAAACATCCAGTCGGCCGTGATTGGATAAGACCCGCGCGACCAGATACTGCACCTGAGCCGCATCGGCCAAATCCGCCTGCGTGTAGGAAGCCCCAGGATGCTCGGCGGTTAAGGCTTTACCCGCCATCACCGAAGCGCGAGAATGAAAGGCGATCGCAAAACCATCTTGGGCCAGCCGCAGGGCAATGGCCCGGCCAATTCCCGAGGTTGATCCAGTCACGAGGGCAACTCGCCGTTGGCTGAGAGCAGCGGTCATCGCATTCCTGAGATAGAGGACGAACCAGCGTGCGGCAGGTGAGGGCGCGGCTCACCCACAGCATTCCCGATCTCCGAGGTTTGGCACTGCCGAATTTTGACAAAAATGGGGTCTGGTCTGGGGATGTTTTGCTGTCTCGCACCCCAGGACCTTTCCCGACCGGATCTTGCCCGCGATCGCCGGCAATGCCGATTGAGAGAAGCGTCTGAACCTATTGGCCCTAACTGCTCAATTCTGAGTCTTTTCATCTGGCAAAGCGGTATTCTGAAAGCGCCTTTGAGCTTTAGGAGTGGGGCCATGAGGTCAACTGCCCGCCATTCATCTCACCTATTAACGCTGTTGCAATTGGCCAGTCCGGCCTTGCCAGTAGGAGCCTACAGCTACTCTGAGGGAATTGAGACCTTAGCTGCCCGAGGAATTGTGACCGATGGCGCCACCCTCTTCCATTGGCTGGCTCAGGAACTCCAGGAAGGGGGTATCCGGCTAGAAACAGCCCTCATGGGCTGGTGCTACACCGCCGCCCAACAGCCCCAGACCCACGCAGACGACGTGATTGACCGGTGGAATCAGTGGCTCTCAGCCTTTCGCGAAACCGAAGAGATGCGATCGCAGAGCTGGCAAATGGGGCGATCGCTGCTGCGCCTCTTTAACGACATTGAGCCCGCGTTGGCTCGCCAGCTGCCCACCACCGCGACCAGTGAACCCTGCAACTTCGCGATCGCCTACGGTCTGGTCGCCCAAGCGTGGGAAATTCCTTTAGCAGATGCGAGCTTGGCGTTTTTGCACAGCTGGGCCGCTAATCTCGTCAGTGCCGCAGTGCGGAGCGTGCCCCTGGGCCAAACCGCAGGGCAGCGCTTGCTGCGGCAGCTGATCACGCCAATCCAACAGGCTCAGGCTGAGATTATCACCCTGACCGAAACCGACCTGATGGCCTGCAGTTGGGGCGTCACGCTCGCCAGCATGCAACACGAAACCGAGTACAGCCGTCTATTTCGGAGCTGAAATCGCCCTGACCGAGAGACCGCCGATTCTCTGTTGCCACTTCTAGATCTTGCAAAATTCAGTGATATCCGGAGTCTCTTAACCCAGGTCGCTATAATGCCTGCTTAAGCTGGTTGGCGGTTTCAAATTGAGGATATCCCGTGGCAAAGCCTTTTCGTGTCGGGGTTGCAGGCCCTGTAGGATCTGGAAAAACAGCGCTGATTGAAGCCCTTTGCAAGGCCATGCATCACGACTATGGCCTTGCCGTGGTGACCAACGATATTTACACCCAAGAGGATGCGCAGTTTTTGGTGCGCCGCGCCGCCCTCGCGCAAGATCGCATCATTGGGGTCGAAACGGGCGGTTGCCCCCATTCGGCCATTCGCGATGACGCCTCGATCAATCTGGAAGCGATCGATCGCTTGGTGCAGCAGTTTGCCCCCGACATCGTGTTTGTTGAAAGCGGCGGCGACAACCTGGCGGCCACCTTTAGCCCCGAACTGGTGGAGATGACGCTGTATGTCATTGACGTGGCGGCGGGCGACAAAATCCCCCGCAAGGGTGGCCCCGGCATCATGAAGTCAGACCTGCTGATTATCAACAAAATTGATCTCGCCCCCTACGTCGGGGCCGACTTGGCGGTGATGGAACGTGACGCCCAAAAAATGAGAGGCGATCGCCCCTTCGTCTTTACAAACCTTAAAACTCAGTCAGGGCTCACCGCCATCATCGACGTCATCTGTCGTCAATACAAATTGGGAGCCAGCCCGGCGGTGGCGAGTGCCGCTGCTGAATTTCCCCACGCGCACACCCACGTCCATCCCCCGGCTTAGGATGCTTCATTACGACACAGCCAGAAGCTTTGCGGCCAGGCATTATCAAGCTCGTATCAAGTGCAGTGAATAGGCGCTAAATACTCGATGCGGCAAGCCATATACGGTCTAGACAACGACAGTCTCTCGGGCCATTAAGTGAGGTCGATCACATCAAAATATGTGACGACAATCACGAGGAAGACGGATTTTTGTATCGTAGACTACATCTCAGTATTTTCCGTGACTTTAGTATCACCTACGATTGCGTCTAGACCACTGTGACCTTGCCGCATCCTTCGAAAGTGGGAAAAGCTAGGGATGCGCGAGCACTTATAAGTTTCTACCCAAGGCTTTGCTAGGGCCGCTTCACAGTAGAGTCACGGCAGTTCATATATCTAAGCAGGAGCAACGGCACGAATGACAAATCGATTTGGAAGACGGAAGTTTTTGCTGTACGGAGCCTCCACGATGGGGACAGCAATGCTGCTCAAGGCTTGTGGCGCTGCCCCTGATGATGCTGCCACCACCGAACCCGCCGAAGGCGAAGGCGAAGAAACCGCTGCCGCAGGTGGCGATGGTGAAACCATTAAAGTCGGCATTTTGCACTCGTTGAGCGGCACCATGGCGATTAGTGAAACCACCGTGGTCGATGCCGAGAAACTGGCGATCAAAGAAATCAACGCGGCGGGCGGCGTACTGGGTCGCCAAATTGAAGCGATCGAAGAAGACGGCGCTTCTGACTGGCCCACCTTTGCTGAAAAGGCCGAAAAGCTGATCGACCAGGACGAAGTCGTTACCGTCTTTGGCTGCTGGACTTCGGCTAGCCGCAAAGCCGTGCTACCGGTGTTTGAGTCGAAGGACCACATGCTCTGGTACCCCGTGCAGTACGAGGGCCAAGAATGTTCCAAAAACATTTTCTACACAGGGGCAGCACCTAACCAGCAGATTGAGCCGGCTGTCGATTGGCTGTTGGAAAACAAAGGTACTGAGTTCTTCCTCGTCGGTTCTGACTATGTGTTCCCGCGGACGGCGAACAACATTATCAAAGAGCAACTGGCGGCTAACGGCGGAACCACCGTTGGCGAAGACTACCTGCCGTTGGGTAATACTGAAGTCACCCCGATTATTGCCAAAATTAGAGAAGCTCTGCCCGACGGTGGCATCATCTTCAACAGCTTAAACGGTGACAGCAACGTCGCCTTCTTTAAGCAGCTACAGGGTGCAGGTATGACGCCGGATCTATACCCGGTGATGTCGGTCAGTATTGCGGAAGAAGAAGTGCGGCAGATCGGCCCCGAATTCCTGATCGGTCATTATGCCGCTTGGAACTATTTCCAAACGGTTGAGAGCCCTGAGAATGAAAAGTGGGTCGCTGACTTCAAAGCCGAGTACGGTGACGATCGCGTGACCAACGACCCGATGGAAGCTGCTTACATCATGGTTTACCTGTGGAAGCAGGCGGTTGAGCAAGCGGGTACCACCGACATTGCGGCTGTACGCGAAGCCGCTTATGGTCAGGAGTTTGCCGCCCCAGAAGGGCCGGTGACGATGAACGCCAATCACCATATTTCGAAAACGGTGCGCATTGGCCAGGTGCGAGAGGATGGTCTGTTTGACATCGTCTCTTCGACCGACGGCCCGCTCGACCCCGTGCCGTGGAACCAGTACGTGCCTGAGACCAAAGGCTTTGCCTGTGACTGGTCTGACCCGACCAAGGGTGGCAAGTACGAAACGGAAGGTGCTTAAGCCGACGGTTTAACTAGGATGCAACCTGATTCAGAGGAGGGCATAACTTCGCCAACAAGCGGCAGAGGATGCCCTCTTTTTTGATGGAGTTTCATCGGTCAGGCACAATGCTGAGCCTGAAAAGCAGTTGTTTAACGTCTGAGCAATCGTCCGTCACAGACGCTACAGCGGTAGGTCAACCCTTCAGGCATACCCGTAGGATAAGCACTGCCAAAGCCGGTCGCAGTCCAGCTCAACCATGGCCGGCAGTGATGCGATGTCATTCAAGGACGTAAAAGAAGGATCACGGCGGTCAGGATGGACAGACGATTTGCGATCGCAATGGGCGATAACTCATAAAAAGGTGATGGTGTGATTGAGGGACTGATTAACGGTTTGTTTAACGGCATCAGCATTGGCGCAGTGCTGCTGATTGTCGCCTTAGGACTTGCGATCGTGTTTGGCCTGATGGGCGTGATTAATCTGGCCCACGGCGAACTCATGATGCTCGGCGCTTACACTACCTTCGTGGTACAAAACGGGGCGAAGGCCCTGGGGGAAGGGGCGTTAGAGTTCTATATTTTGGCAGCGCTGCCCTTATCGTTTTTGGTGGCGGCGCTGGTAGGGCTAGCGCTTGAGCGGGGGGTGATTCGTCATCTGTATGGTCGCCCGCTAGAGACGCTGCTAGCCACCTGGGGCGTCAGCCTGATTCTGCGGCAGTTTGTGCGCAGTGTGAACTGGGCCATGATTGCCGGTTTGGTCCTCTTTTGCCTGCTGTTTTTTGGTGGCCGCTGGATTTTGCAACGGCAAACGCAGTGGGAACGGACGCGGCGGTTGGCAGCTCCCATAATTTTTGCTCTGTCGAGCGCGGTTGCCTTGGCGGCAGGAATTTTGCTCAACCAAAACGGGGGGACCGCCCTCAGTCGCCCCTGGTTTAGCGCCCGCAATGTGGATGTCACCGCCCCCAGCTGGCTGCGGGGAGGCTTATCTTTGCCCCCCGCAACGGGTGTCTACTGGGCAATCACATGGGGAATCATCTATTTCGGGGCGCTATTCCTGATTTGGCGGATACTCTTAGCCCAAACGCTCATTGCTCCACAAAATAGAGGGCGATCTACCAGCATTTTCTTTACTGGAGCTGCCGTTCTCTCGATTCTATTCGGTTCACTGATTTACACCTTAGAACCCTCCATTCCGATCCCTGAGTGGTTTGGCAATGGCTCAGCCATACAGTTTCCGAGTGCCCGCTTGTTTATCATTGCGCTCACAATCGTGTGCTTGCTAGGGGTCTATTGGTTTCTCAACGGCACGGCTTGGGGGTTACGCATGCGCTCCGTCACCCAAAACCGCAAGATGAGCGCCTGTCTGGGCATCCCGACGGAGCGAGTTGACGCCCTGACCTTTGCTCTGGGGTCGGGCTTGGCAGGTATCGCCGGTTGTGCGGTGACGCTGCTGGGCTCGGTGGGGCCCAACCTGGGCGGCAACTACATTGTGGATGCCTTCATGGTGGTCGTAGTTGGCGGGGTCGGCAAACTGGTCGGCAGCATCGTCGCTGCCCTCGTGATTGGCATCATCACCTATCTGCTCGGGTCGGGCACGATCACGCTTTTGCTAACGCCCTATGAGGCCCTACAGCCCGTCACCGATGTCTTCACCTTTTTTGCCACCACGAGCATGGCCAAGGTAATGGTCTTCGCGTTGATTATCGCCTTTCTGCAGTGGAAGCCCGCCGGCATGTTTCCACAGAAAGGCCGTTCGGTGGAGGTTTAAGCAACAATTATGGCGACCGAAACATCAATGCGGCCCCGGCAGGAAGTTAAGGCCCAACAATCGCAGCAGCGCAAGCTTGAAATCATTGGCATCATCGCCTTTGTCGTGCTGATGGCGGTGGTGTTGCCCTTGGTGCTGAGCGGCTTTCGTTTAGGTTTGCTAGGTCGATTTTTGTCCCTAGCGATCGTCGCGCTCGGCATCGACTTGATCTGGGGCTTTACTGGCCTGCTCAGCCTCGGGCACGGCATTTTCTTTGCCCTCGGCGGCTACGCCTTTGCCATGTTTTTGCAGCTCAACAGTTTAGGCGAAGGCCAAATTCCAGAGTTTTTTGGCCTCTACGGCGTTGATACTCTGCCCTGGTTTTGGGAGCCCTTTGCGTCTTTGCCCTTTACGCTGTTGGCCATTTTTATCCTGCCCGCGATCGTGGCGGGGCTGCTAGGCTATCTGGTTTTTCGTAACCGGATTCGCGGCGTCTACTTTTCCATCCTGACGCAAGCGGCGCTGGTGGTCTTTTTTAACCTATTCAACGGTCAGCAGAAGTGGATTAACGGCACCAACGGCCTCAAAACCGACACCAGTGTTTTCTTCGGACAACAGGTGGGCAGCGAGTCGATGCAGATGACGTTTTATCTGATTACGGTCGCTGTGCTGGTGGTGATGTATCTGCTCTGTCGCTGGCTCACCAGTGGTCGCTTTGGGCGGCTATTGATCGCCATTCGCGATGATGAAAACCGGGTACGGTTCTCTGGCTATGACCCCACCGGTTTTAAGGTGTTGGTGTTTGCCGTGTCGGGGGCGATCGCGGGTATTGCGGGGGCTTTATACACCGTGCAATCAGGCATTGTCTCACCGCAGTTTATGGATATTGCCTTCTCGATTGAGATGGTGATTTGGGTCGCGGTCGGTGGTCGGGCCACCCTCGTCGGCGCGATTCTGGGGGCGCTACTGGTGAACTGGGCCAGGGCGCTGCTGAGTGAGAGCTTTCCAGAAGTGTGGCTGTTTTTTCAGGGAGCGCTGTTCCTCTTAGTGGTGACAGCCCTGCCCGATGGCCTGGTCGGCTGGTTTCGCCAGCAGGCTCCTCAACAGGTGCGATCGCTGATCAGCAAACCCGAACCGCTGCTCACCTATCCCCAGATTGAACTAGATCCGGATATTCAAAAAGAACGTCAGGAAATTGGCGATCGCGGGGCTTAGCGATCGATGCCCATTGCCACTCGCCCGCCGTACGGGCGAGGCAGGGCGGCCAGATTGTGATGGATTCAGCCGAAAGATTTTTCCCGCCTTGCCTCGCCCCTACCCCACCCATTCTTCTTCCCACCCACCCATGACTGCACTGCTCGAAATTGAAAACGTCACCGTCAGCTTTGACGGTTTCAAAGCGCTCAACGATCTCAACTTCGCCATGAATGAAGGCGAACTGCGCGTCATCATTGGCCCCAACGGCGCGGGCAAAACCACCTTTTTAGATGTCATTACGGGCAAGGTGCAGCCCACCACTGGCCAAGCCCGCTTCAAAGGCAAAGACCTCAAAAAACAGGCCGAGCACACCATTGCCCGGTTGGGCATTGGCCGCAAGTTTCAAACACCGCGCATTTACCTTAACCTCACCCCCCGCGAAAATCTGGAACTCTCCTGCAACCGCGACAAAAACGTGTTTGCCACCCTGTTCAAAAAAACGCCCACCGCTGAAAAACGCACCGTGGGCGGCCTGCTCGAAACCATCGGCTTAGATCACAAAGCCGATGTACCCGCCGCGCTGCTGTCTCACGGCGAAAAGCAATGGTTGGAAATTGGCATGTTAGTGGCGCAGTCGCCGGACCTCTTGCTGGTCGATGAACCGGTGGCGGGGCTCACCGATGAAGAAACCGAGCAAACCGGCAACTTATTGATTTCCTTAGCACAAAGCCATTCCATCATTGTGATTGAGCATGATATGGAATTTGTGCGCCAAATCGCCCGCCAGGTCACCGTCTTGCACGAAGGGTCGGTGCTCTGCGAAGGCACGATGGATGAAGTGCAAAACGATCCCCGTGTGATTGAGGTCTACCTGGGCCAAGAAACCAGCATCACCCCAGAGCAAATGCTGCTGCTACGCATTGCCGCAACGATGGCCTGGGCCGATAATAATTTTGATCCGGTGCAACAATCCCTAATTTTGGAACGGCTGAGCCAGCAATTTTCCTCAGATGCCGAGGAACAGGCTCAGCTCAAAGCAGACCTGAATAATCTGCTGGGCAAAAACATTCCCCTAGAAGAATTGGTGCCGCAACTCACCTCCGATACCCAACGAGAACAAGCACTGATGCTGAGCTACGAAGTGATTAGCTCGAATCAGATCAATCCTCTCGAAGCCAACCTTTATCAACAGCTAGTGAACCTGCTGCGGGTACCGCCCGAAACTGTGAGTCGTCTTGAAGCCGCTGCCCTGGAGAACTTGAAATCATGACCAGTACGCAACCCGCTCCGCTTGAGGCCACTTCACTCACGGCACCCATGCTGAAGGTCTCTGGACTCAACTTTTTCTACGGAGAAAGCCACATTCTGCGCAATGTCGATATGACCGTGCCCAAAGGACAGATGGTCTGCCTCATCGGGCGCAACGGTGTCGGTAAAACGACGCTGCTCAACAATGTGATGGGACTGCTCTCACCCCGTACCGGTGATATTCACTATGAGGGTCAGTCGGTGCTCAAGGTGTCCCCCGACCAGCGCGCCCGCCGGGGCATCGGCTATGTGCCTCAGGGCCGCGAGATCATTCCGCGCCTGACCGTGAAGGAAAATCTGATTATTGGGCAAGAAGCGCTAGGAGATCGCGGTCAAAAATCTGCCGACATTCCCGCTGAAATCTTTGAGCTGTTTCCCGTTCTAGAAACTATGCTGAGTCGCATGGGCGGTGATTTGAGTGGCGGTCAACAACAGCAGTTGGCGATCGCCCGTGCCCTGATGGGTCGGCCCAAACTCCTGGTGCTCGACGAGCCCACCGAAGGCATTCAACCCTCCATCATTTTGGATATCGAAGCCGCCGTGCGCCGCATTATCGCGACCACCGGCATTTCCGTTCTATTGGTAGAGCAACACCTGCACTTTGTCCGCCAGGCAGATTTTTACTACGCCATGCAAAAAGGCGGCATCGTCGCCTCTGGCCCCACGACAGAACTCAGCAACGCCGTCATTCAAGAGTTCCTGGCGGTGTAGGGCTGACGAGCAGACAGTGGCATCGTCCACAGACCATTTTTGCCTGACTGGCGGCAAGGGGACAAAAACATTAGCGGGACTGAGAGTAGAAAGGTGCCGGGTTCCAGGTACAGGGAAGAGCCTTGCCGCCAGCGATCCGGCGATTGAGAGTGTCTAAACCTGACTGCGGCTCGCTATACGCTCGGAATGCCGAATTGCCAGGTTCATCAGATGACGATTGCAGCGATCGGGGAGTGACTTGCCCCAACTGCAGATTGTGATAGCTTTTTTCCTAAGGCAGATATTTTTGCACCACCACCCAGCCTGTCCAAGAAACGAGCGCTAAAGCCAACATCAGCAGACCATTAATGCTGAGATGCAGCGACCGCGCCCAAGGTGTGTTGGGATTATTAATTCGAGTGGCTGACCAAGCAGATGTCAGCGTGAGGCCAACAACCGTTAAACCCATGATCAGATGGGGTGAATGGCCCAGACTACCAAAATGGCCTAAGGTGCCTACGACCCCGATCGCCAGTAACAGCAATACTGTCAGCGTCAGCAGTATCCCCAATCCCACGTGGAGGCGGCGCAAACTTAACCAAAGTTGCGGCGGTGCTGCGATCGCGGGCACCGTTTCCCCCTGCAGCCGCTGGTATCGCATCCAGCCGCCGAGGGTCGCCAAGCACACAAACAGCAACACGGTCAGCCCCATTGACCAAGCCGCAATTTTCCATAACCAAATGAAAGAGGGTAGATCCACAACGCGTTGGTGCTGCGACTAATTCTGCAAGGCTTCTAGAATACCACCGGTCACGACTGCACCATCGAGACAGGCGCCCTCCCAGACGGCACCGTCTCCCTCAGCACAGACGAGATTCGCCTCGGTCAAGTTAGCCCCCCGCAAAATCGCGCCGGAGAGATTGACCTCTTCTAAATTGGCCTTAGAGAGGTTAGCGCCCGATAAATTAGCATGGCTGAAATCGGCTTGCTGTAGATTAGTGCCGCTCAGGTTAGCTCCGCGTAAATCAGCCCCGCGAAAGTCGGTACTGCTCAGATCGGTCTGACTAAACATCGCACCCGCCATAAAAGCACCGGCGAAGCTGGTTTGGTGGAACTGGGCTTCAATAAAAACGCAACCCTGCAGTTCGGCATTGCGGAAATCGGCCTCTCGCAGGTCAGCCCCCCCCAAGTTAGCCCCCCGCAGGTTACTTCGGAGGTTGCTGTGTTGCAGATTAGCGCCGGCCAAATTAGCCCCGGCCAGATTGGCTTTGGCAAAATCGACGGTGGCTAACTGGGCTCCTGACAAGTCAACGCCCGCTAGGTTAGCGTCCTGCAGCGTCTGGTATTGGCCGTTGCGAATTGCCGAGACGTCAAGGCTGGATGGGGTCAGTTCGGAAGAGGCATTCATGAGGCAATGTCTGAGCTAGCGCTTTTAGGGGAGGAAGATTCTTCGAGCCAGACCTTGGGCAATTGACTGGGACGGTCAGGCAGTTGCATCATGCCGATTTCGGTCAGTCGTACGACCGTGGTTAAATGCTCCAGCAGGGTCGGATCAAAGCGAGTACCGCTGTGCTGATCACATTTTTCGAGGGCATCCCCCAGGGCGAGCGCGGGACGATTCCCTCGCGACTGGGTGAGTTCTTGAAAATGGGCCGAGAGCCGCAAAATGCGCGATTCCAGCGGAATCGCTTCACCGCGGAGGCCGTCGGGCCGACCACTCCCATCCCAGTTTTCCAGCTGATGGTTAATGATTTCCCGCACAGGTTCCAGTTCGGTCATCGCGGCGAGCAGCTGAGCGCCGAGGTAGGCGCGATTGTTCCACGTCACCAAATCGGACTCTCTTAACTGACTGGCCGGCCGCTCAAACACATCAATGGGAGCTTCGGCCAAGCCAATGCGAAACAGCAGTCCGGCTAGACGTAACCGCCGCAAACTAAGCGTGGGCAAGTCCAAAATTTGTCCGAGAGTTTCGGCGAGGGCGGCAACCTGTAAAGACGCGAGGGGGTTATCGCGATCGCGCTCATCAACGCGCTGAGCCATCCGTAAAAACGCCTGCAGCTTGTTCGCCGTCAGATTGCGATTGATGCGTAGGGCATGACCCTCTAATTCCCACAGCTCACGGGCTTGCCGGCTGGCTGTGATCAGATGCTCTTGACTGTCCTGCAGGTAATTGACGATGCGCGAAACGACGCTGGTGAGGTCAACCGGCGCGGTGCTGGGAGCCGCACTCATGCGGTTCTGCATTTCGTGGAGGCGATCGGCCAGACCCTCATCGTAGGGGCGCAGACGCTCAATCAAAATGGTGGCGGCAGCTTCTACCGCCGCGCGATCGAAGGTCCACAGGCCATAAAATTTACGCTCGACGTCACTACGCGGCTGATTGTCGGCCTGATATTCCTCTGCCGACAGCTCATGGCACAACACCATCGCCGTGTAGCCCGGAGCCACAATGATCAAATTCCACTCATTGACCAAGCTATCGTCGGGGTCTAGCTCAAGCAGAGAGACGTTAGACAGTTGCCCGGTTGGATGGGTTTCAAAGCCACTATCGGCACAGGCCGAAACAGCGACATGTTCAGACTGCTGGGCAATGTCTAAGTAGCGGTCAGCTTCTTGCAAATACCACTTACCTTCTTGAAAGGTCACCAATACCAGCGGCTGCTGGTCAGCATGCTCGGCAGTACTTTTGAGAATATGGTCTTCTAACGCATGGCAGAGCGCAATCAGCGTGTTTTTAAAGTAAACGCGATAGCTAGAGGGCAACTGCCCAGCGGGTAATGCGGCCTTCAGTTGATTAAGTGTAGATTCTGAGTCCATCCCAATTTATGCCGCATGGTTAAAACGTGAGTGATCGACGTCATTAGTCTTAAGCAACGGTGTCGCTTACCGTTTTCACTCATGACATTGTACTGGAAAGCGGTTTTCCCTCGGTTGCTCTATTACTGATGAGTAACAAGCCGCCTGACTCGCCGCGCCTCACTTAAGCGGCAGCCTTAGCCGCAGCTCGCCTGGGAAAGTCAGTGATATTAGCCACGCCGTAGAGGGTCAGCTGCTGGTTACGGAGGCGGAGCTGGTCAACCCGTAGTTGCATCCCGTCTAAGGCAAATTTATCTAGGTCAAGCAGGTCGTTGAGATGACCAACCAGCGCTTTACTCAGCTCTAGCCCCTCAGCAACGTTACCGTAATCGACCTGAACGAACTGAATCTTGCGCCGGTCTTTCACTTCCACTTGCGTCGTGAAGTTGACGGCGGTCGGTTCACTGGCTGCGCCTACACGAACCTGGCTTTGAAACCGCAGCGAGCCGTTGCTTTCAACTTCGAGCTGAGTTTCGTCAAAGTGCAGCGGCTGCCCCTCAAAGGTGAGTTGCTGCAGCTTCTCAATTAAAAAGGGCGTATTAAAAGACGCGTTCAGGTCGGCTTCACTCAGAACGATGCGCATGTTGGCCTGGGTTGACTGCTTGAGCTTCACTTGGCCTCTAAAAATCGCCCCAAAATCGATGGAAACCGACTGCACGTAAAATTCCATCGACTGCACGCGCAAGCCGCTATACATCAGCAGGCCTTTACCCATAAAGTCAAAGCCATCGACGCTGCCCTGCAGGAGCTTGGCCACTGGCTCGGCCCGCACAATCGCCTCTAGCTTCTCTGTCTGCTTAAAGAGCGCGGAAATGGCGGTGGTTACAGCTCGGCTGACGACACGATCGCCACTTTGACCAGGAACGGGCAAGTTACCAAACACGATTGATGTCATCTCGCCTTAAAGGAATAAAAAGCATAGCTACATTGTAACTATTTGTAAAAAGATATTGCGTTTCCCGTGAATAAAAATCCTATGGCCAACATAAATGATCAATATCACTGCTATCGCAACATCGCAGCTTTCCTTTGCCACACTAGCTCAATTCCGCCAGCCTTTGGTGATTAGAGCTCTGGGCTAGCGGTCTTAGCCATCTCCCTGGGCATGATTAAGGGCGCTCGGGCGGCAGCGTTAGAAAGCGGCCAGAGCCACAAACAAGCTATCCACTAGCAAGGTGCCGAGTAAGGTACCGCTGAAGACCCAATGGTGCCGCTGGGGCGATCGCCAGGTCTGCCAGGCCAAAATCAACAGGCCGCTGGCCGCCACGATCGCCGTCACGGCACCCTCACGGGTCTGCACCTGGGCAAAGCCCGCCTGCACAATCCCTAACGATTGGGCCGGTGGCGACACCATCAGTTGACGCCAATAGGGCATCAAATTGAGCCGATAGAAATAAAGGTCAGTGATCGCTGTGCCCAGCAGTGAACCTAGATAAAAGCAATGGCCCACCTTGCCCCAGCCGCGATGTAGGCCCCAAAGGGCGATCGGCAGACCAATCGATTCAATCGGCAGATGCCACAGCGGCTCCCAGCGAAACCAGCCCCAATAGATCGCCCCGGCGAGCCAGCTCCAGCTCAGCCCCAGCAGCAAATCTCCGAGAAACTCAGTTGGCGGATGACGCGATAGGCGAACACTGCCCCAGAGCCAAAGGCCTGTCAAGGCCACACTGATCCACGGCACCGTTCTGACTAAAGGCGCTTCAAAAAAAACGGGCACGGAAACCAACAAAATCCCCAGCGTGGCACCAATCCACGGAGATTGGGGATTGAGTAGTAGAGTCTTGCCAAAGAGCGCGGTTTGTTTAGTAGCAAAAGCGGCAAAAGCAGAATTTTCTTTGAGACTATCGATCAAGGTTAGATGCCCGTTGCGAGAATTGGAATCGTTCATTCGAGAAACGCCTTTTCGTTGCGTTTTTAGAAGCTGTACTACGAGTTATTTCTGACTTTTGCTAAAGATTGTTGCCGGCTAAAAAGATCCAAATGTCTAAATACGGCTTTTATGTTTGGGAGTAGCTAATGACGCTAGATTGAGTTACAGAGGCTAGGATGCTGATTCGCCAAGAAGCCTTGGAGCCCTAAGTTAGGCGGGCTTAAGAATATCCTAAGCCTTATCCCCCTAGGGGGGATGTTAGCGTATAAAAGGAGAGCTCGCAGGCGATTCCTAGAATGTCTGTTAAAGTCTCCCCAAAAGTCATCGAGGAAAAGTTTTGGTTACTACCGCTCACAACGTCCAAGAAAACATTCAACCCTCGGATGTTCAATCGCCTGTCCAAGACCGGGTTGCGGTTCTCTTGATGGGGTACGGGGAAGTTGAGAGTTACGAAGATTTTGCCAACTACAACGAACAGGCCCTCAATCTCCTCACGGCCAAATTTGCTCCTGTTCCCACCTGGGTGTATCCGCCTCTGGCCAAACTGCTGGCCATGTTTGATCTGCATGAGTGGAGCCACCAACACGATCAGTTTATTTCTCCCCACAATGCGATTTTTGAAAAGCAGCGCGCGGGCATTGAGCAAGAACTGCAGTCGCAATGGGGCGATCGCGTTGAAGTCTTTAAGGCGTTTAACTTTTGCAAGCCATTTCTGCCCGAGCAGGTGTTAGAGACGGTTAAAGCCCAGGGCTTCACAAAGCTGTTGATTTACCCGCTGCTGGTGGTGGATTCCATCTTTACCAGCGGCATCGCGGTTGAGCAGGTGAACAACGCCTTGGCCAAGCTCAGTGAGGGCAGCGAACATTGGGTCAAAGGGGTGCGATATATTCCCTCTTTCTTCAACGAACCGGCCTATCTGGATCTGATGGTGCAGATGGTTGAGGAGAAGATTGAAGCTGAACTTGCCAATGCCTATTTACCCTCACAAATCGGCATCATTTTGATGAATCACGGCTGTCCCTTTGAAGCCAAAGGGTTTACTTCTGGCATCGATGAGAGCCAGATGCTCTATGAGCGTGTGCGAGAGCGCCTGATTCACCGTTATCCTTTGATTTCGGTTGGCTGGCTCAACCATCAGACGCCGCTGATTAAATGGACTCAGCCCAATACCAAGCTGGCGGCTCAAAACTTAATTGAGCTCGGCGCAAAGGCTCTGGTGTTTATGCCTATTGGATTTGCCACCGAAAACCACGAAACACTGTTGGATGTAGACCACATCATTGAAACTGTGCGGGCTAAGCACAAAGATGTTTCGTTCATTCAGATGCCCTGCGTGAACGACCATCCGATATTTTTGACGATGGTGGCAGATTGGGCCAACGATCACATCCGCGCTTTGTTGGAAGCAGAACCCCTCGCGGTCAATCCGGGGCTAGCGATCGCCCAAGCTCAGGCTCAGGCCAACCATGAACATGCTCACGGTCATTCGCATAATCATGGCCATACCCACGAGCATCATGGTCATACTCACAGTCACTAATTGTTGACTGTCCGTCATCACTAAGGTCACAACAAGAGCCGCTTTTTGCCTGCTCATCTTGAGCACAATCGAGCTCAGAGCGGCTTTTGGACGGGGCCGTCTGACGTCCCCTTGAGATGTTGACGCTCCCAAGGTCAATGATGCGATCGCGGCACGGCTTGATCGCCCGATTACAGGGATCAATCAGACCTGGTGGTGCGACTCGCAGACGCGGCCGTTTCCCGTCATGGACGCTATCGTAGAGGCATGAAGCCACTCATTGAACTCCGCCAGGTCAGCAAGGTCTATGGTATTGACAATACTGAGGTTCGGGCGCTCTGGGATGTCAACCTGACCGTTGAACCCGGCGAATATTGCTCAATCATGGGGCCATCGGGGTCGGGTAAATCCACCGCGATGAACTTGATTGGCTGCCTCGATCGCCCCACGTCGGGAGACTATTATTTAGACGGTGAAAATGTGGCCGAGCTGGATGATGATGCCTTAGCCCATATCCGCAACCGCAAAATCGGCTTCGTGTTTCAGCAGTTTCATCTGTTGCCTCAGCTCACTGCGCTCGAAAACGTCATGTTGCCCATGGTGTATTCGGGCATTCCCAGCTCAGAGCGCCAAGAACGGGCGGCGGCAGCCTTGAAACAGGTCAAACTAGCCGATCGTATGAACAATCGACCGACCCAACTCTCGGGGGGGCAACAGCAGCGCGTGGCCATCGCGCGCGCGATCGTCAACCAGCCCTTGTTAGTGCTGGCAGATGAACCTACCGGCGCTTTGGACTCTCACACCACGCAGGATGTGCTTGGCATCTTTTCAGAACTTAATGCGACGGGCATCACCGTGGTGATGGTGACCCATGAACCGGATGTCGCACGCCTGACCCGCCGTATTGTGTGGTTTCGCGATGGTGAGGTCGTTGATGCCAACTTAACGCCTGCAGATATTGGCCACCTCACGGCCACGGTCTGAGCGATCGCCCCACTTTTTTGTCAGCCAAGGCGTTCCCGATCACGACAGATTTGATATAACTACAGGCGAACAGTTGCTAGAGAAGCTGAGACGCTATATCTGGTCTCGGGAGGGTTTTTTATGGGCATTTGGCATCATCGCTGGCTGCATATTGTAGGTAGCCTGTGTGTCGGGGCGAGTTTGGTACTGACTCAATCGACACCGGGAGCGCGGGCGGTTGAGTCAGCCGAATCACAGATTGCCCAAGTGCCTGACGTGCCGCCGTCAGAAGCGGCCCTCAATCGAGGCTTAGCTTTGATTCAGCAGGGTGCTGTGGTGGACGCGACAGCGGCCTTTCGAGAAGCCATTGCGTTAGACCCCAATTCGTCGGCCGCTCACTACAACTTAGGGCTGGTGCTGCGACAAACGGGCGAATTGCAAGAGGCGGCCACCGCGTTTTGGAAGGCGCTGGAGGCCGACCCGGAATTTGCGATGGCTTACTCCAATCTGGGTGCTGCCCTATGGGAAGGCGGCAATTTGGATCAGGCCCAAGAGTATTTAGAACGGGCAATCCAACTGCAGCCGGACTTAGGCAATGCCTATTACAACCTGGGCCTAGTGCAGCTCGACCAGCAAAATTATGAGGCGGCGATCGCCTCGCTACAAACAGCGGAAGAATACACGCCGAATGCCCCCGAACCCGCCTTTCATCAGGGCCGGATTTACTTGAGGCAGCAAAATTATGAGGCCGCGATCGCGGCCTTTGAGCGAGCGATCGCCATCTTTCCGCAATATGTCGAAGCGTTTTATAACCTCGGCGTTGCTCAGTATGGCCAGGGTGATTACAACGCGTCGCTCGATGCGTTTAGAGCGGCGACTGACATCAATCCTGAATATGCCAATGCCTATTACAGCGCTGGTTTGTCCTTTATTCGCTTGGCCAACTATGGAGAAGCTGAGGGCGTCTTAGAGCACGCCAAAAACCTCTACATTACCCAAGGCAATCCTCAGTGGGCCTCAAACACGCAAGCTCAACTTGACCGGGCGGCGGAGCTAGCAGGCCAGTAGGCTTCGCCTCGTTAGCTAGCTTCTGCTAATAGGCCTCACAACAGCACAGCTGCGATTTGGGGTTATGTGATTTGTTGTGACGCGAGACAACCATCCAAACTTGCAAAAACCTGAGACATTACGGGTTCATCTCGATCGCTCGCCAATCGCCGGAACCAATGAACGCAGCCCAGTAATAGGGGTGGCTGTATTCGTCACTATTGAGGAATGCCAGTTGCGTTTCCCGCAGGGAAGCATCGCGGGGAGTACCAGAGAGGAGGAGATCGTAGTAATCGACCATCAGCTCTTGGGTGGCGATATCATCCACCTTCCACAAGCTAATCACCTGGCTATGAGAACCTGCCAGCACAAAAGCCCGACGCAAACCATAAACCCCTTCGCCGGCAGCCAATTCTCCAAGACCGGTTTCACAGGCCGAGAGCACCACAAGTTGAGTCCCACTCAGGTTCATGCCAGTGACTTCTAGGGCGGTCAAAATACCATCTTGGTCAGGGCCACTCTGGCCCTCTGCCGCTGCCCCCGCCAGAATTAGCCCTGACTGCAGCAATGGATTGAGTGTCTCTTCAGTGGGCTCAAAGAAACCATGGGTCGCGATGTGCAAAATGCTGGGCTGAGACTGCTGCTTGATCAGCGCTTCAGTAGCATTCGTTTGGGTGTAGACCTCAGCCCCCGGTAGCTTGGGGGCAATCAGATCGACTTCAGCTTGGGTGCCCGGTAGAGCAGGGAAGATGCGGCTATCAAAGTCGATCGCGCGGGTAGCTTGCGCGACCACTTCGCCTGGGCGACCGTAGATCGGGTTGCCTACCAACACAGCCGGATTGTTACTAGCGGGGGTATTTTCTAACCGCAGCAAGTCGCGACCCGAGGTGAGATAGCGAAACTGATAGGTTTCCACCAGATAATCACTAGCCTCATCGACTAAGGCTTCGAAGGGAATCAAGTTGAGGGCACCCGCTGGAGAGATAAAGACGGTGGTGGTATCTCCCAGCAACTCCCGTACTGGAGCCATGATCAGTTGTTCTAGATCTTGGGCCTCGGCTTTGAACTGGCCGAGCGGGGTGTTGGATGAAGCCAAGCTCTGGGAGAACGTCTCCACCGCCGTATCAATGGTCACTGCTGGTCCTAAATCTATCCCCTGAATCGTGCCATTGGGCTGCAAGATATAGGCGGCATAGTGATCGTCACCATACCGCTGCTGGATTGGGCCGGTGGGGTTAACCGGTCGATAGCGAGTGAACTCGACCAGAGTGGTCGCTGGGGGTAAGGCAGCCTGAATCTCAGCGACCGATGGCGAAGCGGTCACATTGGCAAAATCAGCACTGAGACGGCTGAGCTGGTCTTCAAGGCTAGTGATCTGGTTTTGCAGGGATTTGGCCTGGGTTTGATGATTTTCAAAATCCTCAGACGGTGAGTTCACGGCGAGGTTAGCAAGTTGAGTATTGACTGCATTCAGCTCATCCAAAAGTGCTGCGGCCTCGGGATCATCAGCCAATTGAGCCTGCAAGTTGGTAAACAGATCAAGTACGCGGCTTTTGCGTTGCAACAGAGTCGTGAATGCGAGGTGCGCGGCATCTGCATCAGTCGGCAGACTATTGAGATGCAGGCTAACCGTGTTATCGATTGTCCATGCTCGTGTATCCAAATAAGCGCGTTTCTGAGCATCCGAGCCCCCTAACAGATTACGGCTAAAGACGATTTCTTGATTGTTCAGCCCCCGTCTCAAGGTATCGAGGGCTGCTTGGGGCTGGCCTTGGGCAGAGTACAGCCCAGCCAGATTAATCAAGGTATCGGTAGTAGCCGGATGGTCAGACCCAAAGGTTTGTTCGCGAATCTCCAATATATTGAGGTATATGGGTTCTGCCGCTTGGTATCGATCTAGAGATCGATACACCGCAGCCAGAGTATCGAGGCTGGCAGCAGTATCGAGATGGTTGGGGCCTAGCTGCTGCTCACGAAGCTTTAGACTTCGCTCGGCCAGGGACATGGCTATGTCAAAACGCCCCATCGACCAATACAGCTCGGCTAAATTATTGAGGTTGGTAGCGACCTCAAGATGGTCAGAGCCGTAGGCGCGCTCACTAATGGACAAGGCACGTTGATAGAGGGTTTCTGCATCTCCGTAGCGCTCGGTCGAACGGTACAGCAAGGCCAGATTATTAAGGCTGGCACCAGTCTCAGGATGGTCGGGGCCTACAGCTTGCTCGAAACTCTCCAAAGCCTGCATATAGACGGGTTCGGCCTCGTCATAGCGGCCCATCAACCAATACAGATAGGCCAAATTATCAAGGCTAGCAGCGGTACGGCGATGATTGAAGCCTAAAGCTTGCTCACGAATCTCTAGAGTCTGTCGATAAAGGGGTTCGGCTTTGTCATAACGTCCCCGTAACTGGTGCAGCCAGGCTAGATTATTGAGGCTGTCAGCAACACGAGGATGATCGGAACCGAGTTCTTGCTCACGGAGTGCTAAGGCTTGCCGATATCGAGATTCGGCCTCGTCATAGCGGCCCGCCGACTGATATAGCGAGGCGAGGTCACTAAAGCTGTTAGCAACATGGATATGGTTGGAACCTAGCTGTTCCTCGCGAATCTCTAGAGCTCGCTGATAAAGAGGTTCGGCCTCGTCATAGCGTCTCATCGTCTGATACAGCCAGGCTAAATTATTGAGGCTGTAGACCGTGCTGTCGGGATCATCGCCGTGGGCTTGCTCATTGATTGCTAGGGCTCGTCGAAAGAGGGTTTCGGCCTCGTCATAGCGGCCCATCGCCTGGTACAACCCGGCCAAACTATCGAGACTGTAGACAATATCGGGATCATCAGGGCCGTCATAGGCGACTTGTTCACTAATTTCCAGAGAACGCCGATAGAAGGTTTCGGCCTCGTCGTAGCGCCTCGTCGACTGGTACAGCCCAGCTAGTGTCAGAAATATTGTGTAGTAATAATCGCTACTGACGATGGCCTCGAAGTCGTTGGGGTCTATTTGTTGCCCACTAATTTCTAGCGCACGCTGATAGAAGGGCTCTGCCTCCCTATAACGCCCCAAAGCCTCATAAAAATCAGCCAAATCAAGAAGGCTGACAATGGTGTCAGAATGGTCGGAGCCTAAAGCTTGCTCATTAATTTCTAGAGCGCGCTGATAGAGGGTCTCTGCTTCCCCATAGCGCCCTGTTTCCTGGTAAATCCTGGCTAGGTAACTCAGGCTGTCAACAAGGTCAACATGATCAGAGTCGAGCTGCTGCTCAAGAGTAGCTAGTTCTTGTTCTGCGATCGCAATCTCCTCTACGTCGACGGGCCGTTCCCTCTCCACCGCGTCGATCTGCCTGGATTCCTGATAGTTCTGCTCCTCAATATCGATCGCAATCTGATCCAGTGCCTGCGCCTCATCGTCGCGCCCGATCAACCTATATACATCAGCCACAAGATAGAAACTGTCAGAGCTAAGGGCATCACCGTTAGATAGGGCATTCAGAAGGATTGCTTTTGCTTCTTCAAGAACGGTTTCTGTTTCTTCATAGTATCCGTGAGCCCAATATAGTCTAGCCAAATCGGAAATACGCGCTATGTCCTGCGCTGTGGCGGTTCGCCATTCCAACCGATAGCTTCCGGTTTCACTGGGCGCATAGCTGTTGACGATTAGTGTATAGGTCCCTGTATCGGGCAGAATTATAAAAATAGAGGCATTGTTGCCCCCTGCTCCGTCGTCATCTTGGGCAATCACTTCCTCTGTGGGACTTTCTAGCATCAAATAAGCATTAAAGTCATCGCTGCTGAGGTTAATGGTCAGGGCTTCTCCAGCGGTGCCCTCAAACGTATGGAGTTCATAATAGCTACCGTGGTCTGTGAACACAGCAGAGGTTTCGTCTAGCCTGCCGGTAACTGTTTGCGGCGGGCGAGTAGCCTGCTGAGCCACCTGCACCGATGCAGCAACACTGGGGCTCACCATACTAATTGGTAAACTCGTCAACAGACCGGCTAAGGCGAAGGCGTAGGGCAATTGATAACGCAAGCGAAAAGCGAGATGCACCATGATGTTTGCCTATTAGAGAGATTTGCTGTAAGCGTGATGAGGTCTTGATGTAGAGGCTTAATGTCTACTATTCAAAAGCTGATTGGGGCAACTGCATTTCTAATGCGACAATCTGGGTCTGCAGTTCTGTCGCCTGTTCAAGGTTGCCTAAGTTTTCATAAAGCGCTTGGGCCATTTGTAAGTGGTCAAGCGCATCGGCATATTCCGTTTGTCCCTGCGCCACATCCGCCAGCCCCCAGTAACTCTCGGCTTGCCATTCCGCTTGCCCTGCTGCTTGAGCAGAGGTCAACGCTTCTTCGTAGCGCTCTTGAGCCAACAGCGGCAGCCCAACTTTCAGATACGTATCGGCCTGCAGTAAGTAAACTCGGCTATCTTCCGTACCCGCCTCGATTCTGGCTTCTAACACATCAATGGCGGCTTGGTTGAGGGCGTAGCTTTGCCAATCAGGGTCGCTGTGTTCAAACTCGAAGTATTCTAGGGCGATCGCCAGGGCCTTTTCATCAGGCTCTCCCTGCTCTGCCCTAATGGCGTCTACTTGGGCGTTGACGCGAGCGCTCTCAGTTTCAGGCAGCAGTGTAAATCCAACGGGCTCTCCTGACTCAGACGAGATTCCATTATCAGCAGTGATGACCATGGTGTAGCGATAGTTCGGTGCTAAAGACTTTAGTTCGTCGAAGGTGGCTTCAGGCCCTGTTACTTCAACCTCCCAGTTAAACCCTTTGCCATTGATAACGACTGTGTATGAGGTGGCCCCGCTAACAGGATGCCATTGCAAAGTTAAAGCATCCGTGCCAATCAAAGCGCTATTACGCGGACTCAGCACGTAAGGCAGTGATTCATCAAAAGGAGCCCGCGACGATCTTCTTGAACCGCGAGTGCGCGTTCTTCGATTAGGGAAAATGAAGTGCAAAAAGCTGATTTGAAGATTTTCCTCAATAGCGCTAGGGGATTGAGTGCCGATGGCACTTTGCACCGGCTGAGCGATCGCCACGGCAGTGCCGAAGGTCAGCACCATTGTCTGCATTAAAGCGGTAAAGCGTTTGTGTGACATACATCCTCGTAGTTGAGTCCTGCTGTATCAAAACGGTCACGAGCCATCGTTAGCCAAGCGTTTTCTTCAGGGTTGCTGCGATCGCCTAACTGGCAACAGCGCTGCCAAACCGGCAACACATCTTGATTTCCTAAGGTCTCTCGAACTTGAGCGAACAAACAGTAGGCTGAGCCAGGGTTTGCCACAAACTCCTGTTCAGAACTTGGCAATTGCTCATAGATTGAGATGGCCTCATCCAAAGCAGATGCCGCAAATGAGTATTCTTCTTGCTGTAGCAAGGCCCAGCCTAAGTTTTTATAGAGACTGAATTCAGTTTCTGGAAAACTTTCTTGCTCATCGGCTAGCCTTAACCCCTGACTCAACAGCGCTAGGGACTTATTCAAGTTGTTGTCAGGTGATTGCAGATATAAACGAGCTAAATTGTTATAAGCCTCTGGGAAATCCCCTCGCGCTGCAATTAGGTATTGGGTTTCCGCTTTGCCTAACTCTTGAATATCTTCGTAAAGAATTCCGAGATTATAGTGGGCGTCTAAATTGTCTGGGTCAAGGGAAATGGCCCGTTCGTAGTTTTGCTCAGCCGACCCCAGCTTGCCGTTATCATGCAGTGCTATTGCTCGAAAATTGTAATGTTTGGCAATGGTCGGCAATGTAAGCCAAAAAGCAAACAGAGTTCCTGAAAGCAGCGCTGTCGTGCCAAACCGAAAACGAATTTGCTGAGGCTTTGACAACTCAAAGCGATCAAATAGCAACTGAACGCCTTCATTTCCTGCATCGGTCAGATCACTGCGGGCTTTCAACAGCGTCAATAAATTAGACAGGGCAATGGCGGACAAGCCTGCTACGCCTGCCCCCCCGAGTAGAAAGCGCCCGCTGATATTCACTAATAGCCCAATGCTGATGGCCCAAGCCAGAGTGGTCGCCCCTTTGAACACCCAATCACTAGGATGCTTTTTGGGTGCCTCTAGGGCTTCATCCAGAAACCACCACCACTGCTCTGGCGCTTTGGGAAAGCTTTGGCGATAAGCCCCAAAGTCTATCTGGACAACCAGGTCAGTCGCGTGCTCTTTGAGGTGGCGATCGAGGGTATGGATTTCCTTCAGCCAATAGGTGCCAGGCGGTGGTGACTGCGCTAAAGCCGCGTGAAGGATATCGCGAGCATTCAGAACGGCCAAGACTTGCTGCTCCCCAACATTCTGCGCCTTGAGAACCAGTTCAAGTGTCTCTCGATAAGCGGTGAGGGCTGTACCAAAGGCTGGGGTGGTCATGGGCGAAGGCACACAAGCAATGGATTCATCCTAAAACAGCGGCGGCAATGAAATATTTGCCTACTGCTGCAAAGGCCGCCAGTCGCCGGAACCAATAAACGCAGCCCAATAGTAAGGATGGCTGTAATCCTCACTGTTGAGGAATGCCAGCTGCGTTTCCCGCAGGGAAGCATTACGGGGAGTGTCGGATAAGAGGCGATCTTTGACAAATTTGGGTGAGTGCCCATCGTGTAACCCCAACAGGTCGGCTGACACCAGCACTTGCCCATCGCAATGCGGGCCAGCCCCAATGCCAATCGTGGGAATGTTGACAGCTGCAGTGACATCCCTGGCAGCAATGGTGGGCACGGCTTCTAAAACCAGCGCAAAAACGCCCGCGTTTTCGAGCGCGATCGCATCTTGAACTAACTGAGCTGCCGCTACCTTGGTTCTTGCTTGAACCTTATTGCCCCCCAGCTGATGATACGACTGGGGCGTCAGGCCCAGATGCCCCATCACAGGAATCCCCGACTGGGTCAGGTTTCGAATCAATTTGTCCTGCCGACCTTCTAGTTTGATCGCCTGCACCCCGGCATCCTTCATCAACCGGCCAGCATTCTGGATACCGGCTTCCAGGGTGTTGTAAGTGCCAAAGGGCAGATCACCAACCACCAGTGACCGACGAGCCGCTCGGGCCACAATTTCACAGTGATAAACCATGGCATCCATCGTGACGGCCAGGGTCGTGTCATGCCCTTGCACAAAAATGCCTAGCGTATCGCCGACTAAGAGAATCGGCACCCCTGCCCGATCAAAAGCCGTCGCCGTTAGGCAGTCGTAGGCGGTCAACATGACAAACCGCTCGTCAGCGTGTTTGTAAGACCGGATTATTGGCACCGTAATGCGAGTCTCTTGGCCGATCATCATGAACTGTCTTTAGATACGTTGGGATTGTGGCGAGGTGACGAAGGCGTCAAAATTGACCTGGTTCACTTCAGGTGTCCTTTTTAGCCATCTGGCGGCTAAGGTTGAAAACTGTTCCGGACAGCCACTGACAAAAAACTGGGTGGGCCGTGCTGGTCGTGTGCTTTTCAAGTTTAAAAGCTCAAGTTCCTGAACTGCTGCTTTAACCATGAAGTAGGCCGGGTCAATCCGCTTGATTGTATCTGGTAAAAAAGTTTTGAAGACAGGTTCGAGATGCGGATAGTGGGTGCAGCCATGCACTAACGTGTCGATTTTGGCCGCTAAGAGCGGCTGCAAGTAGGTTTTGGCCACCGCTAACGTGGCGGGATCTTGCAGACGACCTTGCTCAATTAAAGGCACAAACTGCGGACATCCCATCTGCCAAACCTGGGCTTCAGCATCGGCTTCTAAAATGGCCTGACGGTAGGCGTCACTCGCCGCGGTGGCAGGCGTGGCAATCACCCCAATGCGTCGACCCGCCTTAACGGCGGCCCGCGCGCCCGGACAAATTAATCCCAAAATCGGGATGGGAAACGCTTGCTGCACCTGCTCTAGGGCGAGGGCAGAGCTGGTGTTGCAGGCCATCATCACCATCTTGACGTTTTGAGTCATCATCCAGGTCATGATCTCGTGCCCAAATTGGCGAATCTCTTCGGGGCTGCGATCGCCATAGGGCAGTCGGGCCGTATCGCCCACATAAAGAATCGACTCCTGCGGCAACTGCCGAGTCAACTCGCGCAATACGGTCAGCCCTCCCACCCCACTATCAAAGATGCCGATGGGCGCAGAACTTTTGGTGACAGTAGCGGATTCAGGCTGAAAGGTCATAGGGATAAAGCAACTAGCTCGCAGGTTGATAAGAGTTTAGTGGGCTTTCTCTCCGTTTCAGCCGCGATCGCCCACTCATTACAAAGTCTCATCAGTAGTTGAGGCCGTTGATGAGATTGGCAAATTAGCCCTGCTCGCCCTATCTGGCTGGTGGCCCAACCCCCAATCGTTTCTCCCAAAATTGAGGGGACAGCAAGGCCATGAGCCTGAGCGAGCCTGTTTCGAACACTGACCAACTCCGATGCCAAAATGCCCAAAATCCGAGTTAAAGGCAAGTTTTGGGCACTTTTCAGTCAATTTTTGCTGGGCGATCACCGATTTGAGCCGCATTTGCAAAACCTTAGACCATTCCCTCAGTTGATCTCAGTACCATTGATCACTTAACTATGGCTGCCACGCAAGCCGTCCACGAGATCGCGGCATTATGGGTTTTGCACTGTTTGGTCGAAGAGTTAACCTGGAACACGCAAGATAACACCGAGTGTCTGACGAACTGGCTGATTCAAGTGCTGCAGGTGGCGGCGACATTGCTCTCACAGGCTCAAGATTAACGAGCTTTTGCAAAGGGTGCCAGACACCTCGGGAGGCGCTTTTCTTCGAGACGGCAAAGCAAAATGCTGCAACCATCAATCCTTAACCGCAGACTATGGCTATAGCTATTTAGCCCTTTTGAGAATTCGCGCGGATGATATCACGCCTACAATTACTCGTAGTACATCTTAATCATTTCAAGTTAGTGCAGTGAATGAAGAATCAACTCACTTTTTGCAGCAATTACGAGCATCCGTAGAGGGTGTTCTCTTCTCCAGTGCAGGAGACTATCCTTTCGGGATATTTAAATGGGATTTACAAGAGGATAGCGAGTTCAACATCAAGAACTTTTTGCAAAGGCAGGGATATTTAGAAATGACTTCCCTGTCTGATGCCTTCGGTTTGGATGAGTATTCAGACGGTTATCAGCGATGTGGCTTGCGTACCCAGGACGGTGGCGTCTTGTATGGATCTAGTGATTTTTTAGATGAGTATTTGAAAGATTGTCAAAAGCAGGGAGTTTCTGTTCCATTTCTTCATATGAATGAGAAGAGAGAAGCCGCAACTCAGCATTCGAAGGATTTACTTGCATTTATCAACTGGCTAACCTCACAAGGTTATAAAGCCTCTGCTTACCGTATCTCTAAGAAGGAATTGCCGGTTTATGTTGGCAATGGAGAATGCTTGGTCGATCATAGAGCTGCAAGCGAAACTTATGAGTCTTCGCGATTGCTAACAATAGAAATCGAAAATGAGATCTGGGTAGCGATTTCTTCTTATGAAGATTGGGCCGATTACTATAATGAGACGCACGAAAAATATATATTTTTAGGATTGCAAAATGATCCTCAAGCTCATATTTTTCTGAAGGATATCCAAGGCGCAGCTCAAAAACTTGCTTTCATAAGGCGTAACTTTTATGATCGCTACGAGATTTCAAATAAGTTGATATTTGAAATAGCTAATTCTCAAGACGCGGCCATTAGTAGAGTGCTTCATGGGAATGGTTTTATCAATACATATGATTTCGACGGTTTCTCTCTAGACGAAAATGTGTGTATGGAACTTGCTGGAAACATCGACCCAAATAATAAGCTTCTCAGAGAGAGAATTACAGCTATTGATGAGCTTTTGAAATCTCACTTAAGCAACTTAAGGAAGATTTATATCGGAACACATTCTGTATATGACGCATATTTCATTGGACAAGACACGGAGGGGAACCGGCTAGGACTTTGTACAGTTGATTCCTAGGCATAGTACTTTTACATGTAATCGTTGAAAAGACTCGATACTATCTACAGCCAAAAGACCTCAAAAGCTGCTCCGGCATTGGTTGAGGTCTAGTTCACAGCACTCTTCCTTGAGGATTGGTAAGTGTATCGCTTGGAGGGGTGGTGTGAGAGCAGCACGCCACACTTGAGATCGCCGTGCGTGACTGACCTGCACCCTTGCAAAACCATAAAAAAAGCAGCGCCGACAAATATCCACGCTGCCCATTCAAAAAATGCTATTGGAGTGAAGACTTTACCGCCCACCCACAGTGATGGAATCAACCTTGAGGTGAGGCTGACCGACTGTGACATAGACGCTGCCGCTAATCGAGCCGCAGAATCCGGGTGCGAGGCTAATATCTTCTGAACACATCGAAATGCGCTGCATGATTTCCTTTGCTTCCCCAATCAGCGTTGCGCCCTTCAGCGGCTTGGTGATTTCGCCATCTTCGATTAGGTAGGCTTCATCGACGCCAAAGTTGAACTGGCCGGTCGGGCCGACACTGCCGCCGCCCATCTTTTTGCAGTAGATGCCCTTTTCCACCGAGCCAAACAGCTCATCCACCGAGAAATCACCCGGCGCGATGTAGGTATTGCGCATGCGCGAGGCGGCAGCGTAGGTATAGCCCTGGCGGCGGCCGCTGCCCGTGCGTGGATGCCCCGTGCGCATGGAACCGGCGCGATCGCTCAAAAAGTTCTTCAAAATGCCGTTTTCGATTAGCAATGTGCGCTGGGTTGGCATGCCCTCATCATCCATATCCAGGGTGCCAAAGGCATCGTCCGAGAGCCCTTCATCCCAGGCGGTGAGATTTTCGTGGGCAATTTTCTCGCCTTTTTTGTCGATAAAGGGGGTCGTGCCGCGCTCAATTTGCGTCGTTTCTAGCAGGTGACCACAGGCCTCATGGAAAATGACGCCGCCAAAGTGATTCGCCATGATGACGGGATAGTTGCCCGATTCGACATACTCGGCGTAGAGCATCTTACCGGCAGATTCCGCGACTTCCTCCGCCGTGGTGCCGTAGTTCCAATTGCGCAAAAAGGCCGGGTCGCTGGTGTCACCGAGGCGCTGACCAATCGACGAGCGATGGTCGCCATCGGCACAGAGTAAATTGCAGCTGACCGACTGCGTCAGGCGAATATCGCGGGCGAAGGTGCCATCGCTGGCGGCCACTAAAACCTCTTGCCAATCGCGAAAATATCCGGCGCGTCGGGCTTGCACATGGCTACCAGCTTGGGCGATCGCGGCGTTCGCAGAGAGCAACACATCGCCCATTTCTTGCATCGAGCTGCAGCCGTCGAGCCAAGCATCTTTGTTTTTAGCGGCGGCGTAGTTTCGCAGCAGCTCTAAGTTCGTTTCCGGCACAGAGGCCGTGGGGCCAGGCAGAAACAGGCCCATAATCGACAGGGCTTTTTCTAATGCGCTGCGGAGGCCAGTAAAGGTGAGATTGTTGGTGCTCACATAGCAGTCCGCTTTGCCCTTGAAAACGCGCACGCCTGCCCCGGTCACCAATCGGGGCGAGATGCCGGTAATGGCGTCATCCTCAGCCATGCAGCTGATGTATTGATTGCGCTCTAAAAAGAACTCGACAAAGTCAGCCCCCGCTGATCGCCCCAGGCCCAGCAACGTGGAGAGCGGCCCGCGCCAAGACTCATCGAAGCGATCGCGCGTAGCATCATAGTGCAGCTGAGTGATCTCTTGCGTACTCAGCAGTTTTTCGGGGGTCATGGCGGCGGGCATAGAGGCCGTGTCCTTCTCAAAGATTTGCGTTCACAGTTAATGTTCAGTCTAGCAAAGGCCGCAGCGGAAAACCCGGTCGGACAACCGGCAGCACTGCCGACTCCGGAACGCGGTGATTTAATCACTAACCGGTGTCGCGAGTCCGGCCTGGCAAAAGTCTCTCTAAACCTGAGCCAGTCCCCAACCTGAACCCTCAACCTTGAACCTGAAACCCCTTTGCGCCGCACTCTACCAGCGACACCCTGCAATCAACCCAATACTGGTCGCTGTCACCTCTGAGCATCATTAATCTAAGCTCAAAATTACGGTTCGCCAGCGAGGTCTCCCACCCTGTTGACTCGCCAAACTTTTCTGATGGGAGCTTGGGCCAGAGATGGCCAACGGTATTCGGCGTATTCTCAGGGAACTCTCAGGCAAAGCTTCACTGACTACCCCGGAACCCACAATCGTTCTCAGTAGTATTGAATGAAGTTCCTTGTCACCGTCGCAATTTCATGAGCAGCATTCTGCAATCTTCTGTTGGCCTATTGCGCTCTCGGCTATCTCGTCGCATTGTTAGCTGGGTGTTTTTTAGCATCGTCGTCATTGAGGGCGTGATTTTTGTCCCCTCGTTTTATCGCCGCTACCGCGAAAAGCTGGGCGAGCTCGAGCAAGTCTCTTCAGAAGTGTTATTTACGGCCAAAGCCAACGCCATGATGGGCGGTGACAATTTAGCGGTGTTGCAGCTGATCCAACAAAACCTCAAACCCAACTCCGTAATTTTGGGAGCGGCGCTGTGTGACCTGCAGGGCAAAGTGATTGACACCTTTGGCGAATTGCCCGGCATTGATTGTCAAAGCGTACCAGAGGGTACAGTCGTCCGGCAGGTAACCGACAATCGGCAGCGGTATGACGTGGCTTGGCCCAGCGATCGCCTGTCGGATCAGTACATTTTGATCGTCCGCCATGATGCCAGCGGCACAATTTATGAAATGGGCCAGTATGCCCTGGCCATCGCGGGGCTGGTCATCATCATTTCGGTGTTTGTCACCTTTGTCACCATCCTGGTGTTAGAGCGGATTTTGATCGTGCCGATTTTGCGCCTGCGCGATGATCTGCAGCAGGCGGGTGATGCCGTTAGCCAAGATCAGCCGCCCCATTTTCAAACCCGCGCGATGACCCGCCACGATGAATTGGGCGAAGTGTCTCGGGCCTTTTGTGACATGTTTGGCCGGGTTCACCAAGAGATTAGCGATCGCAAACAGGCGGAGGCCGCCCTCCAAGAAGAACAGGCCAAATCGGAAAAGCTGCTGCGCAACATCTTGCCCGACACCATCGCTACACAGCTCAAAATGGAAGTGGGGGCGATCGCCTCGCGATTTGACGAGGCCACCATTCTATTTGCCGACATTGTGGACTTTACCGGGCTGTCGCAGCAAATCTCACCCAATGAGCTGGTGAGCGTGTTGAATGAAGTGTTTTCGACCTTTGACGCCATTGCCGAAAAGTTGGGGCTCGAAAAGATCAAAACCATTGGGGATGCTTACATGGTCGTCGGCGGCCTGCCCGAACCCCAGCCTCATCACGCCCAAGCGATTTTAGAAATGGCTATTCAAATGCTGGATGCCATTCAGTCGTTTCAGCGTCAGGATGGCACCCCGTTTCAACTGCGGATTGGCATCAACACCGGGCCGGTGGTGGCAGGCGTCATCGGCATCAAAAAGTTTAGCTACGACCTTTGGGGTGACGCGGTCAATGTCGCCAGTCGCATGGAGGCCCACGGCGTAATCAATCGCATTCAAGTGAGCGCCACCACCTATCAACAGGTGAAAGCCCATTACGAGTTTGAAGATCGAGGCTGCATCGATATCAAAGGCCGCGGCACGATGCATACCTACCTGCTGAAAGGACGACGACCGTTGAGCACTACCGTTCCCAAACAATTCGCGACTCGCCAGTTGGCGATCGATAACCCGGACGCCTGAGGGCTTCGGCACCCACTACTTAACCTGCCAGTCCGTTAGGCCACAGCAGATAACCGGCGGATAGTGCCAGCAGAGTTAGCAGGGTCAGGCCCAAAATCAGGCGCGGCAACCGCTGTTGAAATTTCTGCCGGTTCATCGTCAGGTCCTCACTTATCCCAATCGTCCATGACACGAATCGTGACCCTTTCAAGGATAAAAAACATCTAGTCAGCTCCCCGATTGCAGAAAAGAACCGATGTTTTGGAAAGGTGATTTGAGCGTAGAGCAAATTCGTTTCGCCCTGCAAGATCTGGGCGCTTAAGCTCT